>JAHDBM010000002.1 GCA_020630395.1 Flavobacteriales bacterium
AGTCTCATTATCAAAAGGTTGTAAAGAATATAATATTATGTTTTTTTCACCTTCTTTATCTTTAAAAAAATAATTCCATGGATTTCCATTTAAAAAGGCTTTATGAAAATCTTGTTTTTCAGTCCATTTGTTTAATACTTCATTTGCATTTTTATCCCAGTTCCAAAAAAACTTTGGAAGTAAGCTGTATCCTTGTTTAGGAATTTTTATCCAATCACCATATGCAAAATGAGCTGTGGGTTGTGGTCCATGTTGAATTTCAATTGATGGTATATTAAGTTTTCTTGCTGCCAAATTAAGCGCCATACTGTTTATAGAATAATAACAGATTTCTAATACTGCTTTTGGCTTCATTTTCTTAAGTATTCTTTCATAAGTTTTTTGATAAAGAAAAATTTTATTGAAGAAGCTTTCTAATGCAGTCAATTCAAGATCATTTAATTTTATGGATTTGTCTTGAATTTCTAACATTTTTAAAAAATCATCATACCCTTTGAATTGTAAATTATAACTGTTAGTTAGGTTGAATTTCTTAAGCAGATGATGCTTTATTTTGTTGTAATAGTGAAAATCTTCAAAAAAGAAAGTGTTGTTTGCATTTGTAAAAGCGTTATTATCGATATAATAGTTTTGGGCATTATGCTCCAAATACATAAAAGAATTTATGTTTCCTAGCGTTATTGGATCGTAGAATTTATTGTGTAGCTCATTATTGTATAAAGCTCTATGTGCATAGTTTGAAGTAAATAAGTATTCTCTTTTCTTTAAAAAGGTGAGCTTGAAATAACTTTTAAAAAAGTAAAAAAGCTTAGATAGTTTATTTTGGGGTTTAAATTCAAATACTTGAGATTTTCTAGCAAAGCTTTTCTCATGCTTAATTAACATTAAAGTACCAAGCTTAATTCTTAGATACGGCCAAATTTTAATGTTATTTATTTCCCAAGAATTAACAGGGAATTTTTCTTCAATTTCCCATAAAAATTGTTGTATTTCCTCTCTTGATTTCAATTTAAGAATTATGATAAAGGTTTAATACTTCATCAGTAGTTCCAGAAGCTTTTAATACGCCTTCGTGTATCCAGATACAGTTATTTGTATATTGTTTAATAGTTTCAGCATCATGGCTTACAAGTAAAACTGTAATGTCGCTATTCATTAGGTCTAGCATTTTGTTTTTACTTTTTTCACGAAATTTAAAATCACCCACTCCTAAAATTTCATCAACCAACATAATGTCTCTTTTTAGAGATGTAGCAATTGAAAAAGCTAATCTAGCTTTCATTCCTGAAGAATAACTTTTAACGGGTTGATAAATAAAATCACCAATTTCAGAAAATTCAACAATTTCTTTAAATGCAGCTTCGATTTCTTTTTCGGTAAAGCCAGTAACAACACCAGTAAGATAAATGTTTTCTACACCACTTAAATCATCTCTAAAACCTGAGCTTAGTGTTAGCATTGAAGAAACAGTACCATCAATATTAATAGAGCCTTTATCTGGTAAATAAATACCTGCAATGGTTCTTAGAAGTGTACTTTTGCCTGATCCGTTTTTTCCTAAAACACCAACTATATCTCCTCTTTTAATGTTAAAAGAAAGATCACTTAAAGCCCAAAACTCTCCTTTTGATTTTAGCGAGTTTCTTTTCGCTACATTTTTCACTAAATCTTTAACAGAACTTCGTCTAAATTTGCTAACCTTGTATTTAATACCAAGATTTTTTGCTTCAATTATATTATCAGTTTCTATCATACGTCTTTAGCAAAATTGTGCTCTCTTTTTTGAAAAAAGTATCCTCCAATAATTAAAAATATAAAAGCATATGCAACAAATATTAAGAAATAACTATTTGGAGGAACTCCTTTAACAAGAATGTTTTTATAGCTATCTATCATAGAGGCAAAAGGGTTACAAATTAGATATAGTTGTTTATACCGCTCAGGGATATAAGAGATCTCATATAATATTGGAGATAAATAAAGTATTATTCTTAATACAAACAGGAGAATATGCTGTAAATCTCTAAAATATAATCCAGAAACACTTAACAACAATCCAACACCAAAAGTAAACACAAATTGAACAAAGATTATAACAGGTAACCACAATAAATTCCAAGAAATTTCTGCATCAAAAATAAATAGCATAGGAGCAAGAACGATAAGTCCAAGTAAAAAATTAAACAAACCAATGTTAACCTCATTTATTACTAATACACTAAAAGGAAACTTAACGGTTTGTAAGAGTTTACTGTTTTTAACTAACACAGATACATTATTTCCAGTACTAAACATAAACCATCTATACGATAGTAAGCCTGTAAATAATAAAATGGGGTATTGAGGACCACCTCTTTGAAAGATAAATTTAACAAGAACAATATAAATAAGCATCATAAAAAAAGGATCCAAAACTGCCCATAAAAAACCTAAAGCCTTGTTTTTATAGCGAACTTTTAAATCACTTTTTAACAAGTATTTTAATAAATCTTGACGAGAAAGAACTCCTTTTATTTGATTAATGAATGCAAGCATTTAATTCAATTCTTTGTACAAAGCTAACAATTTAGTTTGTTCGTTTTCCCATTTATATTTGTCTTTTAAGTTATGCGTATTACTTTTAAATAATCTCAGTAATTCATCATCATTTAAAATAGTGTTTATTTTTTCAGCTATATCTAAAGGGCTATCTGGATTAAAAGTAGTTCCAATTTTGTTATCTTCTACCACCATTTTTAAATCGGGGAAATTACTTGCAACAACAGGAATTCCTCCTTGGATATATTCAAATACTTTATTTGGTGCACAGTAATAATAACTTAAGCATACATTTTCAATAGGAGCAACACCAATATCAGCACTTTGCACAAAAGAAGTAACTTCATATGGTTTAACTGGTCCATACATGGTAAACCGATTGTCTACTTGGTTTAATTTTGCGGTTTCAGCTAAATACATTTTAAAGTTTTCATTACCTCTTCCTAAATAAATCAAATAAGCATTTGGAATATTTTTTAATGCTTCTATTATTTTATCTAATCCCCTATTAAATGAAATAGCCCCAGAATAAATCAATATTTTTTTATCATCTGAGACATTTAGTAATGTTCTAAAATTATTTTTTGGTGATAGTTCCTGTTTAGATTTTTTTGAAGGAGCATTCATAATAAGTTCGGGAGTATCAATTTTATAGGTCTTCTGTAAATGTTCAACTATGGATTGACTAACCGTTATTACCTTGTCAGCATGTTTAATATTTCGTCTTTCGACTCCCGTTTCTAATTTTTTAAACCAATTTGGCGTAATATATGGTTTGTTTCTGTAAACATATAATTCATGAGAATCATAAATAAGCTTTGATTTATAAGTGCGCTTGATTTTTTTACCCAGGGGTAACATGTTTAAATCATGGGCATGAATAATATTTGGAGTTAAACTAAGCGACTTAATTTTCTTTTTGGCATCTATATAAAAACCTTTGTAACTAAAGTATTTATTAATAAGATTTGTAATAAACTTTATTGAACTGAGTTTATGTTTTTCAAATCCACTAATGGGTTTTGTGCTTTTTTCTAAAGAGCTATTATTAACTAGTTTAGGTTTACCGTATATTAAGGCCTTTAATCGCTTAAAGTTTTTTACACCTATGATTTTTTTATGAAGAGGGACAAAATCTAATCTGTATACAGTAACATTAGGATATAAGATTTCTATTTTTTGTAAACCTTCTTTCCAAATTGCAAAAATTGATACTTCATAATTATTGTCAGATAGGGTATAGGCCTCTTTCAAAACTCTTGAATCATTTTGAAAGTAGTTATAAACTAACATTACAACCTTTTGTTTACTCATAACTCTAATCTCTTAATAAGATATTTTACAGGAAAATAAGAAGATAGAATACCAACTCCTAAAATAGTAAATATGATATACATAAGATCCCAAATTTCAACTTCAACAGGGTATGCTTCAACAATCATTCCGTCCATAGGAATAAATTTAAAGGTAATTTGCAGCCAACAAATAAGTAATCCCAGCCCTAATCCAATTAAACCACCAAAAAGATTAATTAAAAAGCCTTCGTAAAAAAATAATCGCTCAATATTGTTTTTTGTAAACCCAATAGAGTAAAGTGTAAATACATCTTTTCTTTTTTCTAGAATAAGCATGGTTAAAGAAGCAATTAATGTAAAAGCAGCTATTAATAGTACAAAGCATAATATAATATAAGTAGCAATTTTTTCATTTTTTGTAGCGGAAAATATCAATTGATTTTGCTCCATTTTAGTTTTTACTTTAAATGATCCGGGAATAATGTTTTCAAGATCAGCTTTAATATCAAAAATATCTCGTCTAGTTTTTTTGTCTAATCCAATTTCTATTGCCGTTATATCATCTTCGTATTCTAATAAATCTTTAGCAAAATCAAGAGAGGTTAACACATATTTTTCATCATAAGGAGTATTGGTTAAAAAAACACCACCAACTTGAACTAGTTTTTTATTGAATGGTTGCGATCGCATGGAAATACGCTTCGTTCTCAACATTCCATGTATGGTTAGGGTGTTGTCATACCTAGGATCAGATGAAAGTCCTAGTCTAGATTG
Organism: Flavobacteriales bacterium; assembly: GCA_020630395.1. Taxonomy (GTDB): domain Bacteria; phylum Bacteroidota; class Bacteroidia; order Flavobacteriales_D; family CAJJDF01; genus CATLPG01. Next base: position 4,608 of record JAHDBM010000002.1, read on the forward strand.
AATAATGATCCCTGGTATTGCGTATTCAGTTCCTTCATAGTGTAAATCTGGTAACCCTTCGGATAATAGCGTGTCTAGGCGAACCATTGCAATATAGTTGTCATCTACGCCTTTAATTTTACTCGTAACAAATTGATCTCCTTTTTTAAAAAGGGCAGTTTCTTCTATTACAGGACAAACAATGGAAACTCCATCTATGTTGTCTAGATCATCTAAATTAATCGAATTAGAAGGGAATGTTTTACCCTCTTTTAACGTGATTTTTAAATCTGCATCAAATGAGTTGTATAAATCTTCAACAATACCTTCAATTCCGTTAAAAGCAGATAATACTACTACCATAGCCAATGTACTAACCGCTATCCCAATTACTGAGATATAAGAAATAACATTTATTATATTCTGCGATTTTTTCGAGAATAAATATCGTTTGGCTATAAAAAAAGGGAGATTTAACACCTAGTATTTAGGATTTTAAAAGATTATCAATAGTCTCAGCATAATCTAATGAATCATCAATGTAAAATTGAAATTCAGGTACTTTTCTTAATTGATTACGTATTATTTTAGCCATTTCCATTCTAATAGACGCACTATGAGATTTAATTTCTTCATAGGCCTCTTTAACATCCGGAACACCAAAAAGACTTAAATAAACTTTAGCAACTGCTAAATCTCGAGAAACCCTAACGATAGTTACTGTAGCCATAGCCCCTTTACAAACAGATCTAGCATTTTGCTGAAAATAGGTGCTAAGTTCTCTCTTTAAAAGTTCAGATACTTTGTTTTGTCTTATTGATGCCATTAATAAATGCGTGTATGTTGCTTCAAAAATAGGGATTTAATCTTAAAGAAGTCCTTGTAAATTATCAAAACCAAAGAATTTACTACATTTACCTATCGAATGAACCAAGTATCTGTGAACAAGATTGAAGTAGAACACGTTTTCATTATTCATGTAAGCAAAAACAATGAGGAGCGGAAAGCTTTCATTAAAAATCAAATGGCTAATGCTAATATTGATTTTGAGTTTATGTTAGCTGGAGATATGGATGAGATTACACATCATTTTTTTGATAAAACGTTTACAGGAGAAGTTGCTGAAAACGGTATAACACCTGCTGTGTCTTGTGCTACTAAGCATCTATTGGTTTGCAAAGAAATTATAAAAAGGAATTTGCCACTAGCTTTGGTCTTTGAGGACGATATCATACTAAAAGAGAACTTTAATAGTGTCTTTAATAAAACTATTCAAGAGATAAAAGAAAGGGCAGAAATAGACCAAGAAACGGTAGTGGTATCTTATGAGAATACTGGATTTGAATATGTAGCTAAAAAAGATCAACAAAAAGGGGTGTATTTATACCCTAATAATCGGTTAAGATGTGCTGGAGCTTATTTAATTACGAATAAGATTGCTCAGCTTATTATAGATAGAGTAGAAAAAGAAAAGTGTCATTTAACGATAGATTGGTTTATTCAAGATACATTAAACAAACACGATATACCTGTGTATTGGTGTCATCCAGCCATAGCAGAACAAGGAAGTCATAATGGAAAATTAGAATCGTTAATTGATAACCGTAATAAAAGTTTTATTAGAAAGTTATCATGGAAGACGCAAAACTTTTTTAAAAAGCGATTTAGATCATCAAACAATTAAGATTTGAAAGCAATTTTTAACATATTAAAACTTACCAAGAGTTATCGTTCAAATAATGTTTGGGCGTTTATCTTCAATTTATTGGGGAGCATCTTTGGTTTATTTTCTTTAATGATGTTGGTAGGTGTTTTAGAAGTTTTATTTAATAATGATACCGCTTATTTTGAAGCCTTATTAAAAAAAGCTGCTCCAGTAACCGATTATTCTTATAACGGAATTAAAGCCTCTTTAGAATATCAATACAATCATTTTATAGCTGAGTTAATCATTAATAAAGGAAAACTACAAGCTCTCATTATTTTTAGTTGCTTTATTTTTGGGATGGCACTCTTAAAAAATACGTTTATCTATTTAGCCATTGTTTTTGTATCTAAAACGGTTCACAAAACAGTTAGAGATGTGAGGACAGGTTTATACGATAAGCTTGTAGAGCTTCATATTGGTTATTTTTCGAATGAGAAGAAAGGGAATATTCTTGGAAAATTTACCAGTGATATGAAAGAAGTGGAACTTGGAGTATTAGGAGCTGTTGGTTCTATTTTAAGAGATCCTTTGCAAATATTGATATACTTTATTACTATGATTTCCATTAGCGGAGAGTTAACACTTTTTGTGTTGTTTTTTCTTCCAGTTTCGGGAGGAATAATTGCTCTAGTAGGGTCATCTCTTCGTAAAGTAAATCAAAAAGGACAAGAACGTTTTGGAGATATGTTATCTCATACCGAATCTTCTATATCTGGATTACAAATTATTAAAGGCTATAATGCTGAGGGTTATATGAGAAAGCAGTTTTTATCATTTAACGACTCGTATACCAAATTAATGATTAAGCTGTTTAGAAAAACCGATTTAGCTTCTCCTGTTAGTGAGTTATTGGGGACGTTTACGGTATTGGTAACTGCTATTTATGGTGGTTACTTGGTGTTTGGTGGACATTTAGAAGCTTCATTGTTTATTTTATATATTATTTTGTTTTCTCAAATTATTAATCCATTTAAATCGTTAACTAGGGCAATGTACGTGAGTAAAAAAGCCCTTTCCTCTTTAGATCGAATTAATGAGATTATTGATACAAAGTCAGATATACAAGACTCTGTTCATCCTAAAACACCTGATTTTAAGTCGAAAATTTCTTTTAATAACATTTCTTTTAAGTATAATGAAGCTTTAGTTTTAAAGAATGTTAGCTTAGAAATTCCAAAGGGTAAATCGGTAGCTCTTGTTGGTCAGTCAGGATCTGGTAAATCTACAATTGCTAAATTATTGCCTCGTTTTTATGATACAGTTGAAGGAGATATTTTAATTGATGGAACTTCAATAAAAGAGTTTAGGAAACATGATTTAAGAGCAATGATGGGTATTGTAACACAAGATTCTATCTTATTTAATGACTCTGTTCTTAATAATATTGCATTTGGTTTAGATAATGTAAACAAAGAACAGGTTGTTGAAGCAGCTAAAATTGCCAATGCTCATGAGTTTATCTCTCAACTAGAAAACGGTTACGATACTAATATTGGAGATGGTGGAGGTAAATTATCAGGAGGACAAAAACAAAGAATAAGTATTGCACGAGCAGTCCTTAAAAACCCAGATATATTAGTACTAGATGAAGCAACATCTGCTTTAGATACTGAATCTGAAAAGTTAGTTCAAGAAGCACTAAACCACTTAATGAAAAACCGAACGTCATTAATTATAGCACATAGACTATCGACTATACAGCATGTAGATGAAATAATTGTGATGCAGGAAGGACAGATTTTAGAAAGGGGAACTCATCACGAGTTATTAGAAAGAAATGGAGCTTACAAAAAGCTAATAGATATGCAATCGTTTGGGTAGGAAAGGCAATCTTCAATTGAGTATCGTCAAGAGTATAATCTAAACATAATGGGTTAGTAATATGCAACAATTAAACTACAAAAATTTTGGGGAGGGAGAACCTCTGTTTATTCTACATGGACTATTTGGATCATTAGATAATTGGCAAACCTTAGGTAAACAATGGGCAAAAACACATTCGGTTTACTTAATAGATTTGCCCAATCATGGAAAATCTTATCATACCGATTCGTTTAGTTATGATGAGATGGCAACAGCTGTTGCTGATCTTGCTAATGATTTAGCTTTGGATAAGGTAACTATATTAGGACATTCTATGGGTGGAAAAACAGCTATGAATTTTGCAGTTAATTACCCTGCTAAATTAGCTAGGCTTATAGTTGTAGATATTGCTCCTAAACCTTATCCACCTCATCATCAACAAATACTAGATGGATTATTTTCTTTTGATCCTGCTCAACTAACTTCTCGAAAAGAAGCTGATGCAATCATGAGCGATAAGATCGATAATGTTGGCGTGCGTATGTTTTTACTAAAGAACTTGAAACGTAAAGATGGAGGTGGTTTTGCATGGAAAATGAATTTATCTATGTTAAGTGAAGCAGTTAATCACGTGATAGATGAAACGGCAATACCTCACCCTATTAATGTTGATACACTTTTTATTAGAGGAGGAATGTCTAATTATATTTTAGAAGAAGACAGTTATGGAATTAACGAAAAATTTCCTCTTAGTAGTATAGAAACAATTGAAGGTGCAGGCCACTGGGTTCATGCCGAAAAACCTACCGAATTATTAGAGCTAGTTAATGAGTTTATCGCTTAATTTAAAATGCGGATTTGTTGTTATATTGATAGCATTCCTTTTTTCCTGCGCAGAAAGAAAAGGGACCGTTAACAAACAGGAACTATCTGTTTTAGAGAATTTAATAGAAAAAAATATCATTATATCTCGCCAAGTAGACCCTAAATTAAACAAACTAAGGTTTTATTGGAAGAGTAAAAGCGGTAACATCTATAAAAGGATAGGGGATTTAAAAGACAGCTTATTAGTAGCAAATGATAGTTTAGTGTTTGCCATGAACGGAGGAATGTATTTAAAAGATCATTCACCTCAAGGTTTATACATTGAAAACGGAAGGCAGTTAGCCCCATTAGATACCACAACATCTGGTTATGGTAATTTTTACATGCAACCCAATGGCGTATTTTGTTTAAAAGCAGATGGAACTGCTGAGGTTAAGAAAAGACAACCAAGATCATATTATAATGACATGTTGTATGCTACTCAATCTGGTCCTATGTTAGTTATTGATGGAGAACTTCACCCAAAGTTTATCAAACAATCAACTAGTTTATTTGTAAGAAACGGAGTAGGGATATTGCCTAACGGAAATGTATTATTTGCAATCTCTAAAAAGAAAATCAATTTTTACAATTTCGCTACTTTCTTTAAAGAAAACGGATGTGAAAATGCTCTGTATTTAGATGGTTTTGTATCCAAGATGTACTTGCCAGCCAACCAATGGAATGATGAAGGGGGTGATTTTGGAGTTATTATTGGGGAGATATATTAAATGCTCAACATTTATAATCGACCATTTCTTGAGGCACATATAAATTCCATTTTGCATTAAGCTTGTTGTTTTTCATACCATGTGCTAAATAGAAGCTGTAATTATATCTGTTTATAGTATAAAAAAGGTTTTGATCAGTCATTTCATATCCTGCCTTATCCAGATAATAACCTATAACTTGCTCGTATGGATATAGATGATCCATTTCATTAATATATGAGCGTAGTAGAGGTAAATTTACGACACTTTTAACATTTTTAAATGCTCGTAATACATTGAAAATTCCACCAGCATAAATAGGTCGTATGGCAACATCAATTAAGGTTCTTTCAATATTGGTATATCTATAATGTTGATTATTTAGCGATTCTTCTATTACCCCCAATTGGTTATAATACTGCCCATTTAAAATAAAGACTGTTTTGTTTGCAGCTTTATAATACTTAGTGCTTTTTTTTACTTCTTTTAAAAATGCAGCATCAATGTTGTTTTGATTTAATTCAGACTTTTCTTTTCTGGCAGAGCGTTCAAAATTTAAATAAATATTGCTTTGGTCAGTTTCCTCAATAAGATTATGTAACATTAAGGCGGATAAATGAGAAAAATATCCATTTTTAACCAATGAAAAAAAGGATGTAAATTCATTAGAACTGGGAATAAAATAAATTTCTTTTTCCTTACCATGTTGATCACTAAAGGATTTCTTCAAAAGTAATTTTTGGTCGCAAATTTCATTAATTATTTTATTCCTCTTATCAATAGATGTTTGAGGACTTATAATATCAAGATCTTTCAAAACAATAACTAATTCTTTTTTTTGAAAAGATTTTAGTTTACTAGTATTTAAAAATGTTTTAATCATTATATTAAAGCATATATGCTTTAAATACGTAAAAATTAATCATTAGGTTTCAAAAAAAGGTAAAATTAAGGCGAAGGATTCTTAAGATGGCTCCACTCTAATTGTCGGTTCGAGTGATTTACCAAGCGTTAGTGAAGAGAATTGTATCGAGAAGTTATGGTTTCAATTGGCATAATTTATATCAATCTCTTATGTCTGTTAACCATATCTTTTATAAATACTAAAAGAGAAAAAGCTTTTAAACTGTTTACTTTGTTTCCATAATTTATGTCATAACCGTGAACAATACCATGCCTATTTAGTTGACTTTTGTAGTTAGCTTTATCACCAGTATAGACATCTATTGCGCTCACTTCCGTAATTACTTCAAGCCATTCCATATATTTTTTTGGTGTATCATTATCCTCTAACCATTTTCGAATTGCTCTTTTGTTTCCTTTTAATTTAAATAACTCCCCCTCGCAAATCCCATCACAAAGTGTTAGCCATAAGAGTGTTGAAGAATGATAAAGCTTTTTGTTGTGTGCTATTAATGCCTCCTCAAACATGTTTTTACGTTCAGGGAATCTTATTGATAGGTGGTTAACATTGCTAGATATGTTTTTTGAATAATAGTTAAGAAAGAAAGCATCCAGATCTTCTTCCTTATCATTACTAATATGTTTAACTAGAACTAATAGTTGACCTATTGGTAATTCATCAGATATGTACCAGCCGTAATTTGCTAGCATTTTTAAAGCATCAGAAAATAATTCTCGACTATCACTCATGGTTTGTTCAAGCTCAGCTATTTGATTACTCATTTCATTCAATGAATTGTTCATATTGTTTTAGTGTTAGATTAACATTAGATAATCATTATAAATAAAGCTATTTGTGTTGATTTTAGTAAAAGCCCTTTCCTTCGTAGAGGGTTGGGCAGGAAGCTAAACCCTATCCCTCAACTCAACAAAAAATTGCCTGCCAAGTTCTTGTCCAAATAAAAATTTATTTTCGAATTCTAATCCTACAATCTCTTGCTTGAGTTTTGCAGATGCCCACAAATGCTCATGTGGATGAACAATCTTATATTTTTTCTTTTTACCAGTTTCAGTAATAAATTTAACGGATACCGTATAATTAGGTTTGCTTCTGAAATAGTTAAATGACCTTCCTTGGTCAATTACTTTTGCTCTAACAATGGAGCCATTAACGTAAACATCTTGACGTTTTTCTTTTTTCTTTTTGGCTGTATAAATCATAAGAAAAGCAAAACCAGCTATTACTAAAAAGCCAACTGCTAATCCATATAATTGAAACTTAAACACACACAATAGAATAAAGAAGATCATACCAAGCAAAAAGAAATACCCAAAAAATGTCTTAGCTCTAAGCCCTTCACTAAAAGAAGCTTTTAGTTTTTTACTATCTCTTGGTGGTTCGTTTAGTATTCCAATTTCTTTAAACATAATGATTAGGTTAGTCGTTAAAAGCTAAAAGTGTTTTCCAAGCATCTTCAATACGGTTTTCAGCTAAGGCATCTTTAGCAAGTTGGTGCAATGTTTGTTCAAGTTTTTCTGGTTCATCTTCAAGATCAACAAAAAGATCACTTAATTCAATTAATTTATAGTCATTAACATCTGTTTCGTTAGGCAATTCTACTACTGAGCCTAACATACCTAAGTCATTTCCAGTAAGAACAGTACTGGTTTTTATATCCTCAGGAATACCATCAAAACCAATTCCAATAGTAGTGATAGGCTTAGTAATTTCGAACATAGCCTCTTTATTTGCTCTGCAATACCAATTACCGCCCATTCGTGATACCAAATCAATTTTATGTTGGTCAATCATATCCTCAGCATTAATTACATCTTCGTTAATATGGATGCGTAATACTTCGCAAATGACCAAGTTTCCTGCCCCACCATTTTGGCCAAGCTCTATAATATCATTTACTTTACATTCAAATTGCACAGGAGATTCTTTAACTCGAAAAGGTTTTATCGTATCAGATTTAATTGGAGTTAACCCCGCTTTTTCAAATTCACTAACTCCTTTTTCAAAAGGAGAACTTGCTAGCGACATTTGCTGAACGATATCATAGTTTACTACATTAATAACCACCTCTGCAACTTCTTTTACATTATCAAAGGTGTTTTTAGTGGTATTCGTTCTTCCGCTTCTTGCAGGTGAAAACACCATTATAGGAGGGTTTGCGCTAAATACATTAAAAAAACTAAAAGGGGCAAGGTTTGGATTTCCGTCTTTATCAATTGTGCTAGCAAAAGCAATTGGTCTTGGTCCAACACTGCCTAATAAGTAGTGGTGAAGCTTTGGAACAGAAATATCGTTTGGGTTTATCGTTAACATATTATGTTGTTTAAGTGTTTAAAGATACATGACTAGTTTGGATTCTTCAAAGAAGAAATAGGGAATTAATACAGTTGATGCTCATACTTCGAATCCCTTCGGTATGAGAATAATAGTTTACAAAAAATTGTCATCTTGAGCCGAGTCGAAAGATGTAATGTTTATTTTTGAATAATGTCTAATACAGCAAATATAGATGAGGTACTAAAGACTCATTGGGGTTATGATGCTTTTCGTCCTTTTCAAAAGGAGATTATTCAATCTGTTGTAGGAGGAAAAGATACATTAGCTTTAATGCCAACAGGAGGAGGTAAATCTATTTGTTTTCAAGTCCCTGTGTTAGCTCAAGAAGGTATAGGTGTTGTTATATCACCATTAATTGCCTTAATGAAAGATCAAGTAGAAAACTTGAACAAAAGAGGAATAAAGGCTGTTGCTATATATGCTGGAATGACCTATCGTGAAATTGATGTAGCATTGGATAATTGTGTGTATGGAGATGTAAAGTTTTTATATGTCTCTCCAGAACGAACAACAACTACACTATTTAGAGAGCGATTTAAAAAAATGAATATTTCTTTATTAGCTATAGATGAAGCACATTGTATTTCGCAGTGGGGTCATGATTTTCGCCCGGCTTATTTAAATATAATAGAACTTAGAGAGTTACACGACACTCAATTTCCTTTTTTAGCTGTAACTGCTACTGCAAATGATCGAGTAGTAAACGATATGTTAGATCAGCTAGAAATACCTAAAGCAACAGTCTTTAAACAGAGTTTTGTTCGGGATAACTTAGGCTATTTATTATTAAAAGAGGAAAATAAAGAAGAGCGGCTGCTAACGATTTTAAACAAGTCTAGGGGATCGGCTATTGTGTATGTTGGGACTCGTAAAAAAACAGTAGATGTTTCTAATTTTTTAAATTCAAAAGGAATTTCATCCGATTATTATCATGGTGGATTAAACCAACAAGATAGAACTGCTAAACAAGATAAATGGATTAGCAATAAAACACGAGTAATAGTAGCCACTAATGCCTTTGGGATGGGGATTGATAAACCGGATGTAAGAGTGGTAGTTCATTTGGATGTTCCATCTTCTCCAGAAGCATACTTTCAAGAAGCGGGTAGAGCAGGTAGAGACGGAGAAAGAGCTTATGCTACACTATTATACAAGGATAGTAATCGAATTGATTTAGAGAAATTGCATGAATTAGAATTCCCCGATAAAAAGATAATAAAGCAGGTATATAATGCACTAGGTAATTTTTATCAATTGGCAATAGGAGCAGGAGAGGGAGAATCTTATTTGTTTAAAATAGGAGAGTTTGGTAATCGATTTAACTTAAAACCAGTTACCATTTATAATGCTATTAAAATATTAGCGCTAGATGGTTATGTAGAACTATCAGATGCTATTTATCACCCTACCACACTTAAAATATTAGTTTCTACTAAAGACTTGTATGAATTTCAAGTAAGGAATAAAGGGTTTGATATTTTAATTCGATTTGTACTACGAAAGTATCCCGGTATTTTTGATAGCTTTAAAAAAATAGATCTTTTTGATATTGCAAAAGAAGCTAAGCTTAGTGTTGCAAAAGTCAATGATGCTTTTTTAAAACTAAAGCAATTAGAACTTATAGATTATGTGGAATCTCATGATTCTCCAATTTTAACATATACTCGAGCAAGGTTAAACGAAAAGAGCTTAAGTATTTCGAAACAATCGTATTTAGATAGAAAGAAAATAAAAAAAGGACAATTAGATTTTATGATTCGTTATTGCGAATCGGAGTTTATTTGCAGAAATAGACTGTTATTACTTTATTTTGATGAGACATCTTTTAAGGATTGCGGAATATGTGATGTTTGTATTGAACGAAAAAAGAAAGGGTTAGATAATTACGATTTTGAGGCAATATCTCAACATGCTAAAGAACTATTATCCATTAAACCCAATCCAATACAAGAGTTAGTAAAAAAAATGCCCTTTCCTGAAGAAAAGAGCATTAAAGTATTACAATTTATGTTGGATAACCGTATGTTGAAAGTAAATAAACAACATCAATTAGAGTTGAAGAAATAGTGATGCTTCGACCTCGCTAAGCATAGCAAAAAAGCCAAATAATAGATTGTCTTCCTGAACTTGATTCAGGATCTAAAATTTATAGGTTCCAAATCAAGTTTGAGTGACAGAATAGTTTATTTATTATTAACTGCCTTTAAAAAGTCGCTCATTCTTCTTCTAGCGATTGGAATACAATCACCATTACTCATGATAACAAAGTTACCTGCTGAACGAGAAAGTTCTTTCATGTGATTGTGCTTGTTTATGATATAAGATTTATGCGTTCTGTAAAAAATCTTATCGTTCATTTTTTCTTCGTAACGCTTAATTGTTTTGCTACTAATAAGTCTCTTGCCAGATTCTAAATAGATCTCTGTATAGTTCTCATTTGCTTTAAAGTAAACAATCTCTTTATTTTCGATAAATATATACCCACTTCTAGTAGGAACTGATATTTTTTCTATCTCATCTTCTGCAGTAACCTTTGCAGGGGCTGTAATAATAGATTTATTAGTGTCTGTAGCAATATCAGTATTAAACAACATGGCTTTTTGGGTAGCTTTTCTTAACTCATCAATATCAATTGGCTTTTCAATATACCCAATAGCATCTGCTTTAAATGCATCTAAAGCAAATTCGCTATGTGCAGTAGTAAATACCACATTAAAATCACGTTCGCCTACTTCGTTAAGTAAATCAAAACCGCTTTTTTGTGGCATTGCGATATCAAGAAATACTAAATCGGGTTTGTATTGATTAATTAATATTTGTGCTTGATCAGCACTGCTTGCTAAACCAACAATATCTAATTCGGGACAAAATTCTTTAATTAATAATTGAAGATTTTCTCTTGCGTTCATTTCGTCATCTACGATTACAGTACTAAGTCCCATGTTATTATTGTTTTTAATTATTGATACTTCAATTTACGCATCATTTTTAGGTTTGTTTACCCAAAAGAAGGACTGGTAGTGTTCATTGATTAATCGGTAGTGTTCATTGATTAATCTGAAGATTGTATTACAATGGTTATTGAAAAGTTAGTTTAAATAACTTGGTTAAAAAACCAATTTTATTAATCGTCTATTATTACTAAATGCAGATAAAAAGTGAATATGCCAAGAATAAAAAGAGCTGTAGAGCTTATTTTTTCTTGAAAGAATTTCGATTAAAAGAATATCCAATAAACAATAAGAGATTACTTCTTCTAAGCACATTTGGTTGGTCGCTTCCATATGATCGGTTAAGCTGCGTTATACCAATATGTATATTATCGATATAAAATTCAAGACCTAATCCCCAGTAAGGGTTTGATGATACATCTAAACGACCTTTTCTTGACCAGCCATACCGAAATGTAGGGAAAATATTAATCTCTGGAGTATCCCAATTCCAAAAGAATGCGTTACCTCCAACAACAAATCCATTAAGATGAGTTCCAAATGTTTCGGCACCTACTAAAAAAAGGTTATTTCGGTAGTTTATTCCTCCCGAAATAAGTAAAAAATTATCGGTATAAGATTCTTCAATTATTTTACCAACCGGAGTAGTTTCTCTAATTAATTGCTTTTGAGAGCCCGGACTAGCATTTAAATCTACTCTAAAGCCATCTATCCATTTACCTTTTTCATGAGAAGAGGTGTCGGATAATTCTGCATCTTGAGCCAAGATTATAGAACTAAATGAGGTTAAAATAAGAACAATTAATAATTTCATATAAACAGTAAGCGAGTTATAATATTACCCGCATTAAATAATTATAAGCCTAATAATACTTCTACTGGATCTTTTGAACCAAACAACATTTTTTCTGGATGTTCAAGCATTTCTTTTACTTTAACTAAAAATCCAACAGATTCTTTACCGTCAATAATTCTGTGATCGTAAGATAAAGCAACATACATAATAGGTCTAATCTCTACTTTGCCATTAATAGCTACAGGTCTTTCTACAATGTTATGCATACCTAAAATAGCCGATTGTGGTGGATTAATAATAGGGGTAGATAACATAGACCCAAATACACCTCCATTTGTAATCGTAAATGTACCACCTGTCATTTCATCAACTGTAATTTTACCATCACGAGCTTTTATTGCTAGACGTTTAATTTCGGCTTCGATTTGAGCTAAACTCATTTGTTCAGCATTACGAACAACAGGTACCATTAATCCTTTAGGAGAAGAAACAGCAATTCCAATATCAGCATAATCATGGAAAATCATTTCTTTTCCATCAATCATTCCATTAACAGCAGGGAATTTATTTAATGCTTCCGTTACCGCTTTGGTAAAGAAACTCATAAAACCTAAACTAGTTCCTAGTTCTTCTTTAAATTTAGCTTTGTACTTGGCACGAATATCCATGATGGGTTTCATATCCACTTCGTTAAAAGTGGTAAGCATAGCCGTTTCGTTTTTAACCCCAACAAGACGTTCAGCAACCTTACGCCTTAACATGCTCATTTTTTTACGAGATGTTTCTCTTGTACCTCCCCAACCAGCAGCTTCATTAGTTGAAAATCCACCAGCCATAGCAGCTACTACATCCTGTTTTAAAATTCTTCCGTCAGGTCCAGTTCCTTTTATTTGATTATTAGAAACTCCGTTTTCATCCATTAGCTTTTTTGCAGCAACAGAAGGATGCCCAGTGGCATGACTTGTTTTTTGTTCAGTTTGTTGAACTGGATTTGGGTTTGGTGTAGTTTCTTGCTTAAATTCTTCTTTTTTAGGAGCATCTTCAGCAGGAGCTGTATCTTTTGATTCAAATCCAGCAGGTTTTTCTGCAGATGTATCAATTAAGCACACAACTTGTCCCACAGCAACAGTATCACCTTCTTCAGCTTTAAGTGTAATAATTCCAGCTTCTTCAGCAGGTAATTCTAAGGTTGCTTTATCCGAGTCAACTTCAGCAATAGCTTGATCTTTTTCTACATAATCACCATCCTGCACTAACCATTCTGCAATCTCTACTTCAGATATTGATTCGCCCGGAGAGGGCACTTTCATTTCTAACATTGTTCTATACTTAAATTATCTGTAATCCAAACTTTACTCTAAGATAACGGTTCTCCTTATTATTCAATAATATTTACCCGTTAATTCTTTGTGTGCCTATTTAAAAAACTGATGAATGTCTTTTCGTGAATGAATAGATAATTTAGAATAAATGTTATTTATGTGTGTTTTTATCGTGCTTAAACTCACAAAAAGTTGCTCAGCAATTTCTTTATTAGAATGTTGTTTATTCATGAGCTCAAACACTTTACATTCTTGTTTTGTGAGTGTTTTTTTGTAATCTATGGTGGTGTTTTTTCTATGTTGTTTTAGTTTTTTAAATTGACTAATATTTAATACAATTGAAATAATGAACCCTAATGCTAGTAACCAAGTAAGAAGATTTAATGATGAGCTTGGGTTTAATGATAATAGATGAATATCTTTTTTAAGATCAGTGAGATAGTTTTTATAATAAGTTGAATTAGGGTACTGAAGAGATAATGTGTGAGATAAATTATCATAGTAAGAAGTTTCTTTTAAACTTTCTAAGTAGGATTCTCTGAGCAGAGAGTTCTCAGAACTATATAATTGAAAAGCATATAATTCAATTAATGGTTCATTAAACGATTGACTATATCGTCTAAGTTCCTTGAATGATTTAGTGTAAATTATTCTTCTTTGGTTATCACTTTTGGTGGTGACTAATTCTGAAAATAAAACCTCTTTTATTGAATCAACTTTGTAAATAGCTGAAGCAGTTGAATGTTGAGTTGAAAATGAACATAAGGATTGATCTAAATTATTTAATGGAAAATGAATGTTAGATTTATTGTTTGCAATAAAAAGTATTTCTAAACAGTCATCACATTCATTGTAAAGGTGTTTGGTATCGTTAATATTTGCTCTGCAATTATCAATATGAATTTTATATATTTTATTTTCGGATGGTAAGAAGTCTACATTAAAAGTAAATTCTTTATTGGAGTCTACTTGGCATTCGGCAATAATATTCTCTACAAGAAATAATTCTTGTTTATTAATATCATCAATAACATTTAAAAATACTATTGCATCCTCAAAATCAGTATTTAATTCTCCTGAAATAGAGAATTGAGCACTTAGCTTTAAGTGTAAAGCAAGAAATATAATAATTAGTTTTGATAACATACTTTGAGATAAAACCAAATATAACGACTAACTTACAATCGTTATATTTGATTAAGATATTTATAACAAATTAGGGTTTAGCTACAATTGCTTTAGGTCTTGTAGGTGCTGTTTTATTTACGAATACTTCCCCAGTAACGTTAACAATCTTGGTTGGATTATTAGATGCATTGGATGTAATAGTAACCGATTTATTAATTTTTCCAATTTTTTGAGTGTTATATTTTACACTCATTTTAGCACTTTCTCCAGGAGCAATTGCTTCTTTTGGCCAAATAGGAACTGTGCATCCACAACTACCTTTAGCTTTGGTAATAATTAATGGCTCGTTACCACTATTTGTAATAGTAAAAAAGCACTCACCATTAGCCCCTTTTTCTATTTTTCCATAATCATGTACTTCTTTATTTATACTGATTTCTGGCCCGTTCATTTTTACTTTCGCTTGCGCTATTGATACATTTGAAGCTAATAGTGCTGCTACAATAATGTTACATAATAATACTAAGTTTTTCATAATGTTTTGTGTTTTTGATTTGCATAACACAAACATCAGCTAAAAGTTAATTTTTATAGATATTTATTGGGTTGAAATAAGGACTAGACCTAGTTGAAATTATTTAATTCATAAAAAAGACCACATTACATAATGTAGCCTTTTGATAATTAAATATAATGAAGAATTATTATGCCAACTCTTTCACACTATTAGCAAATAATTCATCAATAATAGCTTGATGTCTTAGTTTATGAGATATTGGCGAACCGGATGCTGGACTTCCACTTTCTGGACGAGCAATAACATCAATTTTCACATCAAACTTTCTAGTTCTTGCTAATATAAAGTTCCAAGCTCCCATGTTTTCTGGCTCTTCTTGAATCCAAACATATTTCGTGTTTTTTCCATATTTAGCAATAATGTCTTTCAATTGATCTTCAGGAAAAGGATATAGTTGTTCTAGCCTAACAAGCGCAACATTACTACCAATACCTTTAGCTTCTTTTTCTTCTAATAAATCATAGTAAATTTTACCGGAGCAGAGAGCAACAGTATTAACATCAGCTTTATTTACTAACTCATCATCAATTACTTCTTGGAATGTATTTAACGCCAATTCACTTAAAGTAGAAACTGCTTTAGGGTATCTTAATAGTTTTTTTGGTGTAAAGACAACCAGTGGTTTTCTAAAATGTCTTTTTACTTGTCTTCTTAATAAATGAAAGAAGTTTGCAGGCGTAGTACAGTTTGCAACCTGAATATTATTTTCAGCACACATCATTAAATAACGCTCCATACGTCCGCTAGAGTGCTCACTTCCCATCCCTTCGTATCCGTGAGGTAGAAGCATAACTAATCCATTCATTACTCCCCATTTTTCTTCTGCGGCAGTAATAAATTGGTCAATCATAATTTGGGCTCCATTATTAAAGTCTCCAAATTGAGCTTCCCAAATTATTAATCCTTGTGGAGTTCCAAATGCATATCCGTAATCAAAACCAAGCACTCCATATTCAGAAAGTAATGAGTTATAAATATGAAATTTAGCTTGATTATCAGAAAGTAAATTTAATGTTGTAACCTCTTCTTCGTCATCTTCTGTTTTAACTACTGCATGTCTATGCGAAAATGTTCCTCTTTCAACATCTTGTCCAGAAACTCTAACAGGATGACCTTCATCTAATAGAGATGCATAGGCTAACATTTCTGCACTTCCCCAGTCTAAGCGATCTTCCATAATCATGTTATGGCGATCTTTCATGAGTTTCACGATTTTACGGAAATATTTTTTCCCTTCAGGTAATTGAGTGATTTTATTTCCTAATTCTTTTAATTTTTCTGTATTAACCCCTGTCTCGTAAGTCGCAAAAATATCTTCATCTTTAGCAAAAGAATAATCTTGCCAAGTACGATTTAAAAAGTGTTTTACAACCGCTTTTTCAACTTGTTTAGATTTAACAAAATCATCTTCTAAAACCAAATGAAATTTTTCTTTCATTGTTTTAGCTTCATCAGCAGAAACAACACCATTTTTTTCTAGTTGATCTAAATAAATATCTCTTGGGTTTGGGTGTTTAGCTATCGTTTTATAAAGCTTTGGTTGTGTAAACTTAGGTTCATCACCTTCATTATGTCCATATTTTCTATAGCAAAGTAAATCGATAAATACATCTCGTTTAAATTCTTGACGATATTCTAACGCAATTTCCATTACTTGAACAACAGCTTCAGGATCATCTCCATTTACATGAAAAACAGGAGCTAAAGTAGTCTTAGCAACATCAGTACAATATGTACTTGATCTTGCATCTAGATAATTTGTTGTAAATCCAACTTGGTTGTTAATGACAATATGAACCGAACCTCCTGCTCGGTATCCATCTAACTGTGCCATTTGCACGACTTCATATACCACTCCTTGACCAGCAACAGCAGCATCACCATGTATAATTATAGGGACTATTTTATCTTCAGTTTCTAAGTAATTATCGATTTTAGCTCTCGTAAGTCCTTCTACCACTGGTGCAACAGCCTCTAGGTGAGATGGGTTAGGAGCTAATGTCATGTGTACATTATGCCCTTTATCTGTTTCGATATCACATGACCAACCTAAATGATACTTTACATCACCATCAAAATTTTCATCTTCATAATCTTTACCTTCAAACTCAGTAAAAATTTGCTCGTAAGGTTTATTAAAAATATTAGCAAGAACATTTAAACGACCTCTGTGAGCCATTCCAAATACAAATTCTTTTACACCTAATTCAGCACCTCTTTCAACTAACTTGTCTAAAGCAGGGATAAGAGATTCAGCTCCTTCAATTGAGAAACGCTTTTGACCAACATATTTTTTTCCCAAGAAATTTTCAAACTCTACAGTTTGATTTAATTTATGTAGAATATGCTTTTTTTCTTCTGAAGAATAAGTAGGCCTATTTTTTAATTCAATTTTTTCTTTTAACCAATTTAAACGTTTTGGTATCCGGATGTACATATACTCTACACCAATAGATTCGCAATAAGTTGCTCTAAGGTGATCTATTATATGTTGAAGTGTTGTATGACCTAATCCAACTTCTTCACCAGCTTGGAATGTCTTAGTTAAGTCTTCTTTCGATAGCCCATAATTTTCGATATCTAATTTGGGTTCGTAGTTACGTCTTTCTCTAACTGGATTTGTTTTGGTAAACAGGTGACCTCTAAATCGATAATCATCAATTAAATTGAGAACTTTAAATTCTTTATGTAAATTTTCAGGTATAGCTCCTGATCCTTCTTCGTAATTAGATTGTTGAAATTCGAACCCTTTAAAAAAATGTTGCCAGCTTTCGTCAACTAGCTTTGGGTTTTGCTTGTATTGTTGGTAGAGATCTTCAAAAGCATTTACATCTCCATTTCCAATGTATGAGAACTTATCCATTTGGAATTTAAGTTTTAGTTGTTTTACCTAATTAGGCATTTATTTAAACGTACAGTAAAGTTATGTATTTTATTCCATCAATCCTGATAACGTATGGATTTTTGTGCGAATTGAACAAAAAATTGAACAAAAAATTGAACAAAAAATTGAACAAAAAATTGAACAAAAAAAACTCCTTGAAATTTCAAGGAGTTTTAAATTAGTCATTATGATATTAATTTTTCATTAATGGAGCAGTAGTCTCTTTTTTAACTGGAGCACCATCTTCAGGAGCTGCTTTTAATACTTCACCCGCAATTTTAACAACCTTTACTGGTGCATTTTTTGCATTTGAAGTAATCGTTACAGATTTGTTTATTTTACCAACTCTATTAGTTGCATACGTAACTTTCATTGATGCACTTTTACCAGGAGCAATGGCTTCTCTTGGCCAAGTAGGCACAGTACATCCGCAGCTTCCTTTTGCATTAGTAATTACTAATGGTTCAGTACCAGTGTTAGTTATGGTAAAGAAACAATCACCATTAGCACCTTTCTGGATTTTACCATAATTGTGAGTTTCTTTATCAGTAGAAATAGCAGGACCTGCTGCTGCAGATGCTTCTTTCTTTACTTCAGTAGACTTAGCTTCTTTATTAGTAGCTTTTGCATCTACTTGAGCAGTTGCTGCTAGACTAAAGCTAGCTACAAGTCCTAATGTTAATAATATCTTTTTCATAATAATATATTTATAATCCTTAATATGGATGTTAGTTACCAGGTGTAACTGCAGGTGCTGGAGCAGCAACTTCACCTTTAATTCTTACTACTTTAGTAGGTGCATTGGTAGCATTAGATGTAATTGTTACAGATTTATTAATTTTACCAACTCTTTTTGTGTCATATTTAACACTCATTTTAGCACTTTCTCCTGGAGCAATAGCTTCTTTAGGCCAGTTAGGAACAGTACATCCACAACTTCCTTTAGCTTTAGTGATAATTAATGGTTCGTTACCACTATTAGTAATAGTGAAAAAACACTCACCATTAGCACTTTTTTCTATTTTACCATAATCATGTACTTCTTTATCTACAGTGATTTCTGGACCATTCATTTTTACTTCTGCTTGAGCCATTGATACATTTGTAGCTAATAAGGCTACGATAATCATGCTAAATGATAATACTAACTTTTTCATAATTGTTTTAGTTTTTATTTGTTTTATAGTTTTGTTTAATTCAATAATTATACCAAAGTTAAAACCTTTAGTTTAATTGTTATTTGCTTTAACATCTCGTTAACAAGATAAGCATTTTGTCTTATTTTGTTATGTAATTGTACTCTTTAAAAGATAAAAAAGATGCCTTTTAAGCAAATGTTAACAATAGCTTAACGTTCTGTGTTCTTCATCTTTTTATAATACGTTATCTCTTTCTTAAATAAATTAGCAAGAGATTTGGCTTCTTTTGCTTCAAGTTGCTTTCCAAATATTATTTTTTTATTAAGATAATCAAACGAGACAGTTTCATTTCCTAAATCCCAAAATGAACCAGACATAACCCTAGCATAACCATTTTGTTTTTGAGGAATTAATTCTATATCATCAATATTATGTAATAAATATTCATTTGCTTTACCATATTTACCAAAGGCTTTTTTTATAGTAATTTTATTAGGAGATATTTTAAAGTATTCCATTCCTTTTTTTCTCCAAAGGTATACTCGTGCTACACGATACTCAAATAACCCCCAAAAAACTAAAAATATAATTAAATATAATTGGAGATCTTTTTTAGAAGAATTGACTAGCATAGACTCTGTAAAATTACCTGTTGCAAGAAAATAAAGCATAAAAAGACCAACAAGCGTCCACAAACATAACCAACCAAAAATTAAGCTTTCTTTCCATTTATCTACTTTAGTAGAGATAATTAAGGTAGTATATTTGTCTTTATGTCTATGAAACGAAATTCTTGGAGACAACCACTTCATATATTGTTATATAATTGTTATTATTGAAACATAATTCAATACCTCGCGTTATTGGCATTGTATTTGAAGTATATTTATCGTTACGAAGATAGTAACAATTGAAAAAAAAAGAATTAAAATAAATACGTTATGAAAAGAATAATACTTGGAATCTCTGCAATGATGATTTTTGGTTCATCTATCTTAGCTCAAAGCAGTAAAATAGAAGAAGAATTAAGAATATTATATGCTGATGAAGAATATCAAAAATGTGCCCACAAGGCATTAAAATATAGTGAAGGGAAGTCTAAAAATGATCCAGTTGTTTATGTATATGCATCTATGGCTTGTTTAAGGATGTCTCAAATACACGATAAAAAAGAGAAGTTTCCAAAGGCGTTTAAAGATGCTTTATCTTATGCAGGAAAATACAGAAAAAAGGATAAATCTGGATCTTTGTATAAGAATTACATCAATCACTTTGAGGAAATTAAGAAAATTGTAGCTGAAGAAATTGACAACTTTTTATTAGAAGACAGAAAGGAAAAGCAATATAAAGCGGCTAAAAAATCGGTTGGTTTATTGAAGAAAGTAAATACAATTGACCCAGATGATAAAGGAGCAATGCTATTAAGAGGTCTTTTAGAGATTTTAGTTCAAAACGCAATGGAGGGTAAAGCAATTGTTAAAACATATTTACCATACATTAAAGAGATTAAGGCAACAAGAGCTGAAATGCCTGTTGTAAAAGCAGAGGCAGAAGAAGATGATAAAAAGAAGAAAAAGAAATCTAAAAAGGGCAAAGAGATAAAGCCTATTAAAGCTTTTGAAGAAATGAGTGAAATGGAGCAAACACATTTAAGAATGGCGTTAATGGGTTATGCAGATTACTTGTACAAAAAGAGTAAAATTGATGAAGCGAAAGAGGTAATTGAAATTGGAAAACCATTTTTCTATAAAGAGAATGAGTTATATCAAGCTAAGTACGATACAAAGTATAAAGCAATATATAATAAGATTAACGGCTAAAGCATAGGATTAAAAAAAGTAAAGCGATTAGTAACACTAATCGCTTTTTTTATTCTTTTATATTACATTCATTATTATCAGAGGGAGTATTTATGGGGTTTAGTCTAAACATTTTCCCATCTTCAAAACTTGCTTTAAAGTCACTCCAATCATCAGAAGTATTGTGTCGTTCATCAGGCCTATAATAATCAGTAGAGATCATTTGTGCTCCACTACTTATACCATTATTTAATCTGGAATAGTCGCCATTTCTAGCTTCATGAGTGCCAACATCTGATCGGGTCCTAACAAAATAGCCATTTCTTACCAATGCTTGAATAAAACTGTTGTTTGGTGTTGGGTCATCTATCTTAACAAAGGCAGTTTCAGGATCGTCTATTTCTCCAAAAACAAACATAGCTCTATTTTCTAAAGAAGGATGTCCGGTTAAGTAGTCTCGTTTTTGGTCATTATCAAAAAGAGCAATAAAACAAACTTTCCCCCTAGCATCTTTTAGCATTGGCCAACCATTGTTTTTAATGGAGGTGTTTACGTTCACAAAATCACCTCTAACAACATCAGGTGTTATAACATTAGATAAGTTATTGCCAAAGACAGCTTTAATTTCATCATCAATAATATCTAACCCACTTTGACCAAACTTTGTTATTTCAGTAAAGTTTATGGCATTTAAAGGAAAGGGTAAATTACCTTCTAATCCATCTTCTTTTGGTTCCATCATGATGTATATAGGAAGGTGATTAGGATGAGCATCAGACCAAGCTTTTATTTCTTGCAAACCACTTTTTAATGTTAAATTGTTTGTCATGTAGTCTAAATCTGCGAAGTGGAGCATTTTTAATCCTGGATCTAGGAGTTCTGGCTCATTAGAAGTAGTTGATTCAAAAATTAAAGAATTCCCTTTTCTTTCGTAAAACTTTCCTCCAAGAGGGTCCATATAAAAGTCTAATTCAAACCCTCTAACATTAAAATCTTCAAGTTGAGTTTGTATAGTTTCATGAGTATAATCCCATTCATCAACTCTATAATTACTAGATAAAAACTGAATTTGCCTTAGTCTATTATACAAAGGAGCATAAGTTTTTAATCGGTAACTATTATGGCTAGCAATATGTTGAAATTGGTTGATTCTAAGTGTATCCATTGCTTCAAGACAGGATAAACAGGCTGAATCATCAGCAAAGTCGATTCGTTTACAGCTTTCAGTAATAAAAAAACAAGCTAAGAAGGGAATTAATAGATAGTATTTCATCTTTTAAAGGTAGCTTAATTAATAATGATTAATTGTTTAGTGGTTTTTCTGTTTTGATAATCTTTTACAATAACCATATATTTTCCACTAGCTATATTATTAATATTTAATATATGGTTTTGCTTTATGGTAGATATTGATTGAGTTAATATAATTTTTCCTGTTAGGTCAATGATTTCTATTTCTTTAATGATATTATCAGAGATAATTGAAATGTTATCATTAGCAGGGTTTGGAAATAAAGTAAAGGATAAATTTTTGCTAAATGTTGTTATACTAATAGCGCTAGAATCCAATACGGTTAATATAGAGTCAGCCTTACAGCTATTAGGTATTCCCCATCCAAAAAGATTATCAGGTGTTAAGTTTAGGTGGCTACTAGCTTTAACAGCATCCATAATTTCATAATTAGTTCTATTTGGATGAGCTTGTTTTAAACAAGCAACCATTCCACTAGCCAAAGGACAAGAAAAAGAGGTTCCATTACCATAACGAATAGTGTCAGAGGTGTGAATGTAATAACAGCTGTCTCCAACAGTTGTTATATCTGGTTTAATTCTATTGTCGGCAGTAGGACCTTCAGATGAAAAATTTGCTTTAGTACTATCGTAATTAATTGCACCAACACACAAAATGCTGTCAGCATCACATGGGGATGATAGTGATCCGGTTCCTTGGCTCCCGCTATTTCCTGCAGAAGTTACTATTATCATGCCTTTTTTTTGAGCAATGGTGACCCCTTGCGCAACAATAGTAGTGGTTCCATCCATTCCTACATAACCATAGCTTGTCTGTAGCGTGTCGAAATCCCTGTATCCAAGAGATATACTCGCTATGTCAGCTCCAATAGAATCTGCTCTTTCTAGTCCTCTAACTAAGTTATATTCTTCTAAGTTAATTTCTACTGATGCCATTTCGGTTATGTATAGAGCAAAATTAGCTCGCGGGGCACTACCTATAAAGGTGCTGTCTATTTCTCCTGTAATTATGGAGCTTACATAAGTTCCGTGCGGGTGTTTATAATACACGTAAGAAGTGTCTGATTCAAAATCCCAAGTATCTACTATTCTATTTTGGTTTCTTAAATTTTGAAATCCATTTAAAGAATCAACTTTTGGAAACCCTGCGTCAAGTACAGCAATGGTAATACCATTTCCTTTGAAGTTGTTGTCATGCAAACAACTAGCAGTTTTAGTTATTTCTAATTGATTGTATGTAAAGTTGTATAAGTTTGAGTCAGCAGCTCTATTTGTCGAACCGGATGAAGTTATGCTAAAGCGTTCTTTTTTGGTAAAATTAAGGGGTAAAGCATCTTTTACAAAATTAAAAGATGCAATTTCTTGCTCAGATAATAATGTGCTGTAATAAACTCCGTTCAACCATTTTGATTGATTATGAATTTTACCTTCATGACGAAGAATATCGATATATTCTTTTGCTACAGGGACATCATAAAAATCTGCTTGCTTATTTAAGTTTTCAAGGCCACCTTTATCTTTAAAAAAGACTAAGTACTTTGCTTCTTGAGCATAGGTTATAATAGAAATAACAGATAGTGATAAAGCAAGAAATAATTTCATGTAGAGTTAGTTTATGTATAAAAATAGGATTTATATTCTACTAATGCCAATGATTATAGATTGTAGAGTTGATTAAAAAATGTATTTTTATTAAAATTTAATTTTTTGATCTTTAATAGTGTACACTGTATTTCTCATACCACTGCTTTTAATTAGTTTTTCACTTAAAACATTTTCTCAATATTATACACCAGCTGCTATAGCTACTATTAATCTTGGAAAGCAAGGCTATGAAGGGGATTTTTATTTAGATACGATAAATAAACAGCATTATATTGGTTTAAGTAATGGGGAGTTAGAATTAATTAGTTTAGATTCAGTTGGAATAAGAGGAATTGTAAATGAAGAATTAGATTCGGTTCATGGTTCTATTTTTGCAATTTGGGCTGAAGAATCTGGAGGGTTAACGGCTAATGCTTTTGAATGGTCTTATGGTAATGGAGATGAGTCTCAAGCAGCTTTTGGTGTTGGTGTTCCAGTTAAATGTGAGTTATTTGCAGTGGGAGTAATGTTGTTTAATGGAACAGCAGAAGTAGAAGTTTATAAAAATGGAATAGCAACAGGTGCGGTATCGGGAACAGGAGGAGTTGGAACTACTATTGCTACATTAACTACTCCAATAGTATTTAATGCTGGAGATAATGTGAATTTTAGAACATTAAATACTACAGGATCTACTTCTGGGGGGAAAGCTGTTGCATGGTTTAGGATTAAAGCAAAAATCCCAACTTTTGAGAAGTTTAATGGTACAGGAGCTCCAAGTGCAACTATAGGAAATGATGGAGACGAATATCTTGATGTAGCTAGTGGAGACTTATATATTAAAGAAAGTGGAGCTTGGGGTACTCCTAAAAGAAATATAATTGGACCACCAGGAACTGTAACCAATAGGCCGGTTATACAGGTTACCAATACCTTGTCAGGTAATATAAATACTGGGAATGTTCCATTTACATGGGTTAATACAGCAACAGGGACCCATGTTACAAATAATGCAGGATCATTTGTAGTAGCTAATGATGGAGTGACAGTACTTAGTCCTGGTTTGTATAAGGTTACCGCTTTTCAATATCAAACATCATCAACAAGTTTGAGAAATAATGCAGCTTTACGATTTACTATAAACGGAGCTGTACAAAATGGATTTGGAGCTAATGCGTATCAAAGAATAGGTTCAGGCCATGATGAAAGTACTGCAAGTTTTAGTAAATTAATGTTTCTAGGGTCTGGAGACAAAGTAGGAATTAGAAATGATCGGTTAGCAGGAACAGGAACAGTAGTATGTCCCGCAGGAACGCTTACCTTCATAATTGAACAATTATAGAAAAGGATGGAATTTATTAAAACAAAGATAGAGGGTTTATTTATTATTGAACCAAGGGTTTTTGGAGATGAGAGGGGGTATTTTTATGAATCTTTTCGCCAAGATATATTTAATAGAAAAGTAGGCAGAGAAGTAATGTTTGTACAGGATAATCAGTCTAAATCGGGTAAAGATATTGTTAGGGGATTACACTTTCAACATACTCCTTTTGCTCAAGGTAAATTAGTAAGAGTGTTAAGCGGTAGTGTTATTGATGTGGCAGTTGACATAAGAAAAAAATCGCCAACTTATGGAGAACATGTGTCAGTTCAGCTTACAGCCGAAAACAAAAGGATGTTTTGGATACCAGAGGGTTTTGCTCATGGTTTTTCATCACTAGAAGATGATACCGTATTTGTTTATAAATGTACTAACTATTATAATCAGGAATCAGAAGGTTGTTTGTTATGGAATGATAAAGACCTTAATATTGATTGGCAGGTTTCTTCACCAATTATATCCGAAAAAGATAAAAAAGGAACAGAATTTTGTAATTTTGTGTCTCAATTTTAATCAAATCAATGTTAGTTAAAAGGTTACTGTTTATATCCTTAATATTTATTAGCGCTTCTTGTAATAACAAACAAGACGTTAAAGACGGTTCTCAAAAACCAGAGGTTAAAGATGAAATGGTAGAGCGAATGAAGCAAGGTCAGTTTAAAGATAGTCTTGAGTTATATCAACAATATATAACAGATAATTATCAAGTATTTGCTATGCCTTTACCAAAAAATCTTGATTTATGTGGTGATATAGTGCCTTTAGATAAGCTTAATGTAAGGGATCAATTAGATAGAGAAATTCTAGTAAATACATATTGGCATTCTAACACCTTTTTATATCAAAAAAGAGCGGCAAGGTGGTTTCCAAGAATAGAAGCTATCTTAGCTGAAAACGGAGTGCCTGATGACATAAAGTACATAGCGTTAATTGAAAGTGGATTAACCAATGTAGTTTCTCCAGCTGGAGCTACTGGTTTTTGGCAATTTATGAAAGGAACAGGCGAAGGGTATGGTTTAGAAATTAATAAATATGTTGATGAACGGTATGATTTAGAAAAGTCTACAGTTGCTGCATGTGAGTACATGAAAAAAGCATATAAAATGTTTGGCAATTGGTCGTTAGCTGCAGCTTCCTATAACATGGGTAAGGGAGGGCTTAAAAATGCATTAGAAAAACAGCAAGTAAATTCTTATTTCGATCTACATTTAAACAATGAAACATCTCGATATGTTTATCGCATATTAGCAGCAAAACTTATTTTATCAAATTCAGAAAATTTTGGGTTTAATTTTAGACCAGAGGAATTGTATGAACCATACAGTACATATACTATTTCTGTTGATACAACAATAACAAATTTGCCTCAGTTTGCTTTAGATCAAGGCGCAAATTATCAATTATTACGATTACTTAACCCATGGATAAGAAACTATTCTATTCCAAATAAGGAAGGGAAAACATACATCATTAAGCTTCCTAAAGGAGATTTTAATGATCTTCCAAAAAGTAGTGATACAACTAAACAAATATTAGAAGAAGTTACTGATACTTCAAACGCGTAATTATGGAAAATCAAACGGAGTTGTTAGAGGTATATGGAGCACGCGTTCACAACCTAAAAAATATTGATGTAAAAATACCAAGAGACCAGCTGGTTGTTATTACAGGTTTAAGTGGATCGGGTAAATCATCTTTAGCTTTCGAAACTATTTATGCCGAAGGTCAAAGAAGATATATTGAAACGTTTTCATCTTATGCTCGACAGTTTTTAGGAAATCTAGAAAGACCAGATGTTGATAAGATAACTGGATTAAGTCCAGTAATTTCTATAGAACAAAAAACAGTAAGTAAAAACCCAAGGTCAACTGTAGGAACCATTACCGAGATTTATGATTTCTTAAGGCTGTTTTATGCTAGAGTAGCTGATGCGTATTCATATAATACGAACGAAAAAATGGTGAAGTATTCTACTTCACAAATCATTAAGTTAATTACTGAAAAATACCAAGGTAAAAAGGTGTTCTTTATGTCCCCCCTTGTAAAAGGAAGAAAAGGACATTATAAAGAACTTTTTCAAAAAATTAAAAGACAAGGATTTATAAGAGCAAAAGTAGATGGAGAAGTAATAGAATTAATTAAAGAAATACGATTAGATCGATATAAAATACATGATATTGATATAGTTGTAGATCGCCTAGAGATTAATGCTGATAATGAAAACCGCATAAAACAATCACTAGAAGTAGCCTTTAAACATGGAAAAGGAACTATGATTGTTCAAGATCATGAAACGGGAGAGGTACAGTATTTTAGTAAGTTTTTAATGTGCCCAACAACAGGAATAGCGTACGAAGAACCAGAACCAAACCTATTTTCTTTTAATTCACCTTATGGAGCTTGTAAAAAATGTAGAGGTTTAGGTACAGTGTTAGAGATTGATATAAAAAAGATTATTCCAGACGATAAGTTATCCCTAAAAAAAGGAGCCTTGGCACCACTTGGAAAATATAAAGGGTCTTGGATATTTAGGCAAATTGAAGCTTTGTTAGAAGCGAGTGGTTATAACATTAACACTACATTTAAAGAAATTTCAGAAGATACCGTTTCTACTATTTTATATGGTACTGATGAACAGTTTCAAATAAAAAACAATACAGGTGTAATTGAAACTTCTAATGGGTTTGAAGGAATAGCTAATTTTATTGCTAGATATAAAGATGATGCATCAGGGTCTATGCAAAGTTGGTCTAAATCATTTATGAACAGATCAGCATGTCCATCATGTGAAGGAGCCAGACTTAAAAAAGAGGCACTTTATTTTAAGCTTGATGAAAAGAATATTTATCAGTTAGCTTCAATGGACATTAAAGATCTAGCGATTTGGTTCGAAACAATAGAAACCAAATTATCATCAGATCAAAAGAAAATAGGAAAAGAAATCATTAAAGAAATTCGAGATCGAATTAGTTTTTTATTAGAGGTTGGACTTGGATATTTAACTGTAAATAGAAGTGCAGGTTCTTTATCGGGAGGAGAGGCACAAAGAATTCGTTTGGCAACTCAAATTGGGGCAGAACTAACAGGAGTCCTTTATATATTGGATGAGCCAAGTATTGGGCTTCATCAAAGAGATAACGACAGATTAATAGGATCATTAAAAAAGTTAAGAGATATAGGAAACTCTATTATTGTAGTTGAGCATGATAAAGACATTATGTTGGAGAGCGACTATGTAATTGATATTGGTCCTGGAGCTGGAGTTAATGGAGGTGAAATATTGGTGGCAGAAAAACCAGAAGATCTTAAAAAAGTAGAATCTAATACTATTGATTACTTACTAGATCGAAAAACAATTGAAATACCTGCTTCAAGAAGAAAGGGAAATGGTGATTTTTTGACCTTAAAAGGAGCAACAGGAAATAATTTAAAAAATGTTACGCTTAAATTACCACTAGGTAATATGATATGTGTTACGGGTGTATCAGGAAGTGGAAAATCAAGTCTCATTACACAAACATTATATCCTATATTAAATGCCCATATATATAATGGAGTAAAAAAGCCATTACCTTACAAGAAGATTGAAGGATTAGATAATATAGACAAGGTAATTGAAATCGATCAATCTCCTATTGGTAGAACACCAAGATCAAACCCTGCAACATACACCAATGTGTTTAATGATATTAGGCTGTTGTTTTCTGAGATGCCAGAAGCTAAAATAAGAGGTTATAAGCCAGGTAGGTTTTCGTTTAATGTAAAAGGAGGAAGATGTGAAGAATGTAGAGGGGCAGGTTTAAAAACAATTGAAATGAATTTTCTGCCAGATGTTCATGTAGATTGTGATGTGTGTAATACAAAACGATATAATAGGGAAACACTTGAGATAAAATATAGAGGAAAATCTATAAATGATGTATTGTCAATGCCAATTGATGAAGCCGCTAAGTTTTTTGAAAATATCCCGAAAATTAAAAATAAGTTAGAAACACTTTGCTCAGTAGGACTTGGTTATTTAACATTAGGACAACCATCAACAACATTATCTGGAGGAGAAGCCCAAAGAGTAAAATTATCTACAGAATTATCTAAAAAAGATACTGGAAATACATTTTATATTTTAGATGAGCCAACAACTGGTTTGCATTTTGATGATATTAAGCAACTATTAGGAGTGTTAAATTCTCTAGTTGATAAAGGAAATTCGGTTTTGATAATTGAGCATAATATGGACGTGATTAAATCGTGCGATTACATCATTGATGTTGGTCCCGAAGGTGGAAATGCAGGAGGGGAGATACTGTTCGAAGGAACTCCAGAAAAATTGGTTGGCTGTAAAGAGAGTTTTACTGCTAAATATTTGGCAAAAGAGTTATGAGATTAATATCCATAATGCTATTTGTGCTTCTATCTTCTGCATTAAAAGCTCAAGTTAGTGTTACATTTGATAAGTCTTTTGAAAGTGAACATTCTTCACTAGAAATTACACTTAAAGATGTTGAGGTTTTAATTGAAAAAGCAACAACACAATTAACAGATTCAATACGTCTTAACATCCATTTTGATAGAATATTAGAATCGGAGACTATTCGTACTCCAATAAACTATGAAGAACATAAATATATTTTAGATTATTCATTTAACACACTAACGAACTCAGCTGAATTACATGTCGAAAGTCGATCTATTCAAGGTCTTGTGTTTGGTATATATGGATTTTTACAAGATTATTTAGGAATAAAATTTTACCATCCAAAAGAAACTCAATTCCCAATAAATAAAAAATGGGAATTGAAAAAGAGCTTTACAACTCATGCTAAACCAAAATTTCAATTAAAAGGATTTCACTTACATACTCAACACCCAATTGAACTAACGGAGTATTTGCTAGATGAAACTTGGGGTGAAAAAGGAATTTTAGAGGTTAAACATTATATTGATTGGCTAGTAAGAAATAGACAAAACTATTTTCAGTTTGTATTATTAGAAAGCGTAAAGGTTAAAAAGTGGTCGCCTTATTTTAAGCAAATTGAAGAATATGCCCATAAAAGAGGAGTTATGGTTGGTTTAGCATTATCGCTTCACTCTATACAACAAAAAGCATATATGTTATATAATAACTGGCCAAAATCATGGTTGGGTAGGAAAAAACAAATAAGTAATAGGATAGAAAGGTTAAACAAAGAGATTAAATGGGATTATTGGAGTGTAGATTTTAAAAAGCATGAATTTACTGAAGACAAATCACTTAAAATAGATAAATATAAAAGTCATGTGTTTAATGAGCTTCAACAATACAATGTTAGATTGGCAGAACATTATCATATCGTAGATCAGCCAGATCATTTATCTTATGCTATAGATTCATCTTATCAAAAGTTTCTTAATGAGACAGCAGGTTTAATCCATACCGTTATGTTTTATTCTTTAACTGATGAAAAAGCACCTGTTTATGAGAATGAAAATTTTCATCACATGCTAGAAAAATTAGAAAATTCAGTTAAAGAAAGAGAAACATGGTATTTCCCAGAAAGCGCATATTGGGTTACGTTTGATAATAGCATACCAATGACACTAACGCCATATTTACAAGCTCGACTAGACGATATCAATACAACATCATCATTAAGAACAGATGGTCATGTAACATTTAGTTCAGGTTGGGAATGGGGATATTGGTTATTTGATTGGAGTATAGCGAGGTGGAGTTGGGACAATCAAAAAGAACATGAATCAACCGAATACTTAAAAGAATTAGTTCCAAATAAAAATAATATTGAAATTTTTGAAGAATTAACTCAGCTACAACAAGAATATATTAAGGACAGTAACTTAATTGCTTATTTAACAGCTCAAGCCCCAACAGATGAATTGCCGAAATGGATGTTTAATAAAGAATTTCATCCAAGACCAAATATTTCATATAAAAGAATAAGAAATAGAGCGAATAAAAATGAATTACAAGAGGTAAATAGAAAGGTTCTTTTATTAGAGAAATTTCATAGAGAAGCTATTGCGCTTACTAATAATATAACTTATAATATTGAAGATGTTGTCACATCAGAATTTACAATGGGTTTTGAAATGACGGCATGGAGAGCAAAACATAAATCACTTATTCTTCAATACTTAGTAGAAAAGCGAACGTTATATTTTGACAGGAAGAGAAGTGACTACAGGCTAGATTCATTGATGAGAGAAGCGATTAGTGTAAGAGAACATGCGCAACAATTAGTAAATTATCAGCAAACAAGCTATCGTTATCCAAGTATGTTAGTTGGAAGTAAATATAAAGGTAAAACCGCATATCCTTTTGGCTATTTATATACGGTAGCCAATTTACATTTTTGGGAAAGAGAAGAAAAACAAGCAAAAAAGAATAAATACAAAGCAAAGTTCATGAATGTGTATCCCTTACTTAGGATAGCAGGGTTTATTGATTAAACATTTCAACACTAAAATGTTACATGTTAATAAAAAATTGATACACACTAGCCATATTTATGCAATACATTTTTGAGATTTAAATATTGATTGTACTTTCGTGTCAGTTATTAATCACATAAAAAAAATAAAATGTCAGAAACATTAGATCAAAACACATCAAACCAAAGTAATGGTTTAGCAACAGGAGGACTAGTTGTAGGAATTGTCTCAATAGTAGCAGGATTCTTTAGCTGGCCTGGAATCCTAGTAGGATTAGTAGGTTTAGTATTATCTATTTTAGGTAAAAAGAAAGCAACTGAATTAAATGGTGTTGGTAAAGGTGCCGCTCAAGGTGGTTTAATTACTAGCATTATTGGTATGGCTATTGGTCTTATTATCTTAATTTTAGCTATTATGGCAGCAGCTGCATTAGTTAATGGTATGGAGAATGGAATGAATGATGCATTTAATGATGCAATGAGAGAGGCTATGGAAAATGCAGGTAACTAATAAGTCCTGTCTATAGCTATGTAATATTTTACATAACAATAAAAAGCCCGTAAATTTTAAAATTTATGGGCTTTTTTATTTTAAATCATTTTTTTAAATAAAATGTGTTAACTTTGCAAGAATATGCAATTTTAAAATGTTATGAAGAAATTATTATTTATTATTTTCCCTGTGCTTTTTGCAGTTTCGCATCTAAAAGCTCAGTATTTTGTTGAAGATTTTGAAAATGGGGGTGCTTTTCCTTCAGGTTGGACGTTAACAAATGCTCCTGATGATTGGTTAATAGGAGATGGTACTAATGATGGGCCTGGAACTGTTCAGTCTGGTTCGTATTGTGCATATTTTGATGATTACAATTATTTAGCTGGTACAACTGCTGATATGATAACACCTAGAATTGATTTAACGTTAGGTGCTAATACTGAATTAAGATTTTGGTATCATGATGGAGATGGAACAGATAATGTTGAAGTTTTAGTTTCTACTGATAGTGTTTCATGGTCTTCTGTTTTAATAACAGCAGGAACAGTAGATCCGTGGACAGAGCAAGTAGTAGATATTTCTTCTCTTGATGGGGAAGATTCTGTTTGGATAGCATTTAGAGGAGTTAGTGTTTATGGATTTTCTAATCCTCATGTAGATAATATAACTGTTTTAGATGGACCAACATGTCCTGATGTTACATCATTATCTTCATTCTTAAACGGAACAGATTCAGCTAATTTGACTTGGTTAGCTGGTGGTGCTGATACTGCTTGGATTGTTGAATACGATACAGCTGGATTTGCACCAGGTACAGGAATTACACTCCAAGTATCTGATGACACTACAACTTTATATGGATTAATTCAGAATACGAATTACGATTTTTATGTTAGAGGGATTTGTGGATTAGGAGATACTAGCATCTGGTCAGGGCCTTTAACTTTTTCAACTCAGGCAACATGTCCAGTTTTAACTATTCCTTATGTCTACAATGTAGGTTCCGATTCAACAGATTTAACATGGACAGCTGGTTCAAATGACACAGCCTGGATTGTTGAATATGGATTATCAGGTTTTGCTCTAGGTACAGGTACATCTATGCAAATAGGTAATGATACGACAACTCTATTAGGCTTAACACAAGCTACAGGATATGATATATATGTGAGAGGTATTTGCGGAGCAGGAGATACATCCGTTTGGGTAGGTCCAGTTCCATTCACATCAAGATGCGCGTTTGAAGTAGCACCTTGGACAGAAACTTTTGCTATTGAAGCAGCTACGTGTTTTACAGAAACAGGATCTGAGCCTTTTGACTATGGAAGTAATGTTTCTACACCAGCTGGTTTTGCTGATTATGGAGCTGATTTTGCTCCAGATTACACTACTGGAGGAGGAGGTACTTTTATTGGTATTGATGGTTCTGGTAATAATGATGGGGACTCAAGTGTATTAACTACTCCTTTTGTTGATATATCAGCATTGACAGTTCCAGCTTTTTCATTTGCATATTTTAGTAACAATGTAGATGATGCTGCTTTAAATAAAACCTATGTTGAATTTTATGATGGAACTTCATGGATTCCTTTAGATACGATTCAAGCTAATCTTGGATCATCATGGGTTGTTCAAGAATATGATTTATCTGCTTACACGATTACTGGCAATGTTCAAGCAAGAGTAGCCGTAGTTAGTGTTTCTAATGGAGGTAATATTTTTAATCATGATATTTTATTTGATGATATTTCATTCAATGAGTTAAGATCATGTGTTGGTCCAATTGCATCAACTTCTAATGGAGTTACTGAAGATTCAGTTTATTTTGCTTGGACTGGAGATGCTACTGATAGTGCATGGGTTGTTCAGTATGGTCAATCAGGATTTGCAATAGGAACTGGTACAACAGTTTCAGTTGGAGTAGATTCATTAAACATTGGAGGATTAGCACCAGCAACATCATATGATATTTATGTAAGAGGGGTTTGTTCTGCAGGAGATTCAAGTGCTTGGTTTGGTCCATTAACAGTTATGACGAATTGCCCTACAGCATTTACACCTTCATATTTACAAGATTTTGCAGTTTATGATCCGTTATGTTGGTATGAAGCTGATGCTCCAATTGCCGCATCTAATACATTAACACCTGGAACTAATGGCTGGGATGGTGTTAATTTTGGTAACGCAGGAACAAATCAATCAGCATATATTAATCTATATGATATAGTAACAGATTGGTTAGTTTCTCCTGTAATTGATTTGGGTAGTGGAACGACTAATTACCAGTTATCATTTGATGTAGCAGCAACTGCATGGAACTCAACAGTATCAGCAACCTTTGATGCAGATGATTCAGTTAGTTTAATTATTTCATTAGATAGTGGTGCTACTTTTGTCGATACAAATATTATTCATACTTGGAAAGCTGGAAATGAACCTTCTAATACTGGTGATGCTGAATTATTTAATTTGGCAGGATATACAGGTAAAGTTGCATTTGCATTCTACGCAGCATCTTCAACATTTACAACAGATTCTGATTTCTTTATAGATAATTTTTTAGTGGATACTGCACCAGCTTGTCCAGATCCATCTTCTATTAGTTTAATTAGTACGACTCAAGATTCAGCTATTCTAACATGGGTACAGGGTTGGAGTGATAGTGCATGGATTTTAGAATATGATACAACAGGATTTACACCAGGAACAGGAACTGTAGTAAACGCAGCAAATGATACTGCTTCAATAAATGGTTTAATATTTAGTACTACTTATGATGTTTATCTAAGATCTATTTGTTCATCAACAGATACTTCAAACATGATAGGACCACTTACATTTACAACTAAAGATAAGTGTCCAGATCCATCTGCTATTACTGATTTATTGATAGATAGAGACTCTGCTATAATAACTTGGACTCCAGGAATATCAGATAGTATATGGTTTGTTGAATATGATACAACAGGATTTACACCAGGAACTGGAAATGATTCTACATTAGTTAATGACACTATTACATTGTTAAACTTGTCTTTTAACACAACTTATGACTTTTATTTAAGAAGTTTATGTAAAAGTCAAGATTCTAGTACGTTAATAGGGCCTTTTACATTTACAACATTACCATCATGCCCAGGTGTTGATTCAATATCAGCCTTTGGTACTTTAGACGATACTACATCAATAGCTATTGTTGCAGGAACTTATGATAGTGTATGGCAAATTCAATATGGTTCAGTAGGATTTCCTATTGGAACAGGAACAATAGTAAATACAAATACTGATACTGTAGGAATAGGAGGTTTATCAGCTAACTCTTCTTACCATGTATATGTTAGAAGTATATGTACTGTTGGAGATACTAGTGCTTGGTATGGTCCAATTACAGTAAATACGTTATGTATTATTCATACTGCACCACATTTAGAGATGTTTAACGTAAATACTTTACCATTTTGTTGGGCAGAGAATGGAGATAATTCATGGGAATATGGTAGTTCTGCAACAACACCAACTGGATTTGCTGCATATGGAGCTGCAAATGTCCCAGATTACTCTTCACCAGCAACAGGAACCTTTATTGGTATGGATGGATCAGATAATAGCAATGGAGATATTAGTAATTTGATAACTCCTTTTATAGATATTTCATCATTAACAAATCCAGGATTAATGTTTTCTGTATTTAGTAATAACATTGATGATGCAGCTCAAAACAAATTGCTTGTAGAAGTTTATGATGGAACATCATGGGTTCAAGTTGATTCTATTCAAGCAAATTTAGGTGTAAACTGGGAAAGAAGATATATAGACTTAAGTGCTTTTGGTTCGTTAGTTCAGGCTAGATTTAGTGTTGAAGGTGTTTCTAATGGAGGATCTACCTTTTATAATGATATATTGTTAGATGATATAGAATTTGATAATATACCATCATGTCTTCCATTATCAGGTGTTTCAGTTTATTCAATAGGCATTGATTCAGCTAATATTACTTGGACTCCAGGACCTAATGATAGTGCATGGATTATAGAATATGGTCCTGCTGGATTTACACCAGGAACAGGAACAATATTAGGGTCAAGTAATGATAGTGCTACTGTAAGTGGTCTATTATCTGATACTCCGTATGATTTTTACGTAAGAGGAGTTTGTACTGGTAATGATACAAGTACCATACTTGTTGGTCCAGCAACTGATACTACATTACCTAAATGTTTAAGAGCTCAATCTGTAACTATTTTAAATAGTGATAGTGTGTCGATTAATATAGGATGGAATACTGATCCAACTCAAGCTTCTTATATTGTAGAATATGGTCCGGCTGGATTTACACCAGGAACGGGAACTACTGCTACAGTAATATATCCTAATAATTTCTACCAAGCGACTGGACTTAATCCTTCATCATCTTATGATTTTTACATTCAAACTGTTTGTAATTCTGGGGATAGTAGTGTGTTAGATGGCCCTTATACAGGTTACACAGAATGCTCTGTTCTTTCATTTAATCTTTCTGAAGGGTTTGAAAGCATTCCTGCTATAGGAGCAAACTTAATGCCTCAATGTTGGTTATCTGATGGAGATTGGGAAAGTGCTATAGGTGTTGCATCTAACAATAGAGGACCAAGAACCGACTCTACATATATTTTTGTTGAGTGGTCTGCTGATGACTGGGTTTTTGCTCCATTTTATAACTTAACAGCAGGTAGTGTCTATGAATTCTCATTTTGGTATAATACAGATGGTAATTCTGGATGGGACTCTGTTAGAGTTGGTGTTGGTAATGATCAATCAAGTGCTGCTATGACAGAGATTTTATATGTGGAAAATGATCCGTTACACACTACTTACAAAGAAGTTAAAACATACTACACACCAACAGTTTCTGGAGTGTATACCTTTGGAGTGCATGTTTCAGCTAATTTTTCTCCATGGTACCTTTCTTTTGATGATTTTGGTTTAAGAGATACAACTAATCCAATTGGAATTGATGAATTAACGTTAACTAATAAATTTATCGTTTATCCTAATCCAAATGAAGGAGAGTTTACGTTATTAAACCAAGGAGAGAACTATAATGCTCAAATGACATTACATGATTTACAAGGAAGAGTAGTGTATCAATCGACTAATAATTTCTCAAAAGGAGAAAGAAAACAAATTAGTATCAGAAACGCTAATGCTGGAGTTTATATATTATCTATTTCTGATGGTGTAAAAACTGAGCAACATAGAATTGTTATAGAGTAGTTTAAAATAATTAATCTAAAGACAAATGGAGGTGTATATTACACCTCCATTTTTTGTATATTTACTTTTCAACAATTCTTGTAAATAGCATTGAAGTATATTCTTTTCATATTATTAATGATATTCATAAAGCCCTTTTTCGGTCAAATGATTGAGAACTTTGATTCTGGAACATTTCCACCAATAGGTTGGCAAGAATATCATAGTGGTGTTGATGCGTTAACAGATTCTAATATTAGAGCATATTCAGTTCCAAATAGTTCAGTTTTTGATGATGCATTTGGAGTGGATACAAGTTGGTTAGTTACTTCAGTTGTTAATATTCCTTCAAATGGAGAACTAACTTTTTGGCAAAACCAAAATTATGATTCATATTATATATATCATGGAATATGGATTTCATTAGTTGGAGGAAACCCTTCTAATGGTTCATATATTGAGCTTGATAGTCTAGGAGCTGGAACAGAGGACACGTGGGAAAAAATCACTTTGGATTTAAGTGCATATACTGGACAAAATGTTTACATAGCATTTAAGTATATTGGTGATTTTGCTGATGAATGGCATGTCGATAATGTGATGATTGATTCTGCTGGAGCTCTAGGTTGTACAAGTCCGCTAAATATTACTGATAGCACAACCGGATCAGACTCTGCAATACTAAAATGGACACCATTAGGAGGTGAATTATATTGGAAAATTGAATACGGATTAACAGGTTTTACTTTAGGAACAGGTTCGTTTGTTTATGCAAATGTGCCTTATAAAGACATGCAAAACTTACAGCCAAACACTACTTACGATTTTTATATACAAGCTTTTTGCTCATCAACAGATTCTAGTGCATTTAGTCCAGTATTTTCGTTAACTACTGAGTGTAGTTCAAATGGAAATATGGTGTTACCTTTTCAAGAAGGTTTTGAAAATAGTAGTATACCATCAATTCCTTGTGGATGGTATAGGTTAGATGTTAACTCAGACACTAATTTTTGGATAACAGATACAACTAACCCTAACACGGGTAATCAATCAGCTTTTATAAGTTATTCAGCCCCAGGTATTAATCAAAATGATTGGTTATATACGCCAGCTTATAATGTGTTAGATACAACTAAACTTTATGTTTTTGGTTTTTCCTATGCTTCTAGATCTGGCTCAGCTTTTCCAGAAAAATTAGCTGTACACTCAACAAAAATTAAAGATGGTACATCTATACAGCATACTTTTTTTGAGGATACCGCTATTTTAACCAATAACATATATAAGGACACAAGTTTTACATTTAAATTTAATGATACTGGAAAACACTATTTTGGATTCCATTTATTTAGTAATCCAGATCAATGGAATTTTATGTTAGATGATGTGTTTTTTAGAGAAAAAGGATCAATAGGGATAAAAGAAATTGATATTGATAATATTATTATTTATCCTAACCCAACAAAAAGCCAACTTCATTTTAGGAATAATACAAAAATAATTAATTACAGTATTTATGATGTGTCGGGAAAAAAATTAGAACACGTTATATTAAATAGCAAAAAAGGAGAATTATCGTTAGAGACATATAAAAAAGGTATATATTTTATAGTATTTATGATAAACTCTCAATCAATTACGAAACAAATAATAAAGCATTAATGAAAACACTTTTACTTATTACATGTTGTCTTTCTAGTATAAACATCATGTTGTCTCAAAATTTAATAGAAGGCTTTGAAGACTCAACTGCTCCTGCTACAAGATGGACAATGCAATATGCTAATTTAAGTTATCCTTCAGGAAATGAAATGATTCATTCTACTGATGATGCATATCAAGGTAGTCAGTCTTTTAGATTTAGCTCTTATAGCTTAGGGGCACCTTATGATCAATATTTAATAACACCATTGTTAGATGTTACAGCAAATGATAGTATAGTTTTTTGGTATAGAAAAGATGTTCAAGGAACAGAGACATTTAGAATAGGGTATTCTTTAGCTGGTAAGAATCCACTTACTGATTTTAGTTATGGTCCAGATATAACAAATGCTGATAGTGTTTGGCAAAGATTAGTGTACCATGTTCCCCCTGGCACAAATTATATTAATATACATTATAAGAGTACCTACTCTTTTTATTTATATGTTGATTCTGTAGTTGGTCCTCCAGTAAAAGCATGTACTACTGCTGTTGGTGTTGATACGTTATATTATTGTGCCGGAGATAGTGTTAATGTATTAGGTAATTGGTATACAAGCGATACAGTAATTAATGATACAATACCTTATGGTTCATCTGTTTTATGTGATACCGTCACTCAGCATGTCGTTCAATTAGCTCCTAATAATTTTGGATTAGATACCATTTATTATTGTGTCGGAGATAGTGTATTATATAATGGAAATTGGTATAATTCTTCCCAGCAATTTTTTGATACATTGCTAATAAATAATAGTTATGGTTGTGACAGTTTAATTCAAGTTCACGTTATAAAAAATACTATGCCAATAGGCTT
Source organism: Flavobacteriales bacterium (assembly GCA_020630395.1). Classification (GTDB taxonomy): domain Bacteria; phylum Bacteroidota; class Bacteroidia; order Flavobacteriales_D; family CAJJDF01; genus CATLPG01. The sequence goes on from JAHDBM010000002.1 coordinate 44,414, forward strand.
GCAAGATTTGGAGCTTTGTGAAGGGGATAGCGTTCAAATAGGAGTTAATTGGTATTATAGTTCTCAAACAGTTTATGATACAATTCTTGGAGCTGCTAGTAACGGATGTGATTCAATTACTATACATTATATAAGATTAAAAACCGTTACACCTAGATTAAATATAGGTCAAGATATTACAGTATGCCAAGGTAGTGCCTTATCGATTTTTGCGAACTCTGGTTACGATTCATATTTATGGAGTAATGGGCAAAATACAAATGTGTTATCAATAAATGGAACTCAAACAGGATTAGGAAGCTTCGATTATATTCTTACTGTTAATCAGGCATCAACAGGATGTAGTGCCTCTGATACTGTGAATGTGCAATTTAATAGTTGTGCAGGAATTAGCAGTTTAAACGACTTGAATTATGGATTAGTAGTGTATCCAAATCCATCAAGAGGAGAAGTTACCATAAATACTAAAGTGTCTAATACTCAAAATAGTTACTATACTATTGTTGATGCAATAGGTCATGAGATAGAAAGATTTAATATTAACAACCTTACAACAAGTAGTCATTACACATTGAACCAAATGTATAGTAAAGGTGTATACTTTGTTAGTTTATATACGAATAACAAAAAGATTACTCAAAAGTTAATTGTGTTTTAGACATAGTAAAGCATAAAATGCTGTTTTATATAGTATTTTTGTAATTTGTAAGGTATTTACTGTAACAAAACCCTTTTTTTTGAGTTATACATATTGGAATGATTACTACAATTAATTGTAAAAAAGTATTTATTAACGTGTCATTAATGCTATTAGTGATGTGTTTTTATGCGCTTTCTTTTTCGCAAGATCCAATAATGGTTTTTGAAGGAAAAATTACAGATGCATCTGGGAAAAAACTATCTGGAGCAACCGTTAAGATATATAGAAACGGTCAAGAAGTAAGCTCTTCTGTAACAGGATCTAATGGACGTTACGAAAATTATGAGGCTTATTATGGTTATGTGTACAAAGTTGTTGTAACAAAGGATGGATTAGTTCAAAAATCAGTTGAAATTGATGCTAAAGAAAATTTCTTTGAAGAAGACGTAGAAGAAGAAATTCGAGTTCCTATTGATGTTAGTATGGTTAAAAAGGAAGCTGGGATTGATTATAGTCCAATAGAAAATCAGCCTGTAGCGAAATTTCATATTGATAAAAACACAGGACTACTAGATATTGATTATCCATTTGTAAATGGAAGAAAAAAGGAAATAGAAGACTTTTTTAAGCGAATAGCTGCAGAAGCCAAAAATAAGGACAAACGATTTAATGAATTAGTTAAAGCAGGTGATAAAGCATTAAAAAAGAAAGATTACGAGAGTGCGATTAAAAATTGGAAATCAGCTATAGAAATAAAAGAAGATGATGAGCTTCTAGTAAAAATAACAGATACTGAAATGTTATTAGATGAAGTTCAAGGTGAGCGAAAAATACAAGCAAAATTTGATGGCCTAATAAAGGAAGGAGATGATTTATTAGCCGGAAATAAATTTGATGAAGCAATTGCCAAATATCAAGAAGCGCAAACAGTACTCCCAAAAGATAAATTACCGAAACAAAAAATACAAGCTGTTAACGATAAGCGTGATAACCTTGAAAAAGATAAAATAGATAAAGAGTATAATGATTTAATGGCTCAAGCAGAGACAGAAATCAAGGCAAAAGAATATACTAAAGCTATAGAAACATTAACCAAAGCCAAAGGAGTTAAACCCAAAGAAAGAACACCAGATAGTAAAATAAAACAGATTAATGAGATCATAGCTAAAGAAGCAAAAAACAAAGCTCAATATGATAATTTAATAACTACAGCTGATGGTTTATTTGATGCTAAAGATTATAAAAAAGCGAAAGAAAACTACGAAGATGCGCTTGCACTTATATCTGGAGAAGAACATCCAACTAATAGAATAGCAGAAATTAAGACACTTTTAGCCGATCAAGAAAAAGCGGATCAAGAGCTAAAAGAAAAAAGAGATCAATACGAAACACTTATTAAACAAGCAGATAAAGAACTTAAATCTAAAGACTATACTTCGGCTAAGGATAGTTATACAAAAGCGGCTGAATTATTTCCAGATGAATCATACCCAAAAGGGAAATTAACAGAGATTGAAAATCTAATTGCTCAAAGTGAAGCCGAATATCAACAATTAATTAAAGATGCTGATAAGCTAGTTGCTGATAAATCTTACGAAGATGCAATTGCCAAGTATGAGTCTGCGTTAAATCTAAAAAAACAAGAAGCATACCCTAAACAGCAAATAGAGAAAACCAAAGCGTTATTAGTAGAACAAAAGAAAAATGCGCTTGATGCGGAAAAAACTAAACAAGAGTATGATCGATTAATAGATGATGCCAACAAGCATTTTACAGCTAAAAACTATAACAAAGCAAAAGAAACATATAAGCAAGCGTCTCAATTATTACCAGACGAACAATACCCTAAAGATCAATTATCTGCTATTGAAAATGCACTTAAAGAGTTAGAAGATCAATATAAAAAGGTTATTGTTACAGCTGATGCTCAAATGGAATCAGGTAAGTTTAAGGATGCTATAACAAGTTATGAGTCTGCATTAAAAATGAAAGACGATCAATATCCAAAAGATCAAATTGAAAAAGCAAAAGGATTAATTGCTGATAAAGAAAAAGAAGCATTAAATGCTCAAGAGCTAGAAAAAAAATATGCAGATTTAAAAGCACAAGGAGATAAAGAGCTGAGTAATCAAAACTACAATTTAGCGAAAGAAAAATATGAAGAAGCCCTTCGTATAAAACCAGATGCTAAAGAACCAAAAAAACAAATTGCTTTTATTGATGAAATGAATCGTAAAAGAAAAGAACGATTTGATAAATATATTGCTCAAGCTGATGAATTATTTGATGGAGAAAAATTTGAAGTTTCAATAGAAAAATATGAAGAAGCTTTATGGATTTTGCCCGTAGAACAATACCCAAAAGATCAAATTGAAAAAGCGAGAAAAAAATTAGAAGAAGCAAAAAATTCTGAATTAGCTGAAAAAGAAAAAGAAGAAAAATATAAACAGTTAATTAACAAAGCCAATGCAAGCTTTAATCTAGAAAAATACAGAGAAGCTAAATCTCCTTACACTGAAGCATTAACGTTAAAGCCTGCAGAACAATATCCAAAAGATCAATTGGCAATTATAGAGGCAAAGCTTAAAGAATTAGAAGAGAAAAATGCTGCTGCTAAAAAAGAGGCAGATAAAGAAAGAAAGTATAATCAATTGATTGCACAAGCTGATAAAGAATATGCTAATGATAAATTTGAAATAGCAAAAGAATCATACAAAAAGGCATTGGAGATTAAAACAGATAAGTATCCTGAAAATCAGATTGAAAAAATAAATAAAAAGCTAGCACAGTTAACGCAAGATAGAGAATTAAAAAAGCAATATGATAAAATCATTGCGGTTGCTGATAAGAACTTTACATCTAATGAATTTACGGATGCTAAAGAATTATATAATAGGGCATATAAATTATATCCTTATGATGAGTATCCTAAAAGAAAGATTTTAGAAATAGAAAAATTAGAAGCAGATATTGCTTTAAGAAAAAAACAAAAAGCTGAAGAAGAGGCAAGAAATAACATTAAGTATCAAAAACTTATCGTGCTTGGAGATGATAATTTTGGAGCAAAAAAGTGGGAGCTATCTAAGCAAAATTTTGAAGAAGCATTAACAATAAAACCAACCGAACAATATCCCAAAGATCAATTAGCTAAAATACAAGCCGAACTAGATGCCATTGCAGCAGAAAGAGCGAAGTATAAAAAAATGAGTGATGATTACTTCAAAACTGAAGCCGAAATATATGGTACTGAAGTTGATATGAATGAAGGGGATGCTATTGTGTTAATGAAAAACACCAAAGACAACAGAGAATATAGAAATTACTTAAAAGTAAGAAACTATGTAGACTCCATGAGAACTGTTGGCAAAAAAGAAAGAAATTATAATACCAATACGACTTATTTATCTTTTAAAGATTATGAAAAGGTAAAGGAGTTAATCATGAAGGAACAAGGTGATAACGATATGTCTCGTGAAGCAGCTATAACTTCTTATGAACTGTTTAATAACTATTACGTTAGGGAAAAGCAAAAATTGGTAGAGACTGGTCTTTCTAAAAATTCCGAAATATCAAACGAATTAGATGTATTAAAAGAATCCTTAGGAGAAGATCACAAAGATGGTCAAGCATCAATAGAGCAAAATGCAAAACAATATGAGCGTTTAAACGACAGGTATTATGATGAGAACAAAGAGGCTCAACTTGCTATGATCGATAAAAGCAGTGAGATCTATGACCAAACAACTCAATTAAAAGAATCTTTAGGAGAACAACATTTAGAAGGTCAGGCAGCAATAGAAGAAAATGCAGATAACTATGAAGCATTAAACAATCGTTTTGCTGACGAAAAGAATGACAAAAATCTTGAAATGATCGAGTTTCAAGGTGAAATAGCATTACAAATTGATGATCTAAAAGAAAAACTGATAACAGAATATGCAGATGGTCAATTTAGCATTGAACAAAATGCAAAAGAATATGAAGCGTTAAATGATCGATTATTAGAACAGAAAAGCGAAGATCAATTAGCAATGATTGATAAAAACAGTGAAATATATGATCAAACTACTAGGCTAAAAGAAGAGATAGGTAAAAACCAATTAGAAGGACAAGCAGCAATAGAAGAAAATGCAGATAATTATGAGCGTTTAAATAATAGATTTGCTGATGAAAAACAAGATCAACAAAACCAAAACATAGATAAAACAAGCGAGATATACGATCAAACTACAAACCTAAAAGATCAACTTCAAAAAAATCAAAATGATGGTCAAGAGAAGATTGAAAAAAATGCCGAGGGTTATGAAAAGTATAACGATCAATTAACGAAGCTTCAGCAAAATCAAGTAGAGAGTCAAACTAGAGCCGGACAAGAGGTTGCGGCCGACATGGAAAGAGTTAAAGAAAAGGCTAGCAATATTCATAATGATGGAAATTTGGATATTGAAAAAAATGCTATTAAATATGAAAGCTTATCTGATCGTTTAGCAAATGAAGATAAATTGAAAAAAGAGGAAAATACAGATAACTCTTACCGTAATGCTCAAGATTACGAATACAAAAAAGATAATTTAGATAAACAACAATCGGATAATACAGTAAATGAGTTAGCATTAATGTTTCCTCAAGGCGTTACACAAAAAACATATCAAAGAAAGAACACTTACGGAGACGTCATTGAAGTAACCGTTAGACGAATAGTAGTAGATGGAAATAAAGGAGGAGATTATCGAAAAACGACTAACCGTAGTGGGACTTATTACTTTAAAAATGGACAACCCATTACCAGTTCTACTTGGGATATCGAAACATCAGGGAAAATTGTAAATAATGAAAAGTAGTTGTTGTTTATGGCGTAATTTTTGATGTTAAAATCAGAAACATTTGTAATGAAAACAATACTATTTACCCTACTAGCTTTACTATCATTTGGGCTTTCTTCTCAAACTTTTTCTTTATCTGATTCAACTTTAAAAAAAGGAGATGTATTAATTCTAGATGAATTACCCTTCGATTTTAATAAAGATAAAATCATAAAAAAAGCACAGCCTTTTTTAGATTCTTTAGTAGATTTCTTGGTGAAGCATGATAGTGTCAATATAGAAATAGGAAGACATTCAGATACTAGAGGAAACTATCAATATTATTCAAGATGCTTAAGTTGTAATAGAGCTAGTAATATAGCCAGGTACTTGATGTCAAAAGGGATAGCTAAATCTAGGTTAACCCATAAAGGATACAATGGGGATAGACCTTTAATATCGAATAAAGAGATAAAAGCATTAAAAACCGAAGAAGAAAAGGAAAAAGCACACCAAGTAAACAGAAGAACAGAGTTTAGAATTACTTCCGTTAAATAGTTGACTTTAGATTACGTAGTGCATTTGTTATAAATAATTGCCTTTTTTTTATTTAAAAACCTATTTTTACTTATCACTAATTCCCATTAAGCAATGAAACATATTTTATTTGCCTTATCAGTATTGTTTTGTACTATTATTAACGCTCAAATTGAAGATCCCGTTTCATGGAGTTTTTCAGTAGAACAAAATGGAGAAGAAGCAACATTAATATCTACAGCTACTATTGAAGAAGGATGGCATGTGTATGCTCAAGTATTAGAAAGCGATCAAGGTCCGGTTGCTACTGAGTTTACGTTTAAACCTAATGTGGGATATGCTTTAAATGGCAAAAACGAAGAATCAGAAACACATCAAGAATACGATAAAAATTTCGAAATGAACTTATCCTTTTTTGAGGATAAAGCTGTGTTCAAACAAAAAATTAATGTAACATCTGCAACAGATTTTAAGATAGATGGTAACGTTTATTTTATGGTGTGTAATGATGAAAAATGTTTACCACCAACTGAAGAAGAGTTTTCATTTGATATAAAAGGAGTTTCGGGTGAATCTACAGAGTCGGTTCTTCAAGAAGGTTTACCTGCAGAAGAAATGTTGGAAGGAAATGTAGGTGACCAAGATAGCGAGTCTACTGGTATTTTTGATCCGGTAAAATGGACTTTTACGACTAATAAAATATCTGATACTGAATATGATGTAGTTGCAACAGCCGCCATAGAAGAACACTGGCATGTATATGCAACAAAATTAGAGAGTGATGATGGACCAAACAAAACGGAGTTTATTGTAAATGAAAATGAAGCATTCGAGTTAGTTGGCGAACTAAAAGAAGAGGGAAGTATAATTAGCAAATACGATAAAGGGTTCGATATGGAAACCCAGTATTATGCTAACTCCATGATCGTTAAACAAAGAATTAAACTTAAAGACCCAAGTAGTAATCCTATTGCAATAGGAGAAGTATATTTTCAAACATGTGATGAAGAAAAATGTTTACCTCCTACAGCTATTCCTTACAAGATAAATGTTAAAACGGGAGGAACAGTTGAAGATGAAATTGAAAACTCATCTAGTAATTCTTCAGAAGAATGTGAGCCAAAAAAATTTGAGGGTAATGAATCTACTCAAGAAAAAGAAGGTTTGGGAGGAATGTTTATTTTAGCCTTTTTGTTTGGGTTAACTACTTTGTTAACTCCTTGTGTTTTCCCAATGATTCCAATGACGGTATCTTTTTTTATTAAAGATAAAGGTAAGGGTATTCGAAATGCCTTAATTTATGGTTTATCAATCATTCTTATTTATACTTTGATAGGGACATTGGTATCAGTGTTTTTTGGAGCCTCATTTTCTAATTGGTTAGCTACACATTGGTTTCCAAATACATTGTTTTTTGTTGTTTTTGTTGTTTTTGCAGCTTCCTTTTTTGGAATGTTTGAAATTACAATGCCTTCATGGATTGTAAGCAAAGCTGATAAGGGAGCAGATAGAGGAGGACTTATAGGTGTGTTTTTTATGGCATTAACTTTAGTAGTTGTTTCTTTTTCATGTACTGGGCCAATAGTAGGAATTATATTAATTGATGCATCACAAGGTGCCGTATTAGAACCAATGATTGGAATGTTAGGCTTTTCTTTAGCTTTTGCTCTCCCGTTTACTTTGTTTGCTGTATTCCCATCATTGTTAAATAAGTTGCCTCAGTCAGGAGGATGGTTGAATTCAGTTAAAGTGGTTTTAGGATTTTTGGAATTAGCATTAGCTTTAAAGTTTTTAAGTATAGCTGACTTAACGTATCACTGGGGTCTATTAGATAGACATATATTTATTGCACTATGGATAGTTATTTTTGGGTTGTTAGGGGTTTATTTATTAGGTAAAATTAAATTTTCGCATGATAGCGACTTACCATTTTTAAAAGTGCCTAGATTGCTTTTTGCAATTTTGGTGTTTTCTTTTACGATTTATTTGATTCCTGGTTTATTTGGCTCGCCATTAAAACTTCTAGCAGGATATCTGCCCCCTATGTCAACTCATGAGTTTAATTTAATTGGAGCAATTGAGGAAGAAGAAGGTTTAGCTTGTGAAACAAATACTTTGTATTCTGATTTTTTACATCTTCCACACAAGATAAAAGGTTATTATACATATGAAGAAGCAATAGCATGTGCTAAATCACAAGAAAAACCATTGTTTATAGATTTTACTGGTCATGGGTGCCCAAATTGCAGAAAAATGGAAGCTTCTGTTTGGACTGATTCTAGAGTGATGAGATTGCTTAAAGAAGAGTTTGTAGTTGTTGCATTGTATTGTGATGATAAAACTGAACTGCCTGAAGATGAATGGTACGAATCAAAATTTGATGGGAGATTAAAAAAGACAATTGGAGATAAAAATTTAGATTTTCAAATATGTGCCTTTAATAATAATGCACAGCCTCTTTATGTGCTGTTAGATAATAATGAAGAGCTATGTGCTCCTACTATTGGAGCTGAATGGGACGCAAATGTTTTTTATGAGCATTTGAAAAAAGGGTTAGATGTATTTAATGCTAGAAAACTAAAAGAATAACGAGACAATTCAATGATCAATAAAACATTTTTATTATGTGCAGTTGCATGTGCATCTTTCCTGTTATTACAAGTTAATACAGGATGTGGAGCAAAGGAAGAGGAAGAAGTAGTGGAACAAAAGGATACCCTAGTGCCTAATATGGCTTATGGGTTCGATTTAAACAACTATGAAGTGTATTATGATACAGTTCAGCCCAATTGGACTTTAAGTCATTTATTTATGGCTTACAATGTTTCTCAAGCTCAAATTAACGAAGCTTATGAGTTGTCTCGAGATAGTGCGAAACTAAATTACATAGATAAAGATAAGGTGTGCATAATGTTATGTCGTAAAGACAGTGATACACTAAAAGATGTGGAGCACGCCATTTATGTAAAAAACCTAGTAGATTATTATGTATTTAGTTTTAGCGATACCGTAATTGAAGTTGCACATAGAGAAAAGAAAATAGATACCACCATTAAGCAAATAGGGGCTAAAATAAAACAAGGAGGTAATTTATCGTTTGCCATAAGTCGAGAAGTTGAAGATAACAATATCAGCTATCCATTAGTTGATGAAATTGCTGGAGTATATTCCTGGTCAATAGATTTCTTCCACCTTCAACCAAATGATAAATTAAAAATTATATACGAAGAACGTAGCGTAGAAGGACAAAAAATAGGAATAGGTAAAATAAGATCTATTTTGTTTAATCATAACGATCATGATTTTTATGCATTTCGATATCAAGTAGATTCTGCTGAGGCATATTATAATGAACAAGGTAAAGGAATGAAATCTATGTTCCTTTCTGCACCATTAAAGTATACACGAATAAGTTCAGGCTATAATTTAAGAAGATATATTAAACTATATGGTAGAATTAAACCTCATTTAGGAACAGATTATGCGGCACCAAGAGGAACTCCAATTTGGACTACTGCTAATGGAGTTGTATCAAGAAAAGGGTATAACAGAGGGAATGGAAATTTTATTAAAGTAAAGCATAACGAACAGTATTCAACCCAATACTTACACATGTCTAAATTTGCCGAAGGCATTAAAGTAGGGCAATATGTAGAACAAGGAGAAGTTATTGGTTATGTAGGAAGTACAGGAGCATCTACAGGTCCGCATGTATGTTATCGTTTTTGGAAAGATGGTAAACAAGTAGACTCTCGAAAGCAAAAATTCGAAAATGCGCAACCAATGGACTCCACTCATTTACCAGCTTATATGGAATTTATGGATTCAGTAAAACTAGATTTAGATAAAATAGAATACCCAGTTTTTATTATCGACTCAACAGAAGGTGTTGATACATTAATGCTGGATTCTCTTATGGATTAATGATGATTAAATGGGTTAACATAAGTGTTTTCTTTGTTTTGCTTTCTCTGTGTACCATAACAAGCAAAGCACAAACCACTTGTGATACCTTAACCTATGCATTTTTTGGACATACTTATGATTGGCGTGCTTCTGGAGGAAAAGTAGATGCAAGAATCGCATCAATAGACATGAGCCAATTTGATGGGATATGGCTTGGAGGAGATGTATGCTCAGAGTCAACTTTAAAATATTCTACACTACAGCATATTGATAGCATTTTTGATTTAGGAAGTGATCATACTCACTGGGCATTAGGAAATCATGATACGCGAAATACAAATCTGGAATGGATTGAGGAATTTACCAACAAACCAAGATATTATGCCACTAGCAAAAATGGATTAACCATTATGGTAATGGATGGAAATATATCACCACTAGATTGTGAAAACCTCAATAAACAATATGAAATCATTAAACAGGTGTGTGATACCATTCAAACTGGAACGTTAATTTTTTTAGCACACCATGGAGTGTATGAAAATGTACCAGGAGTAGCTAACCCAGATACTTATGGACATTCAAGATTAAGAAAATGGAACCCTAATTGTTATCATGATTCTACTACATATTTAAATACGATTTATCCTATGTTAGTGGATGTTGAGGCTAAAGGAGTTGATGTGGTTCATATTATGGGAGATGTAGGAGCTGGGCCTAAATCTTTTATTGGAATATCTAATGATAGTATTCAATATTTTGGCTCGGGAGTTAACAATACTAAAAATTTAAGTTTAGGGCAGCCCATTACTAACCCCGACTTAGCTTTAATATTAAAGTATTGTCCAACAACTCATTCGTTAAATTGGATTTTTAGAAAAATTACGGATTTATAATAAGTTTACCAGTAACTATTTTCTCTTCCCACTGAATTTTATAGAGATATATTCCAGCAGGATAATTTACATTGATTGTGTTATTTCCTATACTACTTAAGAAAGTGTTAGTATATATAATTTTCCCGTTTATATCTAAAATTGATACAGTGGTTTCTTTACCAGTTTCAGCATCAGGAAATCGTAAATGAAAAGTATTAGAAGCTGGATTAGGATAAACAAGTAATTCATTAAACAAAGGCTTAAAATTTGGCGTTTCATCTAGTATCTTAATTACATTCCCATCATTATCCGATTTAATAAATAAAATTTGTTTCTTTTTATTAGCTGATGATAAAGTTCCAATAATGACAATCTCATTATTAGCCGTAAATTTACCTATCAAACCTTCTTGCGAATCTTCAATTCCATACGTTTTTTCCCAAAGTATATTTCCAGCCGAATCAAGTTTAGTGTAGTACACTTGAGAAGAGCTATCACTTGAAAAACTATTAGATGCTCCTGTTATAAGTAAGTCATAATCATCATTAACTGCCAAAGAATTACCGTATTCATAGCCTAGACCTCCGTACTGTTTTTTCCATATTAGTACACCAGCAGTATCTAATTTTCTTAAGGTAATATCAAAACTATTTGTACTGGAATCCATAGAAGAACCAACTATATAAATTGATTCATCAATATATTGTAATGCAGATGCAAAGTCATATCCGTTAAGCCCATATATTTTTCTCCAAACTTCATTACCGTTTTTATCAGTTTTAATTAACACAACATCCGATTTAGAATTGGTAATATATTCTGATGAGTTTGATGTTTTAGAGAAAAAAGAATTCGTTTCTGCTAACACCATAAAAGAAGAATCGGGGAGTTGAATAATATCTTTACCCAAATCTTTAGCGGCTATATCATAAAATTTTTCCCAAACCAAAACGCCATTTTCATTTAGTTTTCTAAGAAAAACAGAACCTAAATTTCCTTCATCTCTATTAAGGCCTGTTATAATAATTCCGTTATCATTGGTTTCTTTAATGCTATAGGCATGGTCATTATGCGCACCACCAAAAAAAGATAACCACATTTTATTGTGGTTTTGATCATATTTTACAACCCCTATATCGGTTCTTCCTGATGGTTTTACATCCCATGAGTTAATTAGTGTAACATATCCGCCATCATTGGTTTTAGCAATACCAGCTCCAAAATCTTGATGAGGATATCCAACATAATGTGATTCAGTAGTATTAAAATCCTCATCTATTTCAGAAATAATAGCATCTGAGCTTCCTTCACCAAAACTTCTAGTATTTCCAATTAAAACAAACTTATTGTTATGTTCAAGAAAAGAAACCCCTTCATCATTTTCATTTCCACCAAAATATTGAGAAGTTAATGGAGAATAAAAAAAACAAAATAAAAATAGTATAGCAGCAGTTTTTATAACATAAATGCTTGAAAATAAATTATAGCGGGTTAAAGAAATGAAATTAAAAATGGTTTTGCTAGTTTTGTTTGTTACTATTGACACATGATTAGATATAAAAATAAGCAAAATTGAAGACTACATTATTTTTTAGTTTGTTATTCATCTTATTTTCTTGTGCTAACCCAAAATATGATGGAATATTTTGTGGAGCCGAAGAAACCATAGAAAAAGATGGGTTAACTTTTTTTTCTAATGAAAATAACCTCTTCGAAGCAGGAAGATTACAATCTAGTGAAGAAGCTTTTGAAGGGAAATATGCTATAAAAGTAGATAGTGCTTTTCCTTATGCTTTTACATATTCATTTAAAGACTCAAAACCAGGAGATGCATATTTAGTTACGATATGGAAAAAAGGTAAGGGTGGTGTAATTATTGCCAGTTCTAATGAAGGGTTTTATAAAGTTGGATCCAAATTAGTTGAGAAAAAAGACGGTTGGGAAAAAATAGAACTTCAATTTGTGTTACCACCAAATTATAACTCAAAAGAGCTTAAAATATATGGTTTTAGTAACCAGAAAAAAGTAGTTTATTTCGATAATTTTTTAATTAAAACACTTGAAAAAAATCAGCTAGAATACCCAATTATTGGAAACAGCCTTAATATTCTCATAGATACAAATCAATTCAATACCATTAAACGATTAAGAGCAGAAGCTTTTGATAAAAATATCTTGCAATCCTCAGATGATTCGTGGGTTAAAGCAAAAGTGTTGTATCATGGAGACACCAATAAAGTTAAAATAAGATTAAAGGGAGATTGGTTGGATCACCTACAAGATGATAAATGGTCGTTTAGGATAAAAATGAAAGAAGGAAATATCATGAATATGAAAGAATTTTCTATTCAGCATCCTAAAACAAGAAAGTATATGAGCGAATGGTTACTTCATGATGTACTAATGAAAGAAGATGTATTAACCACTAAATACGATTTTATCCCAGTACAAATAAATGGCAGAAGTCTTGGTGTATATGCGGTTGAAGAACATTTTAAAAATCATTTATTAGAAAATAAAACACGAAGAGAAGGACCAATGCTAAAATTAGCTGAAGATGCTTTTTGGGATTATCAATTAGCAGCCAGAGAGAAAAAAGCAACTACTTCATTTCATTACCCGATATTCAAGTCAGCTATTGTAAAGCCATTCTCTAAAAAGAAAACATTTAAAGATTCTTTACAAAAAGCATATTTCTATAAAGCGCAAGACATACTTCACTCCTATAAAGAGTTTGATATAAAATTCTCGAAACATTTTGATGTTGAAAAATATGCAAAGTTTTATGCCTTAGTTGATATATTTCAAAGTTATCATGGATTAATATGGCATAATCAAAGATTTTATTTTAATCCACTTACCGAGAAAATAGAGCCCATAGTGTATGATGCAAATATCGAAGGAGATAATCATTTTACAAATCCAAATAGGTTTATACTTGCGGATAATACAGGAGAGTTTAAACAAGTTAAAAAAGATGAACATTACATGTCTTTTCAAGCATTTAATGATCCTGTTTTTAGAAAAACGTACTTTGAAGAATTAAACTATTATATAAATGAATTTAATTGGGAGGGCTATTTTAAAGAACGAAAAGAAGCACTAACTGCTAAGAATGAATTATTAAAAAATGAATTTCCATATTATACGTTTTCAACAGAGTATATAAACAATAGAATTGCAATTATTAAACAACAATTTGCTCAATATGAGAACAAAGAAACTGATGGAGAATGGTTCAACTTTAACTATAAAGCAAAAGAATCAATAAATGTTCCTACATTATCTGAAGGACCTATAAATAACCTTTCGTTAGTAATACATAAAGAGAAAAAGAAGGGAGACAAAAGACAATACTCGTTAAAAAATTATTTTCATTATCCAATAACAATCATAGCAGCTGGTAAAAAGAAGGATAGCTTAATCAATGTTCCCGAATTAGTTTTACCTGCATTTTATGAAGGTGATAACATAACATCAAAAATGTTAATCACTGATAAAAAGATTAAGTATGTGAAATTTAAAGTAAACGGAACTGATAATACAAAAACAATTAAAGTACTAAAGTGGAGGTCGCCATCAATAATCCCCAAAAAAGAAGAAGATTATAACCTTGGTATATTTAAGAACACAAACAAAGACACATTAACATTAGCTAAAGGAAATTATACCCTATCTAAATCGGTTATAATTCCAAAAGGTAAGTATGTAAAGTTTAATGGAGCTAATATAACATTAACCAATAAAGCTTCTATTATTTCATATTCGCCTATAGTTATGGATGGTTGCATTATTATAGCAAAAGGAGGAGAAGGTTTTTCATTAATAGAACCAACAGGTAATTCGGTTATATCGAATACTAAATTTGTTAATCTTACACCTAATACTCAATTACAAACGTGTACAGGGGGAGTATCTATTTATAACACTACCATAAAAATAGAGGGTTGTGAGTTTAACAATATTAAAAGTGAAGATGGATTAAACTTAGTGAATTGCAATTATGATATTTCAAACACGACTTTTACAGGGTGTATGTCTGATGGATTTGATATTGATTATGGTAGTGGTGTATTATCTAATATTACGATAAATAACTCTGGAAATGATGGCTTAGATGTCTCTTACACTAATATAACGGTCAATAATTTAAAGGTTAATAAACCTGGTGACAAGGCTGTAAGTGTTGGAGAGAGATCTACTTTTAAAGGGAATTCATTCGATATTAAAGGGGCAAAAATAGGAATTGCTGTTAAAGATGAATCTAATGCCACAATAGATAATATAAGCTTAAATACTTGTGACATAGGAGTTGTTATGTTAATAAAAAAGCAATTTTTTAACGCTCCAAAACTTAAGTTAACCAATTTTAAACAAGAAGCTGTTACTAGTAAAGAAATCATTGATGTTCGAGCTGTTTATCATAAAAATGGAACGGCAGTAAAAGGAAAAGAAATAATAGACACAGAGTTGTTCTATTAAAAATAGCTAATCTTTAGCTATATTATAAATTTGATTTTACTCCAATTGCTTAAATACATCTTTAAAATCTCCCCAAAATTCATGAATACTTAGCATATTTTTTTCCATAAACATAAAGGCTTCTTGCCAAGTGTTTTTATCGAAGATGTTTACTCCGCCATACTCAATTTTTATGCTTGAAATAGGGATGTTAAAATCATTTAGGTCATTTTTTTCCCATGTTAGAGGGTAGTTAAAATTATCCTCTAATACTGTTTTTAACTCTAAAAATTGATCAAAAAACAACTCTCTAATTCCTTCGTCTTTATGTTGAAGTTCAATAGCAAAACTCACCTTTTTATTGGTTGCATTTAGTCTAAAGTACAAGTCTTTGATTTTCGTTTTATAGTTTACCCAATTAATTTTGTCCTCACCTCTTTTTTGATGCTTTTTCATGTATAAGCCAAAACTTGTCCAAAAGGAAACTTTAAATTCTTTTACCTGTTCTTTGCTATACATGTTGTTTTAATTTTAGCATTTCTTTTGGTAATTGAAACAAGAAAAGACTATTAAAAAAAGCAAATAGGAATACTCCGTCTTGTGTTTCTAGAGTGTCTTCTGATAGAAAAGAGAGTAAAGCAATACAAGAGAAAATTACATAATAGTAATTACGTCTTTTAATAGCGTATTGTAAGGGTAAAATAAGGGTAAGTACAAATATTAATACCCCAATAAAACCAAGTGCTATAAACGTAGATAGGTATTGGTTATGTGATCGTAATTGAAACTGCTCAGTTAAAGATGAATTAGCAGCATATTTTTGTTTAAACGCATTGGGGACATCACCAGTTCCTTGACCAAACAGAAAGTTTTCTTTGACAATTTCCTTGCTTGTTTTCCAATATTCTATTCTTTGAGCAAGAGAATTACCATTTGAACTTGCTCCATTAAAATAACCATCAATCTCGAACATCAGTAAGTATAATCTGCTCATTAAGTCATGAGAGCTATAAAGATAATTTGCGGTTCCATTTTCAATATTTTTGATATCTTGTTCAGATAGAGATTCCACGCCTTCACGATCTTTCCTTAATCCTTTAGAAGTCATGTATCGAATTAAAATAAATTTGTAAGCATTTCCATTTTGATCTAATTCATATAAGTTTTTATTGCTTCTTATGTTCCAAGTATCCTCTAGTTCTTTCATGCAGAGGTAGTCATTACTAAAATTACCATTATCAAACATAATAAAATCTGTTTCTCCATAAGGTTGCCCATATTTAGTAACCTTATCCATAGGAGAACTCGCATCTATTTTAACACTATTATAAACTGTAGCCATTTTATAGGTTAAGTACGACCCTCCAATAATCATAATGGCAGCAGGGAGAATAGCTAAAATATTTTTATTAGTAAATGATAAGTATATAGAGACAAAAAAGAGGGTAAAGCATCCTATAATAAAACCAGTTGCAGATTCTATAAAGGATAAAAAGTAAGCAAACCATATAAACACAGCAATACCAATTAGTTTAAAAAACCATTTTTCTTTTGATAAAATAGGTAGCATAAACATAGATAACACTACCATTAGCGATAATCTAATATGCGATATAAATTGGGAAGCGTCTCTTATTTCAGTAATAGGCTTTTTAGCAGGTAGTATTTCATGGTAAGCTAAGTAACCATAAACTGTACTTATAAGTGTTGAGAAAATAAAGAGGAGTAGTATAAACTTTAGATGAACAGCTTTAAGTTTATGATGAGTGCAAAAAATTACAGGGAAAGCTAATAGCGGCACTTTAATTCTTATGTCTTTAAAGCCATATTCAAAATCTGAAGTATGGATAAGACCAAGCAAAAAAATGATAAAGGTAATACTGCAAATTACTGCAATTTTATTTTTAAAAAACTGGTTAAATTTATACATAATGTTCCCAGCCAAAAACCATTGTCCAACTAAGCATAGAGTGCCTACACTCATTAAAAATTTAGATAATGGCATACCCACAACAATTGCCATGAGCACCAATATGTAAGCATGGTATCCTGTTAAAAAAGCATATATTTGCTTTAATGTTTTCAATTTAAGACCTATCCTTTAAAAGGAAGTTATGGTTTAAGGATTTTAGCGTATTGTTCTTTATCATTAAGCGTTTCAATAGCTTTAATAATAAACTCATCATGACTTAAAGATGCTTTTGTTCTTCCCTTCTGGAGGTAATAACGAGATACTATCTCATTAATGAGTAGTAATTGAATTTCGTCTTTAAATTTCTCTAAATCCCTGTCTTTGTTTGGAGCTAGTTTTTTTAATAAAGCATCTAATTCTTCTGATGTATTTTCATCAAAACCTTCCTTTTCAGTTGTTTCTTTTAATCGTTCGGCAGCTTTGTAAGAATATGTGTCATATTCAAAATCAAATGATTTGGCATACGTTTTAAATGCATCATACTCGGAAGTAGTTAAAGAAAAATCTTGTGGAGGAGCAATGTTATCATGACTATAATAATAATCGGTAGCATAATTAAAAATAACGTCTTTTATTACTAGTTTTTGTGTAAGTGTACTGAAGGTTTCTTCAGGAATTTCAATATCGGGATCAATACCTCTACCATCTCTCACTTTTCGGCCATTTTTAGTTTTAAAATAAGAGATTAACGAATCAGAAATACTGGTTCCTTTACCTGTTTTTTTTCTGTCAGAGTAATCTAATCTTTGGATACATCTTCCACTAGAAGTGTAATACTTAGCAATAGTAACTTTAAGTTTTGTGTTATAATCAAGGTCTTTAACTTGTTGCACGAGTCCTTTCCCAAAAGATTGTTGACCAACAATAATGGCACGATCTAAATCTTGTAAAGATCCTGATACAATTTCTGATGCTGAAGCAGAGTTTCCATCAATAAGAACAATTAATGGAATTTCGGTATCCATAGGTTTAGCAGTTGTTTTATAGACATAATTATTTTCTTTAAACCTTCCTTTTGTTTCCACTACTTTAACTCCTCTTTTAACAAAGAAATTTACGATTTTAACGGCCTCATTAAGTAGTCCTCCACCATTACCTCTCAAGTCTAAAATTAATTGAGACAATGTATTACTGTCTCGAAGTGTTTTAAAAGCGTCTCCAACTTCCTTACTTGCAGTTTGAGTAAAGGAAGTTAACTTAATGTATCCTGTTTTATCATCAAGCATTTGATAATGCGGAACACTAGGTATTTTTACGACTTCTCTCTCAATGGTTTTTTCAATTGGAGTAGTTGTTTTTGGTCTTTCGATTTTAAGCTTTAATTCAGTTCCTGCTGTACCTTTTAATAGTTCACTAACTTCACTTGATGATTTCCCTTTAATGGATTTTCCGTCAATTTCTAGAATTTTGTCTCCGGCTTTAATATCAGCTTTTGCAGCAGGAAAATTATCATAAGGCTCGGAAATTACAATATAATCTCCTTGTTGTTTTATTAAGGCACCAATTCCTCCATATTGCCCAGTTTGCATCATTCTATAATCTTCAATATTAGATTCTGGAATATAGTTGGTGTAGGGGTCTAATGATCTAAGCATAGCGTCTATACCTGTTTTCATTAGTTGTCCGGGTTGAGTTTCGTCTACAAAATAGGTGTTAATGTTTTTGTATACATCATTAAATATTGAGATGTTTTTAGCAATCTCAAAATATTCTTCTTGTCCTTGATTTTGTCCAAACATTAAACCTTGTGAGCAGGTAATGGTTAAGGCAAGAATAAAATGGTTTATTTTTTTTGAATATATTTTTTGCATGCGAATTATATTTATAGTTTAAGGAACAGGGTCATGACCAGTTCCACCCCATGGATTACAAGATGATATTCTTTTAATGCCAAGCCATGTACCTTTTATTGTGCCATGTTTTTTTATTGCCTCAATACTATATTGTGAGCAAGTAGGTGTATACCTACAGCTATTGGGAAGTATAGGCGATATAACTAACTGGTAGGCTTTAATCAATAAAATGAATATATAGCTAAAAGGGTTAATCAATTTTACTCTTTAAACGATTTAAAAGTACTATTATTTTTTCTTCTAATTGAGAATATGGAAGAGGTTTGTTTGCTAGGTAAATAAAGCAAAGGATAAGTTTTTCATTCTTATCTCCGAGATCATGGTAAAGATCATGCTTATTAAGCCGATAAATTTCTTTAAGTCGTCTTTTTATTTTATTTCTATTAACAGCTAAACGCACTCTTTTTTTACTAACAGTAAAGAGCACTTGAGCACGTTTTTCAATTGTATGTTCAGGCACTTTTTTAGTTAACAGGATTAAAGGATAAGCTTTTAATTTAATTTGATTTTCATCAGAAACAAAAAGTTCTTCTATTAAAACTTTGCTACAAAGACGTTCGTCTTTTTTAAAGGTATATTTTTGCACTAAGGTTTTAAAGTAAGCAATGTTTATGCTTCATCAATATATTTTTCAATAGCCATTTTCATAGATGGATATTTAGGCAGAGGTGCTTGTACATCTATTCTAAGTCCTGCTTTTTCTACACGTGTTGCAGTGCTCGATCCCCAAACAGCAATTTTAGTGTTATTTTGTTTAAAATCAGGGAAGTTTTCGAGCAAAGAATCTATTCCTGATGGACTAAAGAACACCAGCATATCGTAATTAACATCTGCTAAATCAGATAAATCACTTACTACTGTTTTAAATAACTTAGCAACATTAAAATTAATATTGTTTTCAGTTAAAATAGCTGAATAAATATCTTTACTTGTTGCTGATAATGGAAGTAAAAACTTTTCGGTTTTATTTTTTATAATAGAAGGCATTAAATCTTGAATAGTTTTTACACCAAAAAAGATTTTTCTTTTTCTATATACAATATATTTTTGAAGGTATTTAGCGACAGATTCATTTAAACAAAAATACTTCATGGTATCCGGCACATCAAAACGCATTTCTTTCGCCATTCTAAAATAATGATCAATAGCACTTTTGCTAGATAATATTATTCCTGTGTGTTCACTTATTTCGATTCTATCTTGACGAAATTCTTGAGCATCTATGCCTTCAACATGAATAAAATGTCTAAAATCTACGGTTATATTTTGTTCTTCTGCAAGATCGTAATACGGAGATTTCCCATTTTCTGGCTTGGGTTGTGAAATTAGTATACTTTTAATTTTCATCTCTCGTTAGTGTTTAATTATGAACTTTACCAAAATTAATGCCGGTAAAATTTCGAGTGTGCAAAGGTACAAAATAATATGAAAAACAGAAAGCTGATTGGATAAAAACAAGCTGACACGGCTCCACAATATACTAATAGCCAATAAAAAGAATCCAATTAATACCATAATAGGTTGATCTAAGTAATGAAACAAAACCAAAAATATAAACGTAATTATGCACAGTGTTTCATTTAGCACAAGTCTCTTTTTTGTAAAACTCATGCTGTCAGTTTTATTCAAAAATATATATTGAAAAAGAGACCACATTAATAGTTGAGAAATACAAAACACAGTCATTAAAATAAGTGCCTTTAAAGTAGAGATTAAAAAAACTTTTTTAATAATGATAGCGATCAAAAGAGCAAAACAAACGTTTAAAAAAATGGAGCTTTTGCTATCGTTTTTTATAAAAACAGTTTCGTTTTCTTTAGCTCTGTTAATTAACGTGCCATTACCCAGCAGGTAGGGGATGTAAGATGTGTTGTTATATCTAATTACTGCAAGACCAGTAAAGACTATTAAAAAAACGATTAGTTCGAACCAATCAGTTGGTTGTTTTGTAATAAACTCATTAACCATTGAACAAATATAGTATTAATGCTATTAGGATTTGGTTCTAAGTTTATCCATTGTAGTGTTAGCTTGAGCTGCATTTTTTTCAGAAATATGTTTAAATAGATCATGCTCAGCAGTTTTAATTTCAGGAGCAATTATTTCAAGTAGTTGTTTACCTTTTTTAGATATTAGGATATCCATTTTTCGTCTATTGTTTTCACATAATTTTCGCTCAACAAACTCTTTATCGACTAAACGATCAATCATGCGGGTAATATCAGTTTGTTTAAATAGAATTCTGTCTTTTATTTCACCTACAGATAATGGAGAAGGATAACTGCCGTTTAGTATTCTAAGGATATTATATTGAGGATTAGTTATACCGTTCGATTTAAAAATAGGTGTATATATTTGATCTAGCCATCCTGCAGTGTACATGATATTTAGGACAAATAGTTTTTTTTCGTCAGTAAGTTTTGTTTTGATGGTATCTTTAAAGCTGGTCATCATTTTAAACATTATTTGTTTACAACAAATTTAATATTTTCTTCTTAATGACTGTACTTTTAATTCATCTATTAATATTTTTTTAGATGTGGCATAATTATCAATAAATAAATAATGACCTTTTCCTAGTTCAGCAATTTCTTGCATATCAGTTGCATGCATAGCCTTATTTTTAATGCCGAGCACACTTATTTTAATATCTTTCTTTATATATTTTTTAACTAGCTTATCTACGCTTGTATTCCCGCGATTAAAATCACCATCAGTTGCCATTATAACTTGATTATTAGCATTTGGAATAAAGTTTTTATACGCTTGTTTATACGCTAGTTTCATACCTTCTCCTCCTGCAGTCATTCCTTGAGCTTTAATAGATTGAATTTTCTCAATAATTTCTTTTTTAGCATTTCCTGTGGTTGTTTCCATTAATATTTTAGAAAAAGTAGAATAAGCCACTATGGTAATTTTATCTACACTTCTAAGTGTATGAGTCATTTCTATCATGGAGTTTTTTAGTAAATCCAGTTTGCCATTATGATTCATAGATGAAGATACATCAAGTAAAAAAACAATATTATTTGGAGCTTGATAATATTCAACAAGAGTGTCTTCTGTTACAGCTGTGTCTTTTGTTTCGGTTGGAGTATTAATTGTATCGGGAGGAATGGATACTATAATAGAGGAATCGGTTTTAATTTCAATTATTTCATCAGGCTTCTCAGTAACTATAATAGACTCATCTTTATTTAAATATATAATAACCGAGTCATTACGTTTATTTAAATATTTAGCTCTTTCGTTAGGATAATAGTCTTTAGCATTTGTAACTAAATAATAAAGCCCTAATGGTATTTTGGCAGTGGCTTTTCCTTTATTGTTAGTCATTAATGTAGTTAAAAGCATGCCATTAATAATTAATTTAATTTCAGCTTTTTTAATGGGTTCATTAGTTTTAGCGTCCAATACAAGAGCTTTAAACTTAAACTCTTGCTCTATAGTAATATCTTTTTGTCTAAAGCTAGGGCAATCCATCCCCATTGAGTTATCTATTTCCTTAATATTGCCCTTCATTGTAAACTCAAAAGGAGTCATAGCATGACTAAAATAAATAGGAGTTTTAATAGTGAATTTCCCTTTTTTAATAGGGTTGTATTTAAATCGAAGAATAATTGAACTATCTGGCATTATAGCTTTTCCAGATGTTAGTACTCTAACTGTTCTCTCATTTTTTATGGTGAGTAAGAATGTTTTTTTACCTGTATTGTTAGTATAAATAACATCAACAAAGCGTTCATTTCCTTTATAGACTTCTCCAAAATCATGAGATGTTTTACTAAATCCATTTTGCGAAAAGCTAGGAGATAAAAACGATATAATTAATAGTAATAATATAAACTTGCTCATACGCTTTAGTAATGTTGTACTACGTATAGAACAAATATTATGCAATTTTGTTTTTGACTTCTGATTTTAGACGATTTAAATCTGTAATAATAATCTTTTTCCCATCAATATTAATGATGTTTTCTTTATTGAAATCAGAAATAGTTCGGATAGTAGATTCGGTTGTTACACCAGCTATATCACCAATTTCTTTTCTGGTAAGTTTAGATTTTATGGCAAAATTATTTTCGTCAATTCCGAAGGTGTCATTTAACAATAATAAAGCTTCAGCAATTTTTTCTCGAACAGATTTTTGGGCCATGTATATCACTTTTCTTTCAGCATTTTTTAAATCATCTGATAAGAGTTTCATTAGCTTTAATGAAAAGTCTGTATTTTGCTTAATAAGATTAAAAAAAGTGTCTTTAGGTATTTTAAATAGACGAGTTTCTTCAGTTGCAGATGCAGTAGCTCTGTAGGGGTCATTACTTATTAGTGAACGATATCCAAGTAAATCTCCAGGTTGTGCTAGTCTAATAATCTGTTCTTTACCACTATCACCATACATGTGAACTTTAACAACACCT
Source organism: Flavobacteriales bacterium (assembly GCA_020630395.1). Taxonomy (GTDB): domain Bacteria; phylum Bacteroidota; class Bacteroidia; order Flavobacteriales_D; family CAJJDF01; genus CATLPG01. Next base: position 67,884 of record JAHDBM010000002.1, read on the forward strand.
TTATACACAACATATAGCGCATTAGGGTATGCTCCTTCATTAAAGATTACTTCACCTTTTTTAAAGGTTTTATTAATTTCTTCAAGGTTTAGTTGAGCAATTTGCTCTCTAGTAAGACTACTAAAGAAACAAAAGTGGGTGTTCTTATTTTCGGTTTTAAAAAACTGCATACATATAAAAATACAGTTAAAGATAAAAAAAAGGAGCGTAACACGCTCCGCTTTTTTATTTTATTAACGTCACATGTCCTTTAAATTGTTTGTCAATATAATTGTTAAGCTTGTCAGTTAATACGACCTTCCAAACATAAACATCTGATTTACACATAACTCTTCTGCCTCCTTTTTTATGCTTACCATCCCAAGCCCCATCAAAACTTGTCGTTTGGTAAATTAATTCTCCCCATCTATCATAAACTGTAAATTCATATTTATCAGGATTTACTCCACTTAGTACTGGTTTAAACACATCATTTATACCATCAGCAGATGGGCTAAATGCACTTGGTACATAAATAATAAATTCATCTTCTACGGCTATTAGTTTGCAAATTGAATCAACACATCCAAAAGATGTGGTTGCCTCTAGACACACTAAATGAGAACCAATAAAAGGTGGTATTGGATGAATTGGATCAGATAAAGTAGAGGAATCTCCATCTGGGAAATACCATTTGTAATCTGTAGCTCCAAATGTAAGGTTTGTGAACGTAATGTTATTATTTAAAATAGTTGCTGGATTAGGATTTGCATCAAAATCTGGCAAAGGCAATGGGTGTATACAAACCGAAGAATTGTAAGTTGTATCAACATCACAACCTTGTGTTGTTTTAATACTAAGCACAATGTCATAACAGCCCTCTGTTGTATAAGTATGAGATGGTGAACAGTTGTTGGAGGCAGTATTTCCATCTCCAAAATCCCATGAGCAAGAAGAAACAAGCGCAGGATTGGTGGTGTTATTAAAATTAACAGTTAATGAAGGCATACAGCCAAATAAAGTATCAATATCAAATGTAGGTTGAACAGTGTTATTAATAACTTCTATTTGTATTTGTGCAGATGATTTACAGCCAAAACCATTATCCTCAGTCCATTCTAATACATATAAGCCAGGGGTGCTAAAGGTAACAACAGCATTTGGATCATTTACGTTTGGCGTAAATGTGGCGGTACCGGGTCCTGAAACAAAACTCCATGTTCCAATACCAACACTAGGAATTGCTCCAAGTTGCATAACTAATGCACATGAAGTGTCTTTGCTTCCGCCAGGATTAGCAACAGGATCTTCTACAAATAAAATAGAAACTGTATCTCTATCAAAGCATCCTAATCCATCAGTTTCAGCCCAAATAAATTCATGAACACCATATTGTGTAACAGTAACTCCAGCATTTGCTAAGGTGTTATTTGGAGCGAAACTAGCTATGCCTGGTCCTGAGTATAATGACCAACTACCAGGAGGAAGTGTAATGCTTGGTGTTGCATTTAACACATAAGTATCTCCACAAATAGTATCATCTAATCCGGCATAAGCATCTAAATTCCCAGGGCCATCTAGCGTAATAGTAATGGAGTCAACACACCCTTTAAGATCGGTTACGATAACCTTATATGTGCCTGGATTAAGGCCGGTAGCTCTAGCTGTAGTTTGTGCAGCAGGATCATCCCATAAATAATTGAAAAAACCATTTCCTCCATCAGCTTTAACTTCAAGTTCTCCATCAAGAGTACTGTAGCAAGTTGGCATTATGGTGTCTACAGGTTCAATAAAAACAACTGTATCAGGCTCATCAATTGCAAAGTCCATATAGTCAGTACATCCGTTAATATCGGTAACAAAAACTCTATAATTTCCTGCAGGAACCGCATTTATACTATTTGCTCCAACACCAGAATTAATCACTGCTGAGGTAGTTAGGTTTGTCCAAGTATAATTAAATGCGGGAGTTCCCATATTGACACCAGCAGTGGCATCACCATCAAAACCACCATAACATGAAACATCAGTTGTGTTACTAATATATACAATTGGTGTTCCACCATTAGGAATTGTAACATAAGTACTGTCGATACATCCACTAACATTATCGGTAACAATAACTTTATAGTTGCCTACAAATAAATTACTTGCAGTTTGAGTGGTTTGGGTATTTAAATCATCCCACAAGTATGAGAAATTTCCAGAACCACCCGTAGGGTTTATAGTTGCACTACCATTGTTGCCGCATGTAGCTCCATTAATTACTACATTGGTTAGATCTGGCAGTTCGTATACAGTAACTGTAATAGAGTCAACTGCATAGCAGTTACCATTGTAAGCAGTTATATAATAGGTTGTTGTAGTAGAAGGATTGGCAATGATATTTTTACCAGTATCTACATTAAGTCCAGTAAATGGTGTCCACACTATAGAATCGGCAGTAGTAGTTGCTGTTAATGCTGTATTTTCCCCTTTACAAATATTAGTGTTTCCTGCAATTGATATTGTTGGAATCGGTTGAACTATAACTGTTATAGTGTCTCTATTCGTCCATCCACAACAATCTGTATTTACTCGAAGAGTAACGGTAAATGTGCCAGGAGTATTGAATTGCGTGTTTGTGATAGCTCTAGTAGTTGGATTGTTAGGTGTAATTCCTCCTCCAAAATCCCAATCGAACTGAGTAGCAGTTATAGAAGAGTTAAAAGAAACAAATTCTCCAACACAAATTTGATAAACATCTGGTGCAATTGAATCTGCAGTTGTTTCTATTTCAGGGACTATAGTTGAGTTAAAAGAAATATTTACAAATCCTGTGTAAATATTAGGTCCGTAACCAATATTTTTTCTGCTCATAGTAGTATACTGACTAGTAACAGGAGAACCATTAGGAGCAGGATTAGTAGCCCCAGTACCAAGTGACCATTGTGCAGGTGAACCCGCAGAGAAATCTACATTTGTATATGTACAAGAAATGTTTTCAGCAAAGATAGTTGGTTGCCCAGTAAGATTAAAGTTACTAATTGAGGTAGAAAGTGCTGTTCCAGTTATATAAAGGTCTTGAGTAATGCCCATAGCGCCATCTCCACCATCACCACCATCACCACCATCTCCACCATCTCCACCATCTCCACCACAGCCAACTTCATTACTGTCTTGGTTTCCTCCGTTTCCACCATTCCCCCCATTTCCTCCATTTCCTCCAAACCCTTTGTTTCCGCCTAATCCAGCATTTCCAGAAGACACATTACAATCTACAAAATTACCATTAGTTTGGTTATTAACTATATAAACACCAAAAGATGCTCCTCCAGAATATCCGCCAGTTCCAGCTTCTCCGCCTTGTCCGCCAGCACCTCCACCGCCACCACCAGCACCAGCACCATTAGAACAAAAAGTTCCGCCTTCACCAGCACCACCTCCGCCACCAGCACCACCAGATCCACCTTGTCCATGAATACCATCTGTGCCTTTAGAGGTTGGTTGCCATAAACCAGAAATTGGGTTGTGTGCTCCCGCAGGGGCATTTGTTCCGTTACATCCATTACTTCCGTTAGCACCATCTTGACCTTGCTTTCCAGATTCAGTTGAGGTTACACAATAAACATTACTATTACACCCAGTCTCATTTCCTCTTATTCCGCCAGTAGCATTACCTAAAGTGGTAAGAATGCATGTAGTATTAGCAGGAACCGATCCACCAACTCCTCCAGTACCTCCATCTCTATCTTCTTCACCACCAGAAGCGCCACCACCACCAGCACCACCATCTCGATATGTAGCGGCATTGTTTCCTGCTCCTCCATTTACACCTGTATTACAACAACCAGGAGAAGAAGAACCATTTCCTCCGATACTTCCTCCCACAGTTCCTCCGTTACCTCCACTACCTTCATCATCTTGGTCATCATCATTGCCGTCTTCACCATTTAATCCATTTCCTCCATTTAACCCAGTAATACCATTTGTGCCATCTAGTCCATCAGATGCATTTCCAGTAGAAATATAACATCTAACCACATCATAATTAGAACAGTTATTAAGGTATAATCCATAGGTTGATATTCCAATACTATCTGCAGTAGGAGCGTTAACTACTTCTATAGTTAAATCTTGTAACCTTAAAAAACTTGCATTAGCTATTTCAATAGCCATTAATCTTGGCACACCATAAGTTGTATCAACATTTAGATCAGATCTTCTTATGGTAGTAGCTCCTTTCTGGCTAGTTTTTCTCCAATTATTTGCAGGATCAAATCCACCTTCAATAGTTAAAGCACCTATTATTTCAGATATTGAAGAATCAATATCATAAGTGCCAATAGCCATTTTAATAGTAGCATTACTACATTGAGACATTAATAAAGCATCCCAAATATTGGTAGGGTCAACAGTAGATAATCCACTTCCAGATCCACTAGGTGTAACATATATGTTGTTACATATTGCTGGAGGAGGAGGAGGGCTAACTGTTATAAGAACACTGTCGGTTGTTGAACATCCATTAGAAGAGGTAGCTGTACATTTATAATATTGGGTGGTTGTTGGTGATGCAGATTCAACCGGACCAACTGTTCCGCTAGGAGACCAAACAAAAGTGGCAGTAGGATCGGTAGAGAATGCAGTTAATGGAATGTTACTTCCTGCACAAATTGTTCCTCCATTAGGTGTTATGGAAATATCAGGAGAAGGAGTGATATTTAAGGTAACATTGTCCATTCTCGTACACCCACTAGGGTATGAGGCTGATACTGTATACACGACACCACTATTAACTGTAGCAATTGGATTGGGGCAGTTTGTACAACTTAAACCTGCTGATGGAGTCCATGTAAATGTAGCTCCAGGTCCGGCATTAGCATATAACTGTAAAGGAGTTCCGCCACATACAGATGTGTCTGGTCCTGCAACTACTGGAGGGTCATTGCCTGGTATAACATTTATTTGATATACATATGTGTTTTTACCTGGAATTGGACAGGCATCATCTTCTACTGTAACAGAAAAATAATGTGTTCCAGTATCCGACTGACTTGGAGTCCAACAAAAACGTCCAGTTGGAGGTGTTCCTGATGTAGTAAAAGTACCAGAAGGAATTCCATTATTCCATGTCATAGTTACATTATCAGTATCTAAGTCAGAAGAATTAATATCAAAGCAAAAAGAACTACCCCAACATATATCATAATCAAACTTTATTGGACTACCATTCACTCCGGTAGCTGTAGGTGGGTTATTGTTACAATTGATAACAATTATTTGCATATCTCTGGTTACTGATCCAACTATTACCCCAAGAGAATTACGCTCTACTATCTGAACAGTTACAACACCTTGTTGGATTCCATTAGGAGTAAAAGACATTTGCCCATTACTTGTGTTAAAATTAAAACCACCAGATGTTGTTATAGGATTTGTCACAGTATTACCAGCTGTAAATGGAATATTAGTACTAGCTGCACTTCTAGGATTTATAAGAGAATATGTCCAGGTATCTCCATCAACATTAATAGCTCCATGGTTGTATGAAGTGGGATTTCCACTACATACGTATGGAGCTGGTAAACTTGAAAATCTTGGAGAATTATTACATATTCCATTGGTATTATTTATAAGCGCTTCAACATAAATATTAGCCCCGCCTGGGTTCTGAAGATTTGTGATTGCTGCATTTCTACAGCATAATCCATAACTAATAGTCCAATCTGCACAATTAGCAGGTAAAGTAGCCACACCTGTGTATATATATCGTTCTACTCCGGGCAAATTTCCACCATTACATGAAGTTAAATTTATTTGAGGGTTACATATTTGAGAAACTTCTACAGGGCCGGTTCTATTTCCTAATGGAATATTAAAGTTGTTTCCACAAGATGCAGAACTAGCTCTAAGGGTAACATTAGCAGGAGCACCCATGCCATTACAATCTCTATAAAACATTAATCTAAAACGATATTGATTACCACCTAAACAGTCATATTCTAAATCTACAGCAACTCCATGAGAAGCTTGAATGTTTTGTGAAGTGAGAGAAAAAAGAAAAAAAAGTAATAGAAAAGGAATGGAAATTTGTCTTACAATACTAAAGAATAGTGTTTTCATATTACTAGTTTATACTATGTTATTTATCGATCAATGAACGAAAAAAGTACTAAATGGTTGCCTTTATTAATATCCAATATGAACCACTTAATAATTTGTTAATATTAATTGTTGACATTAAGGATTAAAATGTAATACTTTTGCAGCAACTTAAATTTAATGAATTAAATAATATGAAAACAATTTTACTTACTGTTTTTTCTTTAGCAGTTTCTTTAGCATCATTCTCTCAGTGTAATGATATCTTTATGTCAGAATACGTTCATGGATGGTCAGCAAATAGAGCTATCGAAATATACAATCCAACATCAAACTCAGTTGATTTATCAGCTTATCAATTAAAAAGATATTCTAATGGTAGTACATCAGCTTCATCTTTATACACGATTCAATTGTCGGGTGTGGTTCCTGCTAAAGGAACTTTTGTTATAGTTTCAGATACCGCTCAAGGAACAGTTTGGGATTCACTTTATGCTAAGGCAGATACTTTTGTGTGTCCTGATTATAATGCAAATAGAACTTTTTTCTTTAATGGTAATGATGCTATGGTTCTATTTAAAGGATCAAGTGTTGTTGATGTTATTGGTAAAGTTGGTGAAGATCCAGGAACAGTAAATGGAGCAAATAATGGAGACCCTGATTATGGTTGGCCTACTGGAGTTCCAGTTGCATGGACAATTGATCATACATTAATTAGAAAGTCAACTATATTAACCGGTAATACAGTTGTGCAACCAGTATCTTATGTTCCTGCGACAGAATGGGATTCACTACCAATTCATTCATTTGATGATTTAGGAAGTCATACTTGTGATTGTAATAGTATTGGAGTAGAAGAAAACAGTTTAGATTTAAACTTTGTGGTTTACCCTAACCCAAGTACAACTGGTTCAATCACAATTTTAGCTGCTGAAAGCGCAGAAAAAGTGGTTGTTTATAGTGTTTTAGGTAAAACAATTATAGAAAAACAATTAGCCAAAGGAACTACTCTTAATAAATTATCTACTAACGGTTGGGATAAAGGTGTTTATTTTGTGTCGTTAAATTTTGGGAAAGGAAAAATTAGTACAAAAAAGGTTACAATTAACTAGAAATAAGCAGTATGCTAAAAAGAAGTTTATTCTTAATCCTATCTCTTTTAACAGGGATAGGATTTTTTGCTCAAACAGGAGTTGTCAAGGGAACAATTAGTGATGAAGTTACTGGAGAATTACTCTTTGGAGCTAGTGTAGTTTATGAAGAAGGAAAAGGAGTAACGTCTGATTTTGACGGGAAGTATGAATTAACATTACCTTACGGAGAATATACGATTACGTATTCTTTTGTGGGTTTAAAGCCTATCCAAAGGAAAGTAACAGTATCAGGAAAGTCAGTTGTTTTAGATGTTAAAATGAAATCTAAAGTGATGAAAGAGGTTGAGATTGTTGCTGATATTGCAAAAGAGAGAGAAACTCCAGTTGCATTTACAAACGTTTCTGCTGCAAAATTAGAGGAAGAATTAGCTTCTCAAGACCTGCCAATGGTATTAAACAGCACCCCTTCAGTTTATGCTACTCAACAAGGAGGTGGAGATGGTGATGCAAGGATTACAATTAGAGGTTTTAGTCAAAGAAATCTTGCGGTAATGATTGATGGTGTTCCAGTTAATGATATGGAAAATGGCTGGGTGTATTGGTCTAATTGGTTCGGTTTAGATATGGTAACGAGTACAATTCAAGTTCAAAGAGGATTAGGAATATCAAAACTTGCAGTTCCATCAGTTGGAGGTACAATGAATATTTTTACCAAAGGGATAGATGCTAAACCAGAAACAAAATTAAAGCTTGAATTTGGTAATAATGCATTCATGAGACAATCAGTAAGTGTTAACTCTGGAAGATTGAAAGGAGACTGGGGTTTTACCGGAGCTTTTTCAAGAAAGACAGGAAACGGTTGGGTAGATCAAAACTATACTGATGGTTATTTTTACTATGGAAAGATCGATAAGAAAATAAAAAATCACTTATTAAGTTTCTCCGTATTTGGTGCGCCACAAAGACATGGTCAAAGATCATTTAAAAGGCCAATTTCATTTTACGACACAACAATTGCTCAAAACCTAGGAGTATCTAAAGAAGCTATTGACGCTTATGACCAATCACTAGGTTCTCAATATGGTTTTCAGCATAATGAGTTTTATGGAAGGTATACCACAACAGATGGTAGAAGTGTTTTATTAAGAGAAAGAGAAAACTATTATCATAAGCCACAAATAACACTTAAAGATTTTTGGCAAGTCAATGATCGTTTTTACATATCTAATATAGCTTATTTGTCAATAGGAAATGGAGGAGGAACTGGAATAACAGGAAGACCGGGAAATGATTCAACAGGTAGGTTAGACGCTCAATATATGTATGATAATAACTTAGCAGGAGATTTTGGTCCAAACATAGATCCTGCATACCACCCTACAGATTTAAAGGCTAATTCTTATAAGCGTTCAAGTATTAATAATCATTTTTGGTATGGACTACTTTCAACTGGAACTTTTGTTAAAGATGAAAACTTAACATTATCTGGTGGGATTGATTTAAGAAGTTACAAAGGTGTTCATTATCGTGAAGTATATGATTTAGTTGGAGCTGATTATATTGTTAATGGAGACAATGTTAATGATCCAAATCTAGTTAAAAGAGTAGGTGATAAAATATTGTACCATGACGAAGGATTAGTTAGATGGGGAGGTTTATTTGCTCAAGGTGAATATAAAAAAGATAATTGGTCGGCATTTGTAAGTATATCTGGATCTGCTTCGGCATATAAAGCAGTAGATTACTTTAGAAAGAAAACATTACAAGTTGGAGATACTACTTTAGAAATAGGTAGGGATGATACAATTGTATATCAAGGTAATGAATATAATGCAAGCTCTGAAGGACTAGAAACGTACAATACAGGATGGAAAACATTACCGGGTTATACAATTAAAACGGGAGCAAATTATATTTTAGATGAATTTTCAAATGTATTTGTAAACTTAGGGTACTTAAATAATGCACCTAAATTTGCGAATGTAATTGATCAACAAAATAATTTTGTAGAAAATTCTGTTGGCGAAAAAGTTAGAGCTTTTGAATTAGGTTATGCCTATAAAAAGAAAAAGCTGGCTATTAACGTTAATGGATATTACACAAGTTGGTTAGATAGACCATACTCTATAAGTCGACAAAATGAAGATAATGAAAACTTTACCGCAAATATTACCATGGATGCTTTACACATGGGAGCAGAGTTTGAAATAGCCTACAATTTATTAAGTAACCTTACTTTAGAAGGTGTTATAGCATTAGGAGATTGGACATGGCAATCAGCAAAAGATAGCATTGTGTTTTTAGATAATGCGGGTAATACAATTCGAGATGGTTTTGGAAATGTACAAACAGCTTCCTTTGATGCGAAAGGAGTTCATGTTGGAGATGCTGCACAAACTCAGTTAGGGGCTAAAATTAGATGGAATTTCACTAGAAGGTCATATATTAAAGCACAATACACTTGGTTTGATAGGTATTTTGCTGATTTTGAACCTGGGAACCTAAATGGTGTAAACGCAAGGAGAGAATCATGGCAAATACCAGCTTATGGTTTAATGGATATCCATGCAGGAACAAGCTTTATGTTTAGTGGAGCTCCTATAAGTATAAGAATGAGTATTTTAAATGCATTAGATGCAGTGTATATAACAGATGCACAAAATAACGATCAATTTTCTGGACAACCATATAATAATTTTGACGCTCAATCTGCTACAGTGTTTTTTGGTCAAGGAAGAAGATATAATTTCTCAGTTCAAGTTAAATTTTAATAAAATAAACAATAATAAAATGAAAAATTTTTTAGTAGTATTTGCATTATTTGGAATGGCTTTTCAAGCTATTTCTCAAGCTCCAGTTCCTAATACATGGGATTGTACAAGTGTGTCTAGTTTACCAGTAGGTTATTCTATAGGCCCATCATCATACCCACCTTCTAATTATTCTGCTTTGGGTGTTGGTGGTACTCCTTCTGTTAAAATGAATGGAGATGACCAATTCTTACAAATTCATTTAGCAGGAGAAGCAGGAGTTTTTAGTTACTGGATAAAAGGGACAAACCCTCCTAGTTCAGGTGCTCCATTTGATGGTCAATTCGATATTGAATTATCTGATAATGGAACTACATGGACCAATAAAAGGTCTTTAATTAACAATGCGGTTAATGTTAATACAATAACTCAATATACTGATACGGTTTTACCTACTACACGTTACATTCGCTTTTATTTTACTAGAAAAGAATCTGGGTTTAATATTTCTTTGGATGATATCAATGTTGGAGTTCCATTGGCTAAGCCAGAAGCTGAGATAAATGCTGTTATAGATGGTGACACTGTTTTTAGTGGAGGTAATTATTATACTGCTGAGAATTTAGCAGCAACCAAAAGAATTAATGTTATTATTGAAAATCAAGGCACAGATTCTACATTAACGATTTCATCAGTTACTAGTTCTAATACTCCTGAGTTTACAGTAGTATCCTTTGCTACAGCAATTGACTCTTTATCTAGTGATACACTTAAAATAGATTTTACACCATCAGCTCTTGGAACAAGATCTACGGTTATTACAATTAATAATAATGATGGGAATGAAAACCCATATCTAATTAACATGATTGGATACGGAGGTGGATTAGCTACTGAACCAAATGCACCAAGTTCAGCAGCTACAAGTGACGTTACAACTTATAAGTATAATGTAGCTTACGATCCTAATAGCCCAGCTAGTGACGAAGGTTATCTAGTGTTATTTCAAAAGTCAGTTGCTCCTGTTGTAAGTCCAACAGATGGTGTTACATATAAACAAGGTGACATGATTGGAGGAGCAAAAGTAGCTTATGTAGGTTCAGATACTACTTATAGATCTAAAGAAACTTGGGCTAGTTCAACATACCACATGGCGGTATATTCGTTTAGTGGAGCTGGTCAATATACAAACTATTCTACTTTAGCTGCAACAACTAGTGTTACAACACCAGCAACAATGCAGTCACCAACTCATTATAATACAATATCTACAAGCGCAACTACTTTTATAACCGATTTACATGCGTTAACGAACCCACATACGCTTCGTTTTTATAGTGATTTTGATGACACTTACATAAAAGAATTTGGATCAAGAGATACAACAAACGGACAACTAGTTGTAACCTGTAGATACTCATCAGATGAATATATATACAGCCCACCATTTTCATTCTCATATATTAGTAGAGAACATAGCTTTCCTCAAAGTTGGATGCCAACATTTGGGGTAACTGCATTACCAGAATATAATGATTACCATAATCTTTTTCCTGTAAATCAAAATGATGCAAACGCAGTAAGAAGTAATAATCCTATGGGAGATGTAGTAAATGTTACTAGCACATTTATGGATGCTACTTATGGGAAAGATACAGCAGGAAATAATGTATATGAGCCAAGAGATAGTCAAAAAGGAGATGCTGCTAGAGCAATTTTTTATATGTGTATAGCATACCATTCAGTTAGTGGTAATAATTGGGAATTACCTAATCCTATAGATGCATTGTTTGTTAATTATGCACAAAATCAAGATGTATTAAAAAAATGGCATTGGCAAGATCCTGTTGATGAATGGGAAATGGCAAGAAATGATTATATCGAATCTTTACAAGGAAATAGAAATCCATTCATTGATAGTATGCAATATGTGTGTTATATAGATTTTATGACCATGACTAAAGTTACCTCTGCTGCTCCTTGTATTACTACTCCAGTTGGTTTAGAAGATTTTAGTTCATTAAAGAATGTTAGTATTTACCCTAATCCAGCAAATAATATACTAAACGTAAATATTGAATTACATAATAAGGAGAATTTAAGTTTATCGATTGTTGATCAATTGGGTAGAAGCATTGTTGTAAATAATCAATTAATTACTACTTTGAAAAGCAATAATTCGGTTGATTTAACAAATATTCCTTCCGGTATGTACCATGTGAAAATTAAAGGAGAAACGTTTACAAAACTTATCAAGTTTGTAAAAAATTAAACATCTTAAGTTAATTTTTAGTATTATTGCTAGATAGATAAAAAATTAAATTATGAAGTACTTTGGCATTTTGGCATTGTCATTAACATTAATGGCATCAACAAGTTGTAAGAAAAAAAATAAAAATGATGACCCTACAACACCACCAACCATAACGTTAAATGGTTCTAACCCTATGCAAGTAGGTGTGGGAGATACTTATAATGATCCTGGCGCAACAGCAAAAGATGCATTAGGTGCAACCGTATCAGTTAAGACTGATGAAAGTAATGTTAATACATCTCAAGCTGGTTCTTACCAAGTAGTATATACTGCCGAAGATTGTTATAGTAATACAGCTCAAAAATCAAGAACAGTTAATGTTGTTGTTACTGCAGCAAATTGGGCTGGAAATTGGAACGTAAGTCATGATGTTAAAACATCATTAGGTCAAAATTTAATAAAAAACACATGTGCTATTTCAGAAGCATTTGGTATTGTTACATTAGACCATGATGGACAAGTAGTAAATGGAAGTATTAGTGGACAAAACATTACAATTAATACAAGTAGAGTTACTATTAATGCTGGTTTAGGTAAATATGATTTATCAGGAACAGGTACAATTAATGATGCTGGAGATGAAATTGTAATAAATTATAATTGGGATGGGGTATGTGGCACATGTCTAGATGGAAGCGGCACTGCTACTTATACCAAGCAATAGAAAAGTAATTTTTCACTTTAGTGAATAAAAGATTTAGTATATCACTTATTTTAATCCTGTCCTTTACATTAAGTTGTAAGCGACAGGATTTTTATCAATCTCCAAAAGATGGTAGTATTGGAAGAGATAATCCAACCATATCATTAAACGGCAGTAATTTAATTACAATTCCTTTGTGGGATACATTAATTGATCCAGGTGCTACAGCCTTTGATATGGATGGGAACCCATTAACAGTTTATACTCAAACCAATATTAATTACAATTTTGCAGGGAACTATACTATAACATATATTGCAACCGATCAATATGGAAAACAATCGTCAGTTGTTCGAAATGTAGAAGTAGTTATTGAACAACAACATTATTTAGGAGATTGGGAAGTAGATCATAATTGTAGAACTAATACCTTAATAAGTTTGTTGCATGATGAAGCAAGTATAATAGGAGCATTTAATATTCTTACTTTAGATCATAACGGAAAAACAACATCAGCTACTATTAATGGTAGAAACATAACGGTAGACCCTTCTTTTATAACAATTTTTGTTACCAATGGATATCTTTTTACTGGAGCTGGTCAAATGTCGACAGACGGAAATAGTTTCGAAATTTTATATAATTATCAAGGCATAAGTGGTTTAGCAAGAGACGGATCATGTACTGCTGTATATACAAGAAAATAACATGAAATATTTAGTATCGATTTTATCATTGATTATTGTTTTGCAAAGTTGCAAAAGGAAAGATTTTTTTCAAGATGAACAAGGAACAGGAGAAACTAACATACAGTTAGTTGGAGCTGATAATATGATTGTTGATTTTGGAAGTGTTTTTAATGATCCTGGAGCAGTTGCTATGAATGCCAAAGGAAACCCTTTAGTGGTAGTTGTAAACAATAATGGCTTTTCAACTAATAAGTTAAATAGCTTTGTTATTGATTATAGTGCAACAGATGAAAACGGACAAACAGTAACAGTTTCTCGTACAATAAGTGTTAAAGTAAATAACACAGATTTAGTAGGAACGTATTCTGTTCAATCAGATTGCAAATATAATATACCTTCAGTTCCATTACCCGTTAACTTTTTTAAAAACACAGCTGATATAGTTGCAGGCTCAGGAACAAATAAATTAGAATTTACCAATATTGACTTTGCTAGTGGGAATGATATTTTTTATGGAACTATAAATGATAATAATATAGACTTAACGGGTTCATTAACGATTAGTCCAGTAGGTATACCAACTCCATTCACATACCAATTTACAGGAACGGGAACAATTAGTGAAAATGCTAGAGTAATAACTGTAAGTTATATTTGGGAAAATATAACACCTATTGTAGGAGGTGGAATTGGTTCTTGTGTAGCAATTTATACTAAAAATTAAAATATTGAAATATACCCGAAATGAATTTTTCCGTTTCGTATTAGTATAGGATTGTTTTGTTGAGAACCAAGAGCATAGCTCAAAGTAAAGAATCCTGATTTTGTTCCTAAATTAACTCCTGCCCCAAACCCATAAGGATTGTTAGAAGTATAATTGCTGGTGTTGCTTTCCAAGTAACCAACATCACCAAAAATAAAAAGAGCTGATGATTTGTCAAATAAAAATCGATATTCTAGTGTGCCAATCGAGAACGAAGAAGCATTTAAGGCTTGTTCGTTAAACCCTCTTATTGTTTTTAATCCTCCTAGTTGATACAATTCATTTTCAAAAATTACAGGACTTATTAAATGCTTTGATATTGCTTTTATTAAAATAGTTGACCGATTAAATACCGGTATATAATATGACGCATTAATATTAAGTTGGTATTGATTGTTTTGTTCTTCTATTTGTTGGTATTCAGAAGACATAATATCACTATTTTTTGTTATTCTTTTTGAGCCTATTTCACTAGCAAATAGAACGGAATATCCATGCCTAGGATTTCGAATATCATCTAATTTATGTGTAGTATATGAAAGTCCTACATAGCGTGTTTTAGTAGAGTTTTGAAAAGGTAATGTGGTCGTACTTGTTGGTGCGAGTAAATTAGTTTCATTTTGATTTAATACATATACACTAAAGCTTTGATTAAAAGATGGGGTGTAGCTAATCCCTGCTTTACTAGACAGTTTACTAAAGCTAGTATCTTGCCTAAAGCTAGATAAATACCCAGTTAAACCAAAAGGAGATTTAAATAAAAAAGGAGTATTAATATCAATTAAAAAATTTTGTGTTTGAACCTGTGTTTTACTCCAAGTTAATTTAATTTTTTCGGCTTGATGTAACGCATTATTTAGCTCAATGTTTATTGATCCAGTTATGGTTATATTTCCATTAGATTCATCAGGGTTTATGCCTACAATACCGTCAAACTGATTTGAGTTTTTATCATTTAAATATAAAACAAGCATTGCTTTTCCACCATTAGAAAAAATAACTTCAGAAGATCGTATTTGAGATAATATAGGTGATTGATTAATATTTTTAGTAATGTTTTTTAGTTTTTGTTCATTGTACAATGAGCCCGGAAGTATATTTATTAACCTATATATAATGTGTTTGTTGGTTTTGGTTTTGCCTTTAATAACAATAGAGTCTATAAAGAATAGGTCGTTTTTCTCAATGTGTATCTTAGCATTAATATAATCGTTAGTTAACTCAATATTTTTTAATTTGATAGATGCAAATGGGTAACCTTTATTTTCCAGTTCTCTAAGTATAGCATTAAAAGAGTTATTAATAGAAGTATTAAAATCAATTTTATTAATAGATAAGGCTGTTAAAATTTTTATAGAAGCTGAGTCTGGTGTGAGTTCATTAAAACGATAACGTTTATTTTTTTTTACAGTAACAAAAAGTGAGTCGTTTTTCCAGTATCGATTCATTTCCTTAAGCTCTAAAAAACCATAAGAAACTATATTGCTTATGCGTTTATTTAAGTCTGTTAATAGTGTTGTGGAGTCTTTATATGATCTTGAGTGAATTAAGTTTGAACTATCATCCGAAAGAACCAATAATAACTCTTGACTTTTCAAACAAAGAGGTGTAAATAATATAAAGAGTAAAATAGATTTCATCTTATAGTTACCAACTAATAATAGTTGAGTTTTGTTGTTTTAAAAAGGCATTAGTTTTAGAAAAATGCTTACAACCAAAAAAACCATTATGAGCTGAAAAAGGAGAAGGATGAGCTGCTTCTAAAATAAAATGCTTTTTAGTATCTATAATTTCTTTCTTTTTTTTAGCATAGTTTCCCCATAATATAAAAATTAGTCCGTTTTTTTTAGCTGATAACTCTTTTATGCAATAATCAGTAAAAATTTCCCACCCTTTCTTTTTATGAGATCCAGGTTTTGACTGTTCTACAGTTAAGATCGTATTGAGCAACAAAACCCCTTGTTTTGCCCAATGTTCTAAATTGCCATTTTGATACACTTTGCCTAAGTCATTTTTTATTTCCTTAAATATATTATTTAACGAGGGAGGTATTTTAATACCATCATTAACCGAAAAACAGAGTCCGTTTGCTTGGTTTTTTCCATGATATGGGTCTTGTCCAATAATAACAACCTTAACCTGGTTAAAAGGCGTTAAATTAAAAGCATTAAACATTAATTTATGAGTAGGATAAACGGTTTTATTGTTCAATTCTTCCTCTAAAAAGTCTTCTAATTCTTTGAAATATTCTTTTTGTATTTCGTTATAAAGAATATCATTCCAAGAATCATCAGTTAAGTATTGAGTTAGTAAGTCCATAAAAGACAACAAATTTAAATTAAGAAAAGTTACAATTGTTAACAACTTGTTTATAACTATACCTTATGCATTGGAACAAATATAAGACTATATACGTTTTTTTGTATATCCTTTTATATATAGATATTTAATACAACAAGTAAATGAAGAAATTAGCATCACACACCATTATTGGATTAGCAATACTCTCTCTTAGTTCATGTTTCCTTTTTCAAAAGCATGAAGATTGTCCAGCTTATGGTTCAAATGAAAAAGTAAATCAACAAGTAGAGAAAAACATTGATGTTAATGCTGTTATTTTAGAAGAAGATAAGGCTTAATAGTTTAAATTAATTTTTTAAAAAGCGACCTAATTTAGGTCGCTTTTTTTATAAACGAGTAATTACAAATAATAAAATAATATTCGTACCTTTTATCTAGCTTAATAGAGGAAGTAATAACAGATGAAAAGCCATATATATATATTATTCTTGATGTGTTTCTTGTGTGTCGAGTTATATGCACAAGAACCAGCTAAACAAGTTAATCAAGCAGGCTTTAGATCTGAGTGGTTTGGAGGTCTTCAACTTCATAGTGCTGGCTGGGGCGGAACGCTAACCAGGGCTAAGTTTAAGAACTACAAACAATACAATTTGTTTTCATTAGATTTTGTAACAATAAAACATCCAAAGGAATTTAAGGTTTTAAACCCAGCATTAGAAAGCGCAAAAAGTTATAAGTATGGTAAGCTAAATGGTTTTATGCAAACTAGGTTAGGTTACGGTAGACGATTTATGTTGTTTGAGAAATTTAGAGAAAAAGGGGTTGAAATATATTTTTCAGGTCAATTTGGAGCTAACTTAGGCATATTAAAACCTATATATTTAGAAATAATAGCCTTCGATAATAACGGAAACCCAATCCAAGGGACAGTTTCGGAAAGATACGATCCTATAAAGCATAATGAATTGAATATATACGGCAAGTCTTCGTCATTTAAAGGGCTTGGTGAAAGTGATCTAATTTATGGAGGATTCTTAAAGGCAAGTTTTTCATTTGAATTTGCTAAGGATAGAGAAAAAATATTAGCATTAGAAACTGGACTAGTGGCAGATATTTATCCGCAAAAAGTTCCAATAATGGCATTTCAAGACAACCAACAAGTATTTATAAATTTATTTATCAATATTTTGTTTGGTAGAAAATACTACGATTAACATGGAAGAGGCAGTTGAGAAAAAAGTAAAAAAACCAAAGTGGTTAAGAGTAAAATTACCAACAGGAGAGGAATTTAAAAAAGTTCGGAACATTGTTGATGAGCATCAGTTACACACGATATGTCAAAGTGGTAATTGTCCTAATATGGGCGAATGTTGGGGAGCTGGTACAGCTACGTTTATGATTTTAGGAAACACCTGTACAAGATCATGTGGATTTTGTTCAGTAGCTACAGGTAAGCCATTAGATGTAGATCCTTTTGAGCCTGCTAAAGTAGCGAAATCAGTTAGCTTGATGAGTGTTAAGCATTGTGTTATTACCTCTGTAGATAGAGATGATCTTCCAGATGCAGGAGCTGAAGTATGGGCACAAACGGTAAGAGCCATAAGAAGAAAGTCGCCAGAGACAACTATGGAAACATTAATCCCTGACTTTATGGGGAAATGGGATAGCCTTCAAAAAATTATTGATGTGGCTCCGGAAATAGTTTCTCACAATCTTGAAACAGTAAGAAGATTAACGAAAGAAGTTAGAATTCAAGCTAAATACAACAGAAGTTTAGAGGTGTTAAGAAGATTAAAAGAAGGAGGAATGAAAACTAAATCAGGAGTTATGCTTGGTTTAGGTGAATCTTATGAGGAAGTTATAGAAGCAATGGATGATCTAAGATCAGTAGGAGTAGATATTTTAACATTGGGACAATACTTGCAGCCAACACCACAACATTTACCAGTTGTAGAATTTATTACGCCAGAGATTTTTAATGAGTTTAAAGAAATTGGATTGAAAAAAGGATTTAGGTTTGTAGAAAGCGGACCTTTGGTAAGATCCTCTTATCATGCAGAAAAACATCTTTTTTAACGTTAGATTGGTATAAAATTTTAAAAAAATAGGCTTAAAATAGATATGTTTTAAGCCTATTTTTCTTTCTTTTATGTAAAGAATTTATTAATCTTTTCTTAACTTTGATAGGTATTGGTTTGTTGAAACTGATACTTTGTTTATTGAAACTTACACATTATGAAAATAAAAGGCATATTAGGATTACTAGCGGCTGTTGGAGGAGGAGTTATTGCAACTACAATGCTATCTCCAAAAGAAGAAAATTTAACAAGCTATATCCCAAGAGATAATCAAGTAAAAGAGCAGGGAGCTCAAGGGATGATTGAGTATTTAAATTCAGTAAGAAAAAATGTTAATACTGGAAAGATAGAGGCCCAAGACTATATTAATGCCGTTAAATCGGTTAAACAGTTTGTTGCAAATCAATCTTCTAGAGCAGTTAATTTATCGTTTGTGCCAGAAGGACCTGATAACTTTGGAGGAAGAACAAGGGCTATTCAAGTTGATATTAACGACAATAACACAATTTATGCAGGTAGTGTATCGGGAGGCTTATATAAGTCAACTAATAGAGGTAATACTTGGCAAAGGGTTGAAGCTTTTTCAGATAATTTAGCCGTTTCTTCGATTGCGCAAACTAAATCGGGGACAATATATGTTGCAACTGGTAGCTCATTTGAATTAAGTAGTATAGCTAATGGTGCTTCTGGAGGACATAGAGCTGATGGAGTGTGGTATACAGATGATGAAGGAGCTTCTTTTTCTAAATTAACACCAACACCATTATGGACAGTTGGAATAAATCAACTTATAGCTGATCCTATTGCAAATGATAAGTTATGGGTGGCTGGAGAAGGTTCAATAAGATTAACAACAGTAGAAAACAAAACTAATTTTAATAATATATCTGGTATAGTTGCTTCTTGTGATGATATTAAAGCCTCTCCGGATGGTCAAATGTTTTTAGCACTTGCAGGTAATAGAACTTATGTAAGTACAGATGCAGGTAGTACGTTTTCTAGGGTTTCTGGAACAGGATCAGGGCAAATAAAAGAAATAGGAGGGATTACTAGAATGGAAGGTGCAATTGGTTTTGATAAAAATGAATTGGGTAATTATACACTTTTTGTAGTTCAAGTTAAATCAGGAAGCCTAGGGAAATTAAATGGAATTTGGTTGTCTAAAGATAATGGAGTTAATTGGACAGAAGTAGTACCAGGAACTCCAAATACACTTGATGCAGCTGCAGCATTCGCTACAGATCCATTTTCTGGTAGTACACAATGGCAAGGTAATTATGATTGTATTATCTCTGGAATACCTTCTCAACCTAACAACTTTATTGTAGGTGGAGTTAGACTCTTTAGGTATGATGGTAACTTTGGTGTTGTAGCATCTAACCAAGCTGATCCAACTAGCCCTTTGTATGTTCATTCTGATATACATGAATTTCACTGGGATAATACAGGTAGATTATATATAGGTAGTGATGGTGGAGTATCTGTATCTGATAACATGCAAACGTTATCTTCTCCTTCATATTATGTATCAAACAGAGGGTATAACACTATGCAATTATACGGTATTGGATATTCAAAATTTGGTGATTTGATTGGAGGATCGCAAGATAACGGAACTAAGTACAAAGATGTATCTAATCTAGGTACAACCCCATTAGAATTTACCACAGCTTTTGGAGGAGATGGCTTTGATTGTGATATTTCTTATTTAAATTCAGATGTAGCTCTAGTTACTTCGCAAACAGGAGTTATAGCAAGAGTACTTGCTAATGGAGCTGGAGGAGGAATTATTACGTCAGATGATATGCTTGGTATACCAGCTCAGTTTCATACAACTATACGAATGTTTGAAAATGAGAATGATACTAACAGTACAGATTCTGTTTGGTTTGTTGCAACTGAAAGTAAAAATGCTGGTGAAACAATAATGGTTCCAAGTAAAAATATGGATATTTTATTTCCACATGTATTAACTCAGCCACTTAACGTTACGTTAGATAGTATTTTTATTAATAACGATACTGTTATTGATGGCGTTAATTATAATACTGGTGATACAGCATATAAGTATTTATCTAGGGATACCATACGAATCCAAGATGTTGTCCAAACAATTACAGCTTCTGGTTTTACAGGAGCAGGTGGTTTATGGGTTACTAGAGGAGTGTTAAGATTTGGGACCACACCTGTTTGGTGGAAGGTATTAAATTCTGTTGGCGAAGTTAGATCTATCGAATGGTCTAAGGATGGCGATATTTTATATGTTGGAGAAACAAGTGGTAGACTTACCAGAATTAAAGGATTTAATGGTGTGTATTATAATAACGAAGCGAACGATACAATAAATGGGATAAATGATGCCGACTCAGCAGGATACAAATATGCAGATGTAAGAAGCGGAACTCAGCAACTACAAGTTGATGTAATTAAAAACCCATCATCAGGTCAAACATTAACAGGTATTGCTGTTGATCCAAATGATCCTGAACATGTCGTAATTACGCTTGGTGGTTATGGAGCTTCTACTAACATAATGAAGTCTACTACAGCAGCATCAACTACTGGAACGTCATCTTTTACATCTATAAAAGGAAACCTGCCTACATTACCTTGTTATGATGCAATCATTGATTATCAAAACCCAAATATTATTGTTGTTGCTACTGAAATGGGTATATACGGATCTGATAATGGAGGAGGTTCTTGGACATCTCAAAACACTGAATTAGGAATAGTTCCAGTTTTTGCTTTACGCCAACAATGGAGAGGTTGGGATAAAGTAGATAATCAAGGTGTTATATATGCTGGAACACATGGTAGAGGTATATGGAGTTCTTCTTCATTATTATCTGTAGAGGAAAATGATTTGACTGAAAAATCGGCTCTTAAACTAGTTAATGTTTATCCTAATCCTGCCGATCAACTAACAAATCTTTCTTTTGAAATAAACGAAACAAAGGATGTTACATTAAGTATATTTAGTATTCAAGGGAGATTAATAGAAACTAAGACTATTAATAGTGCACAAGCAGGGTTAGTAAAGACTACTTTAAATGTTGAGAACTACACTAAAGGAACTTACTTTGTAAATATTCAAAGTGAGGGTAGTAAATTTAAAGTGGCTAAGTTTATCAAAAACTAATAAAAGACACTTATAAATTTTTAAAGGGTAAAAGCTTATGCTTTTACCCTTTTTTTATGAGCTAATCTTGTCTAAGATACTTTGAGTTGCTCCGGTTCTATTTAAAATAAAATTGTTGTTTTTATTTTTATCTTCAATTAATAACTTAGGATTTGTATGGTATTTAAATATAACTTCATCAATATTATTAGCGTTTAATATTTCGTAAGCGACCCCATTATTTAGTATGTCTTTTGCTTCTCTGTATTTGGTGTGATTATTTCCAAAGCATACTGGTAACCCAAAACATGCTGGCTCAAGAATATTATGCAAAGCATTAGAATAGCCACCACCAATAAAAGCGACATCTCCATATTGATATAAATTAGAAAGAATACCAATAGAGTCTATTATTAAAACATCAAAATCTGAGGGGTTATCTTTCCATGAAGAATATAATACTGCATCAGTAAATTTTCCCTTAATTATATTGATATGGGTTATACTTATATCATGTGGAGCAATAATTAATTGCACATTGTTTAAATGAATATCACAAAGAATGTCTTCTTCTTTTTCCCAAGAACTTCCTGCTATTAATAATAAACGCTCATCTTTATAATCCTTTATATAAGGAATGTTTTTTGGGTTTTGTGCAGTTAAATTTACTCTATCATATCTTGTGTCACCACTATGAATACCGTTAAGGTTGTTATTGTTTAAAATGGCTAATGATTCTTTATCTTGAACAAAAATATCAGTAGGAAGTGTTAATATGTTCTTATACCATTTCCCATACCATTTAAAAAAAACTTGGTCTTCCCTAAAAACCGCAGAAACTATATAAAAAGGAATTTTTTTATCACTTAATGCTTTAAAGTAGTAGTACCAAAACTCATATTTAATAAAATAAGCCTGTTTTAAATCAAGTGTATTAATAAACCGAATAGCATTTTGTTTACTATCGATAGGTAAGTAGCAAACATAATCAGCAAGCTCATAATCCTTTCTTATCTCATAACCAGAAGGAGAAAAGAAGGTAACAAGAATAGATATTGAAGGGTCTTTTTTCTTTAAGGCTTCAATAAGCGGTTTTCCCTGTTCAAATTCACCTAAAGAGGCACAGTGAAACCAATGAATGTTTTGTAGTCCATGGGTATGCATTTTGAGTTTACTTTCCCAGTCTTTTCTTCCGTTTACCCATAATTTAGCTTTAGGGTTAAATAGTGCAGCAAACTTAATAAAAAGGCTATAAGAGCTAACAGATATATTATATACGAAACGCATGATGCGTAAAAATAAAATAAAAAAAGAGCAAACGTATATTTGCTCTCATATTTCATTTAATTAAAAACCGTTTACAGTAAATCCTACACTATATGGCATCAATTGTTCATGTTTATCTTTTTCGAATAAAGTCAATAAGCTATAATTAAAAAATGCACCAATTTTACCTCTTCCTATTCTAATAGTAGCATCTAGTTTAAACGGATTTAAATTAAAATGACCACTAGTTTTAACCTTATAAATTTGATTATCTACTCTGTATTTTTGTTTATACTTTCCATACAACTTAAGCCCAGGGATTATACCAGTAGATAGTTGATAATATCGGTATTTAATTTCTTTATTAAATCTAATTAAAATAGGAGTTTGTATATAAATGAGCTTTAATCTATTTTTTGTGTAAGAATTATCAATTTCTTCACTAATAGTTGTTACATCATCATTAAAGGTTAAGTTGGAATTATTTAAAAGGTGATAGTACCTTAGTTCAGCTCCAAGACCAAGTGTATAACTTAAAAGTTGATCTTTGTCTTCAGCAGTATTTTTCATAAAATTTAAAGAGAAACTTTTAGATTTAGACGGGTCTAGTTTAAAGCTACTAGGAAATCTAGAAAAATCATTAGTTAAAACTCCACTTACAGCACCAATATCAGTAGATACCATAGAGATAGAATTCATAAAATCCTCATACTTTTTAGCATTTTTTTTATTTCGTTTCTGTGTTGTTCCAAGTACTGGAGCTGTAAGAAAAATAAGGCAGATTAACTTTTTCATAATAAATAGGATTTTATAAAACAAAATCAAATTGTATGCCAAAATAGTTTTGCCTAAAAAATTAAATTAAAAATGAAAAGTAAATAACTAACTTTATTTAAGTAATTATGAGCATATCAATTAACGACATAAAAGAACGCTACCTAACCTCTGTAAAGGTTCAAGACATAAAGTCTATTCTTGAAGAAGCTAGTGTGAAAATACACCTTAAAGGATTAATAGGATCTTCTCTAGAATTTGTTGCATCTGCCGTAGCATTTAAAGAAGATAACCTTAATTTATTTGTGCTATCTGATAAAGAAGAGGCTGCATATTTTTTTAATACACTAGAAAGTATAAACCCAGAGTTAAAAGGGAAGAAAATATATTTTTATCCAGCTTCGTATAAAAGACCGTATCAAATAGAGCAAACTGATAATGCTAATGTTTTACAAAGAGCAGAAGTATTAAATGCTATTTCAAAAAATAGAAAAGGAACATTAGTAGTATCATATCCCGAAGCTTTAATAGAAAAAGTTGTAACAAAAAAACAACTTAAAAAGAATACAATTGAAGTTATTCAAGGGGAAACATATACCATAGATTTCCTAAATGAAGTATTTATAGAAAACAATTTCGAAAAAGTAGATTATGTATACGAACCAGGTCAGTTTTCTGTAAGAGGAGGAATTGTAGATGTATTTTCTTATTCATATGATTATCCCTATAGAATTGAGTTTTTTGGAGATGAAGTAGATTCCATACGATCATTTAATATTGCAGATCAATTATCCATAAAAACACACAAAAAAATATCCATTACTCCTAATGTACAAGGAGAAATGTTGGAAGAAGATAGGTGTTCTTTCTTTGACTTTATTAATCATCAATCCGTAATATGGATGAAGTCTTACGAACATGCAAAAGGTAAAATTGCAGAAGGATACAACAAAGCAACTTATGCTTATGAAAAATTAGAATCAGAACTGAAAAGACTTCCGCCTGATCAATTATATTTATCAGAAGAGGAATTACAGCAATCCTTAACTGATTTTAAACTAATAGAATTTGGTAATAGATCAGCATTTAATGCGAAAGAAATTATTCAATTCGATTGTTATCCTCAACCATCATTCAATAAAAAATTCGATTTACTAGCTAAAAATTTAATCGAGAATAACCGAGCAGAATATCAAAACTTTATTTTTTCAGATAATTCAAAACAAATCGAGAGGTTAATCGATATTTTTGAAGATATAGAGGAGGATGCAGAGTTTACACCAATAAATAATGCCATTCATGAAGGATTTATCGATAATAGTTTAAAACTAGTTTGTTATACCGATCATCAAATATTTGAACGTTACCATAGGTTTAAACTTAAAGAAGGATTTCAAAAATCGAATGAGCAAGTTAGCTTAAAAGAAATCTATGGATTAAAGAAAGGAGACTTTATTGTTCATGTAGATCATGGAATTGGAGAGTTTTCTGGACTTCAAAAAATTGAAGTAAATGGTAAAGAACAAGAAGCTATTCGTTTAATATACCAAGGAGGAGATGTGCTATATGTTAGTATTCATTCTTTACATAGAATATCTAAGTTTTCAGGTAAAGATGGTAAACAACCAAAGATTAATAAACTAGGAACAGCTACTTGGAAAAACTTAAAAGATAAAACTAGAAAAAGAGTAAAAGAAGTAGCATTCGATTTGATAAAACTCTACGCTAAACGTAAAGTTAAAAAAGGGTTTGCCTTTTCTCCAGATACCTATTTGCAACATGAGCTTGAAGCATCATTCATGTACGAAGACACTCCCGATCAACATAAGTCTACCATAGCAGTTAAAGAGGATATGGAGAAGGAAATACCAATGGATCGTTTAGTATGCGGAGATGTTGGGTTTGGAAAAACAGAAATTGCAATTCGAGCAGCTTTTAAAGCAGTTGCCGATAATAAACAAGTAGCTATTTTAGTTCCAACTACTATTTTAAGTTTTCAGCATGCTAGGAGTTTTACAGCTCGTTTAAAAGATTTCCCTTGTACTGTAGAATATGTTAACAGGTTTAGATCTGCTAAGAAAAACAAAGATGTTTTAGAACGATTAGCAAAAGGAGAAGTAGACATTATAATTGGAACACATAAAATAGTAGGGAAAAACGTAAAGTTTAAAGACTTAGGATTATTAATAATTGATGAAGAGCAAAAATTTGGAGTAGGTGTTAAAGACAAACTTAAAACCATAAAAGAGAATGTCGATACCCTAACTCTTACAGCAACACCTATCCCTCGAACCTTGCAATTTTCGTTAATGGGAGCTAGGGATTTATCCGTTATCACCACTCCGCCACCAAATAGACAGCCCATAGATACTCAAATGCATACGTTTAATGAGGAAATGATTCGAGATGCAATTGGTTATGAAATGCAAAGAGGAGGGCAAACCTATTTTGTTCATAATAGAATTCAAAATATTAAGGAAATAGCAGGAATGATTCAAAGACTAATTCCAGATTGTAAAGTAGCTATTATTCATGGACAAATGGAAGGGCAACAAATCGAAGCTGTTATGCTAGATTTTATTGAGGGTATGTATGATGTGTTAGTGGCTACATCCATAATAGAATCTGGTATTGATGTGCCAAATGCCAATACTATGATTATTAATAATGCTAATAATTTTGGATTAAGTGATTTGCATCAAATGAGAGGGCGTATTGGTCGATCTAATAAAAAAGCATTTTGTCATTTAATCACTCCGCCCATGCACATGATAAGCAGTGATTCTAGAAAAAGACTGCAAGCCATTGAACAATTTAGTGATTTGGGAAGTGGATTTAATATCGCTATGAAAGATTTAGATATTCGTGGGGCAGGAGATTTATTAGGCGCAAATCAAAGCGGGTATATTAATGATATAGGCTTTGCTACGTATCAAAAAATACTAAACGAAACTATAGAAGAGCTAAAACAAAATGAGTTTAAGGAATTATTCGAAGATGAGAATAACGATAAATTTCATGAAGTAAATGATTTTCAATTAGAAACCGATTTAGAAATTCTAATTCCAGATGATTATGTAAATAATATAGCCGAACGATTATCACTTTACCAGGAATTAGACTTGCTTAAAACAGAAGAAGAATTAGTAAAGTTTAGAGATAGCTTAATAGATCGTTTCGGGCCAATACCTAAAGAAGCGAAACAACTATTACAAACGATTATTTTACGCTTTATGGCGAAAGAAATGGGCTTTGAAAAGATTGTGATAAAGGCTCAAAAAATGATAGGATATTTTGTCTCAAATCCCCAATCAAACTTTTACGAATCAGAAAAGTTTACTAAAGTAATTACCTATGCTCAACTTAATCATGGTAATGTTAGGCTAAGTGAAAAGGGAAATAAACTCAGGTTAATTTTCGATAATATTTCCTCAGTAAAAGAGGCAGTGTTTAAACTTAAAGAACTGGAGCAACTACAAGTTGGTGTTTAACATTCTCTAACATAAAATTCGTTAAGAATAAATTTAAAATTTGTTAATTGATTCTGCATTCTTTTTGTCAATAGTATTTATGTAAAATAAATATTTAAAAAGAAAAAAGATGAAAAAAATAATTGTTGTATTTGCTATTAGTTTAATTAGTGTTGCATGTGTTTCACAAGAGAAAAAAGAAAGCGTATTTAAAAAGGGACAAACATTAATAGGTATTGATGGACTCTCATTTGGGGTTGGAAAAAACTATTTTGGGATGTCCTTGTCACCATCATTTGGATATCATTTAACTGATAGATGGGTTGTTGAGTCAAAACTAAATTTAGAGTATGCATCTCAAAAAAATCAATTTATTAGAATTGGTCTTGGAGGTACATTTGGAACTAGATATTACTTATCTAATCTTAAAAAAAACACATTATTTTATTTTTCTTCATCATTTACGGCAAATTATTCAAGAGCCTTAAAAGGAGAAAATTTACTTTTTATACCTAATAGGACAGATTTATTATGGAAAAACATGTTAGGAGTAGAAATTAAATTAGCTCCAAGATTAAGTGTTTTTGGGGAAGCTGGTTATCAACAGCACCTAAATAGAAAATCAAATTATGATTTTTCTGGGTTTACCGGAGGAGCAGGATTAAGATTTTATTTAAATAGATAAAACTGTATTTTCATGTAGTTTAACTACTACATCTATGCAGGTATTAGAAATAAATAATGTAAAAGAATTAGATCAAGTGTCGAAAGTGCTTTTGTCAAAAACGAAGTGTTTTCGACATTTTTTATTTAATGCCCCAATGGGCGCAGGCAAAACAACTCTTATAAAACAACTGTGCGAAGAACTAGGAGTAGAAGATCATATTTCTAGTCCAACATATTCCATTGTAAATGAATATTTAACTAAGGATAAACAATCTATTTATCATTTCGATTTATATCGTTTAAATGATGATGTTGAATTGTTAGATATTGGAATCGAAGAAATGCTAGAAAGTAAAGCAATATGTTTTATAGAATGGCCCGAAAAAATAGTGAACTTTTTACCAGGTAATTACGTAAAGGTTAACATTGAGATTGAAGGAGAGAAAAGAATTTTTTCAATAGAAGAAATTTCAAATTAATCTTTTATTTTTAAGCTTGTCATCCTTAGCGTAATTGAAGGGTGTTTATTTACATCATTTTATCCTAATCGATAAAATAAAAAAGAAAATGAATGAGTTCAGATTTACTTCGAACTTTAGCAAAGGAAGCTTTGCTAATGCCCCAAGAGAAGCTACAAAGAGTAGGTTCAAAGTCTAAAAAATTATTTGTTGGTATACCCAAGGAAAGTACATTTCAAGAAAACAGAGTGGCACTAGTTCCAGAAGCAGTTGCTTTGTTAGTCAATAATGGACACAGAGTATTAATTGAAACTGGAGCAGGTAAAAACGCAAATTTTCAAGATAGAGATTATAGTGAGGTAGGAGGTGAAATTTGTTATGATACTGCAGAGGTGTTCAAAGCAGACCTGATAGTTAAGGTAGCTCCACCATCTGTAGAAGAAATAGATTTAATGCCAGGCAAACAGACCTTGTTTTCAGCATTACAGTTATCAGTTCATCCTAGAAACACACTTCAAAAATTAATTTCAAAAAAAATTACTGCAATAGCGTGGGATTTTATCCAAGATGAAGACGGCATATACCCAATAGTTAGATCAATGGGTGAATTAGCAGGGACACAATCTATTTCTATTGCTTCTCATTTACTAACCAATAGTAATAATGGTAGAGGTATTATCCTTGGAGGAATAGCTGGAGTTAGTCCCACTGAAGTAGTCGTTATTGGAGCAGGTACGGTTGGAGAATATGCAACTAGATCGGCATTGGGGTTAGGTGCTTCTGTAAAAGTATTTGATAACTCAATATATAGATTAAGACGACTACAAAGTGATCTTGATTCAAGAGTTTGGACATCCATTATAAACCCCAAAGTGCTTGAAAAAGCGCTAATGAGAGCAGATGTTGTTATAGGAGCTTTAAGATCTAAAAATGGAAGAACACCTTGTGTTGTTCCTGAGTTTATGGTAGAAAAAATGAAAACTGGAGCTGTAGTTGTTGATGTTAGTATAGATCAAGGTGGTTGTTTTGAAACTAGTGAGGCTACTAATCATAAAACGCCTACGTTTAATAAACATGGTGTTATTCATTATTGTGTACCAAATATAGCATCTTCAGTATCGAGAACTGCTTCTTTTGCATTATCAAATATTTTCTCTCCACTGCTTATTCAAGTTGGGGAAGAAGGAGGGATAGAAAAGATGATTAAGAATGAATGTGGTTTTAGAAATGGCGTATATGTTTTTAAAGGAGCTCTAACAAGTAAAACACTTGGGCAAGCTTTTGGGTTACCGCATAAGAGTATAGAATTATTAATGGCAGCATTAGATTAATATAAAACAAGAATATGGGATTATTTGATTTTTTTAAAAAGAAAGAAGAAAAAGTAACGGTTAAAAAAAACGATAATGGAACGCAAGATAATTTTGCTTTTATCTCAAAAGATAGTGCAAATGGTATTTCATTAGAAGAAGGTAAAAAATTACAAGAAGAAATTCTTAGTCAGTTTTCAGCAACTGATTCATTTAGTAAAAAAGTAAATGCAGCAGCTCAATTATTTACAAAAGGGGCTTTTAAAGAAGCAGCAGAAGTATATACTGAATTAGCAAAACAACACCCAGAAGAAAAAGGGCTATGTGAAGGTCAAATTGGTGCAGCACACTATTTCTTGGGAGATTACAAAAGAGCGGTTAGTCACTACAAAGAAGCAATGGCTAATGGAGATACTGATATGCAAGAAGATAATATATTCGAATCAGCCGAAGAAGACTTTAAAACAAATAAAGACGACTCCCTTTTAAAAGAATATTTAACCTTATTTCCAAACGGAAATTATGTTAAAAAGGCGAATAAATTAATAGGGTGATGTTTTAGAATTTTAACAGTATATCGGTATACTGTTTAATACCTAAGCTATTGCAAAATAGTCAAATATCTTTCGTATTTTTGTGCAAATTAACAATTACAATCATGAAAGATAATTATTGCATTTTAATGGCAGGAGGAATAGGGAGTAGGTTTTGGCCTATGAGTACCGCTAGTTTCCCTAAACAATTTCATGATGTATTAGGAACAGGAAGAACATTACTGCAAATGTCTTTCGATAGAATGTTATTGGTTTGTCCTAAAGAGAATATATTAATTGTAACGAATGAGGAATATAAAGACCTTGTTCAGGAACAATTACCAGAGATTAACGAAAATCAAATATTATTAGAGCCATTTAGAAAAAATACAGCACCATGTGTTGCTTATGGTTGTTACAAGATTAAAAAACGTAATCCGAATGCTAACGTTATTGTTGCCCCATCCGATCATTTAGTGATGAGGCAAGAGGTGTTTAAAGAAACATTAGAAACAGCAATAGCACAATCTCAACAAGAGGAATGTTTAGTTACATTAGGAATTAAACCAAGTAGACCTGATACGGGTTATGGGTATATTCAATTTATAGAAACTGAAAAAGCTGTATCTAATCAAGTAAAAGAAGTAAAAATGTTTACTGAAAAGCCAGAGCTTGAAATGGCAAAAGAATTTTTAGCAAGTGGGGATTTTTATTGGAATTCAGGAATATTTATTTGGTCTTTATCATCAATACTTAGTGCTTTTGAACAATATATGCCATCAACTAATGAGCTGTTTAAATCAGGAGATAATGTATACGATACTGATTTAGAAAGAGAATTTATTAATCATATTTATGCAGAGTGTAAAAATATTTCCATTGATTATGGTATTATGGAAAAGGCAGAAAATGTATATGTAGTATTATCAGATTTTGGATGGAGTGACTTAGGTACTTGGGGAGCACTGTATACACATCTAGACAAAGATGATAATGCAAATGGAGTTCTTGGTAATAATATCAATTTATATGACTCTAAAAATTGTGTGGTAAGAATGCCGAAAGATAAGCTAGTTGTTTTACAAGGACTAGATGATTATATAGTGGTAGAAGAAAAGGGAGTTTTATTAGTATGTAAAAAACAAGAAGAGCAAAGAATTAAGCAGTTTGTAAATGATATTAAGCTTAAAGGAGTTGAAGCTTAGGCTTAAAATTCTAGTCGTAAAAAGAGTGTTACAATAGCAACATCCTTTTCTATGCTTATTATCTTCTCAAGTACAGATATCCCGTATAGGCTTCACTACCATCTCCTTTATCAACTATATAATAATAGGTAGAGGAAGGAATAATACCTTTGTTTTTATTTATTGTTAACCCAACATTAGATTTTCCATCCCAAGAATTATCATAATTATCCATTTGATAAACAATAGAACCCCATCTGTTAAATATTTTAACGCTTGAGTTTGGGTACTGTTCAATAAATTTAATGACCCATTCATCATTTAATCCATCTCCATTAGGAGATATAAACTGAGGAATAATAAGTTCTATATTACAGTTAAGGTTTATATCAAAGGAACATATAGTTTGGTTATTAGAGGCATCAGTAGCTGTAATAAATACAGTTTGACTAAATTGTAAGGAGCCAAAAATAGCTGCGCTTAAGATAGTACCAGGTAATGGAGTTTGAGTAATGGTTAATGAATCTCCACAATTATCAAAAACAATATCAGTAAAATCAGGAACGGTATATTCACATTCACCATCAATATTAATTAGTAGATTATTACAATTTATAGTTGGAGAAACAGTATCCAAAACAGTAATGTTTGCTAAACAACTATCAACTACTCCAGCATTGTTTTGTGCATATATCCAAACAGGATTTACTCCAGTATCAGCACAAGCAAAAGTATCTTGGCTGAGGTAAGTTGTATCAGATGCAAGACAGCCATAAGTAATGTTGTAAAATTGACCAGGAAAAATAATTGCTAATCCATTAGAGTCAAGATATACTGTGTCATCCCAGCAAGTAATTGTAGGTGCTGGTACTGGAGTTATAGTATCTGGCAACCAGTACATGATAGTTGTATCACAAAATGGTATAGTTGTATTACACATAATAATACAGGCTGAATCACCTAAAAAAGGCAATGATGAAGGCTTCAAATAAAATGTACTATCATTAATAAATCGAATGGTATCTCCATTGGCTGTTAAGCTATCTCCAGCACATGAACTTATGTAATTTGGTCCACCTGGAATATTAGCTGTAGGTAAAACAGTAGTATCTCCACAACCATTAGAAGGCATGGTTTTTATGATAGTATCAGTACATGTTTCAACAACAATTACCAATGAATCACTTAAGGTACTTTGGCACATTGTAGTACTGTTATAACAAAAAGCATAAATTGTATCAGTTACATTTGGAGAGAAAGAATAGTTATTACCAATAAATAAAGGTGTTCCAGCTCCTAAATTATTATTATACCAAACGATATTAGACCCTGTACATGTGCCCGTTAATATAGTTGAAGAGCCAACACAAATAGTATCATTTGAAGTAGCTAGTGCAGTTGGTTGGTTTGGTATTGGGTGTATAGTAATGTTTGCGGTATCACTTCCAATACAACCATTAATATTAATAGAATAAGCAACACGTGTAATTCCAGTTGATGAACTAGAGAATAATCCCCCCGGAGTTACTGATCCTGGCCCACTAATAACAACATATACTCCGCCAAATATTGATGGGTTAAGCTGAATAGTATTGCCCAAACAAGCTGAAGTATCATTAAAAATTACTAAGGGAATAGGTATAACTTCAACCGTTAAATATCCAGTATCATTACAAAATCCATTAGGATATGAGTATCCAATAACAACAGTTCCTGGAGTAGAAGTAGAGGTGAAATCACCAGATGAATTAATACTACCAGATGAAGAACCAGAAGCGATAAACCAAGAACCTGGTGTGTGTGAAGAGATGTAGTTAACCGTATTATTTACACAGACTGTATCTGGACCAGATATAGCAACAGTAACCGAGGTGGTAATGTTAAGCGTTAAAGAATCAACTGGACTATATTGACAACCAGCTGGAAATGAAGCATCAAAACATTTCGCATAAAAAGTAGTATTTGATGCATTAACGGTAACCGGCATAGATAAACTAGGTCCGGTTCCATTAGCAGTGTTATACCACCTTAATTGTCCTGCACCTGCACAGTTTCCTGAAAAATTTGACGTGTAAGAGTTACAACCATTAGAGGGAGAACCTGATAAACCACTTGGAGCTGATACTCCAGATGTAACAGTAATTGTAGTAGAAGCATTTGTGTTACTATTACAACCATTAACAGTACAAAAAGCATAATAGGTCGTGGTTGCTATAGGAGAAACAATATTACTTGTTAAAGGAGTTCCTGTTCCCGTATTATTAGTATACCAAGAAACAGAACCTGAACATCCAGTAGCTGTCAAAGTAGAAGAACCTCCAGTACAAATAGAAGAGGGAGAACCTGATGCAGAAGTCGGGCCATTAGGAATAGGTGTTACTACAACTGTCACTGCTGCATTAGAAGTACTTCTACAACCACTAACTGAACAAAAAGCATAATAAGTGGTGTTAACTACAGGAGACACAGTTGTACTAGCAAGAGGAGCTCCAGATCCTGAACTATTCGTATACCATAAAACGGTACCACCCGAACAACCTGTTGCAGTTAAGTTGCTGTTATTTCCTACACATATTGGATTTGGTGAGGCAGATGCAGAAGTTGGAGCAGCAGGAGGTGGGGTAACAGTTAAATTTATAGATCTAGATGTAGAATATTGACAAGCAGATGGAGCAGAAGAATAAAAACATCTAGCATAAATTGTTTGAGTGGTGTTAACCAAATATGGACTTGATATTCCTGGACCAGTACCATTTGAAGTTGAATACCACCTCAGTGTGCCTCCAGACGGGCAAGATCCAGATAAGAATGTATTATAACTAGAACAACCAGTTGTAGGTGAAGCAGAAGCAGTAGGTGTAATACTTGGATCAATCACAGTTACTGTAGTTGATAAATTACTTGTACTTAAGCAAGTTCCGTCATCACAAAACGCATAATAATTTGTAGTAAAAAAGGGAGAAACAGTTGGTGAGCTACCTCCAGGGACAGGACTGCCAGTCGCATTAGAATTAGTATACCATACTACAGTGCCAAATGGACAAGCACCTGATAAAGTTGAATTATCTCCTGGGCATATTATACTAGGTGATGCACTTGCACTAGTGGGGCCATTTGGAACAGGTAGTACATCAATTACTAGTGGGGGTGCTAAAACTGGACAAGAACCACCAGGAAAAAGTGTTAATGTAGCATAATAACTACCTGCGGGTAAATTATAACTTGTAGGTAAGCAAGGACCGCAACTACTGCTACTTGAATGAATAGGACTTCCTGTGTAGGAAGAGTTATCCCACATTCTTAAACCATAGTGTCCTCCAAAATCGCCTGGATGACTTCCATTATAATCAAATGTAAAAGGATCACCTTCACAAACAGGATTGGGAGTTGCATCACCTACAGAAAATTGAGCATTCCCATTTCCATGATTTTTAATTAATAGTCCTCCAATATGACCAATTGAAAAGTTATTTGTAGCTCTATTAATACATCCTGAAGCAGTATTATAATAGTATCCTAATATAGCATAACTATCCCCATAAGCAGGTACGGGTTCTGTCCAAGAGGTTCCGGTACCTAGATATATTGGAGGTAAAGTAGGCCAAGTTGCAAACCCACTAGGGGTATCATCTATAAACCAAGCAACACTGTGTCCTGCAGGTAAGTTAGTTGCGCTTATAGTAACAGAACCAGATTCTCTACAAATATTATAAGAGACAAGGCCTGGAATTCCACTTCCTCCTTGATTCCAAAATGGAGATGCTGCTGGACTAAACATACTACTACCATTATATATAATACTTCCACTAGATTGTTGCACATTTGGAGAACAAATAGGTGGTTGCGAAAACAACTGCTCGCTAATACAAACAGAAAACATTAATATAATTAGAAAGTAAAATTTCATAAAAAAAGAGTTATATACCTAATATAACAAATGAGTTTGATTGTAAGTTGAAAAAAGGGTTATGATTGTATTAATTACATTTTTACCTGTTTAGAATGCATTTTTTCAGTGTTAAAATTCAATAGATTTATTTCTTTGCAGATATTAATTAAGGCCAAAATGATGAGAATTTGATTTAAATTGTTGCTATACATTTTAATTCAATACCAATAGGTGTTGGTAAACAATTTATTTCACAAGTAGTTCGACAGGGTTGGTTGTCCTTGAAATATTCAGCATAAATACGATTATACGTTTTAAAATCATCCTTCATATTGGTTAAGAAGACAGTCACATCAACAAGTTTGTTCCAAGAAGATCCGCTAGCTTCTAAAATAAGTTTTACATTTTTAAAAACCGAATGGCATTGAGCTTCTATATCATAAGATGCTATTGAGCCATCTTCATTTAACTCAACACCAGGTATTTTTTTTGTACCCCTTTCTCTTGGTCCAACACCTGATAAAAAAAGTAGATTACCTACTTTTCTAGCATGTGGGTATAGGCCAACAGGTTCTGGTGCTTTATCTGAATTAAATTTTGCTTCGCTCATAATGTGTATTAATTTGTTAAATTAAATTAAATTTAATCAAATTAAACCTTTTATAAAACTGATAGTCTAACTCTAGAAAAAGAAAAATTCTTTTTTGTCCATACCTAATATCAACCTATGAAATCTAATAATTTAACTATACTATTATCTGTAATAGTATTTGGTGTAGTCATGACATCATCAACACTAGATTTATCTAGCTTGTTTA
Source organism: Flavobacteriales bacterium (assembly GCA_020630395.1). Classification (GTDB taxonomy): domain Bacteria; phylum Bacteroidota; class Bacteroidia; order Flavobacteriales_D; family CAJJDF01; genus CATLPG01. The sequence goes on from JAHDBM010000002.1 coordinate 104,068, forward strand.
ACTATGCTAATCAAACCATTCCTTCATATATTACAAAAGATAACACAACAACAAACCCTATAACTGATGAAGGAGCTACGTTAGGCAGAGTATTATTTTATGATAAAAACTTATCTGCAAATAATACTATTGCGTGTGCAAGTTGCCATAAACAAGAATTTGCTTTTGGAGATACTGCTCAAGCGAGTATAGGAATAAACGGCACCACAGGAAGACATTCTATGCGATTAATTAATTCGCGTTTTGCTAATGAAACTCAATTTTTTTGGGATGAAAGAGCAAATACTCTTGAGGATCAAGCAACTCAACCTATTCAGGATCATATAGAAATGGGTTTTAGTGGCACAAGTGGAGATCCAGATTTTGATTCACTTAGAAGAAAGTTAGCAAGTAAAACATATTACAAACAACTGTTTACTTTTGTTTATGGTGATACTAATGTAACGGAAGTTAGAATGCAACATGCATTGGCTCAATTTATAAGAAGTATTCAGTCTTTTGATTCTAAATTTGATACAGGCAGGGCGTTAGCTCCAAATAATAATGCGCCTTTTACTAATTATACAGCAAATGAAAATACAGGAAAGGCATTATTTTTAGCTCCTCCCCAATTTAATGGGGCTGGAATAAGAATTGGAGGTGGTGCTGGGTGTCAAGGTTGTCATCAGGCACCTGAGTTTGATATCGTGCGTAATTCAAGAAATAATGGTGTAGTTGGAACAATAGGTAGTAGTGTATTAGATTTTACAAATACTAGATCACCATCTTTAAGAGATGTCGTAAAACAAGACGGTAGCGCCAATGGACCATTTATGCACACAGGAGCAAGTAGTAATATTATTACAGTAATTAACCATTACGATTCGATTGTCGTTAGTCCAGGAAATACAACTATAGATCCTAAATTAATGCCCGGAGGAAACCCTCAGAGACTTAGATTAACCGCTCAAGAAAAAAATCAACTTGTAGCTTTTTTAAGAACTTTAGGAGGTAATGATGTATATACAAATCCTAAATGGAGTAATCCATTCACTAATGATAGTATTACTGTAACTAGTTCAACCTCTATTTCTTTGGTAGATAATAAAGAAGAGCTTTTTACTGTCTTCCCAAATCCATTTGTAAATGGAATAAACATTAAGTATGGCAATAGATACATTAATAGTAATATAAAAATTTACAATGCTAACGGAGCGTTAATTAAAGAACAGTCAATTAGGTCATTTATTTCTCTTGATTACTTAGTTAAAGGAACATATTACATAAGACTTGGAGATCAAATTGAGCGTATAATAAAATTATAGAAGACTTCTTTAAGCATCTTAACCCATATTATTGAATAATGACTTTTTTTGTAATGACTTTGTTTTTGTTACTAACTTTAATAAAATAAGTTCCAGTCTCTTCAATAGAAATTTGATTATTTAAACCTGTCGGTCTATATCTGTTTAATAGAGAGTCCGTTATATTAAATACTTCAATGGTTGTGTTTAAATTTGAGTTAGATGATAACTTAATATTTAAAAGTCCATTAGATGGATTAGGAAAAATAGTGGCCATTAAATCTTCACTTGTTTCATGAATATTAGTTGTAGGACATGAGTTTGATGTTGTTAATACAATGTCTCGTCTAACTTGGCCAATTTTAACACCACCTCTGTATTCTTCACATATTACACCTATTAAATAGCTTCCAGCCATTGTTGCATTAGCAGTTACTATTCCTGTAGATGAATTTATAGATATTGAACTTGAAGATCCTATTAAATTGGCTAAACTATATCCTGGACTATATGGAACAGGATTATATGGTTTAGATCCATTAGTTCCAGCACTACTATATGAAGTTGATAATGAGTATACTAAACTATCGCCATCACTATCTGTACAAGAAAAATCTATGTTTTTAGAATTGTTTAGACAAAAATAAGCATGACCAGGAAGATCAATAAACTCAGGTGTAGAATTTACAATTCTTGGGTCTGCTAAATCAAGTGTCCATAGTAAAGTACTGTTAGCATTGTAATTTAATATAGCAGTATAAAAAGAGGAGTACTGGAATGATAAATAATAACCACTTGGATTGTAATTAATATTGGTTAACACTGAGTAATAATATGTTCTAATACAAACTCCAGATGGAGCTGTGGCATCAAAAGGAACAGAGTTATTGGAGTCTAATGTAGGGCTTAATGTAGAAACAAGAGCGTTTGTATTTGCATTTAAAAGGTAAACATTATTTAAAGAAGTGGGCATTGGTGGTGTTCCACTAGATGAACAATCAACAAAAACTCGAAAAACCAAGTTGTATTGATTAGGGGCAGTTGAATTGCGTTACAATCAGAACCAATAATATGACTTGAAAAACTATTGAGACCGATAAATATTAATATAATAAGTAATGTTTTTTCATGTTAAGTGTAATTAGATTATAAATCAAAGCTATTGTTTATTTATATTATTATAGCAACATTTTTACTAGTTAACCATTTTTTTCATGAAGAGATATTTCTTTTTTACAAGATCATGCTGTTGGTTGATTTTATATTTTAAAATATAGCGTAAAAAAAAGCGCTAATAACTAAATGGTTACTAGCGCTTTTTCAAATGGTGAATACTGTCTATTAAAGAACAATATCTACAATACGGTTAATAGGAATAAACATTCCTTTCTTCAGTAAGATGTGTTTTTCACCAGTTGCCCATATGGTTGTTCTCACTTCTTTTAATCCTTCATCATCTTGAAAAATTATCTTTATTTTGTTATGGTGTAAATTTCCAAGGGTTGTTGCTCTTGCTAACTTGGCTACTAAATTTTTTTGTTCTTTTTCAGTTCTAATGTATATAGGGTCAGAAGGAAAACTTAAATTTGGTACCAGTTCTTTCTCAATCAGTTGTGTTCTTAATGCTTCCATAGGCTTTCTAATAAGGTTTTAATGTTATTAATAACGCTCTGCTGGTTTTTGAAGAAAGCTTGAATTTGTCACTTATCCTGTATCCTACAACCCACACAATTTCATTTTTAGATGTGATAACGTACGTCTCTTCTTTTGTGGCTCTCGATACTTTTAAATCAATAAAAAAATCGCTCAATTTCTTCTTCCCAGTCATACCAATTGGTGTAAATACATCTCCTTGTTTCCACTTTCTTAGACACAATGGAAAAGACAACTTTTCTAAGTCTAAGTAGGCAATAAGCGGATTTGATGTTAATTTAATGTTAACAATTGGTTTAATATCTAACGTTAATTGGATCGGGTTTGTTACATTTTTTGTGGTTTTTTTTATTTCAATAACTTGATCATCATGTTTTTGGATTGGATATAAAATGAGTTCGTCTCTATCTATCAATAAGTTGTGACTAAAAGACTTAAATTGTTTGCCAGAATTTAAATCGGTTAAAATTAGGTTATAAGCCTTGTTAACTTGATCATAATTAAAACCAAAACTGTGTAAAAAGTCGAATAAATAAGCGTCTCCATGCTTTAAAGCAGTTAACTTACTAATAGAAATAAAAAAACGATCACCTTTAGTTTTAATAAGCTTATTACTTAGTTCTTGTTTAATTTTATCATGATAAATATCAGCTGTCTTATTAAAAATTTCAATGTTTTTTAAAAAAGTATCAGTTAAAGAAGGGTTAAGCTCTTGAAGCAATGGAATTACCTCATTCCTAATTTTATTTCGTTTATAAACATTGCTGCTGTTACTTTTATCATGTCTATATTGAATATTATGTTGTTTAGCGTAAGCTATAATTTGGTTTTTAGAAATAGATAAAAGAGGCCTGTAAATACCATTGTTATATATGTCCATTCCAGTTAAGCCTTTTATACCTGTACCTCTTGTTAAGTTTAATAAAATGGTTTCTATTTGATCGTCTAAGTGATGGGCAGTTACAGTACAATCTGTTTTTAAGCGTATAGTTAACTTTTTAAACCAATCATATCGTAGCTCTCTTGCGATCATTTGTAGAGAACCCTCGTTAGATTCAATTTTTTCTTTTGTATTAAATTTTATAGTATGAATAGGTACATTGTATTGCTTACATGTTTCAATAACAAATTGCTCATCTAAATCTGAATCTTCTCCTCTTAATTGATAGTTAACATGTGCGACTGTTATTTCTTGACCACTTTCCTTTAATAAATGCAATAATACCATGGAGTCTATTCCTCCAGAAACAGCAACTAGGAAATGCTTCTTTTGGTTGTTAAATGTATTGGATATTGTATTGATTATAGTATTAAGCATGTTGTAAAAATAAAAAAGGGAACTGATAATTCAGTTCCCTTTCATAAAATTGATAATCGTTAATTATTCTTTTGTAAACTCAATAGAAGCTTCAATAGCAACATCTTCCCATGTTTTGCTAATTCCGTCAGCACCTTTATGAAGATCATAACACGCATCATTTAATGATTTTAATGCTTCTTCTGCCTCAAAAGAGCGAATATTTAATTCAGTAACTATACTAATTAAATTATCAGTTACTGTATAGTCAAAAGGAATATCACAAGAAACATCATTCATATTCATAGCAATAACTCCATGACCTTCTTTATCATCTCCTTCAATAGATTTAAATGTACCGCCAATCAATTCAGTGTTGTTCATTACACCAAAAAATAAACTTTTAATTTTTGTGTCTCTTGATTCATTTTCGGTATCTAAACTACTAACAGGTATACTAAACTCAAGACCCTCAATTGCTTTTTGGGGAGAGTCGGCTTTTGGGACTTCTTTTAGTTTAACTTCTTTAAAAGAGCCTCCAACTGGTTTTTTTTCTGTCGTTTTATAGGCTGTCCATTTAATAATAGCAGTTTTATCGTTTACTTTATAAGTAAGCTGCTCTTGTTCAACAACAGGATTCTCAGTTTCAGTTTTATCTTCTCCACAAGAAGTAAATAAAAGCGATAATGTAATAAATGGAATAATAAATGTTTTCATGATATAGTAATTATGATTTATTCGAAAGAAATTAAAATTTGATTTTTTTCTACGGTATCTGTGGGTTTTACAGTGATGCTTTTAATTATTCCATCAACTGGAGATTTTAATACGTTTTCCATTTTCATGGCTTCAAGAATAAGTAAATTTTCTCCTTCCTTAACTTCTTTACCAATAGTAGCCAAAACATCAACAACTAAACCAGGCATTGGAGCTTTTATATCTTTAACTTTTTTAGTTGTCATGTCGGCCATACCAAGCTTAGATAAAAGGATATCGTATTGATCTTTTAATGCAACATCATACGATTTATTATTAACCTTAATGGTGACCAGTTTCTTTTCTCGATCTAACTTTACTAATTCAACAGAATAGGACTTGTTGTTTGTAATTAAATGCTTTTTTTTCTCAGAAATAACAAGCCAATCAAGTATAAATTCTTTATTGTTAACAAGAATATTATCATTAGATTTTACTGAAACTTCGTAAGTCGTATTATTTACTTTTGCTTGGTACACAATTTGTCATATTTAGCCTTAATCAAAACTACAAAACGAAGGCATCAAAACCAAATTAGGTTTTTTGGGTGTTCTGTATATTTGGTTATGAGCGTAAATGTTGTTAAAAAAAGCATAAGAAGAGTTATAGAATACTAATAATATTAAATAACTGTTTATACAATTGAAAACTAAATAGATCAGTTAGTTTTTTAACTAAAAAAGAAAAACGATTAGGTTTAAAGTTTCATTTATGTAAATAAAACATGTAATTTACCACACCAAAAAGGGTTGTAACAATTGATAGTACTAAAAAAAATAGTAGTTGTAGTTTTTTTAATAGTAGGAAAATATTCTATTTCTCAAGCATTAAATAACAAAGAAGGACTAACTAATTTCACAAAGATTAACTTTAATAAAGAATTAATAAGCTCTAAAAAGGTTAGAAGCATAACCACAGAGTATATGATTAAGAAGGAGCTTAGTCCAATCGATAAAAAGCCAAAAATTAAAACATACTACGAGTATAACGATAGTGGTTTGTTAACAATGTATTATCGCACTTTTTTACTACATGATACTATCTATGATACACTGGTAGAGTTCTATACCTATAATGAAAAACATCAACTAAAGGAGCTTATTAAGTCAGAGTATGGTAAATATGGAATATATACGTATAAGTATGATAAAAAAGGTAGGGTTGTTAATGTAAGTAGGGCAGAAGAAGAAAATGCTCATTCATCTAAAATAGTCTTTATACCTTCTAAGCATAAAGAAGTGTCGAAAGAATATTTTGAGTTTTCCAATATAGATAGTCTATCTTACATGAAGTATACCCTAAGTGATGATAATATTAGATACAAAGAAAAAGAAGTCATCTTTGAAAATGGTAAGCTAAAAAAATCTTATGAGAGATTAATTTTTGGCTCTCAAAAATATAAAGTGTACAACTACAAATATTTCGAAGATAAATTGGTGTCAAAAAATGTCATCAATAATTTTGATTCAAAGCTTATGAAGAGATATGTATATCGGTACTATTCTGATGGAAATTTATCTTCAATGGAAACTCATATTAAAAAGGAAAACGATCCAATGTTTACAATAGATTTTTTATATAAAGACACAAAACTTTTGGGGTCTATTCTTAAAAAGAATGAAAAAACAGGCACAATCGAAATTACAAAATTTAAATATTCACATTATTAAGATTAACATGGATAAAAAAGAGCTATTAGGGTATTTAGGGATGATATTGGTGGTTGGTTCGTTCTTGTTTAACCCAGCAACAGGGGAGCCATTTTTTCATATCATCAATCTTTCAGGAGCAATAGTATCTATGATATATGCGTTATTAATCAAGAGCAAACCGGTTTTTTACATGAATGTATGTATTACCGTTTTTGATATTTTACACCTATCTGGGGTACATTTTGCACCTTTTTAATAAAGTTTGGCATAAGGTTTGCACTACACTAGGCGTAACCAAAAAATATATAGTCATGAAAAAGTTAGCATTCATACTACTAGTAACATTTGCATTTCAATCATCTTTTGCTTCGGCACAAGTAACTGCAACTAAAGCTAAAAAGTTTAGAACAGTAAAGCACAAAGCGTATAAAGCAGGCGAAAAATTAAGATATAGATTACATTATGGTGTAATTGATGCAGGCGAAGCAATTCTAGAAGTTAAAAAAACAGATAAGACAGTTCAAGGTCGTCAATTATTACACATGGTTGGTAAAGGAAGAACATTGGGATCGTTTAACTGGTTCTTTAAAGTAAGAGATAGATATGAAACTTACATGGATCAAGAAGGTGTTTTTCCTTGGATGTTTGTAAGGAGAGTAGACGAAGGAGGGTTTAAAATAAACCAAGATTACGTTTTTAAGCAAGATGAAGAAAAAGTAGATAATGGGGAAGGTAAAAAAATAGATGCTCCATTTGGAATTCAAGATATGTTATCTTCATTTTATTATGCACGAACATTAGATTTTGCAAATGCAAAAGTTGGTCAAAAATTTGATGTAGAAATGTTTATTGACGAAGAGATTTATCCTTTTAAGATTAAGTTTTTAGGTAAAGAAAGAATTAAAACACGAAAAGGAAAATTCGATACTTATAAAATACGACCAATAGTTCAAAAAGGAAGAATTTGGGAAAAAGAAGAAGATATGACAGTATGGATTACTGCAGATAAGAATCAAATCCCTGTACAGATAAAATCAAAAATATTAGTAGGGTCTATAAAAGCTACATTAGTAGGATGGGAAGGTTTAGCTAACCCTATATCTAAAATATAAGGAAACCAACTTATTCAAATTAAAAAAGACATTCTTTATCGAATGTCTTTTTTGTTCATCATAAACTTTAGGTTAATTTAACTCAAACAGCATTAGGAACATTCCTAAAAATGATTAAATTTGAAGTAATAGTGAATGAGAACAATATAATGAGCACACCAGAAAACTTAAAATACACAAAAGATCACGAATGGATTTCCATAGAAGGTGATGTAGCAACAATAGGAATTACAAATTTTGCACAAGGAGAACTTGGAGAGATCGTATATGTAGAGATAGAAACAGAAGGGGAAACATTAGATAGAGAAGAGGTTTTTGGTACAGTAGAAGCTGTTAAAACAGTTTCGGATTTATTTATGCCTCTTTCGGGAGAAGTATTAGAAATTAATCCAAAACTAGAGGATGAGCCAGAATTGGTAAACAGTGATCCTTATGGTGATGGATGGATGATAAAATTAAAAATAAGTGATGATAGTGAAGTGTCTGAATTACTTTCGGATGCTGATTATGCTGAGCTTATTGGATAGAGATGTATAAAAATTAAATTTTTTTTCGTTTAACCTTTGAACCTTTTTGCGTTTAAGGTGTACATTAAATTAAAATTAACGGCATGGAACACAAAAAAAGTAACGAAGCCAATTTAGAGAAAAAGAAAATCACCCTGTTTTTAATAGGATTGGTTGCTTCTTTAGCTCTAATGCTTGTTTTTACCGAATTACGATCGGCAAGTATTGGCGACCGAGACCTTCCTGAGGAAAAGAGTGGTCTTGAAGATGAAGAAATTTTAGAGGTAATGATCGAACAAGAAATTGTTCCACCACCTCCACCACCTCCACCACCACCAGAGCCAGAAATTATCGAAGTGGTAGAAGATGAAGCTGAGGTAGAAGAAACTGAAATTGAAGCTGAAACCGAAGCTGATGAAGAAATTGAAATCGTAGAGGAAGTAGTTGAAGAACCAGTTATAGAAAAAGTATTTAGTGTAGTAGAAAAAATGCCTTCTTTTCCAGGTGGTGAAGAAAAACTATACGAATACTTAGGAAAAAACATTAAGTATCCTCAAATGGCAAAAGAAGCAGGCGTTCAAGGACGTGTGTATGTACAGTTTGTAGTTGAAAAAGATGGTTCTATTACTGATGTAAAAGTAGCTAGAGGTATTGGTAGCGGCTGTGATAAAGAGGCAGAGCGTGTAGTAAATAAAATGCCGAAGTGGGAAGCTGGAGAACAAAGAGGTAAGAAAGTGAGAGTTAAATATACATTACCGGTTTTATACCAATTACGTTAATTTAATACAGTAACCGTTCAATAATTATAAAAAGTTTACTTGAAAGTAAAACTTTTATGTTCTATATTCGTATAGTAAGAAGATGAGAAAAATTATTTACATATTATTTGCAGTATTTTTTATTGCCAGTTGTTCTAAGCAAGAGCCTATGTCTCCTGCTGAAGAAACAGGGTTCTTATTTTCAGATCCTTTTAATGATAATGTTGATATAACTGATCCAGATAAAGATGAAGATCATGATGGTGATTCTATTGTTGATCCAGATAAAGATGAGGATCATGACAAGGATGTAAAGAAAAACTCAAAAGGTTAAATTTAAAGCCACTTTTTTTAAAGTGGCTTTTTTTATGTCTTCTTCCTTCTTATGTGGGAGTTACTAAATATATAAATCAATATTTTTTGCGATAATAAACCTTATTCAATACCGTCTAGTATGGCTATCATATTTAGTAGAGTCGAAACCTAGGTCTTGAAATTATTATGATATTTAAAAACAATTTATTTTATTGCATTTGATCTTGCTTTTTTTTCTTAAAAAAACCGAAAAACTATACAAATCTACCGTTACATAAATTCATTTTACTTTAATGTGTTTCGCCCGTATATTGTTTTAAATGAAACCTGTACGTCATGGCAAATAAAGCATCCAACAATTTATTTCAGTTAATTAAATCACTTTCTAAATCCGAGAAAAGATATTTTAAGGTTTTTGTGAAAAGGCATACTTCAGAAAAGGGTAAAAATAATTACGAGATATTATTTAACTACATAGAAAAACAAGAGCATTATTGTGAAAAAAGACTTGTGTCCGATTTAAAAGGTCATGCTTTACTTAATAAGTTATCAATTGCTAAAGCTCGTTTATACGATAATATCTTAAAAGCGTTAGATGCTTATTATGCAGAAAAATCCATTGATCAAAAACTAAGGAGTGAGCTTCATTATATTGAAATATTGTTTAATAAATCGTTATATGTTCAATGTAAAAAAAGGGTACAATCGGCAAAAAAGCAGGCAATTAAATATGATAAAAATTTATCATTAGCTCAGTTTATCAATTGGGAAAGAAAGCTCATAGAAAAAGATAATTATATACATACATCTATACCTGCTTTAGAAAAAATGGTTAATGAAGAGAAAGAATTGTTTCATAAATTAACTTCAGAAGCTAAACTATGGGAAGAAAAGAGTATATTATTTAAACATATTAACACAAAAGGAAGAACTAGAAGTAACGAAGAAGTTAATGCCTTAAAAGCAACAATTGGTACAAAGCTAGAGCAGTTGCTACCTAATAAAGAAGACTATAAACAACAATATCTTTATTATCATACTAAAGCGGCATATTGCTTTGCTATCCATGATGTTGAGTGTTCCTTTCAATCACTAAAAAACTTAATATCATTAGTAGAAAACCATCCAAATAGCTTTAGTGAACGTCCTAATATTTTATTTGCAGAACTAAACAACATCATTTATTTAGCTTTACAGCTTAACTATAGTAAAGAAGCTCAACAATATAATACTAAACTTAAGGCGTTATATATTAGTTTACTTCCAGAAGCTAGTGATGATCTTAAAATTAAACTAAAATCAAGTTATTTTAGCTTACAGTTGGCAATTGTAAAAACCAATCCAACCATGTGTTTACATCATAACATTAAAGAAGAAACAGTTCAGTTTATTGAGATTAATAAAGAAAAAATAAACGAACAAAGACTAGCTTATTTGTATTATAACCTTGCAGCTGTAGATTTTATAAACCATCAATATAACGAAAGTCTAAAAAAAATAAATACAATATTAAACAGCATTAATATAGATAATGCTCAGGAAATATATGGTTTTGCTCAATTGCTAAACTTATTAATTCATACGAAACTAGGTAATAATGAATTAGTAAATTACATGATAAAATCTACTAAGCGTTTTTTAGAAACACGAAATAAATTCTTTCAATTTGAGAAAACGGTATTAACGTTTACAAAAAAAATAGCAAATACTGAGGATGAACATGATAAGCAAGCACTTTACAAAGACTTTGCAGATGAGTTGATTCTTTTAAAGAATAATAAATTCGAGCAGGTAGCTTTTCAATATTTAGATATTGAATTATGGGCAAGGCAACAAGCCAATAGTGTTATTGCAGTTAGAGCTTAGTTTGTACAGATAGTTGTTTAGAACAACTAAAGTGGTTTGTTACGGTTTTTTTGACTAATTTTATTATGGAGTATTATTTTAAATAAGCAAGAATGATAAAAGTATCTGAAAACGCTAAAAACCAAGCAATTCGCTTAATGAGTGAAGAAGGTCAGGTAGATTATTTTATTCGTGTTGGAGTTAAAGGAGGAGGATGTTCTGGCTTGATGTACGAATTAGAGTTTGATAATACCATTACCGAGACCGATAAAGTAATGGAAGATAATGATATTAAAGTAGTAGTAGATAAAAAAAGTTTTTTGTATTTAGTAGGAACTGAATTAGATTATTCAGGAGGATTAAATGGCAAAGGGTTTGTGTTTAAAAATCCTAATGCAAATAGAACATGTGGATGTGGAGAGAGTTTTTCACTTTAATTGATAGAATAAGAAGGGAATGAAATATACTGAAGACGATTTAAGAGAAGATTTAAAGACCAAAGAATACGAATTTGGTTTTACTACTGATATTGAGACTGAGAAAATTGAAAAAGGATTAAACGAAGATATTATTCGATTAATTTCTGCTAAAAAAGAAGAGCCGCAATGGTTACTCGATTTTAGATTAGAATCTTTTGCAATATGGAAAGAAATGGTTGAGCCAAAATGGGCTCATGTGAAGTATAAAAAACCCGATTTTCAAGACATTCACTATTTCTCTGCACCAAAAAAACAATACGAAAGTTGGGATGATGTAGACCCTGAGCTTAAAGCAACTATGAAAAAGCTTGGTATTTCTATGGAAGAACAAAAAAAGCTCACAGGTGTAGCTGTTGATTTTGTTATGGATTCGGTTTCTGTTGCCACTTCTTTTAAAGAAAAATTAGGAGAACTTGGAATAATCTTTTGCTCTTTTAGTGAAGCGGTTAAAGATCACCCAGAACTAGTGCAAAAGTATCTAGGAACAGTAGTTCCACAAAGAGATAACTTTTATGCAGCTTTAAATTCAGCAGTATTTACTGATGGATCTTTTTGTTATATACCCAAAGGGGTTAGATGTCCAATGGAATTATCAACCTATTTTCGTATCAATGAAGCTGGCACAGGTCAATTTGAGCGTACATTACTTATAGCCGATAAAGGAAGTTATGTAAGTTATTTAGAAGGTTGTACTGCACCAATGCGAGATGAAAACCAGTTACATGCTGCAGTTGTAGAATTGGTGGCACTTGAAGAGGCTGAAATTAAATACAGTACTGTTCAAAATTGGTATGCAGGTGATAAAGAAGGAAAAGGAGGAGTATTTAATTTTGTAACAAAAAGAGGAATTTGTGAAGGGTATAAATCTAAAATTTCTTGGACTCAAGTAGAAACTGGATCAGCTGTAACATGGAAATATCCATCTTGTATTCTAAAAGGAGACCATTCGGTAGGAGAATTTTACTCCATAGCTGTTACTAATAACTACCAACAAGCAGATACCGGAACTAAGATGGTTCATTTAGGAAAAAACTCTAAAAGCACCATTATATCTAAAGGTATATCGGCAGGGAAAAGCCAAAATTCGTATAGAGGATTAGTTCAAATAAATAAGAACGCCACAAATTCACGTAATTTCTCTCAATGTGATTCTTTATTAATGACAGATGAATGTGGAGCACATACGTTTCCTTACATAGAGTGTAAAAACAAATCATCTAAAGTAGAACATGAAGCAACAACTTCTAAAATAGGAGAAGACCAAATGTTTTATTGTATGCAAAGAGGAATTAGTGAAGAGAAAGCAATTAGCCTTATCGTTAATGGTTACGCAAAAGATGTACTTAATAAACTTCCAATGGAATTTGCAGTAGAAGCGCAAAAATTACTAGAAATTTCGCTTGAGGGGAGTGTAGGATAGGCATGCTCAAAATATATTATTGTCTACCATAAACATTTCTTTATATACTTCGTATATGTTCTTTTATTAACTAAACTTTACAAAAGAGATATATGAAAAAAGGCATTTTATTAATATTACTTACATTAAAAGGGTGCCTTCTTCTTTCTCAAAGTTGGGATTATAGTTTTATCAAACAATTTGAGGAGTTAGCTTCAGTCCAATCTGATTTAGCTCAAAATAAAATTGATTCAATCGCTAACTTAACTGTAGAAAAGGATAATACTTCAACTCAAGCATTTCAATATTATTTACAAGGAATATTAATCCGAAAATTTGGGCAAGGATCAAAAGCTGAAGGAGATAGTTTAATACAAAAAGCGATATCAATAAGTGAATATAATCAAGATACAGTAGGGTTAATACTATCAGAAACATTAAAGCAGGGTTTTGTAGGTTATCCTAAAGACTCTCTAGCTCGCATTAATTATATTTATAGTTTAGCTCAATCAATAAAAGATAGTAATCTATTATTAGATGTATTGGACCAAATGTTAAGGTTGTCCTATAACATAGGTGATTATAAAAGTGCAATTATATATCTTGATAAAGCAAAACTTCAAACCAGAGATAAGAAAAAGATAGCAGATTTAGATTTAAAGACAGCAAGAATTTATAACGGCATAGGGCTTTATCAGCTATCATTAAAATATTTACAAAAATATTTAGCCTACATAAAGACAAATTATAAAGATTGTGAGCTTTTAGAAGTTTATCATTTAATGTTGCAACCTCATATTTCAAAAAAGAATTTTGTCGAAGCCGAAAAGCTATTGGTTTTAATGAAAAAGGAGCGGAAAGAAAAGTGTTCCTATCAAGAATATTTAAGAATACATAGTTGGGCAAATTTTTATATTGTTAAAGAAAATTTTGATAAAGCATCCACCTATATAGATTCAATTAAGTTATTTGTTAGTAATACAGAAAACCCTAAAGAATATGAAAATAAACTATTAGGGATACAAGCATTATACTATACAAAACAAAAGAATTTTGATGAGGCTTTAGCTCAGTATATTAAAATCAGAAACCTGTATCCTGGTCCTTTTTCTAATATTTCGTTATATGAAGCAAGTATTGAATATCACCTAAATAAAAAGAGTGTTAAACAGGCGCAGCTATACGTAGATTCATTATTAAACATATCCGAAAGGACTAAATCCTATAGAATACAAAAAAGAGCTTATAATTTAGCAATTAGAACTGCCCGTTTAAGAAATGATTATAAAAGTGCTTATTGGCTAGATTATAAAAAAGATTCGATAACAAATTCATTTACAAAATTGAAAAATGAATTAACACTACAAGAATCTCATATAAAAACAGAAAATATTATTCTTGAAAATAAAAATGCTATTGCTAAGGTTAAAGCCGATAATCAAGCTAAAACGATAACATATAAAAACTGGTTAATTCTAATTCTTATTGCATTATCAATAATAATTATTGGGTTTATATTATATGCATTAAAGAAAAGATCTCAGGAAAAAAAGCATCTTATTCGTGAAAAGGAAATAGATAAGCAAGAAATAGAAGTCCTCCAAGACAAATTAAATTTCCGAAAAATGGAGGTTGATACGTTAAAAGCATTAGGAGAAATAGATGTTAAAAAAGAATCTATAATAGATAAATTAAAAACTTCAGATGATTGGGTAGATTTTTTTATTCAAGTAGAGAACTCATTCAACATAAAATTTAATGATCTTTTATCCAACTATCCTGTGCTTACTAAAACAGATTTAAAGATTATATCTTTAATGCTTTTCAATCTTTCAAACAAAGAGATTGGTAACGTACTTTCCATAACTGAGTCGGGAGTAAAACAATCTAAGTACCGAATGAAAAGTAAACTAGATTTAGGAAAAGACATTAAATTGAAAGATTTCATTAAATCTATCACATTAGAAATAGTTTAATTTTAATGTTTCTTGTATCCCTTTGTTAACAGGGGTTCAAAAAAGTATACAAAAGGTCTACATTTATATATTAATATAGAACAGGCTAGTTTTTAATATATATCCGTCATTTATTTGTGTCATAATAAAAAACACAATTAGGCGATATGACAACCAAAAATTTAATTCAAAAAACATTTTTTGTATCAAGTTTATTCATTTGCGGATCCATTAACATGTGGTCCCAAACAAATCATAATTTTAGAAACTACAAAACTCAACAAATAGAAAACGAGAGTTTAAAAAATGAAAAAGTAGCAACTAGAAAAAATGCTATAGAAGAAAAAGTAGCATCTTACATTTTTAAAGGAGGGGTAAAAAAGAAAACCATTCCTGTAGTATTTCATCAATATATTAATACAAATAAAGAGAAGCTTTCTAGAAAAGAAATATTAAATCAAGTAAAAGCTTTAAATACACACTTTAAAAATGATAATGAGAAATTGTCGATTAATTTTTGTTTAGGATTCAAAAAAGAAAAACTAGGTGTAGAATATTATAGAAACTTATCTGATACTATTAATACCTCTTTTTGGAATTCAAATGAGTTTATAAATATCGTAATTAAAACGCTACCAGATACTACAGCAGGTTACGCAAAAATGCCTTGGGATAATAATCAATCACAAGCTATAGTAATTAACAGATCTTTTTTTGGTGTTAACGAGACACCAAGGTTTGATGAATTTAGAACTGGAGCTACACTAACACATTTAGTAGCTAATACATTAGGTATATATGACTTATGGTATCATGGAGGTCAAGATGATAAAGTAGAAGATACACCATTACATAATGCCGCAAATCATGGTGTTCCTGGAGAAGGGCATATTAATACAATAGATGGAGAAGAAGAAATGGTTCATAATTTTATGGATAACTCAAATGATTCAACTTTAACTGAGTTTACTTTTGGTCAGTTTAAAAGGATGCATGCAATACTAGAAGTAGAAAAAGCCGATTTATTCAATAATAAAAACACGAAGTGCGATTGTGAAGAGGAGGAAGAAGAGTTTGAACAAGAGACGATTAAAAAGAATATAAAAATGACATTAGCTCCAAACCCTGCTAGTTCATTTACTAATATTATATTAAGCGAAGAATTGGAAAATGTAACGATAACAATTTATAGTTTTACAGGAGAGTTAATAAAAACATTTACATCATCTACAGCAAGAAGAGTAAAAGTAGATACAAGAGATTTACTAAATGGCACTTATGCTGTAACGATCACTGATGGGAACACTACATTAACAAAGAAATTAACAATAACAAACAATTAATTAACCATTTTAAAGGCGATTACGAAATGAAAAATTTAAGAACATATATCCAGTTATTTATACTAAATGTTATAGCAGGTATTGCTATGGCTCAACCGTCAGGAAGTGGAGGTTCAACTAACATACCTTCTCCAAATGCTGCTAATCTTGGAACCTATGCTAATATACCCGTAAGTTATTATACAGGAACCCCAGATATTAGTATTCCATTAGCAAAAGCTGTAGAGGGAAATTTAGAAACAAACGTAAGCTTGAGCTATCATACAGGAAATCTTGTAGTTGGTCAACCCGCAAGTTTTGTAGGGAAAGGATGGTCACTTAACTCGGGAGGTGTTATTTCTCGTGTAGTACAAGATAAACCAGATGATAGTGCAAATATTGGGTACATGCATTATTATTATCAATATTTTCATTCCCCTTCAGGCAATGATAATCGAGAAGATATAATGAAGTATGATTGGGAGCCAGACATTTTTACATTTAATGTAGATGGATTATCGGGTAAATTTTTCTTTAAAAGAAACCTTTCTAACAACTATGAAGCGTTCACGATACCTAAAAGTGATGTTAAAATTACAGCAACATTTGACACTATTACGGGAACCAATTACCCCTATATAAAGAAAGCAAACAAGATAGTTGGATTTAAACTCATTAATACTGATGGTAAAATATACCATTTTGGTATCGCAGATGAAAGAACGGCTAAAGAAAGTTCAATTCTAGAATCTTTTAAATATAAATACAATTCAGCTGGAGAATTGGTACAGGACGGGAATGATGTTATTCAACAAAAGGTAACAAATAGTTGGTATTTATTAAAGATAGAAGATCACAATAAAAATAATTCAATCGAATTTTTTTATGAAGATGACTTATATACCTACAATACTTTAGCAGGAAATACCATTATGTATAAAAATTATGACAGAACTGAAAGCATAATAGATGATAGTAGGAACGGAAGTGGAATATTCCAAGGAGAACAAACTTCTAGGAATGTATTATCGCCTAATAATTCCATAAACAATGGTTTTTCCACTTCTCGACCTTACCTAGGTAAATATCATAATTACCGAGTGAATATAGTAGAAGGTGTTCGGTTAACTAAAATAAAGACAAACCTAGATGTAATTGATTTTAAATATGTGAGCCATAGGCTTGATATCAATAAATGGGGGAATAACCCTTATCCTGAAACATTAGACACAATAGTTGTTCGCAGTAATTCGCCTGCTGGATCTATTAATAGTGTATGTAAGCAAATAATTTTCGATTATGAATATTTTCAAGACCAAAAATTAAAATATGAAAATAACTCTATATATGCAGGCACAAGAAAAACATTGTTTCTAAAAAGCATTAGAGAAAGATCATGTGATGGTACTATAGAAAACCCACCTTATAAATTTGATTATCATGCGCCTGAGCTAAATGCAAATAATTCAAAGTTTTTCCCATCACGACTTAATAAAGCTATAGATCATTTTGGTTATTATAACGGAGCGGACGGGAGTGATGCAGCTTCAGTAAATAATAACAAAGAACTAATCAATATACCAAGAACTACTGTCTCTTTCCCTGACAGAAAATATATTGGTGGCAAAGTAAGAAGAACACAGGGAGGTGCCAACAGAAGCCCTAACGAAACGTACACCAAGTATGGTGTATTAGAAAAAGTAACTTATCCTACTGGCGGGTCAGCAACTTATGAGTATGAAAACCACAGATATTATTTTGATAAAATATATGACTACAGTGAAGAAATTCTTTTAGAAGGCTGTAAATACGCACAAGGAAATTGTTGTAATACTTTTAATGAAGATGATACGCTTACCTTTTCAAGTGATAAAGAATTAGAGTATGCTTATTTTTTATTAAACCTTACAGTTGGAGATGATGCAGATCCAGCTTCATTACAACCATGCCCAGGAAATATAACACCTAAAGCAACTATCACATTAAGGGTTATTGATCAAGTTTCAAATAGACAAGTTTATACCAAACAAGTTAATATTGAGGGCCATAACTTTTATGAAGAAAAGTTTTCTTTCCCAATAGATGAAGGAAATTTCACAGGTCCTTTACAGCCTTTAAATGTTGGTCTTAAATCAAATGTCCAGTATAAATTTGAGGTTGATATAAATGGAGGTCCTGGTTCTTTTAAATTAGTTGTACCAAGAGTACAAGTAGAAGAAAATAAATTAGGTTGTGGTTTAAGAATAAAAAAAACAACCCTATCTGATGGTATTCAAGAAACGGATAATGATATGGTAAAGTTATATGAATACAATGTTGGAAACTCTAACACTTCTTCTGGTGTTCAGTTTGTACAACCTCAATATGGCGTATCTGTTGATCATTATGATTATTTAAAAATGAGAAAAGGATCATCATCACCATTTAACAAATATGAAACGTATCAAAAAAACCAACCTGTAACTATTCATGGTGGAGGTATTTATTATCAAAAAATCATATTCTCGAATAATAGTTTAATGCCTTTGTTTGGATTTAATGGAGTACAAGTAGGATATAAAGAAGTAAAAGAAAAAACATTACCCTCTAATGGGGTTAACGTTTTCAAATACAAAGCCAACAGAAAAAGAGAACAAGAATTTTCAAAAGAGTATCCTATAGTTCCTCATCAAATTGATATAGAAAACGGGCAGTTTGAAAAAACAGAAGTTTACCATAAAAATGGAAATCTATTATCCGAAACCACCTACAAACCATGGGAATACGCACTAAATAGTATTACCCAATCAGAAAAATTATATAAAATACATGATGTTTTTAATTTTAATCAACCTGCTGCTGCTGGGGGAGGTCCTAAAATTGATGCCTATATGATTGTAGCTGTTGATTACAAAATAAACACTTCATATTATCAATTAGAAGAAATTATAACCAATGCAGAGGGATTAACCACCTCCACAAAATATGAATACGATCAATTGAATCCGCATTTAGCTCCAACAGCTGTAATAAAAGAAAATACGGATGGTACTTTAAAAATAGATAAGTTTTATTATGCAGTTGATGAAATAATTGATGCTGACTTAGCACAAGTGTTTACCGATAGAAACCTTAATACACTTCCAATTAAAACAGAACATCATATTGTAAAAAATGGAACTGCTACTATGATTGGTGGGAAAAAAAGAGAGTATGGAATCTTTAATGCTAATGGAAGCAAGTTGCATTCAATAAGTACTCTTGAAAATGTGAAACTATACCCTTACATAACTTATAGTTTTAAAGGAAATAAAAATGTATCCGATAATTTTACGGGTTCTTGGGTAGCTGTTGATACTAATTTAGAGTATAATGCGAATGGTAATATCATCAAATCAAGATCAATTAATTGGGGTGTTATGGAATACTTTTATCAAAATAATTTAATTACTGGAACAAAGTATTTAAATCATGAAAAATCTGTTATCTATTATCCAGGAACTAGGCTAGTTCAATCAAAAACAGATATAGATGGTACACAAGCAGATTTTGAATACGACCAGTTTGGAAGATTAGTAAAAACAAATACTCTAAACAATAATGTCATTTCTACTAATGAATACAACATTTTAGATGCATCTCTAGGTACTTTTCCTAATATCAAAACAAAGACTGTTTACACACCAGTTATAGGAAGTAATGTAACTGAAGAAACAGTTATCACTTATTCAGATGGTTTAGGCAGAAATATTGGTTCAATTGCCGTAAATAGCTCTCCTAACAACAAAGACTTGTTAACTGTTAATTATTATGATTCATTGGGACGAGTGTATAAAAAATCTCAACCTTTTGAAGGAAATACGAATGGTCAATTTATATGGAAAGCAAGCAACCCTGCTGATGAGAAATATGAATATACTACTTACGAAAAATCGCCTTTAAATAGGGTCCTATCTAGTAGAATATCAAATTGGCACCCCGTTACAAATGAATTCAAAGTAAATGATGCATCAGATCTAGTAAAAGACTGGTTAAATGGAGGTTATTATGCTCCAGGAACATTATCTAAGCTAGTAAATATTAGTGCAGAAGGAAATAAAACCATAACATTTACTGATGGTTTTGGGCAAGAAATTTTAGCGCGTAAATCAAACTCAACCGAAACAAAGAGAAATGACACATACTATCTATATGATATTAAGGGTAGGGTAACGACAGTGCTACCTCCTAATACAACCCCAACAGACAAAGATTTAATTTATACGTATACTTATGATGGTCAAGGGAATAAAATATCCTATAAAGACCCAGGAAAAGAAGAAGTTAATTTATTGTATAATGATATTGGTAAGTTGGTTGCTAAACAAGATTTTCAGCTAAAAAATCAAAACAAATGGCATATAACGGAGTACGATCAATATGGTAGAGCAAATAGAACGGGAACTGTTACTTCTAGTGCTGCACCTAATCCAAATAATGTTATTGCACAAGATATGTGGACAGATGTTTATTATGGATCTACAGGTATTGAAACAAATAAAGTATTAAGTTCGACTACAGCTGTATTGGATGGCTACACACTTACAAATAAAAAGCTATCAGAAGTAATAGAGTATGATTCATTTGGTTTTGTAAAGAAGAGTACGATTACGAATCATTTAGGGGGAAAAACAATACAAGGTAAATTTGTATATGATTATGCTGGTAATATCATCAGTTCCAGAACAAGTCATCAAAAAGAGGCAGGCTCAAATCAAGTAAATATTTTCAATGAGTTTGAGCTTGATAATCATGGAAGAACACTAGATAAGTATCAAACAATTAATGGGCATAAAGAGCATTTAGTTCATTATGAATATGATAAATTTGGTAAAATAATCACCACTCAATTGGGAATTGAAAATGGTACTGCCTTACAAACAATTAATTCTAGTTATAATATTGCAGGACATCAAACAGGAATTAATGCCAAACCAACAGTTGATGATTTATTTAGTATTAGAATAGGGTATGATGACGACTTAGGTATAACCAATGGTCAAGCCTATAAAGATGGAAAAATAGGAGTAATTAGTTGGAAACATAAAGGGTTGAATTGGCAAAACTATAGTTATGAATATGATTATTTGGGTCAATTAACAAGTGCTGAGTATTCTGAAGAGACTGGTAATAGCCAAAAAGGAGATTATTCCTGCCAATATTCTTATGATGTAAGAGGGAATCATAGATCAATCAAAAGAAGAGGGGTATATAAAAATGCGGCAGGAAATTTTGCTGCGGGCGTAATGGATGATTTGAAGTATTACTATTATGGTACTAACTCTAATAAACTTAAGAAAATTACCGACAGAAGCATTCCTTTAGCTAATTCAACTGGAGGTGTTGGAGGTGTTGGAGGTGTTGGTTCAGGATCAGGTGGAGCTATACCTCCGAGTGCAAGTAGATCTGGCACTCCACAATCTGGTCCAAATATGCAATTTAAAGGATACCACCCTCAAAAAAGTGGAAGCTACCAATATGACAATAACGGCAATATAATTTATGATCCAAGCAAAAACATTGATATTAAGTACAATTATTTTGATTTACCATACGAAATTAAGCCTAGAGGAAAAGAGGAAAAGATCGTATTCCTTTATTCAGCAACAGGAGAGGTATTAGAGCGAAAAATTGTAAAGGCTAGCTTAACAATCAAAAAAACAGAATATTTAGGATCATTTTATTACGATAATGGGGTGCAAGTATTAAATACTGCTACAGGAAAAGTGAAAAATTTAGCATCTACTCCTGTATATGATTATCATATTAATGACCATTTAGGAAATACAAGAGTGGTATTTAGTGATCGTAATAATGATGACTCAATCTCCAATAATGAGGTGTTCCAAATTAATAATTACTACCCATTTGGGTTGTCTATGTATGGAGAATGGACGAGTTTAAATGACTCGACTGTAGGTCCAGATAGAAATGACCATTTATATAACGGGATGGAGCGAGTAGATGATTTAGACTTAGCGTTAGATTTCACTACGTATAGAACCTATGACCCAGCTATTGGAAGATGGTATCAGCCAGATCCTAAATCTACCTTATTACCAAACTATACGCCATATAACAGTATGGTGAATAATCCAGTAAGCTATAACGATCCAGATGGAGATATCGTACCAGCTCTTATGTTAATTGGTAGTGCGGTCTTAAGTGGTATTAGCGCACAAAAAAATGGAGGTAAATTCATCAGTGGTTTTAGTTTTGGTGTATTTAGTGGTACTGTTACTATGGGTATAGGTGGTGTATTTAAAGAAACAGGATCGGTTGGAAGAGAACTAGCACGAGCTGTTTCGCATGGTGTTGCTGGTGGTGCGTTAAGTTTGCTTCAAGGAGGGGACTTTATGAGCTCTTTCGCTTCGGGAGCTGCTTCTTCACTGGTAAGTGCAGGAACTGCTAATTGGCAGGGTGCGGGTAGATACGCATCATCAGCTTTAGCTGGTGGTGTGGCTAGCCATCTTTCTGGAGGAAATTTCTTTTCAGGGGCTATTCAAGGAGCTGCCGTTCACGCATTAAATTTTGAGCTTCATAGAGCAAATCTTAAAAGTATTCCAGGTGGACCAATTTTTGATAAAGATGGCAATTTAGTTGGATATGTGGTTGGTGATGGGCAAGGACCTACACAAATAGCAAGAGACTTAAACGAAAATTATTCTTGTATGCTAAGCTGTGAAACACAATGGACTGAAATAGTTTTGAATAATACGGAAAACTTTGGTCACGTCATTAACTCAGGCGGAAATGTTTTAGATAATACAAATCCAAGCTATAACAATAATCCTGATCTAAAACCGGGAGATGTCTTAGTCATTGTCAATGGTACAATGCGTGGTTCGGGCATAAATATTAACAATTTAGGAACTGATCTTGTTATTAAACCGGTAAGTCACTTACATCCTAAAGTTCGAGATTTTGGATTAATTTTGTATGAAATTATGGAGCAGGGTGGAATGATTGAAAAAAGAGCTACAATTAATGAATACATAAGGTTAAAAGAAGAAGGTGTCCCTCATTATATGCGTTGGCCAATGAGATTGCCAACAGGTAGCAAATGGTAAAGAATGAACGTAATTTATTTGAAAAACCCTCAAGTGAATATCGCTTGAGGGTTTTTTTTAAAGGTTCAAAATATTTTAACGAATTCGATAATAGAAACACTTGAGATTTCCTACTTAATACAAGTTACTATTGGAAATGGAGGTGTTTATTGCAAATAATTTTGCAAAGGTAACTCCAAATTGATTTAAATAAAAAGTCTACCTCCCTACTTCAATTCCTTTGTGATAGGTAACTTTTATACCATTTTCATGAAGGCATTTTTTTTCATATTAACTGTAATAGAAATCCCGATAATCTTAAACTAGGAAATATGCAAAATTGTATAGTAAAGCATGATTTAACTAATAATGTTAACAACTATAAAGGCTTAAGATAATGTTACAACATGGAGTATTTGAAATAACATGTTCTATAATTTTATTAAAAGCATAAGTCAACTAATAATCAAAGCTCTTTTAGCTATACTAGAACACTTATTAAGATTAAAGTGGATACATTATTTATGTCTAAGAAATTAAACAGCCTTTAATCCCACCACATCCAGAAGTATTTGTTTGCTTTATAGTCAGATATCATATCCTTCATTTCACCATATCCTTGGTCAATAACATCAGGACAAAACTCATATACTTCATTAGTAAATTTCGTTAAATCATTTGGTAAATGATCCATATATGCTTCAACACGATCTCCTTGGGCAATTACAACATTTAACCCAACTAGTTTATCCCATTTTTTCATTTTTGTAATTATATCGTCATTAGTAAGATCATAATTAACAGCCTCTGTATTCATTATTTTTAAAATCTCAAATTGATCCTTAGCTTTTACAATGGTTACTTCATATAATGTAGACCAACTATCATCAAAGGTTAAGTTTTTAAGGAAGATATAATTACCTTCTTCTTTTATATAATCTGAATATACATCAACAATCTTTTTTGCTTTTTGTTCTGGTACTGGCTTAAAGAAAAAACCATTATTAATAGTATCTACTGTTTCTGTATACGAAGAGTCTTTTGATTCGTAGTAATAGTTAATCTTTTGAAAATCTAGCGGATTACTGCCAAGTTCAATTTTTAATTCGGAGAGTAATGAGTTATTTATGGTTACACCATTTATTTCGACAGTTTTGTTTGTGGGTGTACAACTAACGGATAGCGATAGTAAAAGTAGGAAAGTAATATTTTTCATCAATATATATTAGCGGATTAAAAAATTTAAAAAAAAACAGTATCTAAGAAGAGTCTGTTTATCCCCCAATCTCTCCAAGTTCAACACCTTCGGAGTAGCTCATTTTAATTCCGTTTTCACTAAGAGCTTTCTTGATGTTTTGGTAAGAAGCATAATAAACATCCCAATAATCTTGTACTAAACAAAATGCAAAAACATCTAGTACTATAAAGTGAGTGTCAAAATTATTAATCCCTACAAATGGTAAAGGATCAGTTAACACTTTTTCAGTTTTAGACAGGGTGTCTTCGATAATGGTTTTAACCTCTGGAAAACTTGATCCATAACCTAAAGGTATTTGAAGCTCTACACGTATATAATCATGGTTGGATAGGTTAGTAACCACATCACTAATTGCCATTCCATTTGGTATAATAACATCTTTATTGTCGAATGTTTTAATATGAGTATTTAAAATTTCAATTTCGGTAATTTCTCCTAGTTTTTCATGAATTTCTACGATATCACCAACTTTAAAAGGTCTAAAAATGAAGATTAACACACCCGAAGCTAAATGCCCTAAACTTCCTTGAAAAGCTAACCCAATAGAAAAACCAACAGCAGCTAATAAAGCAGCAAAAGAAGAAGTTTCTACTCCAAGTATGCCTGCTGCAATTAACAACACCATTATTTTAAGAGATATGCTAACAGTGCCTTTTAAAAAAGGTTTTAATTCTGCATTTAAACTGGAGTTATCGAGTTTTTTAACGAGTACTTTAATAATGCGTTTAATTAGCCAAAAACCAATAATTAAAACTGCAGTAGCACCAACAACTTTTGGAACAAAATCAACAAGATGATCTCCTATATCTGACACTTTTCCTTTAATATATGTCCAGGTGTCAATTTCAGTTGAAGGACTTGACAAACTATTAGTTTGTAAAAAAATAAACTCAAGCAAATTCATTTGTATTCAATATTTGTGAAATAAAAATACAAGTATTAAGATGAATATTCCTGTAAAGAGGACTAATTTATTTTATTATAGTGCTAATACTTGTTTAATAAACGCTAGTACTTTTTGAGGTTGTTCTAATGGACTAGTGTGGCTACCTTCAACAATGGTTGTGTGAATGTTTTTAGGTGTTTCAACATAATCATCTTTTCCTTTTAGAGCAATTACTTTTACTGTTAATTTACTCAAGTATTGTTCTCCATTATCTACGTGTGAAATAACTGCTTTGTCGGTTTGTTTAACCTCTTTATTGGTTAATAAAGACATGGTATAATCTAAGTATTCAATAGCTTCTGGTTTGTTTTGTATTGCTTCTTTACCAAACATAGCTTTTACTACTTGTTTAGTATAGAATGTTCTAAAAGATAGCATAAAATGTTGAAAACTAAATTTAAGCCTAGTGCTTCTATTTCCTTCTTGAAAGGGCATATTACAAAAACCAATAGCTTTAAACTTACTAGGTTCCTCACTAGCAGCTCTTAAAATAGTCATACTGCCCCAAGAATGACCAATTGCATATACCTGCTTATATGCTAAGCTATCTATAATTTCTAATAACATGTTCTTACAATCATTCATATTCCAGTTCTTCTTCTTAATATGCTTACTTTTTCCATGGTGTGGCATATCAATTGTGATGACTGTTCTGTCGGTAATACGGCTGGTATAATAATTCCATAAATTATGATCGTAGTATACTCCGTGTAAAAGAATAATTGGAGTAGTATTTGGAACTATTTGTTGATATACTTTAATATCTCCGATAGATGTTGTGATATTGTTTTCTTGTATTTGAGGTTTACTCATAGCGGTTAAATTTATTGGTATTAGAAATGAGAGTATAATCGTTTTTAGCATCATAATAGAAGTTTAATTGCTTACTGAAGGTGCTTTATGCATCCATTTGTTAGTATTTAGTTGATTAGCTAAAAAATGAGCCAAATCTATATTAGTAATGGACATTTTTAGACCTTTTCCATTTATGGAATCCGTTATCGTTCTCTTTGGTTTTTTATCTATAATATTAGGTAACCTAATAATAGTCCAATCTAGTTTACTGTTCATGATGATCTTTTCCATAATGTTTTTATCATCAATAATAACCTTAAGCCATTTCATAAAATAAGGAAGAATAATACGGTTAAATACCCAAGGTTGATGTTGTCTACTATTTCCTGCTCCTACATTGCTCATGGCTATAATTCGCTTAACGTTTTGAATCTCCATTGCATAAACAAGTATTTTAGTGGCATTAGAGATTAAGTTGTTAGGCTTTCCATTTCCTTTACCTCCAATGCCTAAGCAGTTGATCACAGCATCTTGATTTTTTAAAGCAGTATTAATCAAGTCGGCATTTAAAATATCTCCTTCAATAATTAATAGGTTATTGTGTTTTAAGAGAAGCGAGTGTTGGTTTCTTGTAATTGCAGTAACTTGATGGCCGTCATGGAGTAATTTTTTTAGTACTTCCTTTCCAGAAAAACCTGTTGCGCCTAATAATAGTACATTCATAATCATAAGTGTTTATGGAGTAAAATTCTTTAAAAATGAAGCGCTATACCTGACACATATGTGACAAAATTATTTAGAGACTATTTTTTTTCTAATTCGGCTAAGTGATTGCCTTTTAATTCCTAAATATGAACTAAGATGTGATAGCGATATTCTGTTAAATAAGTTAGGATGATTGGTTATGAACTTTTCGTATCTTTTTTCTGCATCAAGAAATTGAAAACTTTCAATACGGTTTTGTTGTGTTTTTAAAACGCTTTCCGCAATAAGTCTACCAAATTTTTGAAGAGAAGGGTATTGTTCATAGCCATTTAAAATTACAGCATAGGGAAGTTTAATAAGGTGACACTCTTCTAATGTTTGAAAATAATACTTACTAGGATTTTGCGAAATTAAGGCAGTATAGTGGGTTATCCATCCTCTGTCATTAATAAATCGTATGTTAATTTCGTCACCTTTATTGTCAACATAATAACCTCTTGCTAAACCTTTAGTTAGAAAAATTATATTGGATTGAATCTTATTAGCAGGTATAATAATACATTTATTATTTACCCTATCAACAATACAGTTTTGTTTTAAATAGGATAATGCTTCTTCTTCAATATCAGGAAAAAATTGAGTGACTTCAGTTAAGAATATTTCAATACTTTCTTCTTCCAATTATGTATTAGTCTAGTTTTAAAACAGCCAAGAAAGCAGATTGAGGAACTTCTACGTTTCCAATTTGCCTCATACGTTTTTTACCTTTCTTTTGTTTTTCTAGTAGTTTACGTTTACGTGAAATATCTCCACCATAACATTTAGCGGTTACATCTTTACGAACAGCTTTTACCGTTTCTCTAGAGATAATTTTAGCTCCAATTGCCCCTTGTATAGCAATATCAAATTGTTGCCTAGGGATAAGTTCTTTAAGTTTTGCACAAATACGTTTACCTAAGTTGTAGGCATTGTCTTGGTGTACTAAAGCAGATAAAGCATCTACCTGATCTCCGTTAAGTAAAATATCTAGTTTAACCAGTTTAGATTGCTTGTATCCAATTGGGTTATAATCGAAAGAGGCATAACCTTTAGAAATTGTTTTTAGTTTATCGTAAAAATCAAAAACGATTTCGGTCATGGGTATATCAAAAGTTAGCTCAACCCTATCAGATGTTAAGTATACTTGGTTCTTTAATTCTCCTCTTTTTTCGATACATAAGGTCATAATAGAACCAACATAATCACTCTTGGTAATGATTTGCGCTTTAATAAATGGTTCCTCTACATAATCCATTTTAGAAGGATCGGGTAAATCAGATGGATTGTTAATTTCTAATAACTCTTGATCTTTTTTAAGAAACGCTCTATACGAAACGTTAGGGACCGTAGTAATAACGGTCATGTTAAACTCACGCTCTAAACGTTCTTGAATAATTTCCATGTGCAACATTCCTAGGAACCCACATCTAAAACCAAAGCCTAGTGCAGCAGAACTTTCTGGTGCAAAAACTAAGGAAGCATCATTCAATTGCAAACGTCCCATTGCATCTCTTAGCTCTTCATAATCATCTGTGTCTACAGGATAAATACCTGCGAATACCATTGGTTTAACATCTTCAAAACCTTTTACAGCATCAGTACATGGATTAGCAACAGTAGTAATCGTATCACCAACTTTTACTTCTTTTGCTTCTTTAATACCAGATATTATGTAACCAACATCACCAGTGCTAACTGCTTTTTTAGGAACTAAGTCTAGACCTAACACCCCAATCTCATCAGCATTATATTCTTTAGCAGTATTTAAAAATTTTACTCTGTCTCCTTTATTAATTTGCCCATTTAATACTCTGTAATAAGCAATAATACCTCTATAACTATTAAAAACCGAATCGAACACCATGGCTTGTAATGGAGCTTCAGGATCTCCTTTTGGAGCTGGTACTCGATCTATAACAGCCTTAAGAATATCATTTACACCTAAGCCAGTTTTGCCACTAGCAGGAATAATTTCTTCTTGTGTACAGCCAATTAAATCAATAATTTGATCAGAAACTTCCTCTGGCATAGCACCAGGTAAATCCATTTTATTAAGAATTGGAATAATCTCTAAATCATGATCTATTGCTAGGTATAAATTTGAGATTGTTTGCGCTTCAATTCCTTGAGATGCATCTACAATTAGCAAAGCACCTTCGCAAGCAGCAATTGAACGAGAAACTTCATAAGAAAAATCTACGTGACCTGGGGTGTCGATTAAATTCAATACAAATTCTTCACCTTCGTGTGTGTAATTCATTTGAATAGCATGACTTTTTATGGTAATCCCACGTTCACGCTCCAAATCCATATCGTCAAGGGTTTGTTCTTGTAGTTGTCTTTCGGTTATGGTGTTGGTAGTCTGTAGTAGTCTATCTGCCAGGGTACTTTTACCATGGTCAATATGAGCAATAATACAGAAGTTTCTAATATTCTTCATTCACACAATCTTTGTAAGATATCAAAAATAGGAAATATCCCTTTATTTAAGGTGTTTTAGAGAGAATAACTAGCAACATATTGAATATAACTAAAAATGGTCGAGCTATGCTCGACCATTTTGCTTAGCGCATGTGACACATGCGGGTAGTATTAGTTCCTTATTATCTATGCGCTAATACTATTTAGATTCTTTCATTACAAACTGCAATGAATAATCATCATAAGTTGTAAGTTGCCAATTAGCAATTGGTGTTTTCCATACATGTCCTCCACCAGTATAGGTTTCTTCTTCTGCTTCAACACCTAATTTTTCTGATATAATTTTTAGGTATTTATTGCAGTCTATTTTTTTAGATTCATCTTCTGTGTCAGATTCATCATCATAATAAATTTCTTCTTTTACCATAATAGATAACCTAACTTCGCTAAGTTGACTATCATCATTATATTTCTTAGAGTAGAATCTTGAACCTTCATAATCTCCTTTCTCCCATTTAGAATTGAAATTTCCTGTTTCTTTTTCTCCTACAATATATGCTTTAGTGTTTGCATCATATTTATCAATATTAGCTATTGGAGAAAGTGGCTTCAAACCTTTATCAGCATCAGCAATTAAACCAAAAATTTGATCTTTTACTATGTCTCCTGAAGATTGAGTTGTTGTAGATTCTGTTTCAGTATCAGTTCCAGATGTTGTAACGGTTACTTCCGATTCGCATGAAGTAAACATAAGTGGTATTGCGATTATATATAATATCTTCTTCATTGTTTTTATTTTTATAATTGAATTACTTTCCCTTCGTCAAACTTTAATTTAATTTCTCCTCCAAAAGGACTTTTGTTACTTCCTTTTTTTACTAGCTTGCCTTCAAAAACAACATTAATGTCTTCTTTTCCTTCTTTTTCAGCAGCTTTAAGTGCATCTTTTACTTTTGTTTGATCTTCTTTAGATACTACAACAAAAGGTTTAAAAGAAAGACCGTCTTGTTCAAATTCACAAAGGTAGATCACAGGATCTTTTCCATAACTTCCAGATGTACATACTTGTCCATTTAGCGTTACTTTTTCTTCTTTATATGTTTCTTGATCGAAATAAGAGAATAATTGAACTCCTGATGTCCCATTCATAAATGTGGCTACAGGTTTTACATATTCTGAGATTTTTTTTGATTCGACAGATACTTCTCCGCAAGAACCAAGTAGTAAACCTCCAACTAACATTAATACTAATTTTTTCATGTGTACTCGTTTTTTGTTTTAATTATTATGAGTACAAATGTATACCAGTGAACAAGTGTTATTTAATAAGATTCTTTATCGTAATGGATAAATTCGTTTACGTATACTGTGAGTTAGTTAACGCCCATTTGATTAATTGCTGAAACAATTTTTTCTTTTTTTCTTGAGCTAATAGGAACTAAACCACCATTAATAAGCTCAATATAACCTCCATCTTTTTTAAGAATACCTTTAACAAAATTCATGTTTACTAGATGAGATTTATGAACGCGACAAAAGTTATAATTACTTAATAATTCATCATACTGCTTGATTGGTTTCGATATAAGCAGTTTTTCTCCATTTTTAAGATAAAAGTAAGTGTAGTTGTTATTGCTCTCACATCTTAAAATATCTTGTATTTGAATAATGAATGTTTTTTCTAGCGTTTGTAAAACAATTTTTTTTTCTTGATTGTTGGTATTTGATAAGTTATTTAACAATACATCTAATTTAACAGATGCATTATCAGATTGTATTTGTTGTTCAACTTTTTTTATTGCAGCTAATAACTCATCAGGGTCTACAGGTTTAAGAATATAATCTACTGCACTAAATTTAAAAGCTTCAATAGCAAATTGTTCAAATCCAGATATGAAAATAACTTTACTTTTCATGTTGCCTATTAACTTTAACATATCAAAGCTGGTATCTTTACCTAGCATAACATCAAGTAAAATAACATCAGGATTAGTGTTAACAATTAACTCAGCACCACTGTTCTTATTGTCAGCTTCGCCAATAATGTTTAAGGGAATATCGTGTGTTGAAATGATTCCTTTTAGTGTTTGTCTTACTTTATTTTCATCATCTATAATTACAGCAGATATCATATAAAAAGTTAATTATACAGAGGTAAAGTTAATACAACTTTTGTTCCTTCTCCTTTATTTTTATCGGTAAAATTATTGCTAATATTAAAATCTAGTTTTTCTTTATAAAACTCGGCAAGATTATTTAGTCTTTCCTTTACAATTTTACTAGATAATGATTGATGTTCTTTTTTTGGTGTTATATTTTTAGTTATACCTAAGCCATTATCTGCTATTGAAATGTGTAGTTTGTTTTGATTTGTTGAGGTAAAATTTACTTTTAATAATCCTCTATAGGGCAAATTTTGAACCCCGTGTTCTATAGCGTTTTCTACAAATGGTTGTGTTAACATAGGAGGTAATTGAATTTCCTCTGGGTCTAATTTTTCATCCACAGTTAGCTCAAAATCAAAATTTTCATAGCGTTTTTGTTGAACTACTAAATAGTTTTCTAATGTTGAAATTTCATCCTCTAAGGATATAGATTCTTTTCTAGAGTTTTCTAATACAAGTCTGGTGAGTTTAGCAATTTTAGTTAGGTAACTACTGGCTTCTTTAGGTTTATTATCATAAATATAACCTTGAGCTGACATTAAAGCATTTGAGATAAAATGAGGGTTCATCTGTGTTTTAAGGAGTTTTTGCTCAAGTTTTAGCATGTTGTTATCATTTATCACTTTTCTTCTATTGTAAATTAGAAATATTAGCCCCATGAAAACAAGAAATAACACAACAATCCCTATAATAACATAGTTTTTTATCATCAAAGATGATTCCGCAATTTTACTTTCTTTTTCTTTTAATGTTAAGCTGAAGCTTAATTGTTCATTTTCTCGTTCTTTTTTTTCTGTATCATATTTGATTTGAAGATCATTTATTTGGTTAAGCTTTTCTTTGTTGAGAAGTTCTTTGTATTTATCACTATATTTTTTTTGAAAATCATAAGCTAAGTTATAGTTTCCATTTTGCTCATGTATATAGGCTAGCATTTTATAATCATCAGCAATTGCTGGAGATTGTAATTTTTCATGAGCATCAAGTGATAATTCATACGTTTTTAATGCTGCTTTGTAATCCAATTGCTTAAGTTGAGCTACACCAAGTTTTTGAGCAATAAAAGCAATTCTTCGAGTGTCCTTTTGATTAATTAATGTTTTTAATAGATTGTCATAGTATTTAATGGCTTCATCTGTTTTTCCTTTTTTAAGGTTTATTTCTGCTAATACTTCTTTAGGATCATTTACACTAGGTTTTAAGTTAGATGAAATAAAAAAATCATCAGCTTGTTTGGCATAATAATATGCACTGTCTAGCTCTTCTTTGTATAAAAATACTTTAGCTAGTTTTACTTGAAAACTAGCAATAAGTTTATCGTCT
The DNA here is from genome assembly GCA_020630395.1 of Flavobacteriales bacterium. GTDB lineage: Bacteria > Bacteroidota > Bacteroidia > Flavobacteriales_D > CAJJDF01 > CATLPG01. Next base: position 137,119 of record JAHDBM010000002.1, read on the forward strand.
TTCCATAGTGGAGAAATTAAAAGTCCTTTTCTGTAATTTTCTTCGGCCTTAGGAAGATCTTCTAACCTTAAGTGAAGATCAGCTATAGCCATATATAAACCTGGGTTTCCGTCATATTCACTACTTCTTCTGTATACTTCATTGGCTAACATGTAATTTTTAAGTGCATCATCAAAAGAGCCAGTATACTCTTCAATTTGCCCTATGTTTCTATAAGCTCCGGATAAACTTTTGTCATCCTTAGTAGCAGTGGAAATATCAATTACAAGTTGCATAATGTTTAATGCACTATCTTTTTTTCCATGTTGGAAGTATATAAGTGCTTTAGTGCTTAGAGGTATTAATATAATTGAACTATCCTTTTTTGACAGAGCAATTGCTTTGTCGCATAACTCAAGCGCCTTTGTTTTTTCTTTAAAAATTTTTGATCTTGCTTCCTTATCTAAAGATCTTATTTTAAGAGAGTCTTGGATAGAAACTTGAGAAAAAGAGTTCAAAAAAGAATTTAATATTATTAGGACAATAAAGACTTGATTTATAATCATTTTGTAGTAGATAAATAATTGACTTAAAGAACGCTATTTTTTCTTTTTTGGACAAAACTAATACTTGTTCTAAACAAATTTTGTAACATGCTGTCCAGTTTAAGAGGTTTTACTTATCTTTACTTATAGGTTTATTTAGAATAATTACAAATAAGAACATTTTTAGATGTTATCAATTAAAAATTTACATGCCTCAATAGAGGATAAAGAGATTATAAAAGGACTTAACTTAGAAGTTAAGGCAGGTGAGATTCATGCAATAATGGGTCCAAATGGAGCTGGTAAAAGTACGTTATCTTCTATTCTTGCTGGTAATGAAGATTACGAAGTTACTAAAGGAGAAATTTTATTTGAGGGAAATGATTTAACTGAGCTCGATACAGAAGAAAGAGCTGCTGAAGGGTTGTTTTTAGCGTTTCAATATCCAGTTGAAATACCTGGAGTTAGTAATATGAATTTTTTGCGTACCGCAATTAATGAAATAAGAAAATACAAAGGACAAGAAGACATTAAAGCGAAAGATTTCTTAGCCTTAGTTAAAGAAAAATCTGCTTTAGTAGAATTAAACCCTGATTTACTTAAGAGATACGTAAATGAAGGTTTCTCGGGAGGAGAGAAAAAGCGAAACGAGATTTTTCAAATGGCTATGTTAGATCCTAAATTGGCCATACTAGATGAAACTGATTCTGGGTTAGATATTGATGCCTTAAGGATTGTTTCTAATGGAGTTAATAAGTTAAGAACTCCAAACAATGCTACTATTGTTATTACACATTACCAAAGATTATTAGATTATATTGTGCCCGACTTTGTTCATGTTTTGTATGATGGAAAAATCGTTAAATCTGGGCCAAAAGAATTAGCATTAGAGTTAGAAGAGAAGGGGTACGATTGGATTAAGGAAGAATTAGCAACTGTTTAATATGAGTGCAGTGATATCAGCAAGTAAAATGGAGGAGTTTATTTCGTCTATTAAGAATAGTAATTCTCCCATAACTGATGAATTAGAAAATTTACGAACACCTTTTGTAAATAGATTATTAGATGAAAATTTCCCTACTACTCGTGATGAGTATTGGAAATACATTAGAACTAATAAAATAGCGAAGTCATCTTATTCTTTTTTAAACGAAGAGGTTAGTAATACTATATCATCAGCTTTTGTATTAGATGAGGAGAATAAAGAAATAGATGCTTATAAAGTAGTATTAAAAAATGGGTTTAATACAGCTCATGATTACAATAATTTACCAAATCAATCTATAGCAAATATTAAAGAGATTACTGCATGTTTTTCAACAGAATTAGCTGATTATTTTGCTAAAGAGGAGGATAATGACCGAAATGTATTTAATACGTTAAACTCAGCTTATTTTAATGGAGGATTTTTAATTGAGTTAAACGAGACTTTAGATAAGCCTTTGCATATTATTCATGAAATATCAGGAGGTGATGTAATTGCTCAACCAAGAATTATTGTTACCTCTAAAAAAAGCGTAGAAGCTACTATTATTCATACGACTGTTAGCGATAAAGCCAATAATGTATTGCTAAATGGTACTTACGAAATATTTGTAGCAGAGAATAGTAATATTAGTGTTATAAATATTCAAAATGAAAGGGAAGGAGTTTTTCAAGTAAATAATACGCAAGCTCACCAAGAGAAAAATAGTACTGTTTCGTTACATTTTTATTCGTTAAACGGAGATTGGATTAGAAATAACACCAATATTTTAGTAAACGGAGAAGGATGCGAAAGCAATTTGTATGGAGCATATACCGCAATAAATAAACAGCAAATAGATAATCATACCGTAGTAGATCATAGAAAAGCGAACTGTGAAAGCAATGAATTGTATAAAGGGACTGCTACCGATAAAGCTACCGTTACTTTTAACGGGAAGGTTTTTGTGAGGCAAGATGCTCAAAAAATAAATGCATTTCAAAGTAATAACAACATTTTATTATCGGATGATGCAACTATTAATTCTAAACCAGAATTAGAAATTTATGCGGATGATGTAAAATGTAGTCATGGTTCAACAACCGGCCAGTTAGACGAGGAAGCATTATTTTACCTTAGATCAAGAGGATTAAGCCCTGAGAGTGCTAATAAATTATTAGTTGGTGCATTTGTTGGTGAAGTAATAGAAAACGTAAAGCAAGATGTTGTAAAACATCATATTGCACAATTATTTGGATTAGAATGATTAAAAATGCCATTAAAACAATAGAGGAAGTACGATTAGATTTTCCAATTTTAGAACGAGAAGTTAATGGCAAAAAATTAGTATACTTTGATAATGGAGCAACTACTCAAAAGCCGAAAGTAGTAGTTGATGCTATTAATGATTATTATAGCAATCAAAATAGTAATATCCATAGAGGGGTTCACACGTTAAGTCAAGAAGCAACATCAGCTTATGAAGAAGCTCGAATTAAAATTCAAGAGTTTATTGGAGCTAAGCATTCACATGAAATTATTTTAACTACTGGTACAACAGGTAGTGTTAATTTGTTAGCACATTCGTTTTCTAAAGCCTTTTTAAAAGAAGGGGATGAAATTATTATTTCTGCAATGGAGCATCATTCTAATATTGTCCCTTGGCAAATGATATGCCAGGAAAGAGGATGCAAATTAAAAATAGCTCCTATGAATAATAAAGGGGAGATCATTTATGATGAATTTTTAAACCTTTTATCTTCAAAAACAAAATTAGCTGCTTTAGTTCATGTTTCTAACACACTTGGAACAATAAATCCTGTTAAAAATATAATTAAAGATGCTCATAAAGTTGGAGCAAAGGTATTTATTGATGGAGCTCAGGCAGTTTCTCATGATGTAGTTAATGTTCAAGAATTAGATGCTGATTTTTATTGCTTTTCTGGTCACAAATTATTTGGGCCAACTGGAACAGGAGTACTATATGGTAAAGAAGAGTTGTTAAATCAAATGCCACCTTATCAAGGAGGCGGAGACATGATTAAAACAGTAACCTTCGAGAAAACAACTTATAATGAATTACCACATAAGTTTGAAGCAGGTACACCAAATATTGTGGGAGGCATTGGTTTAGGTGTAGCCATTGATTATATTAACTCAGTAGGTTTTGATTTCATTAAAAAACAAGAAGAAGAATTATTAATATATGCCACTAATAAGCTAAAAGCTATAGATGGATTAAAAATTGTTGGAGAAGCAAATGAAAAAGCTTCTGTAATATCCTTTATTGTTGAAGGTATTCACCCTTATGATATTGGTGTCATTTTAGATAAAACAGGCGTAGCAGTTAGGACTGGTCATCATTGTACACAACCCATAATGGACTTTTTTGAAATTCCAGGAACTATTAGAGCATCTTTTTCTTTTTATAATACCAACCATGAAGTTGATTATTTCGTGAGTATGTTAGAACGGGCAATTAACATGCTCAAATAACAAACTTGTTTTTATGAAAAAATTGAAATATTACCTCTTTGGGTTGTTTGTAATGAGTCTTTTTTTAGCAACATCAAAAAGAATTTATTTTTTAACGGTACAATACGATCCATCTGCTATTGTTAACCCTGAGGTTTTCTTAATAACCTCATATGATGATAATGGAACTTTAATGATGGATACTACTTTGTTAGATTCTATTAATGCTGATAATAATTTTTCAGTTATGTTTGAACCGTATGATGATGAAGCACAGTATATTTTTGCTGTAAACAATTTCACAAAAAAAGATACTATATCAAATGTTCAAATGACGTTTAAAAAAGGATGTGGGTTTAGTTGTGGCGGTCCAGCACTAGAGAATATGTGCTTTTTACATAATGGAGAAAGAAAACAAGGACAAGAAGTATCCATTGATTAAAGACACTGAGATGAAAAAATTAAAACTATTTGCTTTCGGATACTTCGTATTATTTTTATTTGTTGCTGGTAAAAACGAAACTCCATATTTAACGGTTAATTATAACCCATCTAATATCGTTAACCCAGAATGTTATATTATTCAACTATATGAATTAGAAGGAGTAACAGTAGCTGATACAATTTTATTAGACACATTAGATACTGAGAATGCTTTTTCAACTAAAGCAGCTTTATATGATGAATGTACATTAAACATATTTGCTGTCAATAATTTCACTAAAAAGGATACCATATCAAATGTTCAATTAACCTATAAAAGGAGAGGTTGTATGAGTTGTGCAGGAGATAAATTAGACAACATGTGTTTTTACCACAATGGAGAGAGAAAACAAGGTCAAGAAATAGTTGTTGATTAAAGCAAAGGCAATGAAAAAGTGGAAATATTATATATTAATATATTTAGTAATGATGTTGTTTATTGCTAAACTTGAAATTCCATATTTCACAGTTAAATATGATCCTAGCATTGTTACAAACCCTGAATTGTTTTTAATCAGGACTTTCGAAAGTCAAGGAGTTTATACTAATGATACATTACAAATTGACTCATTAACCGCACAAAACCATTATACAGCTAGATTAGTGTTAGATCAACAATTAGATTTTCAAGTATTATGTATCAATAATTTCACAAGAAAAGATACAATTTCAAACGTGCAAATTACATACAGTAAAAGAAGAGGCTGTGGATGTTCTTCATCTGCTAAAATTAATTGCTATAAACATAACAGAGTTAGAAAGGAAGATGAAAACCTATATATAGATTAATGAAATGAGTTATAAGATTAAAGATCCGTTAAGGTTAAAGAAGATATTGTTTTGGGACTGGTTTTTAGCATTAATTACAGGTGTGTTAGGAGTACTTTTTTAGTAAAGTGGATGATGTTATTAGTTATTCCATTAGATGTGCTTCTTATTATTTCAATATGTCATGTGTTATATGGTTGTTATTCACTATTTCTATATACTAGAAAAGAAGTGAAGGGAAGTTTATTATTAATATTAGTTTATGCTAATGCTATTTGGGCAGGTATTAGTATTTTTCTATTTATCTATTATTTAAGTGATGTGTCAATATTAGGAATGATAATGTTATTATCGCAACCACTTGTAGTCGGAGGACTAGCATATGCTGAAGCTAAACAGTTAAAGAAAGTGAAATAATGAACACAGATTTTAACGATAATGTATTTAAAATTGTAAGACTAATACCAAAAGGTAGAGTTACTTCTTATGGTGCTATAGCCAAAGCATTAGGAGCCGCAAAATCATCTCGAATGGTTGGTAGAGCTATGAATCATTCTCATGCTGAACAAGAATATGTGCCAGCCCATAGAGTAGTTAATAGAAATGGATTACTAACAGGCAAACATCATTTTAAAACTCCTACTAGTATGCAAGAGCTATTAGAGATTGAAGGTGTTGAGGTAAAAGAAGATAAAATCATTAATTTTAAACATCATTTTTGGGATCCATTAATTGAATTAAACATTGAATAAAGCCATTTACATTTTTCTTTTATTGATAAGCTTTTCACTTAAAGGTCAAATGTTCGATTCTATTAGTGCCAGTTTAACACATAAACCTCAGGTATACGCCAATTATGACACTCGTAATTCATTTATAACGAATCAAATAGCTAAAATACAGAGTGTTAAATTAGGATTGACATGGAACAAGCAGTTTACTCTCGCAATAGGCTATAATTGGCTAAACACTAATTTCCAAACGACCTTACAAGATGGCATACAAGCAGAGTTAAAAACTCGATTTATAACCCCATTTGTAGAATATTCTTTTTTAGAACATAAAAACATAGAAGTTACCATACCTGTTCATCTGGGGTTTGGAACTTCTTTTTATCAAGATTGTAATAATGCTATTTATAAACGAAACTTTATTATGATGTACGAGCCTTCTATGACAGCTACTTTACGTTTCTTAAAATATTTTGGAGTAGGTGCAGGTATTGGATATCGCCTAATGCTAGTTGGAAATAGAGAAATACAAGAAGAGTTTAACTCTCCGATTTATGTAGTTAAAACTAAAATCTTTTTTAGCGATATCTATAATGATATCTTTAAGAAGAAATAAAATCCGCTAATTCATCAGCAATTTTACGGTCATTACTTAATCGAGGAATTTTGTTTTGTCCACCAAGTTTACCTCTGTTTTTCATAAAATTTAAAAAGCCTTCTTTTTGTATAGTAGTAATTTTTAGTGGTTGTAAAACACTTCCCTTTATTAAATCGAAATAATATACGTTTTGCTCTTGCATTCTCTTATCAATAAACTCTGAGAAAGAATTTAAATCCTTAGGTTCTTGTTGGAATTCAATAAACCACTCATGATGAGGAAGCTCATTATTAATTGGGTTAACTTGAGGAGCTACAGTAAATTCAGTTATTTGAGCATCAAACTTTTCGCAAGCTTCATTCATTGCACGCTCTACTTCTTCGGCAATAACATGTTCTCCAAAGGCTGAGGTATAATGTTTTATCCTGCCCGAAACAATAATGCGATATGGATCTTTAGAAACAAATTTAACTGTATCACCAATATTATACCCCCACAAGCCAGCTGTATTACTTAATATAATAGCGTAATTTACGCCAAGCTCTACATCTTTTAATGAAATTCGAGTAGGATTTTCCTCAAAAAACTCTTCAGCAGGAATAAATTCATAAAAAATCCCAGAGTTTAATTCGAGTAACATACCTTCTGCATGCTGAGAATCTTGGTAGGCAATAAACCCTTCTGAGGCAGGATACAATTCAACTGAATCTATTTTCTTTCCAATTAATTCTTCAAAACGCTTTTCGTAAGGTTTAAAATTGACGCCTCCATAAACAAATAAAGAAAAATTCGGAAAAATTTCTTTAATCTTCTTACCTCCAGATTTTTCTACTAACTTTTCAAAATACATCTGAACCCAAGCAGGAATGCCACTAATGAGCGTCATGTTCTCATTAATAGTTTCGTCTACTATTTTATCTACTTTTGTTTCCCAGTCTTCAATGCAATTTGTTTCATAGCTAGGCATTCTATTGGTTTGCAAATATTTTGGCACATAATGGGCAACAATCCCTGATAAACGACCAAGATCAATGTCCTCTTTTTTTTCTAACACAGGGCTTCCTTGCAAGAAAATCATCTTACCATTTACAAATCCTGCCTTTTTAGTTTCGTTTATATACGAGAGTAGTGCGTTTTTGGCCGATTTTATATGAGCAGGCATAGATTCCTTTGAAATAGGAATATATTTAGCTCCACTGGTAGTTCCAGATGTTTTAGCAAAATAAAGTGGCTTACCTTTCCATAATACATCTTGCTTACCAGCAATTATTTGTTCTACATAAGGTTTTAAACCTTCATAATCTCTAACTGGTACACGCTCTTTAAAGTCTTCGTACGTTTTTATGTTTTCAAAATCATGATCCTTTCCAAAAACTGTATTTTTTGCTTCGCTAATGAGTAACTGAAGCATGTTTTCTTGAGTTTCAATGGGTTTTTTTATCCATTTTTGCTCTTTGTTAATGGTTATTTTTGCAAATGGTTTACTAAGAAATGACTTGATTCCCATAGAGTTAATTTTCGACTATTTTGTTAAGTTCGACTGGTTTGCCTTTATGCCACAATTCGAAATGAAAAGTAGAGTCTAATGTATTTCCAATTTCTTTCCCTCTACTAATTTCATCACCAGGTTTAACGGTTAAATCAGTACATGATTTATAAATACTAATTAAGTTTTCACTGTGCTGAATAGTTGCCATGTTTTTAGAAGTAGAAATTACAACACCTTTCATGCAAGATTGAACACTAGTGTTCATCAGTGTTTTATACTTTACTCCAAACGAATTAGAACCTCCAAAAGCAGAGGGATTACCTTCAACAGGGGATAAGAAATTTAAAGATCTTAATATTCCTTTTATTTCGTTTTGCTTAATTAGTTTTTCTTCTATTTCAACTTTTTTTCTCAATAAAGAATCTGCTAAAGACCGTTCAAATATAATATTCTTGTAATCTAAGCTATCATTAGTTAGCTGTTCTTTTACTTGAGGTAATAACACAGAATCATTATTAGAAAGAATGTTTTGAAGATTTTTAATCCATAAATCTCTTTGTTTGTTTTGTTGATCTACAGAGTTTATTAACGATAAATTTTCTTTATCTGTTTCAAGAATTTGATCAATATTATCGATATCAGGATAACCAGGAATATATTTTCTTAAAGAAGTATAAGAGATGGTTAAATAAGTTATAAAAGCAATAAGCAGTATACTTAGAAAAATGACTAAAATATAGCCAGATCGAGATAGTGTTATTGCAAACTTCTCTTGAAAAGAAGAAGGGTTAGAAATAACCACTTTTCTTTTTTCTCTTAACAGAGCAAAGAAATTATTTATTTTTTGTTTCACTTGGTTCTACTAAATTTGCCTTAAAGCTACTACAACAGTAAACTTTTTGCTTAAAGATAAAATAAATTATAGGATTAAAAGTTATACTGCTGTATTAGGATGGACTTAAAAAATGTTAACTTGCAAACTGTTTCTATTAAAACAGATAATAATATGCTGTTTTATTAGTACTTATTACTTGTATGAAAAGATTAATTTACGTTTTATTTCTACTACCTATTCTTATCGGTTGTTCTACCGAGAAAAACACGGCTGTAAATCGTTTTTACCACAATACCACAGCTTATTACAATGGTTATTTTAATGCTAGAGAAATCATTAAAGAGAAGAATAAGGAATTTGAAAAAACAAGAGCAGAAGATTATCAGAAAATTCTTCCTATAAATAGATATCCTAACGAAGAAGAATCTAAAGGCTGGTTTCCAGATATGGATTTGGCAATCGAAAAAACATCTAAAGTTATTACCAAACATGCAATGCCAAGAGAAAAAGTGGCAAAATATGCACGAACCGAGTATGGAAAGTGGATGGATGAGAATTGGTTAGTAGTAGGACAAAGTCATTTTTATAAACGAGAGTATGATACAGCTATTAACGTATTTAAATACGTTATTAAAATGTATGAAAAAGACCCATCAAAATATAAAGCAAAGCTTTGGTTAGCTAGGACATACCTTGAAATGGAAGACTTTGGGGAAGCAAATAAATATTTACAAGAAATTGTAAATGATAAAGAGGCAAGTGAGCGAAAAGACGAGCGAAAAGAAAAAAGAAAAAAAAGAAGAAATACCTACAAAAAGAAAGGACGAAGAAAAAAGTCAAAAATTAAGGTAATTCAAGATCGCCAAGAAGAACGAGAAAAGAAATCGATTATTATCCCCTTCCCAAAAGAACTTGAAGATGATTTAGCATCTACCTTAGCCGATTATTACTTAAAAAAGGGAGAATTAGAGGAAAGTATCTTTTATTTAGATTCTGCAATATCGGTTACGAAAAGAAAAAAGACTAAAGTTAGGTATCGTTTTATAAGAGCTCAGATTCATCAAGAGCTTGGTAAAAAAACAAAAGCTTATGAAGATTATTCTTATGTAATTAAACGTAATGCTCCATACCAAATGATTTTCTATTCTAAAATCAATAGGGCATTAATGGCAAATAGTTCTGACAGGAACAGCCTAAGAAAAGAATTGCTAAAACTAGCAAAAGACGATAAGTACATTGAGTTTAAAGATCAAATATATTATGCTTTGGCCGAGTTAGAATTACAAGATGTTAATAAGCCAAAGGCTATAGAATACTTACAACTATCTGCTAGTGCACCCAGTTCTAATGTTACTCAAAAAGGGAAAACGTATATAAAACTTGCTGATTTATATTTCGAAGATAAAGCGTATTTAGATGCACAGAGATACTATGATAGTAGCTTAACATCATTACCAAATACCTATCCTAATTATGATGCTATAAAAGATAAAAGCGAAAGTTTAACATCATTGGTAGGTTATATTAATAATGTAAAGTTGCAAGATAGTCTACAAGAAATAGCAGGGCTAGATGAAAAGAAACGATTAGATAGGATAGAAGAAATTCTATATGCTAAAAAATTACAGGACGAAAAAGATAAAGAAGAGCTTAATAATGCGAAGGATAATAATGCTCCACCCGACAACTTTTTAGCGGCAAATAATAATAGTAAAGGGAAATTTTGGATGTACAATCCACAATCCAAGGCATTTGGTTATAATGAGTTTAAGAGTGTTTGGGGAGATGTTAAATTAGAAGATAATTGGAGACGAAAGAATAAAAATAAATCCTTAGCAGGGACAAACGATAATAACGAGAATACAGGTCCAGTTGTTTCTGATAAAGAGATTGCAGCTTTTGCTGATAAACTACCAGTAAGCCCAGAACAATTAGAAAAGTCAAATATAGAGATTATTAACTCTTTATATTTATCAGGATTAGTGTACAGAGATAAGTTAAAAGACTCTCCAGAGGCAGTTAAATCGTTTGATGAGGTTAGGAGAAGATACCATCCAAATAATAAGGCGATTAAATCAATGTATCAATTGTATAAAACGCTTAACGATCAAAGTAAATATAAGGAAGCTAATATTGTAAAGGATCAAATTATAGAATCTTATCCAAACAGTGAAGAGGCAAAAATTTTAAAAGATCCTGATTACGCTTCTAAAGCTAAAAATGATGGAGCAAAAGATAAGAACTTGTATACACAGGTATATACATTAATTAATAATAATCAACATCAAGCTGCTATTGGTAAAATTAATAGCGCTTTATCTCAAAAAGAGCCTAATCCTTACGAATGTAAGTTAAGGTATTTAAAAGTTAGAGCTTATGGAGGATTAAGTCAACTAGACTCAGTTGAAAGCAGCCTTAAAGCGGTTATTAAATTTTGTCCTAATGATACGTTATCTCAGTTGGCACAAAACACACTTAATGAGATGAAAAACATTAAGAAAAAGCAAGATTCGGAAAAAGCAAGAGAAGATATTTTTAAGTTCGCGCCAGAAACCCAACATTTCTTTATGGTACTAGTACCAAATGGCAAGTACGATATGAATAAAATGAAAAGTGCGATTTCTAATTTTAATTCGGCATCTTTTGGGAGTAAATCGTTAAAGGTTAATGCTACTTTCCTTGATACTAAAACGCAAGCAGTTTTAGTGAAAACATTTGCTAACAAAGAAGAGGCAAAAAGCTACTATGTAGCTTATAAGGTTAATAATAAAGAGCTTAAAGATTTTAATGTTCAATTTGAGTACTTTACCATATCTGCAAAAAATTTCTCTCAATTATTTATTTCAAAAGATTTAGCAAAGTATAAAGAATTTTTTGGTAAGTACTACGTAGAATAGATATGCGTAATATTAAATCATTTTATATAGTAATAGTACTAACGGTTTTTTCGTTAATTGTTTCTTGTGGATCAAACAATCGTTTGCAAGAAGTAGATATTTCTAATGCTAAAGTAGAACTGACTCTTAACCGTTTTGAACAAGCATTTTTTAAAGCAGATAAATACAAGCTAAAGGAGTTAAATCAATCTTGGATTAAACAATATGGTGTGTTATACGAATCTTTTATGTATCAAATGCTTAATGAAGGATCAGTTCATGAACCTATGATTGTATATAGATTGGAACGTTTTTTAAATGATTCTGCTATGCAGGATGTTTATAAACAGATCAATAATAAGTTTGGAGATTTTTCAACTTATAAAACCAAATTAGATGAAGCCTTTAGTTATTATCGTTATTATTTTCCAGATAGTACGATACCATCAGTAACAACTTTTTATTCTAATTTTAATGCTAAAGTGTTTCCATTACCTAATCAATTGGGTATTGGTTTAGATATGTACATGGGGGGAGACAGTAAGCTTATTAATAGCTTACCCCCAGAAATATTCCCTATGTACTTTAAAAAGAAAATGGAGGATAAGTACCTTGTAGCTGATGCTATGAAGTATTGGTTATATGCTTGTTTTTCTCAACCCAAAGATTTTAGAAATTACAGCATTTATACCATTAAAGATGATTTTTTAGAAACGATTATTCATCATGGTAAAATGATCTATGCGTTAGAAGCTATGATGCCTTATGAATCACCCGAATTAAAATTTGGTTACTCCAAAGAACAACTCGAATGGTGTAAACAAAATGAACATTTTATATATCAACAATTGGTTGAACAAAGTTTAATATACACGAAAAAGCATAAAGATATTTCACGTTATATAAATGATGGACCATTTACCAGTGGCTTAACCGAAGAGTCTCCTAGTATGGTTGGTGTGTATATGGGATATAGCATTGTTAAACAATACATGGATAAACACCCAGAAGTTTCGTTACAAGATTTATTATTTAAAGAGACTAATGCTAAACGTTTGTTGAAGGGGTATAAGAGTTAGAAAAGAACTTCTTTTATACTGATAACTTATAGTTCTTTTTTTTTCTCCAAAACGTTAGAGATACAATTTCGGTTTTTAGTTTAGAATCCCATGTACCATCATCATTTTTAAATTCAAGGATACTTGCTTTTATTTTGTTGTTTACTAACTTTTCTTTAATTCTAGAGTTATTTTTCAGAATACCAACTATTGTTTCAATCATATAATGATTTTCTTCATCATTGTTAGTAAAGTGCCAATGCCAATTTTCAAAAAACACTGTATGTTCTTTTTTCCAAAAACATATCTTTATCGAGTAACTACTATTCTTTGATTTAATAATTATTATGTCTTTATTTTCAATTTGATAAAAAACATGAGACAGGTTATTGATAATATCTATTAAATCACTTTTTACTTTCATGATAAGTTTTTTTGAGCTAAGCCTTTTGGCTTAGCTTTCACTCAACCTAAACCCTTCTTCTTGTACCATAGCAATTATACCTGGCAATTGTTTACCTTCAAGATACTCTAGCATAGCACCACCACCAGTAGAAACGTAGCTTACATCATTAGCTAAGTCATATTTATTAATAGCCGCAACAGAATCTCCACCACCAATAAGAGAAAAAGCACCATTAGCAGTAGCTTTAACAACAGCTTCAGCAATGGCTTTTGTTCCATGTTCAAAATTGGAAAATTCGAATACACCCATTGGTCCATTCCATAAAATTGTTTGGGAGTTTTCTATTACTTCTTTAAAGTTTTTAATACTTTCTTCTGCAATATCTAATCCCATCCATCCATCAGGTATTTGGTCAATGGCCACAACATATCTTTTTCCATCATTAGAAAATCCATCTGCAATTACAGTATCGGTTGGGATGTAAAGTTCAACCCCCTGTTCTTTTGCTTTTTTAATGGTATCAAGTGCCGTTTGTATTTGTTCATCTTCAACTAATGAATTACCCACTTTTCCACCTTGGGCTTTAATAAAGGTATAGCTCATACCTCCGCCAATAATAATATTGTCAGCAATAGGGAATAGGTTTTCTACAACATTAATTTTACCCGATATTTTAGCTCCGCCAATAATGGCAGTAAAAGGCTTAGTAGGCGTTTTTAATACTTTTTCTAGGCTTTCAATTTCGCCTTCAAGTAATAATCCAAACGATTTACTTCCAGTAAAAAAGTTAGCAATCATGGTAGTAGATGCATGCGCTCTATGAGCAGTTCCAAATGCATCATTTACGTAAAAATCGCCATGTTTTGCTAATTGCTTTGCAAATTCAAGATTTCCGGCCTGTTCATGTTTATAAAACCTTAAGTTTTCTAATAATAAAACTTCTCCAGCTTGTAGGTTGCTACTCATAGCTTCAGCCTTTTCACCAATGCAATCATCACAAAATTGAACAGGCTTATTAAGTAGATTAGATAAAGTTGAAACAATGTGTTGTAAAGAAAAACGATCTTCCGGTCCAAGTTTTGGGCGACCTAAATGAGACATCAACACCACACTTCCTCCATCTTTTAAAATTTTATTAATAGTGGGTAAAGCAGCTTTTATTCGAGTGTCATCCGTTACTTCTAATGTTTCTTTATTTAAGGGAACGTTAAAATCTACACGTATTACTACTCGTTTACCATTAAAATTGATGTTGTTAAAGCTTATCATAAAAGATGTGTTTCGTTATGAATTATTAAAGGTCTTAAAGATAGTTATATTTAGAAATTAACTTATTTTTGAATATGGATTATTTGGGTTTTTCAATTTGGGAATTAAGTAATGAATGGCAAAAGCAATTACTAAAAGAGCTTTCAGATCTTGGTATTACGCACGTTCAGTTTTTAATTTTAAAATCGGTTTATACACTTGAGGTAAATCATGAAGAAAAAACCCAAATTAGGGTAGCTAAGCAAGCCAAAACTGATGTTATGATGACCAGTAAGGTTATTCGAGCACTCATAACTAAAGGGTTGTTAGTAAGAGAACAACATGCAATTGATAAAAGAGCATTTAGAATAAGTTTAACCAAACCAGGTAGAAAAGTACTACGCAAGTCCATAAACACTGTAGAGACATTCGAAAAATCTTTTTTTAAGTCGATTGAAAAACAAAATAAACTAAAAAAAGAATTAAATAAATTAACCAAAAAGGCTAAGAAGAAAGGCTAGTGTTTTTTTTAGGTAGGGATACAAAAAAGCTAGTTCCTATTCCCATTTTACTTTCAAACCACATGATTCCTTGGTGGTGTTTAATGATGTTTTTACACATTGCCAATCCAAGTCCCGAACCTGAATTTTTGGTTGTAAAATTGGGGACAAAAATTTTATCATATTGCTCTGGAGGTATACCTTGTCCGTTATCTTTTATTTCTATGGTAATAATATCTTCTTCTTCGGTAATGTTTATAATTACCACACCTACAGTTTCTTTAGGGATAGCTTGGACAGCATTTTTAAGTAGATTATTAAATACCCTTAACAGTTGTTCTTTGTCTCCGTTTATTAAAACTTCTTGGTAGTAATCGTAATTGAAAGCGATTTTAATTTCATTTTGAAAAGTTTCTTGAGCTAAAGAAATAAGTTTAATAATATCAACTGATTCTAGATTGGTACTGGGCATTTTGGCAAAATTGGAAAACTCATTTGCAATATTGGTTAGTGCATCTATTTGGGCAATCATCTTCTCTGAAAACTTTTTCATTTTTTCATTAAAATCATCTGAGTCGGGTTTGAGGGAGTGTTCTAAAAATTGAACAGATAGTTTCATGGGAGTTAATGGGTTCTTAATCTCATGGGCAACCTGTTTAGCCATTTCCCTCCATGCCGATTCTCTTTCTGATTGTGCAAGTAGTTCAGCACTGTTTTCCAATTGATCGATCATGTTATTGTATTGAAGAACAAGTTGACCAATCTCATCTTTGTTCTTCCATTCAATTTTTTCGTTCTTTTTATCAATGGTAACATTTTTCATGTTATCTCCAATTGTTTTTAATGAACGCGTGATGTTTTTAGATAAAAAATAAGCCAATATGCTGGCACCAATTAATAAAAACAGATAAACTTCTATAAGGGTAGTAAAGAAAGAATAAAACTCAATACTTTGTTTCGTAAAATCATGGTATGGAATATTTAATATTCCAATTTTTTTTCCAGTATTATTTTTAATGAAAGAATAAGTTGCTAAATGTTCTTGACTAAGTTCTTTAATTAATACATCATAATCACTTGTATTAAGTTCATCAATAATAACTGGGTTGATATTAGATACAATGGTATCATCAACACTAAAAGCAAATAAAATTTCACCTTTACCATTGTATATATTAATACTAATGTTGTTTACATCCGATAATTCTTCAATTTTTTCGTAGAAAGATTTAGGGACCTCATCTAAATTTTCACTGATACTATTTTTACCTAGAAAGTATTCAATCCCTTTAGCAATTCTTTTTTCCTTTCTTTCTAGTCGATTAAGGTGGTATTGCTCATTTTGGTTTTTAAAAAAGAAAATTGTGAATATTCCAATTACCAATGAAGATATTAAGATAATAGCAACCATAGCAATATAGATACGCTTACCTAATCCAATATTTAACTTAAAAAGCTTCATTTATATCTAAGATAGATGTTTTAGAGATAATTTACTATGATTAATTATATTTGAAACATGGCTAAAAGGTTAATATTCTTAATAGTGATGTCTATAAATGTTGGATTTAGTCAGTTCAATATTAAAAATTATCATGATTTATCTGATGAATACAAGGATAAGTCTTTAATTGATTCGAATAAGAAATATATTCGCTTGCCTTATAATGAAGGCGAATTAAAAATAAAAAACACCTTAGATTTTTCGTCTCAACAAAAAGATTCTAGTGCAATTGCTATATCATTAAAGCATCTTTGTCAATTTTACGGTATACATAGAAAAACAGATTCTTTAATTAAGTACAAACAAATTATAGATAAAACTTATTTTCAGTATTTACCTTGTCGTCAACAATATTTTTATAGGTGTAACATATCTTATTACTATTATAATTCTTCTAAGTTTGATAAGTCTATGAAGCTGACTAAGGAGGCTATTGAATTAGCAGATAAGTGTAAGTTTTCACCTTCAGATGCATATCAAATACTAATTGGTTTATATAGATTGTCGGGAGATATACAAACCGCTAAAAACACGTTACTAAAACATTCTCAGGAATTATTAAATCAAGAGATTGTAGACTCAGTTGATGTTCATTATGCGTACAATAATTTATCTATTTTATATGCCGATTTAGGACAATTAGACTCAGCTATATTTTTTGTTAATGAAAGTTTAAATTATAAAGAAGGATTTGACAGTTATGTTTTCTTACTTGATGCATATATTAAGACCAATAAGTCTAGATTTAAAATAGATAGTTTATTCTCTGTTATTAATGAAAAAGCCAAAACTACTATAGCAAGACCTATTGAGCTTCTTAATTATTATTTTATTTCATCAGAATATTATATAAGTATAAAAGATTCTATAAAGGCTAAACGATATGCTAATAAAGCAATAAATCTTAGTGTTGAAAGAAATGAAAACTTTAATATTTACAAGGCTTATTTATTATTAATTAAAGTTGAGATGAATGAAAATTTCAACTTGGTAGATAGTTTAACAAAATACCAACAACTTAATTTAAGCAAAGAGGCTGCAACCGAAATAAGAGAACTAAAAGTAAAGTACGATTTACAGGAAAAGGAGAAAAGTATATCTATACTTAACACAAAAGTTAAAGAAGGTGAGATACAGGCTCTTAAAATAAGATCATATATTATCTATGGAATAATAGCAGTTGTTTTAGGGTTGTTTTTATTTCTTTTTCTTTTAAAGAAAAGAAGAGAGAAAACATTAAAAAGAATAGAGGATCTTAGAAATAAAGCCTTAAAAGCTCAAATGAACCCTCATTTTTTCTTTAATGTGCTTAATTCAATCAATAATTTCATAGTTAAAAATGATAAGGAAAAGGCTCAAAAATTTTTAACAAGTTTTTCTAAATTAATGAGATTAACACTTGAGAATAGTCAAGAGGAATATATAACAATAGAGCAAGAAAAAAACTTCTTAGAACATTATTTATTGTTGGAGCAATTAAGGACAAAAAACTTTGATTTTAAAATAGAGGTTGAATCACATATCAATGAAACATTAATTCCAAGTTTTTTAATTCAACCTCTTGTTGAAAATAGTATTATTCATGGATTTAGAAACATTAATTACAGAGGTGAATTGACAATTAACTTTACCAAACAACATAATAAAATTAAAATTTTAGTAAAGGACAATGGAGTTGGCAAGGATCAATCTGTGGTCGTTAATAAAACACATAAGTCTTTTGCGACTAAAATTTTAAAAGATAGAATTAAGATTTATCAAGGAAAAGTAATTGATAATAGTTTGCCAAATAAAGGCACTTCAATAGCTATTATATTGCCAATTAAAGAGTAAGGTTAAATTGAATAACTAAAAATCGTAAAAAACGCTTATTAATCATTAAATTTACTTCATGATTAAGGCAATTATTGTAGATGATGAACAAGATGCATTAGACGTATTGGCTATAACACTTGAAGAAAACTTTTCGAGTGATTTAAAAATAATAGCTAAAACGAATAATTATAAAGAAGCTCCTTTACTCATTAAAGAGTATAAGCCAGATGTTATTTTTCTTGATATTGATCTTGGCGATAATTATACAGGTTTTGATTTAGTGGATGAGATTAAAAATTTTAATCAAGATTTTAAAGTTGTTTTCACTACAGCATATCATCAATTTGCTATTAAAGCAGTTCGAGTACAAGCATTTGATTATTTACTAAAACCTGTTGATGTAGATGATTTAGGTAGTGTGATTGAAAGGTTAAAAGAAAAACAACCTGAAGAGAATAAACGAAATCAGTTTAAAAAAGGTATAATTGTTAATAATAACGATACACTACATAAATTATCTCTAGATAATATTATTCATTTTCAAGGAAATGGTAATTATACAAGCATTTTTGTTAAAGGTAAAAAAACACCTATTTTAAGTTCTAACACCCTTAACTCATTTGATGAAGAAGTATGTAAAATATCGAATAGTTTTTTTCGAATACATAAATCTCATTTCGTTAATTTAGATGCTGTTGACCATGTTAAAAAAATAGGCTTAAACCGATTTGTGGTGTTAAAAACAACCGAAAAAATACCTATTTCAAGGCTTAGATATAAAGACTTTATGGATGCCTATATGTAGGTTATATTGGTATGTGTTTTGTTTGCTTTACCATAGAATAACTATTTCATACATCTTACCCTATATCTTTTATTTAACGATAGTTGATTAAAACGTTCAATATATATTCATGTTTATAAATAATATGATATATGTTGTTGACAAAAGCTAAAAAGAAAGATTTAATATATACCACAGAAAGTTGGAAATGGAAAAATATAGTGTACAAAGTATTTTCCTTGCCAATTCCAAGCGAAGCAAATTGGGATATAGTTAAGGATAGGCTTAAAGTGGTACAAAAAGGTTATAAGCTTACAGTTTCAGGGTTTGTAGTAAATAAAAAAGATTTTGAAGGTAACCTACCCGTGCTGTCTAACATTGTTGAAGGATATAAAAAGGCAGGATTTTCAACTATTGGAAGTATAAAAAATGATCAACACTATTTAATTCAATCTTTAGATAATAAAAAGGGTGCTAAGGCAACTATTGTTACATCAAACCATGATATTGGAGATAAGGTTATTATCGTTAATTATGCTCAAATCATTACAGAAGAATCATTAACCAGTATGGAGAACTTTTTGCCTTATATCGTTAATCATACAACCTTAATTTTAAATTAATATGACTGCTGTATCTGTATTATCTCCAAAAAAATCAGTTTTAACGCAGTGGAAATCGGTTTTTTTTCACGCTTTTATAGTTCCAATGCCTGTTAATTGGGATTACAATATTCAAGATGGAAAAATTAAAGCTAAAGAAAAAAAAGATGAAATAAGATTAACAATAAGTGGCTGGTCAATTGATAAGACTCAATTCACGGGTCTTAATAACGCTATTGATGCTATGAAAAACGGCTACTTAGAGGCGGGATATTCTATTTCGGGAGATCTTGTGAACCAAGAAAATCTTATCATTCAAAAGATGGCGCTAGGAGGTGAACCCTGTTGTATACTTGCGTCAATGCATAAAGAATATAACGATAAGGTTATCATATTAAATTTCACGTTTAATACCTATGATGAGATTGAGTTGAATGCTAATGCTAATATCATAGAATATATGTTAAATAATGTCTCTGTGAGATTAGGATAGTAATTTAACAAAATAAGATTTTATCATTAATTTGATAAAAAATCTTCTTTTATCTCATTAATAAAATGATAACTTTGATTATTAATCTTAATGAAGAATGAAAGATAAAATTGCCATATTAAACAGCAAAAAGGAAGAAGCTTTAAAAGGAGGAGGAGAAGCAAGAATTGCTAAACAGCATGAAAAAGGAAAACTTACTGCAAGAGAACGAATCCATTTTTTACTTGACGAAGGGAGTTTTGAGGAAATAGGAATGTTTGTTACCCATAGATCCACAAATTTTGGATTAGATAAAACAAAATTTTTAGGAGATGGAGTTGTAACAGGGTATGGCAAAATTAATGGAAGATTAGTCTATGTTTTTTCTCAAGACTTTACGGTAATGGGAGGCTCATTAGCCGAAGCTCACGCAGAAAAAATATGTAAAATAATGGATTTAGCCATGAAAAATGGCGCTCCAGTGATTGGATTAAATGATTCTGGAGGAGCAAGAATTCAAGAGGGTGTTGTATCACTAGGAGGGTATGCTGATATCTTTTATAAGAATACTCAAGCAAGTGGAGTGGTTCCTCAAATATCAGCAATAATGGGACCTTGTGCAGGAGGTGCAGTTTATTCGCCAGCTTTAACCGATTTTATTTTCATGGTAGAGAATAGTTCGTATATGTTTGTTACTGGACCAAATGTGGTTAAAACAGTTACGCATGAAGAAGTAACATCCGAAGAATTAGGAGGAGCAAGCACGCATTCATCTAAGTCGGGGGTTACACATTTTACAGCCGAAAACGAGATAGCTTGTATTAATAATATTAAAAACTTATTTAACTATATCCCTCAAAATTGCGAAGAAGAATCGCCAAGAGTTTCTTATGATAGTAGTAATGAAATAAGAGAAAAGTTAGATAAAGTTATTCCTGCTAATCCAAATCAACCTTATGATATTAGAGAAGTTATACATGAGGTAGTTGATGGTAATAGCTTTATGGAGGTTCATAAAGACTTTGCCGAAAATATAGTAGTTGGATTTGCTCACTTAGGAGGAAAAAGTATTGGAGTTGTTGCTAACCAACCAGCTTTTTTAGCAGGAGTATTAGATAATAATTCATCAGCTAAAGCTGCCCGATTTGTGCGTTTTTGTGATTGTTTTAATATTCCATTACTTGTTTTTGAAGACGTGCCAGGGTTTTTACCAGGTACTGATCAAGAATGGAATGGAATTATAAAGAATGGAGCTAAACTATTATATGCATTTTGTGAGGCAACAGTTCCAAGAATTACAGTAATTACGCGTAAGGCTTATGGAGGAGCTTATGATGTAATGAATTCTAAGCATATTGGTGCTGATATGAATTATGCATGGCCTAGCGCAGAAATTGCGGTAATGGGAGCAAAAGGGGCATCAGAAATTATCTTTAAAAGAGAAATTAAAGAATCAGATAATCCAGAGGCTAAATGGCAAGAAAAAGAACAAGAATATGCTAAGCTATTCGCAAATCCATATAATGCAGCAGCAAGAGGTTATGTAGATGAGGTAATTGAGCCAAGTGAAACGAGAAAAAAATTGATAGTCGCTTTTGAAATGCTAAAGAATAAAGTTGATTCTTTACCGAAGAAAAAACATGGGAATATTCCATTGTAATATTTACATATAACTAAATCTATACGAGTAGGTGCAATTTATGCAAACCTAACACGTTCAATATCATAGTAAATGAATAATTAAAGCATTTAAAATTTAACGATTATATCGATTGAGAAAATGTAAATTACTTAATGTTAGCTCAACTAAGTGATTAAGGTTTATTTTTTGTTTGCAGGGATTGTTAAAGAAATAAGGTTGCCTCTTTCATTATAATGTATGTCAATTTCCCATTTAACTGCCTTAATTAAGCTTACTGCATCATTTAGCGTATTACAAGAACTATGGTTAGGTTCTATTTTAAAGAGGCTATTATCTTGAATTTGAACAAGTATGTTATCTTTATTAATTTTGTTTGTAAAAATAAGAGAAACTTCTTTGTTGATATTTACAGTCATTGAGCATCTTATTAGTAAGGCAATGACCTTTTTAAAAACCTGTTTGTTTTGAAAAATAATATCTTTTTGAGAATTAAAAGATATTGTCCCCCTATTTTTTACTCGTTCTTCATTAATAACATTATGTATTAGTTCAATCATATCAAATTTTTCTTTTTCAGCAGATATCATATCGATATGATGATGACGTTTTTTTAAATCATCAATTAAATCAATCATCTCAGAGTTGGAATGACTAATCATGTTAAAGTATTTTTTTAAAGCATCAATGTTGTTGTTTTTTATATGTTTAGCAATAATATCATTGGTCATTGAAATGGTATTTAATGGAGAAGAGATATTATCGATTGTGTTATGAATAAAGTTATTAAGTGTATCATTTTTATACTTAATAATAATATTGTTATCCTCTAAAATATTTTGTTTTTTTCTTAATTCAAAAGCATTAATTACTTGTCTTGATAAAGCCTTAAGAGCCAATTGTTGTTTGGCTGTTATTGTTCTGGGTTTTTTATCTAATACACAAATAGTGCCGAGTGCATTTCCTTTTGAATTAACCAATGGAGCACTAGCATAAAAAAGCATTTGAATAGATTTATCATAAATAAAAGGATGATTGGAATATTTATCATGTTCCCTTACATCTTCTATTATAGTTAGCTGTTTTGGTGTTTCAATAGCATAAGAACATACAGCTAAATCTCTTGTAGTTTCAGTTGCTACAAGACCTTTAGATGCTTTAAACCATTGTCTTTTTTCATCTACAAGACTAATAAAAGCGATTGGGGTATTGCAAATTTCAGAAGCTAGTAATACAATGTCATCAAAATCTTTTTCAGGAGATGTATCAAGAATACTATAGGAATATAAATCGTCTAACCTGTTTTTTTCTTTTTTATCAGAATCTTGATCCATAAATGTTTTGTTTGAAACAATATTTACAGTTAAAATAGTGATAATTAACAAAGATTATAGTTATTAAAATGTTATTATAATTTTTTTCGTTATGATATTTTTGTAAGTTGATGTAGACCAAAAGCAATTAAAAAATGAAATTTTTGATAATACCGCTATTCTTTTCTCTATTTGTTTCTATGACGGTTAATAAAGAAAAAAAAGCAATTAACTGGCTAACATTTGAGGAGGCTGTTGAACTAAACAAGAAAGATCCAAAACCATTATTGATAGATATATCTACTACATGGTGTGGGTGGTGCAAACGAATGCAAAAAGATACTTACAGTAATTCCAATGTAATTAAAGTTATTAATGAGCATTTCTATGCAGTTGAACTAGATGGAGAGCATAAGGAAGATATTATATTTAACGGTCATACATTTAAGTTTGTAAAAAACGGAAGAAGAGGATATCATGAATTAGCATCTTCATTAATGAATGGAAAATTATCGTACCCTACTACAGTTTTTCTAAATGAAAAAGTACAAATGCTTCAGGCTATACCTGGCTATCAAAGTAAAACCGATTTCCACCCAATTGTAACCTATTTGTCAGATACTAACATTTATACAAATATAGATTGGCAAACATATAAAGATTCAGTTTATAAGTCTCCTTTCTAGGATTTAGAATACTTTACTTCCAAGGGAAGTAATTAGTCTCTTGTTTTGGTCTATTAGGTTCAATTTCTCTCAAGGGCTCACACTCTTTAAGCGTTTCATAACATTGAGAAGGTAGTTGTTGATATAAAGCTGTACCGGCAGTTTTCCATTTTATCATGTCATCCGAAACTTCTTTAATTTTTTTAGCTGGATTACCTGCCATTAAACTTCTATCCTCGATAATAGAATTAGCCTTTATAAAACTAAGAGCACCCACAATACATTCTTTACCAATTACAACATCATCCATAATCACAGAGTTCATCCCAATTAGTGAATTTTCACCAATTACACCACCATGTATAATAGCTCCATGACCTATATGAGCTCCTTTTTTTAAAACTGCATTCTTACCTGGAAACATATGAATAGTGCAGCTCTCTTGAACATTACAGCCATCCTCAATAATAATTTGTCCCCAATCTCCTCTTAGAGCTGCAAAAGGACCTATGTAAACATCTTTACCAATAATAACATTTCCAGTAACAGCAGCCTGTGGGTGAATAAATGCTGATGGGTGTATAACAGGTTTAAAACCATTGAATTCGTAAATCATAGTATTGTGCTTCTTTCTTATAAAGTTATTTGTATTTTCGATTAATCTATGGTAAATCAAGAGGAAATAACAGCTTATTATAATAAGTTAGCTAATGATTATGATGAAGATCGTTTTGAAAACACATATGGCTCATATATTCATAAACAAGAAGCTAGATTTTTAAATAAACATTGGAAGTATCAAGAGTTAAAATCTTTAGATTTAGCTTGTGGAACAGGAAGGTGGACTCATTTAACTCAATTTGGTGTTGATATTAGTCCAAACATGATTAACGAGTCTAAGCTGAAGTTTCCTAACAAAGAATTCTTTTGTACTAATGGAGATAGTTTACCATTTAAAGAAAATGAATTAGATGCAACTTTGTCGTTTCATTTAATCATGCATTTGGATAAACAAAAATTAGGAGGGATATTACAAGAAGTACATAGAGTTACAAAAACGGGAGGTGTATTCGTGTTTGACTTTCCATCTAAAAAAAGAAGGTCTTTGTTTAAAAAGAATAGAACGGGTTGGCATGGTTCATACAGTTTAACCATCAAGGAATTGAAAGATATTATGGGAGATGATTGGAGCTTGAAAAAAGTTAGGGGGGTGTTGTTCTTTCCAATACACAGGTTTCCTGCTTTTTCAAGAAAATTTTTCATGATTATTGATAATCTTTTTTGTGCTAGTTTTTTAAAGTCATATTCATCTTATTTAATAGTAGAAT
>JAHDBM010000095.1 GCA_020630395.1 Flavobacteriales bacterium
TAATTTCTATAAAGAATGTAACAGATGAAGATGATTTAATGATTATTAATAAATCTGGTATTGCCATTCGATTAAGAATTAGTGATCTAAGAGTAATGGGTAGAGCAACACAAGGAGTTCGTTTAATCAACCTTAAAAACAAAAAAGATGGTATTGCTGCAGTGGCAAAAGTACCGGGTGGAGAGGAAGAAGAATACGAATCAATTGATGGAGAAGCGTTACCAAACGACTCAGAAGAATAGAGTTAATTGAAATTACTTTAAAAAACCAGCATAATTATGTTGGTTTTTTTTTGGTATAGACTTTGTTTTGTATAAGCCAAATCAAAATAAATTTAAACTAGAATGAAACAACATTTAATCTTATTATCAATTATAATTATATCAATTTCTTGTACTGATAAAAATCAAAGTGAACAAGAATTTTCGGAGTCTAAGGTGTCATCATTAACAGATATTGCTAAACAGCAAATAACGACTAAATATGAAGATGAAATGATAAAAGATACTGTAGAATTAGCAAGTGAAAAATTATCTGAACTGAAAAGAGAAGGTACAGTTGATTCCATCTTAATTAATAATGAGTTTAAAAAAGAAATTATAATTGAGGTTGCTAAAATCATTGATTTATTAAAGAATAAAGATCTTAAAGCAATTAATGAAAAGTATATTCATCCAAAATATGGAATTACTTTAATCACTCAGCCAGGGGTTGGAGATAGAACCGATTGGTTTTCTTTTATTGATACTAATATAGATAACTATGAGTCAAAAAGAGCTTATTCTTATTTATTCAATGATGATTTAGTGGAAATTAAAAAATCAAAATTAGCTTGGTATAATAAGCAGATTAAATTTAGTTGTGAAACAGAAAGTTTTGAAAAAGATGGTTTTTTTATGAGTAAGGATTTAGGAGGTAGATCAAGACATGCATTATTAGAACAATTTAAAATTCTTTATTATCAAGATTACACTGAAGAAGAATACCAAAAAGCAAAATTTGAAGATAATAATACGATTAGAGTTATTGATACTCAAAGCTTTTTTGACATTTATTTAAATAAAATAGATGGGAAATGGTACGTGACCTATATTAATGCGGGTGATTATTGTAGTGCTTAAAATAATTATCTCAGCAATATTTGTTAAATAAATGCTAAAAACCCATTTTTGTATAATAATGGTAAGATTTTTGAATTAGATGTTATGGAAACTGATCATCAGATTCATCAAAATAAATATTAATAACACTATTGAAACATGAAAAAAACACTATTAGTTTTAGGATTAATTGCTTTTACTGGAGCTTCATTTGCTCAGAAAAAGAATAGAACAAGTGCAATTTTGGCACTTAAAAATGGCTATATTTTTAAAGCGAAAGGTTACATTGATAAAGCTATAGCACATGAAGACACCAAGGAAGATGCAAAGACTTGGTTTTATTATGCTCAAATTTACACATCTGTAATGATGGATAGTAAAGACGACAAGCTTACCGAATTTAAAGAAGGAGCAATCGATAATGCATTAACCGGACTTAAAAATGCCGTTAAATTTGATAAAAAAGGTGATTATAAAAAAGATGTAGAGCAAGTAGTAGCGCCAATGTATGCTATGGCACTTAATCAAGGAATCAAGTTTTATCAAGATAGAGAATATGAAAAAGCGTTAGAGTCTTTTGAAGGTTCACAAGAATTAGCCTCTATTATAAATAAAGTAGATTCAGTTGGAATATACAATTCTGCAATTTCTGCAAAAGCTTTGGGGAAAACTGATGAGGCAATAAAAAACTACGAGCGTACAGCTGAAATAGGTTATGCAGGAAGTGATCCTTATTACAATCTTATTAGTTTGTATTCAAGAACAAAGAATAGCGAAGCAGCTGAAAAAATAATCGAAAAGGCTAGAGCAAAATTTCCGACAGACGCTAATATTTTATTAGAGAAAACTCGTTATTATATTGAGTTAGGACAAAGTGAAAAAGCAGAGTCTGATTTAGTTGAAGTTATTAACAATGATCCTAAGAACACGAGTTTAAGACATGCATTAGGAGTTGTTTATGAGCAAATTGGCAAGCCAGATAAAGCAGTTGAAGCATATAAAGCAGCATTAGAAATTGATCCAGCTCATAAAAATTCAACTAAAAATTTAGGTTTGGTATATAATTCAATGGCAGCAAAAATTAATGAAGAAATGAATAATACTCCATTAAATGAAACCGAAAAGTATGATAAACTTAAAGCTGAAAGAGATGGTTTATTAAATACAGGATTACCATATTTAGAAAAATCTTATGGAGAAGATCAAGACCCTAATTTAAAAAGAGTTTTGAATAGTGTATATAGAGTTCTTAAAATGAATGATAAGATTATCAAATAAATAATTTATCTACTTATAATGCAGAAGAGCTTCCTATTTGGAAGCTCTTTTTTTTATAGGTCTATATCTGAATTAAGAACATTTACAATTCTATTTAACAAGTCTGTTATGTAGAATGTTCATTAATATCAAAAAGTAAGATTTAAAAGACACATTACTAACAACTTATTTTTTTAAAATTTTAATAAAAAATAAATTTTGTTCATTTACAAATGTTCATTTCAGTAAAAAACAAGTCCACCTTTAATTACAACTAAAATTACACTTTTTTTAATTAAAAAATCTACTAAAAAAAAGAGTAACTCGGCTGTCATAGTAGAATCGAATCAAGATTTAGTGTGAACGTAAGTCCGAATTATGGTTCAGACATAAAACTGTTTAAGCAGGTAATAATGAATAGTGTATTAAATCATCAAGCTATTGAGAAAACTCCAAGTCCATTTGTAAGATATAACGATTTTTGTGACTCCTAGTTAGATTTTCAAATCTTTTGTTGGGGTAAAGATACTTTTGGTATAGACAATATTAAAAGTAAAATTAGGTGAAGTTATAGATCAAGAGATTAGAAAGAATAAAATTCAAATCCCTTTTCTGCAAAGAGATATAAATATATTTAGTAAATAAACAAGAATTGAATTTGGTGTAAAGAGGATAATTGATAACTAATTATTAGTTTAGTTTAAAATATATTTAAATAGCCCCATGAAACTTTTAATAGTAGAGGACGACAAGGAGATACTACGCATGGTTATGCGCTATTTTGATGCTTTTGGATATGTGATTGAAAAAGCAAAAACATTAGCTGATGGTAGAGATAAAATTAATCAGCATGTATACGATTGTGTAATACTTGATTTAAATCTACCTGATGGAGATGGAATTTCATTATTACAACAAGTAAAATCCAAGAATAAAGAAACAGGAGTTATAATTTTATCTGCAAATAGTTCTCTTGAAACTAAAATTGCAGGATTAGAAATTGGAGCAGATGATTATTTAACTAAGCCTTTTCATTTGTCGGAGCTTAATGCTCGAGTAAAATCTATTGTTAGAAGAAATAAATATGAAGGAAGTAATGACATTGTGTTTCATGAGATTAAAATAGAAACAGAAGCACAAGAAGTTACGGTTAACGATAAGCGAATAAAACTGACCAAAAAGGAATATGAACTGTTAATGTATCTTATTATCAATAAGAATAGGGTACTAACAAAGCAATCCATTTCGGAGCATATTTGGGGAGATTTTATTGATCGTACCGATTCTTATGACTTTATTTATTCTCATCTTAAAAACCTAAGGAAAAAAATAATTGAAAAAGGAGGGAAAGACTACATACATACTATTTATGGTATAGGTTATAAATTTACAGCAGTTAGTGATGAATAGATATAATGTAATAACCATATTACTTCTTGCTTTGATAAGCACTTTTTTATTATCTGGTGTTGTTTACATAAGCTATGGAGATTTATCTGCTACTTTTTTATTTTGCATTATAGCTTTAGCTATAATTTTAGCTTTAGGGCTAATTGTATATGATTATTTAATTACTGCAAGACTAAAACAGTCTTTTGGAAGGTTTTTAACACAAGTAAAACAAGGGAATTTTGAGAGTAGTCAATCCAATATTATTAAAAAATATGACTTTGTAAATCTTACCGATATTCAGGTTGAGTTATCTCAAATGGTAGGACAAATTCAAGCAGATTCTAAGGAACAAAAACGTTATATCGAAAATGTGAGTCATGAACTTATGACGCCAATTGCTATAATAGGAGGCAAATTGGAGCTTCTATTACAATCTCCCAACATAGAGAAGAATGATTTTAAACTAATCAATGACATTCTATTAAAACTAGATCGTTTAACAAAAGTAAATCAGTCTTTAGTGCTCCTTTCTAAAATAGATTATAATCATTATTCAAAGCTATCAGAAGTTAATATAGCTGATATAATAGATGAAACACTGAACCTCTTTGAAGATCAAATTAGAATAGATGAGTTGAGTATTCGTAAGAAAATAGAAGCTGATTTTATTGTTTCTATCAATGAGTCTTTGGCATATATTTTAATAAAGAATATTATTAAAAATGCGATCATTCATAATTTACCAAACGGTCATATAAATATAATTCAAACTGATAATAGTCTTACCGTTTCTAATTCGGGTAAAAATATAGATACATCAACAGATAAATTATTTGAAAGATTTGAGGTTCATGAGGAATCATCTGATTCTATTGGGCTTGGTTTATCTATTATTCAAAAAATTTGTGAAACAAATGGTATTGAATTAAGCTATATTCATGAAAACGGGGAACACACGATACAATTAACATTAAACTAAATCTTCAGAATTTCTCCAGATTCTCTCCCAATTCTTAACAGAATTTCTCCAAAAGTTATTCAGAATTAAATACTGAATTTTACTTCATAATATTTAAATGAAGTAAAAATGGACGTATTGTATAAATCATTATTGGTTCAAAAAGAAGATGTAGCAACATTACATTTTCCTAAAGAAGATGTACTCTTTTTAAAAGACGATAAACAAAAACGTCAAAAAAGACTACAAGATGCTATCACACTTGGAAATATCGAACATGAAAAAGTGAAAATTGTTTTTCAAGATATTGAAGGATTAAAACGTGTGGAGACCACAATTTGGGCCGTTACAGATACAGCAATTGTTTTAAAAAAAGGAGTAATAATCCCTATTACTAGAATAGTATCAATAGAACTTTTATAGTTAACTAAAACATATTATCATGAAAAAGAATTTAATGACCTCTTATGAGAAAATTTCAGATCAATTAAAACTGGCACTAATCGAAACTTATCCAGATGGATTTGAAGATGAAATAAAAACACATCAAGATATGATTAAAGGAGGAACTTTTAAAGGTTTACTCTTTGGTTATGGGGATACCAATTACCTAATAAGATTCCAAAATGGAGATTACAGTACTTATTTAGAAGAGACAGAGGAATTAGAAAATGATTCTTTCGAATTAGAAAATTATGACGATTAAATAAACAAAAAAACATTGAAACAAACAGAGAACATATTACCAAATACTTTTGACTGTAATAATCATTGGTACGAAAAATCACTAAATGCAACTATTCATCCTACGGTTAGTTACTTTTTTAACTTATCAAAGGAGCAAATAGTAAAACGTTATTGCCACCTAAACCCATCAGTTGATGAAAGTGACTTATTAGATGTATTAAACTATAAACCTAAGTTCTATTTTTTATCTGGAGCTGATTTACTTCATGTAACAACTCAAGAAGGAAAAAGACAAATGGTTGTAATTGAGAATAATTCATGCCCTTCTGGTCAAAAGTCTATGCCTTTATTAAACGAGTATGATGAAAAAGGGGGCTATGGTTTATTTATGGAGAATACAATAAAACATGTGCTTAAAAAGAAAAAAGTAGGTGTTGCTGCTGTCATTTATGATAAAAATTACATGGAAGCTTCTGGTTATGCGCATGCTTTTGCTGATTTGTTGGGACAAGAAGTTAAGTTAATACCTTATTACAATAAAGAAGATGAACATGTTAGATTCAATAACGATTACCTAGAGTACAAAGAGAATGGAGAGTGGATTAAAATAGATGTTGCTTTTCGTTATTTAACTCAAAAGCCATGGAATAGATTGCCAATTTCTTCCAAAACAGTTATTGTAAATCCAATCATTACTTGTTTAGCAGGAGGAAGAAATAAATTAA
Source organism: Flavobacteriales bacterium (assembly GCA_020630395.1). Classification (GTDB taxonomy): domain Bacteria; phylum Bacteroidota; class Bacteroidia; order Flavobacteriales_D; family CAJJDF01; genus CATLPG01. Next base: position 6,120 of record JAHDBM010000095.1, read on the forward strand.
TGGCTTCAAAAGCTTATGATATTTATAATTCTGAATTAGCCGAAAAAAACCTAAAAATATTAACACCTCAAACAATTTGGGATGTAAATAAAAATGAGGTTCCATTGTGGGTTATGAAAATGGGAGGAAAGGCTGTTGTTAAAGTTCCATATAGCAATGCGGGTCAAGGAGTTTATACAATCACTAATCAACAGGAGTTAGATGACTTTATGAACTTGGATAATTTCTATGATAAATTTATTGTTCAGAGTTTAATTGGAAATGCAAATTGGAGTTCTGTTACTACTGAAGGTAAATTCTATCATGTTGGAACTATGCCCGATAAAAAGGGTAACTCATATGTGTTGGATTTTAGAGTAATGATTCACGCTACCAAAGATGGTTACAAACCACTTTCTCTTTATTCAAGAAGAGCATTAGCTCCATTAAAAGATGAATTAGAAGAAGGTAAGGCATCTTGGGATAGCTTAGGAACAAACCTTTCATTTAAAACAGAGAATGGTGATTGGGGATCAGATACAACACGATTATTGTTAATGGAGAGGAAGGCGTTTAACAATTTAGGTATTAGTCTCGACAACTTAATTGAGGGCTATATTCAAACGGTTATATCTTCCATTGCTATTGATAAAATGGGAAAACAATTGATTAGTACAAAAGGAAAGCTAAAAAGAAAATTGATGAAATCATTAAATGATGACGATCAATTATTAAACGAAATAATGGAATCGTAAAATTATGTTAACACCAGAGTTTGAAAATATTAAAACAATAAAAAAGTTAGAACTTGATAAGTTCAAAGCTGGAGCAATTACTTATAAATGGTTGCATATTGTTTCTAATGGATTGGCGCAGCCCATCTACATACCTGTAATGGTTGCAAAAGGCAAAAAAGATGGACCAGTATTAGGTATTACCGCAGCTGTTCACGGAAACGAATTAAATGGGATTTCTATTATTCAAAGATTGTTTAGCCAAATTGAAGTTGAAAATTTATCAGGTACTATTGTTGGTATTCCAGTGGTTAATGTACCAGCTTTGATTAATAATGAAAGATTTTTTCCAGACAATCAAGATTTGAACAGAATAATGCCTGGTAAACCAAATGGTAACTTAGGTCAGGTATATGCAAATAGAGTTCTAGAAAGAATTGTAAGTGAATTTGATTATTTATTGGACTTACATACTGCTAGTTTTGGTAGAATAAATAGTTACTATATACGAGCAGATTTAAGTTCTAAAACAGCTCTTAAATTGGCGAAATTACAAGAGCCACAAATCATTTTAAATGCTCCCCCAAGGGATGGAACACTTAGGGGGGCTGCTGCTGATTTGGGAATAGATGCTATTACAATTGAGGTAGGAGATCCTAATAAATTTCAAAAAGGGATGATTAAATCAGGTTTACATGGGATTTATAATACTCTCGATTTTTTAGACATGTATAGAGATACTGATTTGGTAACTGTTACTAATCAACATATTGTTTGTAACTCATCTAGTTGGTTGTATACCGATATTGGTGGAGTGCTAAGAGTATTTCCAGATTTAACTGATGTAATTGAAAAGGGAGAAAAAATAGCAGAGGTAAGAAATGTTTTTGGAGAACTTTTAAAAGAATATTATGCTCCTAATAAAGGAGTGATTATAGGAAAAAGTACACATCCAATTGCACAAACAGGAAGTAGAATTATTCATTTAGGAAAAGTTTAAGCTATGAAAGGTAAAGCAAAAATTATTATTCAGCATGACGGTTGTTTGTTACTCTTAAAACCAATAGGAAAAAAGAAGTTAAGTATGATTGGTGGGAGTTTGGATAAGAAAGAGCAACCTATTTCTGCATTAATTAGAGAAGCCAAAGAAGAAGCGAATATTTTATTAGAGACTAATGAGGTGAAATTCTTTAAGTCAATGAAGACCATAATTAATAGTAAACCTTGTGTTTTTTACTGTTTTCTTCTTGAAGGAAAAGATGTTTCTTTTCAATTAATGGAAAAGCACAAATTTAAATACGCAGATTGGATTCCAATTAATGAAAGCCTAAGTAGATTAAAAGGCATTGAAAAAGCCATGGTTTTAAATTACATAAGTAACCCAATGAATACCTATAACGCATAATTAAAACAAAAATTAACTATAAACTAAACAACAAAATGAAAACAAACAA
>JAHDBM010000024.1:0-32510 GCA_020630395.1 Flavobacteriales bacterium
GTATGGTTCCTGCCCCTGTTGCTGTTAACGTATCGCCTACTCCTAAAGTACCTGGGCCAGATAATATTGTCCAGTTACCTCCTGTTGGACTTGCTGATAATTGACGCTTATCCCCTACACACATATTAGCAGTACTACTTGTTATAGATGGTGTAACAGCACTCACTATATTAATGTTTTGTGTTGTAGTATAGGTCCCACAAGCATTTGTTACACTATATTGAACCGTTATCGTTCCTGTTGCTGTTGCATTTAATTGATTACCACTAGTAATATTTGCAAAACCTCCACCAGCTGTTATACTCCATGTTCCACCTGATGGTGTGCCTGTTAATGTTCGGGTATCACTCACACACATATCAGCATTACTACTTGTTATCACTGGTGTTAATGTTCCTACTACTGTTATTGTTTGTGTTGTATTATATGTTCCACAAGCATTCGTTACACTATATTGAACTGTTATGTTTCCTGGTGAGGTTGCATTTAATTGATTACCGCCACTTATATTCCCAAAGCCTCCACCTGAGGTTATACTCCAACTTCCTCCAATAGGTGTGCCTGTTAATAATCTCGTATTACCTACACACATATCAGCTCCACTATTCGTAATAGCAGGGCTTAATGTTCCTTCGACTGTTATGGTTTGAGTTGTGGTATAAGTTCCGCAAGCGTTCGTTACACTATATTGAACTGTTATATTTCCTGCTGCTGTAGCATTAAGTACATTACCTCCACTTATGTTTCCAAAACCAGATCCAGCTGTTATACTCCATGTACCCCCTGATGGTGTACCAGTTAACGCTCTATTGCTACCTATACATAAACCTGCACCACTACTCGTAATAGCAGGACTTAATGTACCTACCACTGTTATAGTTTGGGTTGTAGTATATGTACCACAAGCATTTGTAACGCTATATTGAACTGTTATATTTCCTGCTGCTGTAGCATTTAGTTGATTACCTCCACTTATGTTTCCAAAACCAGTTCCAGCAGTTATGCTCCATGTTCCACCTGATGGTGTTCCTGATAATAATCTATTACTACCAACACACATATCAGCTCCACTACTTGTAATAGAAGGACTTAATGCTCCTACAACTGTTATGGTTTGAGTGGCATCTACATTACCACATGCATTTGTAACTCTATAGCGAATATTAACTGTACCTGCTGCAGTAGCTGTAAACGTATTACCAACAATATTAGCACTACCTGTACCCCCTGTAATACTCCAAACTCCCCCTGAAGGTGTAGCGGTTAACGCTCGTGATGATCCAATGCATATATCTGCTGAGCTACTTGTAATATTTGGAGAAGGTGCATCTTCAACTGTTATGTTTTGAAAATTTCCATAAGTACCACATGCATTAGTAACACTATACTGGACTTGTATAGTACCTGTACCTGTCGCATTTAATGTATTACCTCCAGTAATATTCCCTGGCCCACTTACAACTGACCAAGTTCCTCCTGCTGGAGTACCTGTTAAGGATCGTGTTCCTCCATTACACATATTCCCATTAGAACTCGTAATATTAGCCGACAATGGAGCTACTATTGTAATAGATTGATTTGCTGTTTGAGTTCCACAAGCATTTGTAATCGTGTAACGAACATTTATAGTTCCTGCATTGGTCGCATTTAATTGATTTCCGCCAGTAATATTTGCAAAAGCACCACCACTCGTTATAGTAAATATTCCTCCTGCTGGTGTGGCAGTAAGTGTTCTAGTAGTACCTGTACACATATTGGCAGAACTGCTTGTAATAGATGGCGTAGCTATTGGGTCTACTAAAAAAGTAACATCATCAGTACTTCCAGGACAAGCTCCATTAGCTGAAACTGTTAACCTTACAGTTACACTTGTTTGAACAATAATATTAGCAGGGGTATAAGTTGTTCCTGATATTGATCCTCCTCCACTTATTATACTCCATGTGCCTGAACCAGATCCAAAAGCACTAAGTGATTTTGTTTGATTTTCACATATTGTTGCTGTTGATGTTGTATTTATTAATGTGTTAGTATTATTAACTGTAAACACTCTATCACTAGTAGTTGCAGGACAAGCTCCATTAGTTGGTATGGTATATCTTATCCTTACAGTTGTATTACTTGCAACATTTTGAGGTGTATAGGTTGTTCCAGATATAGAACCTCCTCCAGTTACTATACTCCAAGTTCCTCCACTTGGACTACCTACTAATGTTTTGGTTCCTGTTTCACATATTGCCGCAGTACTAGTTGTATTATTTGCTATATTTCTAACATTTACTGTAAATGTACGATCACTTGTATTCCCACATCCATCTGTATACCTTATCGTTACTGTTGTATTAACACTTACATTATTAGGCGTATAGGTTGTTCCTGATATAGAACCACCTCCTGTTACTATACTCCATGTTCCTCCTGTTGTACTAGAGGTTAATGTCTTCGTCTGATTCTCACATATAGAGGCTGTACTTGTTGTGTTGGTTCCAGAAATACATAAGGAATAATGAGCTATAAATGAATCATCCCCATAAGTTCCTTCAACATGCTGCTGAGTAGATGGGTTATTGTAATCCAAATTAACATAAGAACTAAATTGAATACCAAAATAAACCCCTCCATTATTATCTGTATCAAAACTAGGATAATAATTAACCCCTCCATATTTTGCTAAAAACTCACACGAAACATATGTCTGAGATGGTGTCCATTCTAAAAATAAATGAGGTGCAGAGCCAGTATACAATATTGTTTTATTCTGAGTTCCTACGCCTGGATCATAATCAATTCCTGTACCAGCATACCTAGGTACCATTACTAAATTACCACCAACAATTTCAATTGGAACATAACTACCTGTTGCACCAGGAATAGTATCTGCCCAATATGCTGCCATGGTATTTTTGTTATATCTAACTATCGCGACATTCGCAGAACCTCCATCACTTACATTTGCAGTACCTCCAGTAGGATCAAAATCAATTGTACCATTAAATTGAGTTGTGAAATACAAATCATTTCCGTCTAATTCAATATCATAAGCTCTTTCATAACTGGCACTACCAAAACCAAACGCATATCCATAAGCACCAGTAGCACATGAATATCTTGCTATATATGCATCAGTATTTCCAACTGATGTAAGATTTGCAACACCTCCATCAGGGTTAAAATCTACTGTATTTACAAAGCCTCCACTTATGTATACATGCGTACCATCAGTTTCTATATCATATTGTTCTTGAAAACCAGAGCTTCCCATTGTTTTTACCCAAACGGCAGTTGGTGAAGCTCCAGAAACATTATATCTTGCTAGAAACAAATCATAATTACCAGATGCAGTTCTGTTAACAACTCCAGGACCTGGATCTAAATCTTGAGTACCAGTAAATCTTCCAAGCATATACAAGTTTCCGCTAGCATCAAGTGTAATCATATCCTCAGTGTTTTGATTAGAATAACAACCTGAATATGTACTAAGCCAACTTTGAGTACCTGTTGAAGTGTAACGAGCTAAAAACAGTCCTAATCCTCCATCATACATACTTCCTGCAACATACACATTACCGGATGCGTCTACTGCTAAACTTGTGCCTCTATCGTTACTAGTACCTCCATTTACAGGATTATCGATTCTCCTTACCCATAGAAAAGCGCCAGTAGAACTGTATTTTGCAATATAAGGATCTTCAGAGGGTGTTCCTCCTACAGAAGTTATATCACCACCTGGACCACTAACATTAAAATCAACTTGACCCCTAAAGACACCTGTAATGTAAATATTACCACTGGGATCTGATTCCAGATCATGTATGTGTATATCATTTAAAAAGTATGATCCACTTATTTGGTCTTGATGAACAGACCAATCTAAATTTGGTTGTGAAAATGAATAAACTGAAAAAATAAATACAAGTATTGATAAAATTGCCGTGTGTTTCATTCTGTATATAATTTTAATCATTTAAATATACGAGTAATCTTTAATAATTTCATCAGGAAATAAACATAACAGATAGAATGCAAAAAAATCATATTGAAATGCAAAAAACCAGTATTTGTTATGCAATTCTCCCCCAATTAGGTGATTTTTTAACGAGAAGTGCCATATACTTTCGCATCATTAAATGACTAGGATGTTCTAAATTTGGATCGTCTTTAAGTATTTCTAACGCTTTGTTTCTTGCAGCTGTAAGTACAATTTGATCTTTAGCTAAATCAGCTATTTTTAAATCTAACACACCACTTTGCTGTGTACCCAATAAATCTCCTGGACCTCTTAATTTTAAATCTACTTCAGCAATTTCGAACCCATCATTAGTTCGAACCATTGTTTCTATTCTCGTTTTAGCATCATGAGATAATTTAAAATCTGTCATCAATACACAATACGATTGGCTTGCTCCTCTTCCTACTCTTCCTCTTAATTGATGCAATTGTGAAAGCCCAAACTTGTTAGCACTCTCAATTATCATAACTGAAGCATTTGGCACGTTAACTCCTACTTCAATAACAGTTGTCGCTACTAAAATTTGAGTTTCTCCTTTTGCAAAGCGATTCATCTCATGCTCTTTGTCTTTTGGCTTCATTTTACCATGAACGACACTTATTTTATATTTTGGAAGTGGGAATCTTCTTGACAAACTCTCATAACCATCCATTAAATCCTTAAAATCTAATTTTTCTGATTCTTCTATTAATGGATAAACAACATAAATTTGTCTTCCTTCCTTAATTTGTTTATCAATAAATCCAAAAACAGATGACCTATTGGAATCATATTTATGTACTGTTTTAATTGGTTTTCTACCTGGAGGCAACTCATCTATAACCGAAATATCTAAATCTCCATAGAGTGTCATAGCTAGTGTTCTAGGAATTGGTGTTGCCGTCATTACCAACACATGAGGTGGCAATATGTTTTTTTTCCATAACCGTGCTCTTTGTTTTACACCAAATCTATGTTGCTCATCAATAACTGCTAATCCAAGGTTTTTAAATTTCACTGGATCTTCCAATAAGGCATGGGTACCTATTAATATATGTAATGCCCCAGAAGCTAATTTTTCATGAATAATTGATCGTTCGCTTTTCTTGGTTGATCCAGTCAAAAGCATGACTTGAATATCCATTTCCTGTAAAAATTCACAAATTGTGTGATAATGTTGAATGGCTAAAATTTCGGTTGGAGCCATTAAACATGCTTGATAATCATTATCTATTGCCAACAGCATGGATAATAAAGCCACCAGGGTTTTTCCACTTCCAACATCTCCCTGTAACAACCTATTCATTTGCTTTCCAGAACCTAAATCTCGTCTAATTTCTTTGATTACTCTTTTTTGAGCATTGGTTAATTGGAATGGTATATACTCTTTGAAAAAGGTATTAAACGTTACTCCTACTTCGTTAAAATTATGCCCTCTTATTTTTTCTTCTTTTATTAGTTTTTGTTTGATGAGCCTTAACTGTAGAAAAATAAATTCTTCGAATTTTAATCTAAAAATCGCTTTCTTTAGTGTATTGTAATCTTGAGGTTGATGTGCGTTAATTATGGCATGCTCCCTTGAAAGTAAATTTAAATCTGTTAGAATATCTTTAGCTAAATTTTCAGGGACTTGTCTTGATAGTTGAGCCACCAAAAATTTAATTACTTTTTCTATTCCTTTACTATTTAATCCTCCATTTGAAGCTTTTTCTGTAGTATGATATACAGGCTGTAAAGTTACATTTGATGTTTTAATGACTGAGAATTCTTCAAAATCGGGATGAGCAATGTTATATTTTGTTTTATATCGGGTTGGCTTTCCAAAAAACACAAATTCTTTGCCTATTGTAAGCTTTGGCTTTATCCATTTAACACCTTTAAACCATATTAACTCCATCATACCAGAGCTATCTTCTATCGTTACTGATAATCTTTTGGCTCTTCCTGTTCCAATTTCTTTAACGTTGTTAACAATTGCCTTAATCTGCACATAAACCTCATCAGAATTTACTTCGTTTATCTTTGTTATTTTAGATTTATCTACATAACGAAAAGGAAAATGATGTAATAATTGCTCTACTGTATAAATACCAAATTCTTTATTAAAAAGTTCTCCTTTTTTAGGTCCAACTCCTTTAACAAATTCAATTGATGTAGAAAGCAAACTAGGTTTCATATCATAAAGTTATCATTTCTTTAAATGAAGAACATATTGATTGATATAAATTAATTTTGATACAAGTCTGAGATTGGTTTTATCTTGGATTAAAATATAGATCCCATAAACACATCTAAGTGAAAAATAAGGCATAAAAAAAGGCGAGATAAATATCTCGCCTTGCAACTTTGTATTGTAGTTTTTTTTATTGACCACCTGCTGGTAATTGCGCTCCCATTTTTTTAGAAAGCTCTTCCATTGTAGGGATGAACTCGGTTACTTTTAGTTCATCTGCTATAAGCTTAGAAATATCCTTAGCATCTTTACTGATATAAGCTAAAGCTCCTTTACCAATATCGAATACATATGTATAACCATTAGCTTCACATACTTTATTAATCGCTTCCTGTACTTTAACAGAAATCGGATTTAATAAATCTTGCTCTTTATTTGCCACATCTTTTTCTGCTTTAGAATAGAATGTTTGAAAACTTTGTTTCATTTCATCTAAATCTTTTTGTCTAGATTTTTTAATCTCAGCAGGTAATGAAGCACCTTCTTTTTGCATTTTTTCTTCTTCAGCAATAATTGTTTGTTGCATTTGTTGAAGCTGAGTTTGCTTTTGCTGGCTATACCTCATTATTTCTTCCTGTGCAGTTTTATACTCATTTGTTTGTACAATAATAAGCGTAGAATTTAAATGAGCCATTTTTTGTGCTGCAGACACTGTCGTAATCAAAGCAGCTGTTGCTATAAGTAATATCTTTTTCATGTTGTTTCGGTTTTTTGTTTGTTATTCATTAATATCCAAGCTCTTTAAGAACTCGTTTACTTTTATCTAGTTTTGGATCTGCATATAAAATATTTGACTGATTAGCTTTATCAAATACGAACGCGTAGTTGCTTGTTGTAGCTAATTCTTTAATCGCATTATAAACTTTATTTTGGATAGGCTCGATTAATTCTTTTCTTTTTTGAAATAACTCTCCGTCTTTACCAAATTTCTTTTGTTGAAATGCTTTAACTTCTTCTTCTAAACGAATTATTTCATCTTCTTTTTTAACTTTCATATCCTCAGGAAGCAAAACTTGTTCTGCTTGATAGTCTTTATACTTCTTATCAATGACTTTATACTTTGCTGCTACCTCTTTTTGCCATTTTTCCGACAATTCATCTAATTCTTTTTGCGCTTCTTTATATTCTGGTATGTTTTCTAGAATATACTTAGAATCAACATAAGCATACTTTTGAGCAAACATGGTTAACGTAAATATACTTAATGCTATTGTTGCTATAAACTTTTTCATTTCTTGTTTTTTAACGATTACAAATTTAATATTTAATACTTAATGCGGAAGTTTTTATTGTGTGATAAGAAATTTATAACACTTATTAAAATACACTTCCTATATTATAGTTCTCCAATATTCATGCCAATTGTAAAATGAAATTCTCCTTGAGGTCTAAATACAGACTTCTCATGTAAGCTAGGTATATAACCAGAGTCTCCTGGTGAAAGTGGATCTAAGCCCCATCCATAATCTAATCCTATTAAACCAAACATAGGCAAGAATAAACGCAATCCCATACCGGCAGATTTCTTAACTTGAAAAGGGTTAAACTCACTATAAGAGTTCCATGAATTACCTGCTTCTGCAAATCCTAACACAAACACTGTTGCATTTGGATTAAGTGATACTGGGAATCTTAGCTCTGCTTTATATTTTACAAGTAATGCATCCCCTTCATCAGGAGAGATAGAATTATCTCCATATCCTCTCAGTGCAATATATTCACGACCTGCTAAACGGAAACCTGTTAATCCGCTACCTCCATAATAGAATCTTTCAAAAGGTGACACACCTTTTTCTCTACTCCAAGAGTTTAATAATCCAAATCCAGCACTTGTATGCAGTACCATTTTGTTTTTACCTTTTGTTAATGGTGTGTACCAATTGGTAACAAATTTAATCTTATTATACTCTACCCATTTAAATTTTTCTTGATTAGTAAGACCGGAATAATCATCAATCCCATCAAACCAAGAATATGGAGCAGTAGCTTTTAAGGTTAAACTTATATTTGACCCTCCTGTTGGATATATTGGTGTACCATCCAATGAGTTTCTAGATAAAACAACTTTAGCACTTAGGTTGTTTGCAAATCCGTTTTGAAAATCTTCAACAAAATTATAATTACGTAAGGTATAATATTCATAGCCAATCTCTCCATATAATGTGAAGTAATCATCTGGCACTTTTAGTCGAGTTCCTAGACCAACTGATGTACCTAATACATCAAAAATTGGTGTTTCTGGATCACTTCTTTTACCTTGTCTAAGCTTTTGTAAACTGTAATATGCATTAAAACTGAAATTTGTAGGTCTTTTTCCTCCAAACCAAGGCTCAGAAAACGTAAAACTTAAGGATTGGAAGAATAAATTAGCCGATCCTCTTAAACTTAATGTTTGTCCATCACCAGCAGGAATTGGGTTCCAAGATTCTTTCTTTAGCAAATTTTTAGAACTGAAGTTTGTAAATCTTAATCCAAGAGAACCAACAAACTGGCCGCCACCCCAACCTCCAGAAAGTTCAATTTGATCGGATGGTTTTTCTGCAACTTTATATTCTATATCCACAGTACCATCAGCTGGATTTGGCTTAGGGTTAACTCCCATTGCTTGAGGGTCGAAATAACCTAACTGCGCTAATTCTCTTTGTGTTCTAATAATATCACTACGGTTAAATAACTCTCCTGGTTTTGTTCTTATTTCTCGTAAAATTACATGATCGTTCGTTTTTGTATTGCCAACCACAGTAATTTTATTATTGGTAGCTTGCTTCCCTTCGTAAACAAAGATATCAATATCTATCGTGTCATTATTAATGTTCTTTTCAACAGGATTTACTTGAAAAAATAAGTATCCTTGATCCATGTATAACGAACTAATGTCTAACTCTGTTTGACTCATAAATAACATAGACTCTAACCTTGTTCTATTATATAAATCGCCCTTTTTAATCCCTAAAATAGTATCTAATTGTCCTGATCTATATTTACTGTTACCTACCCAATTAATGTCTCCAAAATAATATCGAGAACCTTCATCCATCACTAATTTGATATCGATACCTTCTTTTTTATTCATTACGGTATCAAAACTAATTCTTGCATCTCTTAACGCTTCGCCATTATATTTAGCTATTAACTCTTGTTTACCCTCGTTATATTTTTCTTTAATAAATTTAGATCTCTTCCAAATTCTCCACCATCTTTTTTCTTTAACGTCTTTAAATTGTCTTTTAACACGGGCATCTGAGAATAATTTCTTTTCTTTTCCAAAAATCCTCATAAATCCTTTTCGCTCCACCATCATATCATTACCCTCGACAACAATTTTATTAATTTTAATTCTTTCTCCTTTGTTAATTTTTATGGTTAATACTGATGCATTATTTACTCCAGTATCAACTTTTTGTTCTAATCTTACTTTTGCATTTAAATAACCTTTTTCTACAAAATAATCTTTACATACGAATCTTGTCCTATCTAATAATGCTTCTGTAATTACTTTTCCGCTATATAAGTCTAAACTCTCTCTTATAGTCTTAGCCTGAGATTTAGTTGCTCCAATAATTTTATACTTCGACAAACGACTTCTTTCTTTTAAAGAAATTCTTAAGAATATGGTACTTCCAATAATTTTCTCTTTGTATATATTAATATCTGAAAATAAATTTTGATCCCACAACTTCCTAATTGCCTGTGTAATATCATCTCCAGGAACAGTAACTTTATTTCCTCTCTTTAAACCTGATAAAGAAATAACTCGTTCGGTATCGTAATTTACAACACCATCTACTGTTATTCCTCCAATTTCATAATCTCTTGGAGTTTCATAATTAACCGCTCCTGTTTGGCCATAAATTAAGCCTGAAACTAGGACTAAGATTAATATTGTAAATAAGTTCTTCATCTAATTATATTAATTATTCATCTTTATTTGTTCGCCCGTTTTACCAAACCTTCTTTCTCTATTTTGAAAACATAAAATTGCTTCGTAAAAATTCTCTTCATTGAAAACCGGCCACAATACATCTGTAAAATAAAACTCAGCATATGCTATTTGCCACAACAAAAAATTACTAATTCTATGTTCTCCACTGGTTCGTATTACTAATTCAGGATCGGGTAAACCATTTGTGGCAAGGTAAGAACTAAACAAATCTTCGTTTATTTCTTCTTTAACAATTTTTGAGGAATTAACATCATTTGCTAATTCTTTAATGGCGCTAATAATTTCCCATCTTGAACTATAACTTAATGCTAGCGTTAACGTAATCCCTCCATTATTTTTGGTATAATCTACAGCACTCTGCAAAGCTTTTTGTGCCATTGAAGGTAACTTATCCAACTGTCCTATTACATTAATTTTTACCTTATTCTTATGTAATTCTTCTACTTCTCCAGTTATGGTTTGAACAAATAAATTCATCAATCCATCTACTTCCTCTTTAGGTCTATTCCAATTTTCGGTTGAAAACGTATATAATGTCAAATACTTAACACCTGCATGTTGAGCTGCTTTTAATGTTCTTCTTACAGATTCTACACCAGAATTGTGGCCATGTAAACGGTCTTTACCTTGGCTTTTAGCCCATCTTCCGTTTCCATCCATGATAACTGCCACATGGTCTGGAACGGCTTCTTTATTTATTTGATTGAGTAATGAATTCATTATAGATTGCGAATTTGCTACATTTTTTTCGCTATTAAAAGAGTTGACCTCATTTTTTCGTCTTCTTTAACAGTTTTTAGTATTAGGCTGTAATATTATGGTTTCATTATTCTCGATATAATTTTAATTTACTGGTCAAATTTACTCTAACCTGCCTGTAGTTTTAATTTAATTTGCACCTATTTTTTTATTACGTTTTACTTTTTCCATTGATGAAAAAGTAAACAAAAAATCTAGTCAGAAAAATCCTACAGCACACATTCCCCCACACCCTCGGCTTTCTGACCTGCCTTCACACTTTATACAGCTAACAATTCTTACTGAATTTAAACCTTGACAAAATTAAATCAAACATATATTTAAAAATGATTAAATTCTCAAAACAAATTATTCGCTTTAAAAACCTTAAATTTATATTTAATGACTAATCATTATTAAACAACAATGAATCTCCTGTCATTTCTATTGGTTTTTTGATATCCATAATATCTAAAATAGTTGGAGCAACATCTGCTAATGAACCATCATTTAAATTCTTTTTGACTGTATTTAAAGCGAAACAAGGTACTAAATTAGTAGTATGAGCAGTATGGATTGATCCATCAGGATTGATGTTTAATTCGGCATTACCATGATCGGCAATTATGACGATACCATAATTATGCGCCAATGCTGTTTCAACAACACTTTGTGCCGAAGCATCTATCGTTTCAATAGCTTTAATAATAGCCAACTGGTCTCCAGTATGTCCTACCATATCTGGGTTAGCAAAGTTTAAACAAACAAAATCGGGCTGATTATGATTTATCTCTTCATTAATCTTATCAACTACTTCATTTGCACTCATTTCTGGTTGCAAATCGTAAGTTGCTACTTTTGGAGAGTTTACCACTATTCTTTTATCTTGTTTAAATGGCTGTTCCCTTCCTCCAGAAAAGAAAAATGTAACATGAGGGTATTTTTCGGTTTCAGCAATTCTAACTTGACTTTTCCCTGCATTACTAACTACCTCACCTAATGTCATTTTTAAATCATCTTTCTCATACAAGACATTAACATTAACAAAGCTTTTATTATAGTTTGTCATAGTAACATAATGCAATGGCAAAGTATTCATTCCATGACGTTTTAAATCTTCTTGAGTTAAAGCAATTGTTATTTGGCGACATCTATCTGTTCTAAAATTAAAGCAAATCACTACATCATGTTCTTGAATTTTAGCTATTGGATTACCCTGTTCGTCTACACAAACAAGAGCTTCCATGAATTCATCAGTAATGTCTTGATTGTATAAATCTTGAATACTTTTTAACGCATCAGTTGTTTTTATACCAACTCCATTAACTAACAAATCATACGCTTTTTTAATTCTTTCCCATCTATTATCTCTGTCCATTGCATAATAGCGACCAATTACAGAAGCTAGTTGAACTGGTGTATCGTTAATGTTTTCTTTTACAAATTCTATTGAAGATTTACCGCTAGTTGGAGCTGTATCTCTTCCATCAGTAAAGGCATGTATAAATGCTTTATTAAGGCCATAATCATTAGCTGCTTTACATAAACTAACTAAATGATTCTGATGAGCATGTATTCCTCCATCAGAAACTAACCCAATAAAATGAACGGTTTTATTGTTCTTTTTTGCGTAATCAAAAGCTTCTAGAAGTTTTGGGTTTGATGCAAACTCATTATCATCTATTGCTTTGTTTATTTTAGCGAAGTCTTGATACACTATTCTACCCGCTCCAATATTTAAGTGACCAACTTCAGAGTTTCCCATTTGACCTTTTGGAAGACCAACATGTTCGCCAAATGTTTTTAATTCTGAATTAGGATATTGTTTGTAGAGGCTATCTACGAAAGATGTTCTGGCCAGATGAATTGCATTGGTTTCGTCTTTTTTTCCATGACCCCACCCATCAAGAATCATGAGCATTGCTTTTTGCTCCATTATTTACCCATTGATTAATTGCTTAACTTCCTTATGAATATAATCTAACGCTATATTAGAAGGCGATCGTTCGAGCTGCATCATCATCTCAAAAATTGCCTTACTTAAATCTATACCAGAAGCGTCATCAGCCATATTGCCTAAGCCAAGGTTAATAATCTTAATTGTTTCTTCTTTGGCTTGTTTAGATAACTCCCATGAGTTTTCACTGATGTAAACTTGTTGAGCCACATTATGTTCAAACTCTTCTCGAATAGCCTTTAATAAATCAGCATGTAAAAGTTTTGCACTCATCCCGGGTTTATGTATTCTCATAATTAAACTACTGGGTGCAATTCGTTCTAAAAAAACCGTTATTCGTTCGTATGCTTGCAGTTTTAATGGTAATACTATTTTTATTTTTTCTCCTCCATCAACTCCTGTTTTTTGCTGTGGCACTTTATTTTGATTAGCAACTTTAGCTAGTCGTTCGTTTTGCTTTTTTAGCATTATATACACAAGCAATACCAACACTAAAGATGGCAGTGTAATTTTTATTATTTCTAGTAAAATATCCATAGTATTGGTTTACGGTTAACTTACTCTACCGTTACAGATTTTGCAAGGTTTCTTGGTTGATCTACATTACATTCTCTCATGACAGCAATGTGATAACTTAATAATTGAAATGGTATTGTAGCTAGTAATGGGATAAACATATCTTCTGTATGTGGTATTTCAATATAGTGATCTGCCATCTCTCGGATAGTCTCATCTCCTTTAGAACTAATAACAATGACTTTACCTTTTCTAGCTTTAACTTCTTGAATATTACTTAATACTTTTTCGTAAGAAGCTCCTTTAGTAGCTACAACAAAAACTGGCATTTCTTCATCTATCAAAGCAATTGGACCGTGTTTCATTTCTGCTGCAGGATATCCTTCTGCATGAATATAAGAGATCTCTTTCAACTTAAGTGCTCCTTCAAGAGCAACTGGAAAACTAGACCCTCTACCTAAATACAAAGCATTGGATGCATTCATATAAATATCAGCAATAAACCTACAGATACCATCTGTTTTTAGCGCTTCTTCTACTTTTTCGGGAATAGATTCTAATTCAAATAATAGCCTATTTAACTTAGAAGCCTCAACAGCACCTTTTTCTTTTGCTAACATTAATGCTAACAATGAAAGCACGGTAACTTGAGCTGTGAACGCCTTAGTGGATGCAACTCCAACCTCAGGACCTGCATGCGTATAAGAACCCGCATGAGTTTCTCTTGAAATAGTAGACCCCACCACATTACAAATACCTAATATAGTTGCTCCTTTTTCTTTAGCTAATTTAATTGCTGCTAATGTATCAGCAGTTTCTCCAGATTGAGAAATAGCTAATACAATGTCATTTTCATTAATGATTGGATTTCTGTATCTAAATTCAGATGCATATTCCACTTCAACAGGAATTCTTGCTAAATCTTCTATTAAATATTCTCCAACTAAGCCTGCGTGCCATGATGTTCCACAAGCAATTATAATAATTCTTGGAGCTGCTAAAATTTTGTCTTTATATTCACTTATACCACCTAAAGAAACATGCCCTTTTTGAGCATTAACCCTTCCTCTCATGCAGTCCATGATGGTTTTAGGTTGCTCAAAAATTTCCTTTAACATAAAATGCTCATAACCTCCTTTCTCTAAAGCTTCAAGTTTAATTTGAAGCTCTTGAATTGACGGGGTTATTTCTTGATTGTCTAATTGTTTGATTTTAAGACCAGTATCTAGACTTACATGTGCAATTTCTCCATCTTCTAAATACACAACATTATTTGTATACTCTACAATTGGTGTTGCATCTGAGCCTATATAAAAGTCATCATCTCCCATTCCGATAACTAACGGACTACTTTTTTTAGCTGCAATTAACTCTCTAGGATTATCTTTATCTATTACCACTATGGCATAAGCACCTATTACTTCGTTCAATGCTAAACGGACAGCCTCAAAAAGAGATACCGCTTCGTTCTTTTTCACTTCTTCAATTAAGTGTATAAGAACTTCTGTATCGGTATCACTTTTAAACTCATGGCCCCTTTTACCAAGTTCCTTTTTTAAAACATCATAATTTTCAATAATACCATTATGAATTAACGCTAATTTACCATCACCCGAAACATGAGGGTGAGCATTAACATCATTTGCTGGTCCGTGAGTTGCCCATCTTGTATGACCTATACCAATAGACCCTTTTTTTGATTGCTCTCCAATAAACTCTTCAAGATTGGATACTTTTCCTTTACACTTATAATGCAAAAATTCTCCTGGATTATCGATCATTGCAATTCCAGCACTATCATATCCTCTATATTCTAAACGCTTTAATCCTTTAATTAAAACTTCATAAGCATCTTTTTCTCCTACGTAAGCAACAATTCCACACATAAGCGTATCGTTTTAGTATTTTGTATAAGTTAATGTAAGCTTCGGTTTGTTAGCCGAACCAGTTCCAAACAGCACTGCTCTATTTGGTGTCACCATAGAAGATGCTGTTTCTATCGAAAGCATATTATTAGGATATGTTTCCTTTAAAATATTGTTAATGTAACGTGTGATAACAAATTCATAAGACGAATTATCTTCGTTCCATTTTCCTCCTACTACAGCCAAACCATAAGTTAATTGATCTGCAATAAACAGTTGCTCTCCATCCTCATTTCTAAGAATTAATAATTGATCGTTAGGAGTATAAGCTCCGCTTGTATAATCTACAGGCAAACTTAATACAGCCTTATTTATAATGATATTAGAGTCTTTTAAATTCAATAGATTAGGAATTTCTACTTGAGTTTTAACACCTTGAACACCTTGAATATAAGTTTCGTTAACACCAAGAGTAGAATCATTTAATTGATTCTGAACCATAGTACCTGAATAATCATGAACTATATTATTAACTCTTTCATTGTTTTCATTTATTAACAAATCAAAACTAGCAGTATCATCTAAAACAGTGTCTCTGTAATAAATCGTCATTTTTGAGTTAGCACTTAATAAATCTAGTGATAAAATAGCTCCTTGTCCTGATGCGAAAGCATTATTAGTTTTAATATAAACCCCCTTTATAAATTGAAGAAAATTATCATTATTTGTTAGATTACTAGATCCAGACTCATCCACTATTTGTTGACCGAAAGACTTATCTATTCTTATACGTAGTTGTGGATTAAGTGAATCTCCATCAACAAACACCTTATTATTTGGGTCAGGAGTGATTACTGAGCTGCCAACTTCAACTAAATCTAATCCGTCATCTAAAAACGTTCGATTACTATAATAAGTTGAATCTTTGATTAAATCTTCCGTAATTTTATAAACTTCAAACGTTTGAGGCTCAAGTGTTCCATAATGATCAAATATTTCGAAAGCCAAAACAACTGAATCTATTTCAATATCAGCTGAAGTTCCTGTTGGAGCAAAGTTTACATTATCAGCCGAAAGTCTTAGTTGAGTGTAAATTGATGCTGATGTGTTTCCAAAAACTGGATCTACATAACTACCAAGTGTAGATATACTTAATTCATCTGCTTTAATAGAGTCTTGTTTTGTTGTATATGTTAACAAAGACAAAGTGTCTATAACATTAACACCAAGCTTATCTCCTTGAAGATTAGCCCCAACAAAATTATCTTTCTTTTTACAACTTACAGCAAAAAACAAAGCGGAAAGTATAACTACTTTCCGCATGTTTAATTTATTATATTTTCTCATTAACTTTTGCAATAATTACTCAGCTAATATAGCATCTTTTTCAATCACGGTATCATAGAAATCGTAGCATTGATCAAAATACTCATCACCTTTAACATAATTTAACGTCTCAATCTCAGTGTTACCAAGATACTCCTCAACATTTTTATCAATCTTTTCAGCATTAATTACAACACCATCAGAATAATCTACAGCTGTTTTCATTAGATTAACAAAATCAGACTTTTCATTTAAATGAGGGAATGCTTCAGATTTAATACCATCAAATTCTAGTTTTCCAGCTAATCCTTCTCCAAACTCTCCTTTAAAGCCATTGTCATAAATTGAAGTAACAATTTTTGTATTTTCAAAATGAGGATCTTCTCCGAAATATGTCTTTAAATAAAGAGGTAGTAACCCTGTCATCCACCCATGGCAGTGAATTACATCTGGAATCCAACCTAATTTTTTAACCGTTTCTAGTGTTCCTCTAATGAAAAACATTGAACGTTCTTCATTATCTTTGAATAATTTTCCTTTGTCATCAGCAACAACTGCTTTTCTTTTAAAATACTCTTCATTATCAATAAAATACACCTGCATTTTTGCAGCTTGTATAGAAGCTACTTTTATAATTAATGGATGATCTACATCATTAATGATCATATTCATTCCTGACAAACGAATAACTTCATGTAATTGATTTCTTCTTTCATTAACGACTCCATAACGGGGCATAAACACTCTAATCTCTTTTCCTTTCTCTTGTGTTTTTTGTGCTAATTCTTTAACATTAGTCGCTATCTCTCCCTTCGGTAAAAAAGGTGTTACTTCTTGCGAAATAAATAAAACTCTTTTTTTCGTACTCATATATTATATTAACTTAGTTGTTCTTCTTTATGTAACTATTTGCAAAGGTACTAAAAATACTGCATAAAGTCAATTAATCTATTGAATTAACGGCATCTAAACATTAAATACAAATGGAAATACTACATATATCAAACGAACTAAAAGCTCGCATATTGCTTGAAAAACAAGCGGGCAGGTCAATTGGCTTTGTTCCAACTATGGGGGCTCTACATAAAGGACACCTTTCTTTAGTGAAAAAAGCTAAAAAAGCATGTGATGTTGTGGTTGTTAGTATTTATGTTAATCCTACACAATTTAACGTAAAAGAAGATCTAGATAAATACCCTAGAACGTTAAAAGAAGACGCAAAAAAACTTACTGGTTTTGCCGATTTAATCTTTAATCCTAAAACAAATGAAGAAGTATATGGCGACTCTATGGAGCTAAAGGAATATGATTTTGATGGATTAGACCAACCTCTTGAGGGATCTTTTAGACCAGGCCACTTTAAAGGCATGGCTAATGTAGTGAGTAAACTTTTCAGCATAGTACAACCTGACAAAGCATTTTTTGGCTTAAAAGATTATCAGCAATTTCTCTTAGTAAAGAAAATGGTAGAGATTGACAACCATCCTGTTGATGTAATTGGCTGCTCTATCATTAGAGAATCACATGGATTAGCTATGAGCTCTAGAAATGAACGATTAACACCAAAAGGTAGAGAGGCTGCCGGCATTATATTTTATGCCCTAAACTTTGTACGTAAATTTTATTCGAATTATTCGGTTGAGGAACTACAAACTAGAGCTCTGTTTCTAATTGATGGCATTTTAGATGTTGAATACCTTGAGTTTAGAAATGCTGATACACTTGAAGAAATAACGGAACTTAAAAAAGGAGTCCATGTGTTTTTATCGTTTGCGGGTTACATTGATGAAGTTCGTTTGATTGATAATATTCGATTTGAGGTTGAATAATCCTTTATTTCTTTTTCAAGAATTTACGAAGCTTAGAGTCAATTTTAATATCGTATTTTTTACTTAATGTATCACATCCGTATTGGCCTCCATTAACCGGCAAGTCTATCACATATATACTGGAATCCTCAAAATTAACGGCAAATTTTAAATCTAAACTTCCATTAGATAACGCATATATCCTTGGTGAATTTTCGGTATTACTTTGATTAAAATTCACTGAACTTCCAACTACATATTTAGCTAAGGAATCTGGTTTAAATGCCGAATTTTCCATCAAACAAGTTAAGTAATTACTTGTCTTTACTTCAAAATCTAAAATTGCAGCTTTTACCCTATTTCCTGGTAACCAACCACCACAACTTCTGTTTCCAAAAAACATGTAAGAGATTAAAATTCCTATACCCAAACCAAAGATGTAAAACTTTAAACGATTAGCAAATTTCATATTTTGATTATATTTTAAAGATGAACTTTGGTTTATTTTTACTTATTCTCGATACTATTTAACCTAAAAGGTAAAATCACTCAAACTAACAGTAAAAATAAACCTCTAAATATTTCAACTTATGTAAATGTTACACAAAGTTACTCTTATTGATCCTAACCTCAAAAATAAGGTCTACTCATTTTATTCAATTAAAACTAAGACACAACATCTATCATTTCTTTGTCTATCATTTCCTCTCCTTTATACTTTAAAATAAGTTGAGCTATAGTGACAACATCTCCTTGGCAATATGTTTTGATTTTTTCTAAGTCTTTTTCCTCATAATAAGTGTAAGCTACCTTACTTCCATCTAAATCTACTTTTGGTGACGGAATATTAAATACATGAGCCAACAAATTAAGAGATGTGTAATTTTTATAATCTCCAAATCTCCATAAATCCATTGTGTCTAAATGTGGCACTTCCCATGGTTTTTTCCCTGCCAATGCTAATTGAGATGGTAATTTTAGCCCGTTTATAAGATTTCTTCTCCCAAGAAATGGAAAATCAAATTCTTTACCGTTATGCGCACAAAGAATATAATTATCTTTTAAGGTTTTGTTTAAAAGCGAATTGAACTTAGTAAGAATTTCTTTTTCATCATCTCCATAAAAAGATTTAACCCTTAGTTTTCTTCCTTTTTTCTCATCCAAAATATACCCAACAGATATGCAAATAATCTTACCAAATTCAGCATAAATCCCTGCTTTTTGATAAGCTTCTTCCACAGAAACCTCTTGTGATTTTTGAATATATTTTGATTTTCTATTCCAAAGATCAGCTGTTTCTTCATTCAGTTCCTTAAAATTATAAACAATAGGAACAGTCTCTACATCTAAAAAGATGATTTTATTTACATCAATGTGATTTAGCATACTCAAATGTATAAATATCTATTATTAATATTTCACTTCAAGAGGTATAAAAACACACTTCGACTTCGCTCAGCATGACAATACCCACAAAAAAAGCCATCATTGAATGATGGCTTTTTAATTTTTGTGATAAAATATTACTTCAACATAAATACTGAAGGATCTATCTTTTCATTAATTTTTACACTTTTAACAGTTGCATCCATATTCATACCTGGACCTAACGGCATAGATATTCTACTTGGGAATTTAACACCACTATACTCTTTATATTCACTGTAATCCGTAGATAATGTCATTGGACCAGTTGGACCTTCTTCAGTATTTGTTTCTCTTATTTTATAACTAGTAGTTTTATCAAAATAAACTAGACTTTTAGCTCCAGATGGCATTTCAACTTCAATTTCATACGCCTTTTTCCCTTTAATATCTTTTAATCCCTTCAAAGTTGTCTTCACACCTTTTTCGGCATACACTAACTCAGGTATAAAATAACGCTCTATTTTCATATCCTCTAAATCTTCTTTAGAAACTTCTTGTGTTTGACCTTGCGCTACTATTTTTCCCTTTTTACCATCAAATGTTTGCTCCATCATCACCATTTCTCCCATCTTCATTTTAAAGTTTGATTTATTAGGTGCTAATTGCTTTTGCTCAAGTGTTAAACTCATTCCTTGTAAAGAACCACTCATGGTAGTTTCGATAGACTTTAAACCTCTCAGCTTATCTTCACCACCAATTGCTTTAATGTAATTATTCAACACTTTTTCGGCAGTGATATCACTAGATAATTCTTCCATTGGTTTAGGCGCTCTAGTTCTAAAACCTCCTTTGTCGTAATACATAACGTTTCCAAAACGCTCTAGTTTAGGACCAACTTCAGCTGCATTTCCTACTACCACAATATGAATATTATCTGGCTTCATATATTTATTTGCCACTCGCTTTACATCATCTGCAGTAACAGCATTAATTCTTTTTAAGTATCCCTTAAAATAATCTTTTGGTAATCCATACTCATCAATATTAGACGCAAAAGATGCCAATGTTCTTGGACTCTCTAATGCTTGAGCAAAAGTACCTGCGATATATTGTTTTGTAGATTTTAAATCTTCTTCAGATACTTTCTCCTTTCTAATTCTATTAATTTCATATAAAAATTGCTCAACAGCACTATCAGTTACTTCGTTTCTTGTTTTCGCACTAGCAGAAAATGAACCAATATACTTATCAGCATTAACCGAACCATACGCTCCATAAGTATACTCCTTGTCTTCTCTTAAATTTTGAAATAATCTTCCTGAAAAACCACCTCCAAAAATTTCGTTCATTACTTGAACTGCTTCATAATCTGGATCACCTAACTTTAATGACACTATATTACCAACTGCAATATTAGATTGTACTGCTCCATCTTTATTTACTACAGCAACTTGAGGTGTTGATGGTAAATCTGGAATATCAATTTCATTCTTCTTAAGTTCACCTTTACCCCATTTCGCTAAATTCTTTTTGGTTAATTCTTTAGCTTCAGCCAATGTAATATCACCTACTATTGTTAACACTGATGAATTTGCTTTAAAATTATTTTCATAATATTTGATAACATCATTCATCTCAATTCTTTTTACGGTCTCTTTTCTCATAAACTCTCCATAAGGATGTTGCTTACCATAAAACACTTGCCCCTTGATGTTTCTGGTGATTGCATCTGGGTTTTCTGATTCTGCCTCTAAGCTAGTAAGCGTTTGCTTCACCAACTTATCAAACTCTTTTTGAGGAAATACAGGGTTTAGAATGACATCTGACAAAATCTCCATCATTTCTCCTTTATATTTTGATAACCCTGATGCGTATGCTCCTGAGGCATAAGCTCCAATTGAAGCTCCCATAAAATCTACCTCTTCATCTAACTTTTCTTTAGTTCTAGTAAGTGTACCTGCTTCTAACATTCCCCCAACTAAACTTGTGTAACCCGCTTTTTCTCCTTCAAAAATAGGATCTACATCAATTGATAGACTATAGGTAATGGTTGGCAGTTTATGATTTTCAATTACAAAAACCTTTAATCCATTCTCTAACACAAACTCTTCATAACCTCCAATTGTTAACTCCTTAGCTTTTCCTGCTTTAGGTCTAACACTACGATCTAAATCCTCCCCTATTTTTTCATCACCAGTAACTTCCTTAACAACAGTTTTTGTTGCTTTCTTTGTTGTATCACATGACATAAAAACTGCCATTAATGCTACAAACGATATATATTTTAATTTCATCTTCTTTACTTTAATTCTTTAAAAACTAACTTATTTCTCTTCGCTTTTTGGCAAATAATACAACACTGTTCTATTTGTTTTAACTAGATATTTATTCGCTACTCGTTTAATATCTTCTCTAGTAACCTTATTGTATTTTTCAATCTCAGTGTTAATTAAGTTTGCGTCTTTAAAGTATACATGATAATTTGCAAGACTTTCTGCGATACCACCAACTCTAGAGTTACTAGAAACAAAATTAGATTCAGCTTGATTCTTAAGTTTTTCCATTTCTTTCTCCGAGATTAATTCTGTCTTAACGTCATTTAATACTTTTTCTATTCCTGCTTCTAATTCAGTTAATTCCTTTCCTTGACTTGGTAATCCAAATACCGCAAAAAAGCCAGAACCCTCCATTTGCATAGGAAACCCCATACTTTGTAACGCTAATTGCTTTTCTTCTACCAATTCTTTATTTAATCTAGAACTTTTACCTTGCGATAATAACATGGATAGCATTTCTAAGGCATAAGCATCATCAGTTCCTTGAGGTGTAGTTTTATATGCTTGAATTACAGCAGGTAATTGAATGTTATCGTAAACTGTATCTACAATCTCTTTAATTAATAGATTTTGAGGTATATCAGGCCTTTTAATTTCTTTAGTCCCTTTCGGAATAGTTGAAAAATATCTATTAATAAATCTTTTAGCTTCTGCTGGGTCAATATCTCCTGCTATACTTAATGTTGCATTGTTAGGCACATAATACGTATCATAAAATTCCTGAAAATCAGCTATTGAAGCATTATTTAAATCTTCAAAAGAACCAATTGGAGGCCAAGCATATCCAGTATTAGGAAATAACCTTTCTAATACTTTTTTAAAGAAACTAGAATATGGCTGATTATCTGAGGTTCTCTTCTCTTCTTTTACAACCTCTCTTTGGTTATCAACTCCACTTTGATTTACAACAGCATTTAACATTCTTTCTGATTCCATCCACAATCCTAACTCTAATTGATTAGATGGTATAACACAAAAATAAAATGTTCTATCTGGAGAAGTATTGGCATTAATTGTTCCTCCAACTGCTTTTACAAGCTTAGCATATTCGTCTTTTTTAATATTTTTAGATTCTTCGAACATTAAATGCTCAAAAAAGTGAGCGTACCCTGTTTTTCCTTCTACTTCATTTTTTGATCCTACGTGATATAATACTGTAACAGCTACAATTGGTGTAGTGTGATCTTCATGTAAAATTACATGTAAGCCGTTATCTAAATCAAACTCTTCGAATTTGATAGCTCCTTTCTCTTGAGCAAAGCTAGCCCCAATAAGAAATAATGAAGCAAAAGCTATAATTGATTTTTTCATAGTACTCTTTTAATTTGAACAAAAGTAACTATTTAAATCTCGATATTGTTAGAACTTATTTAAAAGGTTCTTAAAATTGACAAACGGAAAATTATAGCTAAACCTTTTTATATTCAAGAATATCTCCAGGCTGACAATCAAGGGCTTCACAAATTGCCTCAAGAGTACTAAATCTAATAGCTTTAGCTTTACCAACCTTAAGAATGGATAAATTAACAGTAGAAATGCCTGTTATTTCAGAAAGAGTTTTTAATTTCATTTTTCTCTGAGCTAAAACAACATCCAAGTTTATTATTGTAGACATAACATTATATTGTAAGTGATTTATTAAACTCATCAAGAATCAAAATGTGATTTGTTTTGTTTTTACCCCAATCAGTAACTTGAAATAATGTTGAAGATTCAAACTTCATTTTACTCCCTCCTTTTGATTCGATAAATTGAATGTAAATATTTTCTCCCCATGACCTCATTGTTAAAGGAGTAATAGCAAATATCTCATAGTTTACTTTATTACTACTCGAAACTTTAAAAGTTGACCCCTCAATAATATCAATGAATTTTTCAAATAATAAATCTGGAGAAATATCTATAAAATCTTCTTTTTTGTATTTAGTTGTAAAAACATTCCATTTACTCATGAAGAAACTCTTATATTTTACATTCTTCCTAAGAAAAAAATGTAGCAAGAACAAAAATAAAAATAAAGCAAACAAAACAACTGCTATCTCTTTTCCATTAATACTTTTTCTTAATAAATAGCTTAGTCCCAAGGCAAATACAATAGAACCAGTAAAAATCAAAATACTTTTAGTGTTTTTCATAAAATGATATAATTTAAATAATGTTTAATCAAATGTAATTATTAAAATTAAAAAAACAATGATTATCATTAATTTTTATATGTTAAATATATATAAATTGTATTCATGTAACTTTAACTACTTTTACATTTTAGACATTCATTAATGGTAAAAGCAAAAAAACACCTAGGTCAACACTTTCTTATTGATGAGGAAGTAACAAAAAACATTGCAGAAGCATTACTATATACTGATAAGTATAATGATGTGCTAGAAGTAGGTCCTGGAACAGGAGCTGTTACAAAATATTTACTTGAAGAAGACTTTAACCTTTCGGTAGTGGAAGTAGATCAAGAATCAATACACTATTTACAACAACATTACCCTAATTTAACGATTATAAATGAAGACTTTCTTAAGCTAGATACAGATGCTATTTATAAAAATAAACCAATAGGAGTTGTAGGAAATTTCCCTTACTACATATCTTCTCAGATATTATTTAAAGCTTATGAGAATCGAGATAAAATAGTTGAAGTAGTAGGTATGTTTCAAAAAGAAGTAGCGGTTAGAATTGCATCTGAACCGGGTAACAAAAGCTATGGTATTTTAAGTGTTTTGCTACAAGCATTTTATGACATTGATTATTTGTTTACGGTTCACGAAGAAGCTTTTAATCCGCCTCCAAAAGTAAAATCTAGTGTAATTAGATTAACAAGGAATAATGTAAAACATCTTGATTGTGACGAAAAACTCTTTAAACAAGTCGTTAAAATGGGCTTTAATATGAGAAGAAAAACACTCCGGAATTCGCTTAAAGCTATCCTGCATGATGACATTAGACACCAAGAAATATTTAGCAAACGACCAGAGCAATTAGGCGTTCAAGAATTTGTTGAAATTTGTAAATTAGTTGAAGCGAATAAAAAATAATAAACCAACCACATGGCTGAAGAAAAAAAACTATTTCTACTTGATGCTTACGCATTAATATATCGTTCTTATTACGCATTTATTAAAAATCCTAGAGTTAATTCTAAAGGATTAAATACATCTGCCATATTTGGTTTTACAACCACCATGTTAGATGTAATAAAAAATCAAAAACCCACACATCTTGCAGTTTGTTTTGATTATCCTGCAGCTACCCTTCGTCAGCAAGATTTTACTGCTTACAAAGCCAACAGACAAGAAACACCAGATGACATTAAAAAATCTATTCCTATTATAATGGATATCGTTAAAGCGTTTAATATTCCTATTTTAATGAAAGAGGGATATGAAGCTGATGATGTAATTGGAACAATAGCAAAAAAAGCTGAGCAAGAAGGTTTTAAAACCTTCATGATGACCCCTGATAAGGATTTTGGTCAATTGGTAAGTGAAAATATATTTATGTATCGACCAGGAAGAGGGGGGAAACCTGCAGAAACATGGGGAATACCTGAAATATGTGAAAAATTTGAAGTAGAACATCCTTTACAAGTAATTGATATTTTAGGCTTATGGGGAGATGCGGTTGATAATATACCGGGCATACCTGGTATTGGAGAAAAAACATCTAAAAAATTAATTGCTAAATACGGAAGTATTGAAAATTTAATTGCCAATACAGATGATTTAAAAGGAAAGCAAAAAGAAAACGTAATTAATTTTGCCGAACAAGGTTTACTATCGAAACAATTAGCTACGATAATTCTGGATGTAGATGTTCCCTTTGAAGAAGAAAATTTAATCATTTCTGAACCAAATCAAGATAAGGTAATAGAAATTTTTAGCGAATTAGAATTTAGAACTTTAGCTCAAAGGGCCTTTGGAGTTACCATTCAAAGTACAGCACCATCAACTAACGGTCAATTAGATATTTTTGGAGGTGGTGCATCCCAACAAGAAGAAGAAACAGTAACACCTACCGAATTTAAAACCATTGAAACAACTGAACATACTTATCATTTAGTGAATAATGATAAAGCAATAGATGATTTAATTTTGATTTTATCTAAACAGCCTTCTTTCTGTTTTGATACAGAGACAACCGGATTAGATCCTCTATTGGCTAAAATAGTAGGGATGTCCTTTTCTTTTAAGAAAGGTGAAGCCTATTATGTACCAGTATCTCAAGATGAGAAAGAAGCTATGTCATTAATGAGCAAGTTTAAATCTCTTTTCGAAAATGAAGCAATCGAAAAAGTTGCGCATAACATCAAGTATGATTTAGCTATTTTAAAGAATTATGAAATTAATACCAAAGGGCATTTCTTTGATACTATGATCGCTCATTATCTTATTAAACCAGATATGAGGCATAATATGGATATATTGGCTGAGACTTATTTAGGTTATACGCCAATATCTATTGAAAGTATTATAGGTAAAAAAGGAAAAAACCAGCTAAACATGGCTGATCTTGAACCAGAAAAGGTAGTAGATTATGCAAGTGAGGATGCTGACATTACCTGGCAACTAAAAGAAGTTTTCGACAAACAAGTAAAAGAATCTCATTTATCTTCTATATATAACGATATCGAATTTCCATTAGTAAATGTGCTAGAAAAAATGGAACGAGAGGGTGTATTTCTTGATAAAGAAGCTTTAGCTATTTTTTCTAAAGAATTAGAAAACGACTTAGCAAGCTATCAAGCTAAGATTTTTGAACTATCTGGAGAGGAGTTTAATATCGATAGTCCAAGGCAATTGGGAGAAGTACTATTTGATAAGATGGTCATCTCTACTAAAGCGAAAAAGACCAAAACCGGACAATATTCTACCAATGAAGAAACGTTAGTTAAGCTTCAAGATAAACATGAAATTATAGGGGTAATACTTGATTATCGATCTACTAAAAAATTAAAATCTACTTATGTAGATGCTTTACCTTTATTAATTAACGAAAAAACAGGTAGGCTACACACCAACTACATGCAAACTGTTGCGGCAACTGGTCGATTAAGCTCGGTTAATCCTAACCTACAAAACATTCCTATTAGAACAGAGAAAGGAAGAGCTATACGTAAAGCGTTTATCCCAAAAGATGAAAACCACACCTTACTAGCTGCTGATTATTCTCAAATTGAGTTACGTATTATTGCCGCACTTAGTGAAGATGCTGATATGATAGAAGCTTTTAAAACTGGAACTGATATTCACTCGGTTACTGCCTCTAAGGTATTTGGTGTTGACTTAAGAGATGTAGACCGTGACATGCGTAGCAAAGCAAAAATGGTGAATTTTGGAATCATATACGGCATCTCTGCATTTGGATTAAGCCAAAGGTTATCGATACCAAGAAAAGAAGCTAAAACTATTATTGACAATTATTTTGCTCAATACAGCAAAGTAAAGGAGTATATGGATAATGCAATTCTTGTTGCTCGTGAAAAAGGATACGTAGAAACCTTATTGGGAAGAAGAAGAAACTTAAAGGACATTAATTCTCCTAATGCGATTGTAAGAGGACATGCAGAGCGTAATGCTATTAATGCTCCTATACAAGGAACTGCTGCTGATATTATTAAAATAGCCATGATTAATATTGATCGTGTGTTTACAGAGAAAAACATACAATCTAAAATGATTTTGCAAGTACATGATGAACTTGTATTTGATGTATTAAAAACTGAAGTTGACCAGGTACAAGAGATTGTACAACACGAAATGGAAAATGCGGTTAATATTGCTGTACCATTAACTGTTGAGTATAGCACAGGTGAAAATTGGCTGGAAGCGCATTGATTTTTTTTAGATTGTTAGATTTTCGGATAACTAGATAATGGATTATCAGACAGTAAAAAGAAATGACTAAACTAGAAGACATAATAGACCATATTCCATATCACAATGAAATTGAATCGTTTAATTATGATTTAGTTGTTGATTGGGCAATAAACCTTATAAAAAACAATCAAGAATCGGAAAATATTTTTATGCTAACATCTTTCACTAAGCCAGTTGACTCTCAAGAAATAAAGCCTTTTTTAAGTTTAGTTCTTGAAGATTTAGATATTGAAGAAAAAAAAGGAAAAGAGGCTACACTAAATCTTATAAAATATTATCTATTAAAAGTAATTGAATTACCATCAGAAGACACTCTTAATCCACTATATAAATTGTTTCTAGAAAGAGATGGATTTGGCTCTGATCCTTTCGAGTTGTCTTATTTTTATTTTTTATATCATTCTTATGGTGAGATAAAGGAATTTAATAACTGTTATTACATAGAAGATGTTAGTCCAGCTAGCATTGATCTTGTTTCAAGAGAAAAGGCAAGACACTGGCTTGCAAACTTTAGAAATATTTTATGAAAGACATAAAAACAAAAGAAGACATTAAACTTATGGTGAATACCTTTTACGAAAAGGTTAACCAAGACAAATAAATACTTACATTAAACTGATTACGTTTTCCAAAATTTAATATTAATAGGCATGGAAGATATGGGAAATATAATATGGGGTATACTTGAAGGGCTACACAATATAATTGGAGGGAATATCAGATGGTTTATTTTTAAAAACAAATCCAGAAAAGAATATAAAAGTCAATTTGTATTAAATTTAATAGTTACACTTTCTCTTCTGTTTATAGTAGCATATATTATTATACTAATTGCTGATAAAGTTAATTCATGAAAGACATCCAAACTCCAGAAGACATTAAACTAATGGTTGATAGGTTTTACGAAAAGGTTAACCAGGATGAATTATTGTCTAATATTTTTAACGATTTTGCTAGAATAGATTGGGATGCTCATTTACCAAGAATGTATAATTTTTGGAATACTGTTTTGCTCTCTAAAGGGGATTATAAAGGGAGTCCGTTCCAAAAGCATGTTCCACTTCCCATTAATAGCGAACACTTTGAAAGATGGCTATCCCTTTTTCACTCCAATATAGATGAACATTTTAAAGGTTTGGTTGCAGAAGATGCAAAAAAAGTTGCCTCCACAATCGGGGCAACTTTTCAAGCTAAGCTTAAACATATGAGGTGAATTATTTATTTTGTTTATATTTGATTGTTAAAAAATTAAACAAAAAAAATGAAACCCTATATAATCAGCATATTAATTTTAATACCGTTCATCAATTTTTCACAGGACACTATAACCAAATCTAAAAATATTAAAATAAGTACTGTCGCAGAATTAGGTTTTCTTGGTGTTCTAGATCATAAAATTCAATTTAGTCAAAACGGTACTTATTTTGATTATGTTAAAGATGGCGGACAAGATGTTGTTTTTCCTATAAGCCGATTATCAACAGAACTAGAATGGAATAAACAAAATACAGTATACTTCCTTTATCAACCTCTTCGAATAGAATCTCAAGTATTGTTAAAAGAAGATTTATTAGTAGATAGCTTAACTTTTCCTGCATCAACTAAACTAAATTTATTATATAATTTTCCCTTTTATAGAATAAGTTATACCAGAGAGTTGATAAAAAACGTGAATAAATTTTCGTTTCAGTTAGGAGGTAGTATACAATTAAGAAATGCTACCATAAATTTTGAATCTGGTGACGGTAGTCTTTTTAGAACAAACCGTGACATTGGTATTGTTCCTGCTTTAAAAATCAAAACTACGTACTTTGTAAATGAATTCGTTTATACAGAATTAGAAGCAGATGGTATTTACGCCCCTGTAAGCTATTTAAATGGAAGTGATAATGAAGTTGTAGGCGCTATTTTAGACGCAAGTATTCGAACAGGTTTAAATATTAATCAAAACCTCAGCTCATTTTTTAATCTTCGTTATTTAGGTGGTGGAGCGGTTGGAACCTCTGAAAATGATCCCGGACCTGGTGATGGCTACGTTAGAAACTGGTTAAACTTTTTAACGGTTTCGATTGGAGCTAAGTATAGTTGGTAATCTAATACATAAAGGTTAGTATAAGTTAGCTTTTACTCGTTTTTAATTTGGATTACTTTAGTTAAACGTAAAACCAACTGATAAAAAAGCACGAAAACCAATTTGGTCAGGTCCGTAATCATTTACTTTAGCTGATAACTTAAAAGTCCAAATATTGTTGTTTTCTTTTCTAACAGCTAATCCGCTTGACAACAATAAAGACTGTCCGGATGTTTCAGTTGCCTTATGAAAATCCACTCCATATCTTAATCCTAATACGGGAGATATTTTGTCTTTGTAAGGAATTACTTGGAAATCTAAGAAAACAGGAATATTTCTTTCTCCAAAAGAATTTTCTAAACCAATTCCGGCCCCAACACATACAACATCTTTAATGTTAACACCATTCACAATATCAACTCCTACATTTATAGCAGGGTAAATAAGTATAAATTCCATACCTAAATATCCATTTACATTACTATACATGCTATAAGTTGACCTTTCCTTCTTAGTGTTTAAATCATTAGAGTTATTAGTAGTAGTTTGAGCAAAAGAATGATTGTTTACAGTGAAAAAACTAGTAACTGATAATATTAATATTTTTATACCTTTCATTTTTGAATATTTAAAATTACAAATTGAGATGTTCAAATAGTCTGCCAAAGTAATGAAAAGAGTTAAAAAGGACGTATATTTATAAAACAATTCAAAGTAATTATGACCAATAACGATATTTTCAAAAAATTACGAGTAGCCCTTAAAATGAAGGACACTGATATACTAGAAGTGTTAAAGCTTGTTGATTTTAAAATATCTAAGAGTGAGTTGGGTGCTATTTTCCAAGCGGAAGACCATCCTAACTATCGTCCTTGCGGAGATCAATTATTGCGTAATTTTTTAAATGGTCTTATTATCCACAAAAGAGGTGTTAGACCAAGAAAAGGAGAGGAACAAAACAGTAATAAAAAACACGAAAGCCCTAATAAATCTTTTAACAAAAAAACTTCCTCAAAATCTTCATTTAAAAAGAAAGATTACAATAAAAGTGATGATTTAATAAAGGTTTATAAAGATGATGGTGATAAACCTTTTAAGAGACGAAAGAAGAATTAATCTTCATAGTTTTTCACATCATTTGCTACACCATTTACATGATCTTCTATAACATTTAAAGAATCAGCATATTTTGCTCCTTTAAATCCACTAATCGTTTTATAGGTTATATTTTCATTATAGTATAGAAGGTATTTACTTGCTAAAGACAAATAAGACCAGTGCCATTTTTCTAATTCATACCCTCCCCTGTTTTCATGTGCATCATATACTTGATAGAATCCAAATCTATTGGCATTCATTACTAACCAATCATATTCTTGCCTACCTTTACCTTTTTCAAAGTAATCATTTTCAACACTATTAATATCAACATCTGTTCCCCAATGATGCCTTGATGTTGTTGGCATAGCACTATACTTCATTATCTCCTTAACTCTATCTATTTTAGACAGATATTCATACTTTTTCCATTTCCTATTCCAAATCCATTTTTGTTCTTCAAAGTTTCTCGTGCCAGATATAACTTTCAGGACTACATCATCCTTTAATGCTGAATCATGCATACGTTTAAAAGCTTTAGCTACTTCTTTTTTCAAGTAAACCTTTTTATTACTATAAGAATCAGCCAATACAATAAAACTAGTATCTGTTCTATAATTAAATTTTCCTATTACTAAATCGTTAGTAATAGGATTGATTTTATTATTTAATGTTTCCATTTTTGGTTTTTCAACCACATTTTTCTGCTCTTTTCTTTTTTTAGAACATGAAAAGAAAAACAATACATTTAAGAACATCAAAAACCTAAAATCTATGGTTATCATATTTATTTTTGTTTAGGAAATGTAAAAAGGATGAAAAGTAACATCTTCATCTTTTATTATTGAAAACCAATATAGAATCAATCTAATATATAACTCAAAATCATTTAATTGGAACTAATATAATTTCATCATCTAATAATTCATCTATTTTTATTTTAACTAGACTCCCATCCGGATCCTCCCAATAAACCCTATTTTGCTTAACAAATGAAACTTCAGTAGAATTTGAAATTTTTTGAAGTTGGGTTTTACCCCGAAGATCTCCAGAGCTTGTAGGTCCATTAATATAATAAACTATAGCGTTTTTTATTAACTTTCGAGTTGCATGACATGTAAAAACCTAAACCCTTTTCTGAATAGACAAACCTCAAAAAATACATGTCTTTATAATAGACAATAGATGGAGATTCTTTAAACATATTATCATTATGCGACACAATGCTTTTTTTTGACAAGCAACTAGTCAGAGTAATTAATCCAAATGTTATACAAAACAACTTATTCATGAGTCTATCTTTATTATTTATTTAAACCCTTTTTCACTTTTTTAGCATCTGTTCCTGCCAATTCTAGTGTTTTATTATTAGAGT
>JAHDBM010000024.1:32610-41626 GCA_020630395.1 Flavobacteriales bacterium
TTTTTCACTTTTTTAGCATCTGTTCCTGCCAATTCTAGTGTTTTATTATTAGAGTATACCAATTCATTTAACTCATATACATTTTCGTATCCATACCCATATAAATTGATGTAGGTAGGAATATTTAATGCCATAGTATTTACTGGCAGTAAACTATTCGATTTAGGTGCTGGTGGTGGTGTGTATGCTTTTGATGTAAAACTTTCTTCAAAAAATGGATTATCCTGAGCAAAATTATTGTTACAATAAATAAGGATTCGTGTATTTTTATCAGGAATTAAATCCAATAAACTTTGCTGATCGAACATACTAAAGTTTAAATGAATTGCTCCTTTTACATGAAGTTTATCATACATTTCCTTAGATCTTGTATCTAATATAATGGTATGTTGCTCCTTTGCCATTTTATTAAACTGAGCAAAAGAAACTAGTCTTTTTTGTCTGTGTGGTTTAACAGTTTCTGTTAATTGCTCAAAGAAGTCATAGCTTACTAAAGCTTTAGGTAAACCATTTTTTGTGGTATCTGTCATTACTAAAAATCGTTTCATATCCTTAATTCGAGCATCTTGGGCATTATTGCCTGCAAGTTCTAAAAGAGGGTTAGTACCTTCAATTAATTCATCTAACTCATATATATTACGATATCCGTAACCATATAAATTTATGTATGTAGGAATGTTAAGCGCTAATGATGTTTCTCGTTTTGGCTCAAATGGCTTAGGATTAATTTTCTTCTTTTTTTGTGCTTTAGATTCTTCTATCAAATGATAAGTTGGCTTAACTGCTTTGCTAACCATAGATAATCTCAATTCTTCATTATTCTGAGCAAAATTATTATTACAATAAATAAGAATTTTTGTATTTCTATCAGGTATTAACTTTGTTAACCTATCTTGAGTAAAATCGGCAAAATTTAAATGAATAGCACCTTTTATATGTAATCTATCATACATTTCTTTAGATCTGGTATCTAAAATTATGGTACCCTTCTCTTTACTTTCTTTTACAAAGTCTTCGAAACTCAATAAATTTTTCTCTCTAATTGGCTTAACTTCTTTTACTAGTTTTTGAAAATAATCATAGTCTACATATGGCTTCTTATATAATTCCAGCCTATTTATTCTATCAGGAGCGCATAAATCGCAATACATTGCACCATGAGCACCTCCGCATAAAGGTTGTATTGCTAGCTTTTCTAGCTTAATGATTTCAAGCACCTCTTCCTTGAACTCAAAACCTTTATCCTTTGCCTGTTTCTTTATTGCAGCTAACATGGCTGCATCAAAACTCTCTTCTCCTGCTGTCGACTTCTTTTCTTTTATATAAGCCTGTCTTTTTTTGTTTAATTCTTGTATCTCTATATTTATCTGTGCTCTTCTATCTCTTTTAGCATACACATATGCTTTTCTTTCTTCTTCACTCATTTCTTTCATTTCTTTTGGTAATTGCTCTGTTTTTACTTTAGAAAAATCAAATGTCTTAGATTTTGAAGCGTCTACTAAATCCCAACTACTATTTTTATACATACCCGAACTCTTAGATATTGCTCTATTAACCATATTACTCGTTCCATAGTGTGCTGAGTTATTATCCTGAGCTATTTGTTTGCTCTTCTTCATTTTTCCTGTGCTTCCAAATGGAATATAGGTGACATTTAACGAATCATTAAGAGATGCAATTTTGTCATCATAAGGAGTTTCTATATAAACCGTTTTCTTATTCATATCTATATTCATGTAATTACCTTCAGTTAAATCAGCACCTTTTTTCCAAAATGTATTAATTCCACTTTGACTATCGCCACAATAAATTGTATTAATTGTAATCCCTTTATCAAAGGCATTTTTACAAGATTCCTTATAATCTATTTTCCCTTGATTAAATGGCTCGTTTCCTGCAATAAACACCATGTTTAACGCAGACAAATCTGTCTCCCAGTTTAATTGATTAGTAGCTGTTCGAATAACATGACCACAATACTCACTCCCTCCATTTGTTTTTAATTCAAATAATTTTTCTGATAAATCATCTAAATCTTCACTTAATGGAAGTACATTTCTAATGTAGCCCTCATCTCCGTTCAATAAGTCATTGCCGTATTCGTATAATGCAATTTGAAGATTAGCTTGTTCTCCATTTTTAGTAGCTTTAGACAATTCATTCACAATTTCCCATAATTGAGATTTAGCTTGCTCTATTAGTCCATCCATACTATTACTAGTATCTAATAGTAAAGCCATTTTTATATTGCTTGATTGTGGTGGTAACGGAATTGGAATAGGTAAAGAATTACTACCAATTCCCATTAACATCATAGGTAATATCATTACCCAACTCAACACTTTCTTATTTCTTCTAACTAACTTCATAACACAAATTTTTAGTTGTTAACTTTCTATTCTTCAATCGCAAAACTTACTTGCACACTATACCTCAACTTTATATTTTGAACACCATTTAATGTTTTAGCTCCCTTAGAGTATTTAGAGCCTAAATATTCATTACTAATATTAGAATTGCTTCTATTATAATAGTACCACCCTCTATTGTTTTCATTTCCTTCTAACTCGGTAATACTTAATACAACTCCTAAATCTTCATTTAATCCTTTAAGTAAATACTTCGCTTTATCTTGAGCAGCTTTAATAGCTGCAACCTTCACTTCTTTTCTATAATCATGTATTTTAGAATTAGTAGATTGAGTTATAGTAACATTATTATAATGCTCTCCTTTTAAATCCTTCATTAATTCTTGAAATGATGCAGCTGTATCGACTGTAACATATAAGTTCTTATACTCTTTATTATCGTGCCATCCCCAATGGTTCGATATATTATTATCAAGATTTATTTGATTTTCTTTTATACCATGGCTTTTTAAAAGCTTTCTAGTTTTATTCTCTAATCCATTCATTTGATTAATCTTAGACTCCATAGATATTCTAATGGTTATTTCATCAACTGGAATAGACATATCGGCACTCCCAACCACCATAATATTTCTTTGATCTTCAATTCTTTTATTAATTCCATTCTCTTTAAAAGAGAAAAATAGAACTCCAGCTATCGCTAAAACTTCCCATCTTAATATTGTACTTTTCATTGTTATCTTTTTTATTCCTATTTGTTTTAATTATATCACTAAATAACAATAACCTTAACTTATAATAAATGAAGAATTAGGGAACTAATCTTTTCAGTTAGTAAACTATGCTTTTAGTCTTTCTCCCATTTCCTATTCTTCGTGCCAGTTGATCTTTTAATTTGCCAATTATTCCTAATTGTCAGCTTTAATAGCTTTTTTCTTAACTTTTTAGGATAAAATATGTTACATACCGTTTTCATATTTGAATACCTTTCCAATATTCCTATTTGAGATAAAATTTCATAGCTTGATGCTCCACATCTCATTCCAAAAAAAGCATAATCATAAGGAGTTGAGTCTCTATAGCTTTGATATATGGAATCAAATAGTTTTGCTTCATTGAGAGAAACAGGAATATAAACACATAATCGTTTAACACTATCAATCGTTCCTCCAAGAATCCCATAAAACCCTCTTTTATCATGAGTGACAAAAGCACTATGTTTATTATTTTTCTTCCTAATCCAATGAAATTTGCCACTTGGAACAAAATTTAAAATCTTATCTTTATTTAATTCAATACCTACATGACCTCCTAATATCCCTCCAAAAGATTTATAACCTTGTTTTTTATACTTTTTTACTGGTTTTGAGCCATATAAAAAATGAACTTTTAAATAGATGGTATCTTGAGCTTGAAAACAAAAAGAATAAATACAAGCTGTAAAAATTAATATAATTCTATTTTTCATTGTTAGCCTTTTTATTCATATTCAATTAATTATTATTCTAAATAACAATAAGGTCAACTAATAGTAAATGAAGAATTAGGGAACAGGTCTTTTGGATTAGTCTAAATAAAAAAACAGTAAGTGAATTAGTAGAACCGACTATTTAACCCGCTAGTTTTGAGCAATGAGCTATAAAAAAAGACTTACATTTACATTATGATAATTCGTACTACATATATCTTACTGATCTTTCTCCTATCAAATTCTGTAGGATTTAGCCAGTCTTATGCGAATAAAAAATCTTCAAATAACATATTTAAAAGTAAATCCAAAACAAAAAAAAAAGCTCCACTATCTACTCAAGAAAAAATTAATTATGCTAGAACTATTTTTAATGATAGTACCTCTAAAGCAATTGAAATTATCGAAGATGTACTATACGAATCGGTAAACCGAAAAAACAAATTAGATGAAGCCAGTTGTTATGAAACACTTGGTTTGTTTAATGCAAAGCTTAATAATCATGATATTGCCATATATAATTATGAAAAAGCACTTGATATATTCCAAAAAAAGAAAAAAACTGGAAAACTAATTAATAATTGGAAAGCTATAAGTAAAAGTGCTCAAGCAATAAAACGAAATACGTTAATAATTAAATACGAAACATTAATATTCGATTACTATGCAAATAGAAAATCTATAGAGAAGTCTTGCCAAAGTAAATTAACGATAGGTAATGCTTATTTAGCATCAAATTTAAGCGAATCAGAAAAAGCATTTAATTATGTTATCCAACAATCTTCATCAGAAGATCTAAAGATAAAAGCTCAAATTGGACTAGGGAAAGTAGCTCAAAAAAGAAAACAATTTAAAAAAGCCGAATCACTTTTTCAATCCGCTAACGGAACTGCCGAAAAAAATGAAAATGACCCTCTAGCTAATGAAAGCTTTAATGAATTATCAAATTTATACCAAGAACAAAATATTCAAACCAATAATATTCAAGTTCAACAACAAGCTTATGACTATAATTACAATAGAGGAAATAGCAGTTCGGCAGTACAATACTCTAGTCAAATTGCTAATTCTTATATCGAACAAAACAGAACACAAGAAGCAATGGAAGTACTAGAAAACAGTACTGAACTTGTTGAACAAACCAATGATTTTGAAATAAAGAAAGAGTTTTATAAAACTTTAAACACACTATACGAGAAACAAGGTAACAAAGAAAAAGCTGAAGAAATTAAAACTGAATACTCAGCCGTATTAGATTCCATAAAAAAAGAAAAAGAAGAAAAATTACTAGCGCTTCAATCTAAAAATGAGTTGTTGAGTAATGCTCAAAATAGAGTACTTATTTTAGAAAAAGACAGAGAGCTTAATGAAAAAGAAATACTGTTACTAAGAAAAGAACAAGATATTCAGCTTGGTGTTATACAGACTCAAAGAATGATTACCTGGTCTTTAGCAATTGGTTTTTTTATTATTCTTATCCTCTCATTTTTTATCTACAAAAACAATAGAGAGAAACAGATAAGTAATCAATTGTTGGTTCTTAAATCGCTAAGAAATCAAATGAATCCTCATTTTATTTTTAACTCCCTTAATTCTGTTAATAGTTTTATTGCCCAACAAGATG
This sequence comes from Flavobacteriales bacterium, assembly GCA_020630395.1. Lineage (GTDB taxonomy): Bacteria > Bacteroidota > Bacteroidia > Flavobacteriales_D > CAJJDF01 > CATLPG01. The sequence goes on from JAHDBM010000024.1 coordinate 38,072, forward strand.
AACGATCTGCAAATAAATATTTATCTGAGTTTTCTAAACTAATGAGAGAAGTATTAGAATATTCTCAAGAAGATTTCATACCCCTTGCTAAAGAAATAGAAATACTTGAACTCTATTTAAACCTAGAACATTACAGGTTTAAAAACGAGTTTGAATTTAGTTTTAATATTGATAAATCAATAAACCTAGATGATTATCAAATACCACCTATGCTACTTCAACCCTTTATTGAAAATGCTATTTGGCATGGATTAAGGTATAAAAAAGGTAAAGGGAAATTATCCGTGAATTTTACTCAAGAAAAAGATCATGTTGCTATTCTTATTGAAGATGATGGTATTGGAAGAGAAAAATCCAAGGCTTTTAAAACCATGAACCAGAAAAAAATGAAATCTACTGGAATTAAAAATATCGAAAGTAGATTAGAGATCATCAAGAATGTATTTAAGAAAACGTTAGCCATATCAATTGAAGACGCAAATAAAACAACCAAAGAAGGAACTAAAGTCTTAGTTAAATTACACTAAAATCATTACCATGCTTAAATCTGTTATTATTGAAGATGAAGAAGTAAGTAGAAACATCCTGACCAATTACTTAACGAAGTATTGCCCTGAAGTTAGTAACGAAGGAGAAGCATCTAACATAAATGATGGTAAAAAATTAATTTCAAATATTAAACCAGATATTGTTTTTCTTGATATTGAAATGCCTTTTGGAAATGGGTTTGACTTATTAGATCAATTAGACACAATAGATTTTGAAGTTGTGTTTATAACTGCTTATAGCCATTATGCTATTAAAGCTATCAACTTAAGTGCATCATACTATATTCTTAAACCCATTGACATTGATGAACTTATTAATGCGGTTCAAAAAATCGTAAAAAACAAACAAGAAGAAGAAAGCTTCTCTAGCACCAAAATTCTAGCCGAAAACATCAAATCAATTAGTGATAAAAACAAAAAAATTGTATTACCTCAATTAGATGGATTTAAAGTTGCACAAATTGGAAACATTATTCGTGTGGAGGCATCAGATAATTATTCGATTGTATACTTGAATGATGGAAAAAAATACGTCTTGTCTAAAACCTTAAAATACTTTGATGAATTATTATCGGAATTAGGTTTTTTAAGATCTCATAAATCTCATTTAATAAACTTAGATCATATTGTGCAATATAAAAAAGGTAAAATGGGACAAGTAATTATGAGTGATGAAAGTTTAGCTTTAGTATCGAGCTCAGCAAAAAAAGAGTTAATGAAATATTTTACTTAGTCGGCTTTCCAAACTGTAGTACAATTTGTACATTTTATCTGAGGAGATTTATTTAATAGTACTCGGTAAGTTAATACCCCTTCTTTGCACACATAGCATTTCATTGATGGAGTATTTCTCTTTCTTTTTTGATACGCCTTTACCCTACAATTGGTAGAACAAAACTTTCTAGATCTTTGAACTGATTCTACTAGCTCTCTTTTACAAAATTGACAATTAGACTTTTGCTCCATTATAATTTCTTTATGAAAAACATATACCACATGAAAAACCATAAAGTTTATGCATTCTACATACAACCACCATAACACAATTATTCGTATTATAAATCAAAATTATAAAACAAACGATCATGAAAAAATTAATCCTTCTTTATTTTTATTCCTTAAATCAGGATCATATTAACCTTAGTTGTTAGAATGTATAATTCTAAGCTTGATCTTTCAACACTAAAAAATGAAAAATACTATGAATGAATTTAATAACAACATCATTTATACAAAATATTTTGTATATTAGATGCTAACTACTTTAACGAATTAATTAAAATTTAACGATATAATGAAAAAGTTATTATTACCATTTGCTGCAGTATTAGTATTAGCAGCTTGTAAAAAGACTTCTGATGCTACTGAAACAGCAACATTAGATGTAACTGAAAAGAACATGGCTGTTGTAGCTAAAAGAACAGCAACATGGTGTCCACCTTGCGGAAGTTATGGTTTCCCTACTTTTGAACAAAAGAAAGTTTCTTTTGGCGATAAAGCTGTATACATGGCTTGGAAAGATGCTTTTGTATCTACTGATGGAAGTCATTTATTTGACGAAGTTGGTCCAAAATTTGAATTAGGTGGTTCAGTACCAACATTTTTTAACAACTTTGATGTAGCTGCAGGTGCATCTGCTGTAGACGAGCATGTTAACGCACCAGTTATTGCAAATGCAAATTACGATATGGTAGTTAGTGGTAACCAAGTTACACTAAAAACAACAACCAAGTTCTTCAAAAATGTAGAAGGGACATATTATATGGCTCCATACATGATAGTTGATAATATTGTTGGTAACCAACAAGGACATGCTGATGGTGTTAATACAGTTCACCATAACTATGTTGCAGGCATTGCTAAGCCTTCTGGCACTTCAGCTAATAAAGATTGGGGATATACAATTGCAGCAGGATCTATTAAAGAAGGATATACAGCAAATCTTGAATTTACTATGACTAGAGATATTGGTTGGAATGAAAGTGATATATCTTTTGGTCTTATTATCTTCAAAAAAGGTGAAGATGATAAATTAGAATTTGTTAACGCATTTACAAAATAATTTCAATTACGAAATTAGAATTAACATGAAAAAAATTGTTATTGCTATAATGCTCCCATTGTTATCAGTGGGAGCTTTTTCACAAATTAAAGTTGGTGTTAAAGGTGGGCTAGGTTATAATTTTCCATCTTATAAAATTAATGCCGATTCAATAACTAAACCTAAAACCGGAGGTTTAGGGTTTACTTTTGGTGGTTTTATTGATGCTCCTTTAGGAGATGGTAGTGTTAATTTTCTTGGAGAATTATTATTAACATCTAGAGGTTACAATACTACAATTGATGAAACTACTACTGAAGAAGATATAACGATTAGAAAAGAAGAATATGGTGCAATGGCTCCTATGTATCTTGAAATCCCTTTAATGTTTAAATTCAACATGAAAATGAACACGGGTAAATATGGTGCTGATAATTTTCTTGGTTTCTTTGCCGGTCCTCATTTTGCTCTAAAATTAAGTGATGGATATTATTTAGAAAGAACTACTAGCGTTACTGTATATGAACAAGAAACAGTAGTAAAAGAAGAATTAAAAGACTCTGATATTGATTATAAACCTTTTGATCTTGGAATAAGTGCAGGTATTATGCATGACTGGGAAATGGGGCTTAGAGTTAGCCTTCGTTACTACAGAAGTTTAAGTCCAGTAAATAACAATGAAGAATATGGCATTACCCATAGTGGCGCAATGTTTACAATTGGATGGAACTTTATTGATGCAAGAAGATAGGAAATCAATTTTTATAAATTTAAAAAGCCGACAATGCTGTCGGCTTTTTTTATACACATAATTTAACACTACCATGACTAAATAAAAACACAATTTCATTTCATAAATTAAAATCGTTCAATTATATTTGCAACCCATTTGGCGAGGTAGCTCAGCTGGTTAGAGCACTGGATTCATAACCCAGAGGTCTCGGGTTCAAGTCCCGATCTCGCTAC
>JAHDBM010000096.1 GCA_020630395.1 Flavobacteriales bacterium
ATGAAACGGTTAAATAAAATGGAATTATAATAATGGAATTACTAAAGGAACTTTGTCACATTCATGCACCATCAGGAAATGAAGAAAAACTTGCGCAATTTTTACTCGATTATATTGAGCAAAATGCTAAAAACTGGAAGGTTATGCCTGAGGTTCATTTTGGAGATGGTTTGCAAGATTGTATAGTGCTAAAGTTTGGAAAACCTAAAACAGCCATTTTTGCGCATATAGATTCTATTGGGTTTACGGTTCGTTACAACAAAGAATTAGTGAAAATTGGTGGTCCAAGAACTATAGAAGGCACTAAACTAGTTGGAGAGGACAGCCAAGGAAAAATTGAATGTGAGCTACTCGTTATAGAAAACGAAAATCAACCTAATGGGTTAGAGTATGTTTATCATAGAGAAATTGATAGAGGAACTGATTTAGTATTTGCCTGTGATTTTATTGAAACTGAAGATACTGTACAAACGTGTTATTTAGACAATCGTTTAGGTGTTTGGAATGCTTTGCAAGTTGCCGAAACATTAGAAGATGGTGTTATTTGTTTTTCTTGTTGGGAAGAACATGGTGGTGGAAGTGTAGGGTACCTTGGGAAATACATCTATGAAAAATGGGGCGTAAAACAAGCCTTAATATCAGATATTACCTGGGTTACGGACGGAGTAAAAGACGGAAATGGTGTTGCTATTTCTATTAGAGATTCAGGTATTCCAAGACGATCATACATAAACCGAATTATAGCTTTAGCTAAAGAAAGTAATGTCCCGTTTCAATTAGAAGTAGAAAGCTCTGGAGGTAGTGATGGTAATGAATTACAAAAATCTCCCTATCCATTTGATTGGTGCTTTATTGGTGCTCCTGAAAAGAATGTACACTCCCCTACCGAAACCGTCAATAAAAAGGATATTACAGCAATGGTAAACCTCTATAAATACTTAATGAAAACTCTATAAAAATGGGCAGTTTCTTATTATACTATCTTCTTATCATCCCTATATCGCTATTGCCTTACTTCATCTTGTATGGAATTTCAAATTTTTTGTATGTAATGATGTACTACGTTTTTGGTTATCGTAAAAAAGTAATTGCTGGAAACATTTACAAATCATTTTCTAATAAATCAGAAAAAGAAAAAAAGCGCATTGTTAAAGACTTTTACAAACACTTTTGCGATTTAATTGTCGAGTCCATTAAAAACTTTACCATTTCTGAGAAACAAGCGCGTAAACGATTTGTAATAGAAAACCCTGAAGTAATGAATAAATATTACGACCAAGGAAGATCGGTTGTTAATATTGGAGGGCATTACGGTAACTGGGAATTGCTAGCTGTTTCAGTTGATATGCAACTTAAACATAAACATGCTGGAATATACAAACCACTATCTAATGCCTTTTTCGAAGGAAAAATGAGGTCATCTAGAAGCAAATTTGGTTTGGTAATGGTACCCATGAAACAAACCAAGGAATATATGTTTAAAGAACATGAAGAACCAAACTCTTTTATTTTTGGAGCAGATCAATGGCCTTCTAAAACTAAAACAGCTTATTGGACAACCTTTTTGGGTAGAGATACTCCTTTTCATTTTGGGGCTGAAAAATACGCTAAAGATGGAAATTTTCCAGTTGTGTATGGTGAGATAATAAAAGTTAAAAGAGGACATTATAAAGGTATATACCACAATATAACAGATGATCCTAATAGTTTAGAACAAGGGGAAATCATTGAACGATTTAAAAATCTTTTAGAGCATACGATTATGAATAATAATCACGCGCATTGGTTATGGTCTCATAAAAGATGGAAAAGAACAAAAGAAGAAGTTTTTAAAGAAGATTAATCATGAGTAACAGCATTCCTTTAGCAGAAAGACTTAGACCTACCTCTTTAGATACCTATATTGGACAAGAACAATTAGTAGGTAAAAATGCTTCATTACGTAAAGCTATAGATTCTGGCTACATCCCTTCCTTAATTTTATGGGGACCTCCGGGTGTAGGAAAAACAACATTAGCCAACATCATTTCTAAATCACTAGACCGACCTTTTTATACGCTAAGTGCTATTAATTCTGGTGTAAAAGATATTCGAGAAGTAATTGAAAAAGTGAGAAATCAAGGGATGTTTGGCGGTTCCAATGCAATTTTATTCATAGATGAAATTCATAGGTTTAGTAAATCACAACAAGATTCTTTACTAGGAGCTGTAGAAAAAGGTATCATTACCTTAATTGGTGCTACAACCGAAAACCCTTCTTTTGAAGTAATACCTGCCTTGTTATCTAGATGCCAAGTGTATGTATTAGAACACTTTAAAAAAGAAAATCTAGAAGATTTAATTAAGCGAGCGGTTAAAGAAGATGAAGTGCTCAAGCAAAAAAACATCAAAGTAAAAGAAATGGGGAAACTCATTGGGTTAAGTGGTGGTGATGCTCGAAAACTACTTAATTTATTGGAACTTACCATTAATAGTATTGATGAAGATAAGGTTACCCTTACAGATGAATTGGTAGATCAACTCATAAAGAACAAAACTATTCTGTATGATAAATCTGGTGAGCAACACTACGATATCATATCTGCCTTTATTAAATCCATCAGAGGAAGTGATCCTAATGCAGCTTTGTATTACTTAGCCCGAATGATCGAAGGTGGTGAAGATGCCAAATTTATTGCACGTAGGTTAATCATAGCGGCTAGTGAAGATATAGGCAATGCCAATCCTACTGCTTTGGTGTTAGCTAATACCTGTTTTCAATCTGTTAATGTTATTGGCTGGCCAGAATCTCGTATTATTTTATCACAATGTGTAGTTTATTTAGCAACATCTCCTAAAAGCAATGCTTCTTATTTAGCCATAGCGAATGCTCAACAACTAGCAAAAGATAACGGTAACCTACCTGTGCCTTTGCATTTAAGAAACGCTCCAACAAAATTAATGAGAGAGCTAAATTATGGTAAAGGTTATGAATACTCTCATAACCAAAGTGGTGGATTTAGTAATCAAGAGTATTTACCCGAAGAAATAAGCGGCACTAAGCTCTACGAACCTGGTAATAACAAAAGAGAGCAAGAAACAAAAAAGTTGCTCCATGCTCTCTGGAAAGATAAATATGGGTATTAAATAGTATTTACCATTTGATTTGGATTGCACCAACAGGTAGCATTTCACCTGTTCCCTTATGTTTTAAATTAATAGCTTGAATCACTATATCTTTACTATCAAAGGATTGTATTTTATTAAAAAAATCACTATCGATTTTATTTTTTTTATAATGTTCTCTTGAAATTTCTCCGTTTTCTTCATTTTCATCATAAACTGTAGCTTTAAAAGAATACAACTCATAATCTTCATGATTAGATTTAATTTCATTTATACTTGGGGAATGTTCTAATGTAATTTGATAGGTACTCTCTCCAAACATAATTCCATTAAATATAATATGGGGTTTTACATCTGATTCACTCACAAAAGAAAAGCATAGTAATGATAATGCTGTTAAACAAATAATTAAGGTTTTCATAGGTCAATAAATTTTAGTTAATAATAGTTCAAAAGGAATTTCCTCTTTACAGTATAATGCACAAAAAAAATAAAGTAACAGTTACATTATATTTAACGCAAAAAAAAATCTAACTGTTTCATTTATTGAAATTAAAACAAACTCTTGATAGGGGTGTAATAGATTTAAATCTCCCTAATAATTATAATAAAGCATAACCCAAACAAAAAAAATAGATCAAAAGAACTATTTTTTTATACTGAAAATCAAGCGATTAAATCTTTTTAATAAAAATAAATAAAATATTATTCCAACTTTTTCGATTAAACTACATCTACTTTATAAAACAAAACAATCGATATGAAAAATCTAACAATCGCAGCAATGGCAAGTTTAACATTATTCTCTTGTCAAAAAGAACCCGTAATTGAAGAAACATTTGATATTAACAATGTTCCTCAGTTATACGAATTAACGCATGAAGCAACTCTTCTTATGTCTGAGCATATTGGAGGAATAACAAATGATGGAAAAAACTTATGGATCATGTATGAGGAAACAATTGGAGGATATTATGATGATAACAATATTAGAATTGTAAATTATGACATTGATAATCACGTGGAAATAAAATCATTCGACTACAAAAACTTTATTCAACCTAATGGCTTAGCTTATGATGGGAATGCTTTGTGGGTTAATTATAATTCTTCAAGTGAACATTCAGAAATACAAAAAGTTAATACCAGTGATGGAACTATTGAACAAACTTTTGGAGCTACCGTAAGTATTAATGATATTGATTTTTTTGATAATCATCTTTATATGTTTGGCTATAACGACAGCTGGAATATTGGAAAATTAAATCCAACATCAAACCAAGTAAGTGTTATTAATACTGACTATGAGCAATCTTTATCGAATAGAGGAATATCAGTTAGAGATAATGAAATGTGGACTATAGATTGGTCTAATCAACATATTGCTGTAAATAATATGCAAGGAAAAATGATAGGTAAGGTAAAAACTGATTTTTTAAATGGTTGCGATCATTGTTTTTCTGCAGGACATCACAGTACATTTTTAAATGATAAATTTATCGTTACAAAAAACAGTGAAATACACATTTATAGTATTCAATAACTAAAATCTAATAGCGCCTATTAAAAACAGGCGCTATTTTAATTAACCAGTAGACCATGCATATCGTATCTTTGGAACGACTACTGTCTCTCTTTTCTTACTATCCCACAGAACGATATTTTCAAAATAAACGTATCCACTTTTTTTACTCATAAACCTATTTAAATCCTTTTTTTTAAGATAGGATGTACCTGCATACTTTACCAATCTTAATTTACCATCCTCAACCCCAGAAAAATCAAATGCTAAAATTGTAAAACCATCATTAAGCACATTTAATGATCTACATATAGGCATAGTTAGGGTATATATAGTAGAATCACCCTCTGGCAGTTCATGTCCGCAAAACATAAGACTAGGAGTTCTCTTTTTAACTCTTATCCTTCCTCTAAAATCGTCATTTTGTGAAAATGACAATAGATTAAACAATATAATATGTATTAAGAAGATGAACCTCATATTATAATTATAAGTCAAATTATTAGAAAAGTTACAGGAAAAACCAATATTTGTTTAGTAAACCTACAATTCAATTATGGAGATACCCATTATAGACTTTAATCAACCAGTTGATATTATTGGAAAACAAATACATAGCGCGTGTATAACACATGGTTTTTTTTATATTAAAAATCATCAAGTTTCTATTGAATTGCAACTACAATTAGAGCAGGTAGCTTCTTCCTTTTTTAGACTTCCACTAAAAGAAAAAATGAATATTTCAATGAATAAAGGAGGAAAAGCCTGGAGAGGTTACTTTCCCTTAAAAGGGGAACTAACATCAGGAATACCAGATCTAAAAGAAGGACTCTATTTTGGAGAAGAAATTCAACCTCATCATAACGATTGGCATGAACCAATGCATGGTAATAACCTATATCCTTCTACCCTTGATAATGCTAAAGAAATAATTGAAGAATATATGACCCAAATGACTTTATTGGGGCATAAAATAATGAGAGGTATTGCTGTTAGTCTAGGCTTAGATAAAGACTATTTCTATAGTTCTATTTCAAAAAATCCTTTACAATTATTTAGGATTTTTCATTATCCTCCACAAGATAAACTTGAACATAGTATATGGGGTGTAGGTGAACATACCGATTATGGATTAATCACAATTCTTAAGCAAGATAATGTTGGTGGATTACAAATAAAAACTAATCATGACTGGATAGATGCTCCTCCTATTGAAAATACCTTTATTTGCAATATAGGAGATATGTTGGATAAAATGACAAATGGATATTATGTATCAACTCCTCATAGAGTATTAAATACTTCTAATAAAGACAGGTACTCCTACCCTTTCTTTTTTGATCCAAATTTTCATGCTACTATACAACCGCTTGAATTAAGCATAAATGAAAACCAAAAAACAAATTCAATCAACAGATGGGATGCAGAAGATTTATCTTTATTTGAAGGCACTTACAAAGAATATATACTTAAAAAAATTGGGAAAGTATTTCCTAATCTTTAACTTAAACAAAAAAATACAATATGGTAAAGCTTTACATTTCAATTATTTCTTTTTTTATTGCTTCTGCAACACTATCACAAAATATAGTGTTTCAAGATGCTAATTTCAAACAAATTCTTCTAACGAACCCACAAGTCATTGATCTTAATAACGATAGAGAAATATCAATACAAGAAGCTAATAATTTTTCCGACTCTATAAATCCTCCTTTTGGCTATGGTACGGTTAGTAGTTTACAAGGGTTAGAACATTTTACTCAATTAAAAGGGTTTCACATAGAAAATATGTCTATTACTTCCATAGATTTTTCAAATAATTTACAATTAAATTATGTTCAATTAACTGATAATTTTGCTTTAGCAGGAAATATTGATATGTCTGCACATACTAACCTTACATACTTTAACGTAGAAAACACACAAGTAAATAAAGTGAACTTAAATAATGGAAACAATACAAACATTACATACTGTGATCTTGCTGGAGCTACCTGTGTAGCTGTAGATGATGTTAGGTATTCATCATCTGCCCCAAATTGGTTCGAAAGTAATACCTCAATTTACACTACAACACCTTGTTTTGCTACTGTTGGACAATCTCAAATATTAAATAATAAAGAAGTATTAATCTATCCTAATCCTACTCAAGAAATACTTAATATAACAACCGATTACCATGTAGATGCTATAGAAATTATTGATATTAATGGTAAAGTAGTTTTAAATGCTACAAATCAAATGAAAAATATTAATATTAAAGAGCTAATAAATGGCTTCTACACTGTTTTACTCAAAAAGGATAACATAACCATTAGTAGAAAACAGTTTATTAAAGACTAGTGTTATGTAACTTTACGATAGTTTTGCGTTATCTATAAAAAGAGATCATGAAAAACTACCTAATATTAGCTTTTATTTTATGTTGTAGCATAAATGTTAAAGCTCAAACTAATACCATAACGGTATTTTTTGATTTTGATAAATCAGAAATAAATACTGACTTCAAAACTGAAATAACAAAACAGTTAAAGAATCAAGAAATAACGACAATAAACTTAATAGGTTTTGCTGACTATATTGGATCTAATAATTATAATATCCAGCTCTCTGATAGAAGGGTTAATGCAGTAAAGAATCATTTGTCATCTATTGGTGTAACAAATATTACCAAAGCTCATGGAAAAGGAGAAACTACAAACTTTGGAACTAGAAATTTAAATCGTAGAGTTGATATTACGTATACCCTAGCTCCAAAGCCTATAACAGATGAGTCTGAAAAGTATAACACAAATGAAAATTTGGAAGTTAAAGACACCTCCATTAACATAAAAGAAAATGTACAAAGTGAATTGGGGCAATTAGATAAAATGAAAGTAGGTGAATCTATTGTACTCAAAAATTTTGAGTTTATTCCTGGTAGACATTTTTTAATGGAATACTCTAAAGATGAATTAGATTATCTTATTAAAGTATTAAAAGAAAAAACGACAGTTAACATTGAAATTCAAGGGCATATATGTTGTGAAACTGAAAATTTTGATGGACTAGACTGGGACACTGGTGAATATACCTTATCTAA
>JAHDBM010000097.1:0-3524 GCA_020630395.1 Flavobacteriales bacterium
CCTGTTTCGTTAATACGAACAGCTGTATCAATATAAAACAATGCTTCTCTTAGTCTAATACCACTAAAGGTAGCTTGTCCCATATTCTCTTTTACAAGTTCTCTTAGCATAGATAATTTATTATCATAGTCTTGCTTAAAGAATACATCTAATTCATCCCACCAAAGTGATGGTAGGTCAAAATCAATTATACGCGAGTCAACTGCTTTTTGAATATTCCTTAAATCTCTTGAAGAAAAGAACGGATACTTCTTTTGCACATTAGCATAGAAGGTTCCAAAGAAATCATGGCTATTAGGATTTAAAGATGATAATGTACTGTCGTAAATATCTTTAACCTCTGGGTTTACAAAATCATATTCCTTATTGAATATACTGCTCAAACTTTTAAGTTCTGTTTGAGAGGCCATAAACTCATAATTTGCAGGATCTTTGGCATCAACAAAATCTGGCATGAGTTTATTGTACTTTTTCCACCAAATATAATCTTGATCTATAAAATCTTCAGTAGTTTTTGCACCATCAATAGATGTTCTAGATTGTATACGGGATAATACAGCTTTATCTATTTGATCTGGAATATTGGTAAATAAGCTAATTAATCTATTACCATTATTAACTGCATAAGCACCCTCTGTGTTTCTAAGAAAAACACCTATAAATTCTCTAACACCTGCAGAAACTCCTCTTCTTGTTCGTTCTTCTAAATTATTCTCGGCATCATCAATAGGTGCAAAAATAATTTTATTCTTATCCTGCATGGGTCTAAACCATTCCATTGCTCGCTCAGCAGACCCTCCTTGATAAGTTGAGATAATATTCTCTGGCAAAGGCCAAAACAAAAACGGAATACTTAACGCTTCACATTTTTCTTGTAACATGGTAGCTGTAGCAGCTATTAACATACTTTTCCCAGTACCTGGTTTACCATCTGCCATAGTAACTGATGGCAATCCTCCCAACTCTAACATAGGATTTTTACCTGTTTTTAAATCGAAGCATAGTAAACGTTCTACATAACGTTTGAACATGTGTTTTGCCTCTTTATTCGCAATGATTTGCTCCATGCGAATTTTATTAAAGGTAATACTAACTGCTGATGAACTATTAGCTGATTCAAATCCTTGAACAACAAATTCAGTTTCTTCTAATTTGTAATGATTATTCGTGAAAAAATCAGTGTACTTAAGACTATCTTTTCTTAATACTACCTCATCTATTAATCTATTAAAATATAACTGAGTTACTTTTAATAATTCTAGCTCATTGTTTACTGCTTTAGATCGCTCTAAATAAGCAGCATAATAATATAAGCTACTGCTAATGGCTTGTGATGGTCTGCTAATATTAACCTCTGGAATTCCTCCAAAATCAATATTAATAGCACTAACTTCCTCTGACCTGTGTTGAGCTAAACTATATGCAATATAATTTGCTGCTGTAAACGATAAAATAGCCGCCTGAGTTTGTGTTTTATCATGAAATTCGGGTAACTCAGATTGGTGAATACTATGATTTTTATTTCGCTCTAGTAATTGCTCTAAACCAGATGTTTTCTCATACAGTTTGGCTAAATACCTGCCAATACAATACCCTTCTCGAATTGCATTTAACACAAAATTAGTAGAGTTACTTAATAAAATACGATCATTACTTAACCTAATCGCATTTTTAAGGATAGATAATTCATCTGTTTGATCTATACCTAATGCTTTGTTACCTCTTAAAAAAGTTAAGTCAATATCTGCTGTTCTAAAATTATTCGCATCTGATTTCCAGGACACACTTTTTAAATAGCCTGTTATTTCTTCTTTATATTCCTTAATCTCTTCCCATTTAATGGGCAATAATGCTGTGTTATTTTGATTCATAAAATTTATTTTTACCCTCTTCGTAAGGTAACATTTTTCGCCTTGGACTTTGATCCTTCCAATTACCAATATTATATAGTCTAATTCTAAAATTTAGACCATGCCTTATAGGGTTGGCTAATTCTAATTTATTAAGCTGAAATGCATGACTATATGTAACATCAAAAAAGACGAAATGTAGTCCAATCTCAGGTTTTAAAAAATCAGTTTTAAATTGACTAATATGATTATATTCTAATCGAAAAACAGGGTTAATGAGTGGGAAACTTGTAAAAACACCTAAGTCTCCATATAATTTATACACATCTATAGATTGGTCCTTTTGAAATAACTTACCATACCCAACACCATAAGAAGCTGTTCTAACAAAAAAACCTACACATCCTGCAGCATATACTCCGTGAGTCCTTCCAACATTAATAGAAAATTCTTTTGAAACAGACTTAGTATACTGCAAATTTAAATTCCATGAATTACCTAGTAAGTTTTTACTTGTAATTTGTAAAAAACAAATACTATGCATGAGCATTACAAAAACTATTATTCTATAAATCATATATTTAAAACGTAATTGGAGCAATCTTTAAATTATCAATATACTCACGCATATTTACATTGAGGTATTGAACCACTGGATGTGAAGCTATTAAATATCGATTAACTTCGGACACATGTCTTTCAAGACTATCCTTATCCGTTTCGTCTACAAAAAAGATTTGCCTTAAACTTGATTTTCGATTAAACATCCCACCTTCTTTTACTTCTTTTTCTCCAACTGAATGTACAATTTCGGTTGTGTAAAAAAAAGCAAAATCATCATCACTAAATTGTTCTTGAATAAGTTTACTTATATCATGATTCTCTTTGGAATACCGACAATATATTGGGCCAATATCCACTCTTTTCAATACTTTAGGCCTAATACTATCATAAGATTGATCTATATCTTTAGCGATAACGCTTAACGGAGAACTATCGTGATTTACCTTTTTAATGATTTCCTTAAAAGCTTTTGCTCCTTCTTTTACAATGTTAATGGTAGTGTTTGCAAACTCAAAAACTAACATGTAAATAAACGGACGATTAGACATGCTATCATAAGATGCCCAATTGTAGATATAACGTTTAGCTCCATTACTTCCTTTACCAATTTCGTAAATACTACCTTCGGTAAACAAACGCATGAAATTACTCGATTTTAGTGCACTGTAATATTCAACTTGACCTAATTTTTTTAACAAATGAACGGGTTGTGCCTTTCGATTAAAGAAATAGTCCAATATCTCTTGCTTTAATGCTTCTTTTGATGGTAGTCCTTTTAAATACTGATCAGCTTTTTGAACTTCTGCATCAATTTTTCTAATCTCTAAATAATTAGGGAAACTAGAATCACTAAGGTCAATAGCCATTCGATCATTATCATCAAATAGATATTTTAACCGAAGCAACTCTACAGTATTTAAATACTTTTGCAAAAACTCTTTAAGAATTGCTATTTCAATAGGATTGTCTTGCGTTCGAGATCGAAGAGAATCTATAAGTTTATTAAACGCATCTTTAATGAAATTAAAATAGGCTATATATTCAGTATTGTCTTCAAATCTAATACGATCTAAATCACTAAAATTATCTATTATGTCTATTGTTTTCATT
>JAHDBM010000097.1:3624-7707 GCA_020630395.1 Flavobacteriales bacterium
CAAATCATCAACACCTCCTCCATTATCATTACTTGGAGCTGGTGGCGTATCTTTTTTTCCTTCTGCTCCATCTTCATATTTAAATGAAAACGTTTCTGATACATCAATACCAAATTTCTCGCTATGCTCTTTCATTAATTTAGCATCTTCTTCTTTAAATTTAGCTGTAGCCTCTGCCATTGCAACAAGTACTTTATGTAATTCAGTCATACGTTTAGGATGCTTCTTAATACGTTCTTGACGATCTTTCTCAGATCCAACAAGAACTTTAGCTGCAATTTCAGTAATTTTTTGATCGGTTTTAGCTCCTGCATCTTCATAAATAGAAGCTGCCTCTTGTGCTGTTGCCGATTGTACTAACTGTAATCCAGATTCGTAAGTTGTTATTCTTTCTTCTGTATCGGATTTTAACTGCCCTATTAATTGCTTTAAGTTATTCTTTGTAACTGTTTGCGCCTCTAAGTGAACCACAATTTGATCAACAAATCGCTCTTTAGACTGGAAAATACCTAACGCGATATTGTACTTTCCTTTTACCTCTGCTCTTAATTCTCTTATATCAGCAATTTTCTTTTCTTGCTCAGTATATTCTGGAGAATTATTTTGAAGCTCAGCTAACGCAACTTCTTCTGTTTTAAGTTTATTTTCAATGTCTTCTAGCTCAGCTTTTCTAGACTCCATTACTTCTGCAGCCTTTTCTTTGGTTGCAAATGATAATTCCTTTCTGTTTTTTAACGCTTGAATTTGCACATCAACTTCCTCCACCATGTCTTCAATGATCTTGGTCATTCCCTGAACTTGGCTTATGATTCTATTTAAAGAGTCTTTTAAATCGGCATTTCTTAAACGATCTCTGTATGATTTATTGGCTTTAGTCTCTGCTGTTTTAATACCTTCTGTACTTTCAGTAACATCTTTCTTAGCTCCTTTAACTCGAGAGTTTTTCATTCCAAATAAAATGTTCCAAGCATTAGACATACCTTCGGCATCTTTTAAACTCTCTTGGGCTTCAGCTAATTTCTTTTTTGCATCTTCTACCCACTTTTGCTCCTCAGGATTAAGCTCTTGTAACTTTTGAAATTCTCCTCCTGCATTATCAAGCATAGCTCTTAAATGCAACATTAATTCTTGCAAGTCTTGTTCCGTTTCTTGAACATTACCGTTTAAGCTTTCAAAATTAGCATCAACAATATTCTTTACTATTTCTTCTCCTGATTTAGAATCGGATGCTTGATCGATTTTAGACTCTATATCATCTAATGCATTTACATAATTGATCGATTTTTTCTTCTCAATTTTTGCTTTTAATTCATTTACCTTTGATTCATCTCCTAATTGAGACAATAAATCGAAATTATCTTCTGCCATTTTATTTTTTATTGATGTAACTATTAATGTTTTAAATATAGATAGAATTCTTGTTTTCTTGCATGTATATATTAAAAAATATAATTTGTAACCAGTAAATAATTAATTTGTTCATAAGATTTCATTACTCTAGTTTTTCAAGCCTATTTTTTCTTCTATTTTTGTGTTGTTATGAGTGAATTCATTGTATCAGCCAGAAAATATCGCCCCAGTAGTTTTGATACTGTTGTTGGACAAGAATCCATTACTTCTACTTTAGAAAATGCTATAACAACAAATCAATTAGCGCAAGCTTACTTGTTTTGTGGTCCTAGAGGTGTGGGTAAAACAAGTTGTGCAAGAATATTTGCTAAGAAAATTAATGAAGAAGGAAATGCTGCTGAAGATCAAGATTTTTCTTTTAACATTTTTGAACTTGATGCCGCTTCTAATAATTCTGTAGAGGATATAAGAAGTTTGACCGACCAAGTTCGTATTCCTCCTCAAATTGGTAAATACAAAGTATATATTATTGATGAGGTTCACATGCTGTCACAAGCTGCCTTTAATGCATTTTTAAAAACATTAGAGGAACCTCCTGCTCATGCCATTTTTATTTTGGCAACTACCGAAAAACATAAAATAATACCAACAATATTATCTAGGTGTCAGATATATGATTTTAATCGTATACAAATACCCGACATGGTTACCCATTTAGAAAAAATAGCCAAAGACCAAGAAATTACTTTTGAAGTAGACGGTCTACATGTTATTGCTGAAAAAGCTGATGGTGCTTTGCGTGATGCATTATCTATTTTTGATCAAGTTGCTAGTTTTACCAATAAAAACATAACCTACCAAGGGGTAATTGACAATTTAAATGTACTAGATTACAACTATTACTTTAAAGTTTCAGACTCCATCAATAAAGGTGATTTTTCGAATGTATTATTAATTTTTGACGAAATTATTTCAAACGGCTTTGATGGACATCACTTTTTAACAGGATTAGGTTCTCACTTTAGAAATCTAATGGTATGTAAAGATGCTCAAACCATTTCTTTATTGGAGGTTGGGGACAACATTAAAGCACAGTACCAAGAACAAGCATCTGCTTCTCCGCTAGCTCTTTTAGTAAATGGCTTAAAAGTTATTACTGAGGCTGATGTTGCTTACAAAACAAGTAAAAACCCTAGACTGCTTGTAGAGTTTACTTTAATTCAATTATGCTCACTCGCTCCAAGTGAGCAAAAAAAAAATTGAGCTATTAGTTGATAAACTTCTCATGCCTTTGCCATGGGTTAAAGAAATCTCTAATCGCACATTTAAAGTTAATCTCCCTAAAAAGGAAAAAAAAACTCAACCTCAAAAACAAGAGATAAAACCAGAGCCTATTGCTGTTGTTCCTAAAAAAGAAGAGCCAACTCCTGCTAAAAAAATAGCTGTTGGGGGGTTAAAATCTAAACTAGGCTCTAAAAGTTTTAGCATTAAACAAACCTTAAAGCAAAAAGAAGAAGAAAATAAAAAAGTAGAAGAAAATACTTCTGCTGATACATTTACTTTTGATGATTTAATGAGTCTTTGGAAAGAACAAGCTACTTTAGCAAAAGAACTTAAGAAAAAAAGTTACTATGCTTGTCTTACCAAACAACCTCCTGTCTTAAAAGACAAGTTTATTATTGAAGTAACAGTAGATAATAAAGTGCAAGAAGAAACCGTAAACAAGGAAAAGCCAGAACTAATTGAATATTTAAAGAAAAAATTAAATAATTATAGTATTCAACTTAGCATTATTGTGACAGAACAAGTTAAAGAGGTTCATTTATATACTGATAGAGATAAGTTTAGCGAATTGGTAAAGAAAAACCCTGACTTACTTTATTTAAAAGAAAAATTTAATCTTGATTTTGAGTTTTAGCTCTTTAAAGAGATCTCTATTTTTTAACTTACTCACTTTGTGTTATACTTCCATATTATGCAGTACAAAAGAATATGGATTAAATATTAATTTGAAAAAACACTTACAGTTCCTTTAATTGGATCTTGTTCTACTTGCTTTATATCATTATACTGTAAAATGTAATAGTATGTGCCTGTAACTACTGATTTCCCTTTTGTATTAGCACCATCCCATTTTATTTCATTTTCTTTTTGATGAATAATATCTCCCCATCTATTGTAAATATTAATACTATGTTCGCCAACCCATTTAAATATTATAGGCTCGAATAAATCATTAATATTATCACCATTAGCGCTAAACACATTAGGCATAACTATTTCAGGTATACAATAGCGAAATAAATAAACCGAATCTGCTATTGAACATAAACCTGTAGGTTCAGTAATAGTAACATTTACTACACCACTATCAATACTGTAAATCCTATTTGTATCCAATATACTTGTTGACCATTGAAAAGTATTTAATGAACTGGTGTTGTTAACTTGAATTAATGCTTGTTCATTATCAGGACAATACTCTATGGTATCTTCTAGTATATCTCCATTTGGGTAAGCTACATCAAAAACCATTATACTATCAGAAGAAGGCACATTATTATATACGACTGTTAATTTATATTTTCCAGGATTAGTTAATAAAGCACAGGTATCTACTAATGGATTTCCTGAGTTTATGTTCCAATAAATTAAAGTATCTACATCATTAAAACTCCAAAAATATTCTGTTATACCAGCTTCATTAAAACACAACTCGACTGTATCTCCTTC
>JAHDBM010000025.1 GCA_020630395.1 Flavobacteriales bacterium
AATCTTTTTTGTGCTAGTTTTTTAAAGTCATATTCATCTTATTTAATAGTAGAATTACAGAAAAAGTGATAAGAAAACTACTCCCATATAGCTTAAAACTAAGAGTAAAACTTCTGCGTAGATGGTTACATGACATAGCTAACAAAAGAGATTTGTTATTTGCTGAAAAAATGAAAGTAGCTCGCCCTAAACCTTCCGTATTAACAACAGAGCAAGTTATTCGCAAAAGTCACCTTTATGAAAATAAAGTTCATAATTTAAAACTTGGTGCTTCTCAAATAGAGCAAGTTGTTATTAAACCAAACGAAACTTTTTCTTTTTGGAAAACATTAGGCAAACCCAGTGAGAAAAAAGGATATCGAAAAGGAAGAAATATAGTTGGGGGAGTATTAAGTGAAGATATTGGGGGTGGTTTATGTCAGTTATCGGGTATTACATTTTATACAGGAATTTTAGCTGGGTTAGAAATAAAGGAACGATTTAATCATACAGTAGATATTTATCAAGAACACGAACGTCTATCACCATTAGGAACAGATGCAACAGTTGTTTATGGCTATAAAGACTTAAGGTTAAAAAATCCGTTTAATTTTCCCATTCAATTTTCATTTGAGATTACAGATGAAAAGATCATTTGCAGGGTTTGTGCACCAGAGAAAATTGAAAAAAAGAGATTAGTAACGGATAGAAGAGACCATGATAAATCGAGTGAGGTTAAGCTGTTTTATGATGGGGAAGATAAATGTTTTTGTAAGTCTTACTACCTTAAACCAAGCTAGTTCTCCTAAAGTTTAATCCAGCATAAATAATAGAAATAGCGGCTAATAAAACAGTAGAAAGCGTAAGGTAGCTCAAGAAATTGAAGCCATATTTATTATCGAGAATAATAACAATCCCAGCAGCCATGCCTAATAGTCTAAAAACTTCCAGTGGTAACGCCCATTTTTTAGCAGATAGAATTCCACTCCAAGAGATAATCATTAAAAAGATAAGTCCAGAGAACAGGGATCGATCCAAAACCGATAGTTCATTTTTGGTGTTAATGGTTAAATACATAAAACCCAAACCAAGAACAAGATGAATAAACAAATACACCTTACTTTTATGAAACGGCTTAGTTTCAAATTTAACTTGATCTTCAGGGTTTACACCAATACCTATTCCTTCATAAGGTTTTAATCCTCTAGGTCTCCAACCCAAGGGCATGAACCAAATTTTAATTTTATCTATAAAGTAAGGGGCATCTTTTGCATCCTTTATGAGAGCTTTCCATGTTTGGAAATATATATCTAGTGGGTTCCATGAAGAAACAGGTGAGGTAACACCATATAACACTTCTTCTTCCTCTTCTTGAAACGTACCAAACATCTTATCCCAAATAATAAGTAACTCTCCATAGTTTTTGTCTAAGTACTTCGTTTGTACACCATGGTGCACTCTATGATGAGAAGGAGTATTAAACCATTTTTCGAACCAACCTAATTTGGGTATTACTCTGGTATGGTGCCAAAATCCACCTAATAAATGAAAAGCAGTCATAGCATAAATCATTTCAGGAGAAAATCCTAAAAGCGGAAGAGGCCAATAAAAGAAAAAAGAAAAAATCCTTTGGGTAACACTAGCCCTTAATCCAACCGCAAGATTCATTTCTTCTGATGAATGGTGAGGCATGTGAGCAGCCCACAAAACATTTATTTCATGACCAAGTCTATGAAACCAATAAAAGAGAAAATCAATGGCAATTATTAATACAATAGCCCATAGCCAATTAAAGTCTATAGTAAAAAAACGATAGTGTTCGTAAATCCAACCATATAGTTTAAACACAACCACAGCTACAACAAGATTAACACATTGGTTACCTATTGCAGTGGCTAAGTTGGCAATAGTATCTTGAAAATTGTAGTAGTTTTTCTTAGCAAATGAACAGTATAGTACTTCAAAAATTACTAGCGCTAAAATGATAGGGGTAATAAAAGCATATACATTCATAAGGGATAATTATTTTAAAATGCCCCGCGAAATCACAATCTTTTGTACTTCACTAGTACCTTCATAGATTTGAGTGATTTTCGCATCACGCATTAATCGTTCAACATGATATTCTTTAACGAAACCATATCCGCCATGTACTTGAACAGCTTCAACAGTTTGCTCCATTGCAACTTTACTAGCATAAACTTTTGCCATTGCACTAGAGTGATCGTAATTCAATCCTTGGTCTTTTTGCCAAGCAGATTTGTAAACTAATAATTTAGCAGCTTCTATTTCAGTTGCCATATCAGCTAATTTAAAAGCAATGGCTTGGTGTTGACTAATTGGTTTACCGAAAGCTTCTCTTTCTTTTGAGTATGCTAAAGCTAAATCATAAGCTCCTCCAGCTATACCTAATGCTTGTGCAGCAATACCAATTCTACCACCAGATAATGTTTTCATAGCAAATTTGAATCCAAACCCATCTTCACCAATTCTATTTTCCTTTGGGACTTTTACATCTTGAAACATTAAAGTATGGGTGTCAGAAGCTCTAATGCCAAGTTTATCTTCTTTAGCTCCAATGGTAAACCCTTCCATTCCTTTTTCTACGATAAGGACGTTAATGCCTCTGTGTCCTTTACTAGCATCAGTTTGTGCAATTACTAAGTAAGTATCAGCAGTACCACCATTAGTAATCCAATTTTTTGTCCCATTCAATATATAATGATCTCCATTATCGATTGCAGTTGTTCTTTGAGATGTAGCGTCAGATCCTGCTTCAGGCTCTGATAAACAAAAAGCGCCAAGTTTTTCTCCTTTAGCAAGAGGAGTTAAATATTGTTGTTTTTGCTCTTCTGTTCCAAATGCCTCAAGTCCATAACACACTAATGAGTTATTAACCGACATGATAACAGAAGTAGAAGCATCTACTTTTGATATTTCTTCAATTGCAATAGCATATGAAATCGTATCCATTCCACTTCCTCCATATTTTGGATCAACCATCATTCCCATAAAACCAAGCTCACCAAGTTGTTTTACTTGTTCTGCAGGCCATGTTTGGTTAGTGTCTCTTTCGATTACTCCTGGCTTACAAACGTTTTGAGCAAAATCTCTTGCTGCTTGTTGTACGGCTAAATGTTCTTCTGTTAATACAAATTTCATATGAGGTAAAGTTTAATATCTAAAATCAAATTTACAGCTTTGAAACGTCAATACCTAGTTTATAAATTGACAAATTTTTATTGCTTTGGTATATAGAGTTTAGATTCATTTTTTTCATTCATATGAATAGTAATATTACTTGGAGCGTTATCAATAGTATCAAAGTGTTCTACATCAGATGTGCCAAAGGATAATTGGAGTTTATGCCCTTCTGGAATAGTGTAAGAAATGGGTAAAAAATTAAATTCGGCTTCAAATATTTCACCTTCTTTTACAGGCTCCATATCTTGTATATGAAAAGAATGATATACACCAATGTCTTTGTATGCTCTTTTTAGGGGATCACTCTTTTTTCTGTGCATAGCTCTAAACCAACCCTCTGTAATATAAGTTACTTTTCCACTAGGAGAAACATCTTCTAGGTATACAAATAGTTGTGTATCAGTAGAGTCACAACTAAGGTTTAGTTTAATAGATGGATGTCCGGTTATTTCTAATGCTGATGTTAATTTATCAGTATTAAATAAAACCATTTTTTTATTTTGTTCAGCCCTGTTGGTGTATATGATTTTACCATCTCTAAAGACAGGAGTAAGTGATCTCCATCTAGTTCCTTTACCTGTCGTTAAATCATAGATACAATCGTATTTAATTTTACCTGAAGTTTGTAATGAAGATGATAGAGAATGATCGGCATTTAAATTAAAAGTGGTTTCCTCTTGTTCTAATGACCATTCGTTTGTTTCAATGTATTCTTCTTTTCCAATATTATAATAGGTAAAAACAGGATCGTTATTTACTCCGTTTTCAATACCTTGAACATGGTAGTCTAAAAAACGAAGCATTTCACTGTAAACATCAAACTTTAGTTTATTTGAATTAATGTTTGGACTAATATTTTCATTGGGACCATGATCCCATGGTCCGATAAGCACTTTTTTAGTATTTTTGGTATTCCAGTAGCCTTTTATTGCTGATTGCGATAAAGCTGCATCATACCAACCACTTATTCTATAGATAGGAACATTAGAAGCTTCTACCTCTTTCATTCTTGTATGTATGCTAAAATCATCATTACACATATCGCCAAGACTACTTACTTTTTCATTTCTAGCTTCTAATTCGTATATCCCTTCAAATACATCAAAATTTTGGCTATGTTCTTTAACAGCAGCACTTAACAGGTTTTTGTTTTTGTCTTGCTGTACTGGTTTTGCACCACTAATTATACTGTTGCCAAGTTTATGAAAAACTTTATAGTCACCAGTATCTAATGCTTCTATGGTTTTTTGCCAAGCATCAATAAAAGGAGCCTCTCTTAATCCACCAGGAAAATTCATGTCCTCATATAAATCGAAAATGCTCGATCTTGGTATTGCCGCTTTTAATGAAGGATGATGAGATGTTAAAGCAAATTCGGCTGTGGTTCCAGTATATGACATTCCAGTTGTTGCTGTTTTTCCATTAGACCAGTTTTGAGATACAATCCAGTCCAAGATATCTGCCATGTCTTCTACTTCATCATTTCCAAACTCCATTTTACGATATCCAAATGATGCACCTGACCCTCTTAAATCAACACAAACACATGCGTATCCTTTACGTGTAAAAAAATCAATTTCTTTCTTTTTTACTTGACCAAAACCTAGAGGTTTAATTAAGCTGAAAGGAAATTTTAAATCGAATTGCCTTGTATATCGCATAAAATATATAAGGGTAGGAAAAGAGTCTTGTTGTGAAGTTGATTTTGGGATATGGCAATCAATAGCAATGTTAGTTCCGTCTTTAACTTCAATGTATTGGGAGGTGTAAAGGCTTTTCTTATAGTTATTTGTGTTGTAACCCTGGTATTTTCCAAGAGAACTTATTTTTTCATTACCTTTAGCCATAATTGTGTTTTTTAGAACATTTGATCTAAAGATACTAAATAAATTAGAACAAAAGGTCTAATTATGAGTAAAACCAAAGAAAAAATCATTGAAAACGCACTAGTACTTTTTAATAAAGATGGAATAGATGCTGTAACAGTTAGGCATATAGCAGCAAAAATGGGTATAAGTCATGGTAATTTATGTTACCATTATCCTAATCGAGATGAGATTATTAAAGTATTGTATTATAAAATGCAAGAAGAGGTAGATGGGTTGTATAACGCATTAGATTTATCTTCAAAAGAAGTGTTAGGTGGAATAACAATATTAGAAAAGACATTTGATATTGTATATAATTACAGGTTTATCGTTTCTAATGCAAGTGAAGTTTTTGCCAGAATACCTGAAATAAAAAAACACTTTGCCTCTAATGTAGAAAACAGAAAAAATAGCTTAAAGGAACTAATACAAACGTTATCTAAAGAAAAATTATTAAGAAAAAATGTTTCAGAAGAGAGGCTGGATTATTTGTATACACAAATAAGTTTAATAGCCGATTTTTGGGTTCCTTATGCTGAAATAGCGTTTAAAGGAACTAAAGCAGAAATGAAAAAGTATTTCATTGGTTTAATTGTTAATGCAATTTTTCCTTATCTTTCTTTAAAAGGAAAAGTACAAATTGCTAAATATCAAAAACGAAAAAAGAAGAATAGCAAAAAATAGAGATTATGCTAAATAGATTTTTTGCTTTTTTGTTGCTCATTACTTGCTTGCCACTATTATTTACTACATCCCTTCTATTACTTATTATTGATGGTACACCTATTCTATTTTTTCAAGATAGACTGGGATTAAATAAAACTATATTTCGAATATATAAGTTTAGAACAATGAACGATAAAGGAATTACGTCTTTTGGAAGAATATTAAGAAGAACTGGAATTGATGAAATACCACAGTTAATTAATATTATTAAAGGAGATATGAATTTTATTGGTCCAAGACCTTTAACAGAACAAGACGTGAAACGATTGGGGTGGGATGGTTTATTTTATGAGGTAAGATGGAATGCAAAACCAGGATTATCTGGCTTAGCTCAATTATCTCCAAGATGTCATAAAAAAATGTCTTTTTTTTTAGATTCATACTATGCTAGACATAGAAACTTATTGTTAGATTTGAAACTTATAATTGTTTCTAGTTTGGCGATTATTATAGGTAAAAAAAGAGCAAAGAAGATATATTTTAACAGATGAATGTATTAGTAAATGGAGGGGGAAATATTGGTACAACTCTTTGTGCTTTGTTAGTAGAATTCAAAGATT
The DNA here is from genome assembly GCA_020630395.1 of Flavobacteriales bacterium. Taxonomy (GTDB): domain Bacteria; phylum Bacteroidota; class Bacteroidia; order Flavobacteriales_D; family CAJJDF01; genus CATLPG01. Next base: position 6,338 of record JAHDBM010000025.1, read on the forward strand.
TACTTAGAATTGGTGAAATATATTTAAGAAAACAAACAAACTTTCCTTGGAGAATTGAGGATAACGAGCGTTTAAAAAATAAAGGGATAAAGATTATATCTGGTTCAAAAGACCCTAGAGATTATTATCATTTTTTAGGTGAAATAGATTATGTTTTTGAGGCTACATCTAGCGGTATAGGATTAAAGAATAAAGAGTTTTATACAGGGATTAAAAGTTGTGCTCAGGGAAGTGAAAAAGGATTTGGCATTCCATATATGAGTGGTGTTAATGATGATAAAATTAAGAATTCATCACATGTTCAAGTAGTATCTTGTAATACACATGGAGCTGCATCTGTTTTGCAAGCTTTTAGTGATAATGATTTTTCAAATATTAACTCAGCTGATTTTGTTGTAGTAAGAAGATCGGAAGATATTGGGAATCATGAACGATTAGTTTCAGCAAATGTTGTTGCTAGGCATTTAGATGAAACAATAGGTACACATCATGCAATTGATGTAAATGATATGTTAAAAACAATAAACGTAAATTTTCCAATTACATCATCAGATATTACAACCCCAAGCCAATTAATGCATGCTACACGTTTTAATGTTGAGTTGAATCATGCCGTGTCGCAAAAAGAAATTCTAGATAGAATAACAGCCGCCAAATATATAGCTGCAACTAATAAGTTCGATTCAAATTTAGTTTTTGAATTAGGCAGAAGATATGGTTTTCATGGACGAATATTTTCTCATGCAATTGTTGTTACCAATAATTTATTGATAGAAAACAACCGAATTAAAGGATGGGCGTTTATCCCTCAAGAAGGAAATTCACTAATATCTACAATACACGCTTTCTTATTACAAACAAATAATAAAAATCAAGAAGATATTATGAGTACAATTCAAGAGGAATTATTAAACACGGAATGGTAGATTCAATTAGTGTTTAATGAGCTTTCTATAATAGTAACCTTTGTCAGTTCTAATTTTAATAACGTAAGCTCCGTTCAATAAATGATTAACATCAACCTTACTTCTTTTAGATGAACCACTTTGGCTAATTAATAATTTACCATTATAATTCAATATCTCAATGTGTTGAATTAGCGAAATGCTTTCAACAATAAATGCTCCATTAGTAGGATTAGGATATATGTTAATATCATCTTTTTGAGTTACATCATTACTAATATCAGTAGTAAATTGATTAGGAATATACCCATTGTGTTTTTTGTTTATTAAAAAAAACGGATGTTGATTTTGTAGATCATCATATAATAATGAAGACTCCCAAATGTTTAAAAAATTGTTACTAGCTGATTTTTCTTTACTTACTGTTACAGCAGAGGTTAACGAAGTATTATTTAAATCACCAAAAACAAGAGGGGAAAAAAGGGTATTACCAATGGTGGTAAAACGCCAATTATCTATCATATTTAGATTATTATCTAAACCATAATAGTGACTTTCTAGGTTATACTCCATATTTCCGTTTACAAATAATTCAGGGTAGTTGTCATTGTTAATGTCTATGGCACTTATAGCTGTAATACCATAAAGACCTCCAGCTGAATCAATTCTATTACCATTATTATCAAATACATACAAAGAGCTTTTTGGCGAATTAGACTGATTAAAATCTCCAATAGCTATTTCATAGGTATTATCATTATTCATATCTATAGGTAGGGCAGAAGCATATATCCAATTGGCTGTTTGTTGAGGCCAACCTGTTTTTTGAGCACCATAGCTATCAATCACATTTAAGAATCCATTGTCATCATTATGCGAGCCAATAATTATTTCATGAAAAAAGTCATGGTCTAAATCTACCAAAATGGGAGAGCTGTAGGAGAATAATTCATTAGTATGGCTAAGTTGGTAGGGAAAGCCGCTAAGTTGATTGCCTAACTTATCAATTGCATGCAATTGATTGGCGGTTGCAAACACAATGTTTGTATTACCATTATTGTTAATATCACCAACAGCCGCATGAGTAGCTACAACTTGATTAACAGCATAAGGAAATCCATTAAGTATAGAACCATCACCTTTAATAACATAAAGTTTGCTTGTGCTATCAGTTTCATTTTCAGTTACAACAATTTCATTAATGTTGTTTCCATTTACATCATTTAGAGATTGTATAAACCTAATTTCTTTAAATGTAATAGGAAAACCACTTACCAAAGATCCATTTATGTTGTATGCATATACTTTACTCACGGTATCATTGTATGAAGTAAACACAATATTTTCTTTACTATCTCCTGTTATGTCGCCAATACTAGGAGACCATTCAATAAATTCATTTACAGGTAAAGTTATAGGCCATCCAGGTAATGAAGTGTTGTCATTTTTATTTATAGAAACAAGGTTACAGCTGTGGTAAACAATTTCTTTTAAAGGATCAACATCTAAGTTTACATAAACTACTCCTCCTTTTGGAGAAGTAACACAAGTATTATTACCATTAATTTCTAAAGGATGTTTAGGAGAATGATAAAAATCTAAATTAACTCCATCAACAGGAGGGAAAGCATTAAAAGATCCTAATTCGTAAGGAGGTATGCTACCTTTAACATCTGGAATAAGAGTTTGTTGACTGTTAACGCTTAATGTGTACAGTAATAAAAATAATATATGTAAATAGGCTTTATTCATTACAGTACCTTTAATGCTATGAAATAATTATTTACCGAATTTCTTGGGATAATAAAAGGTACTAAAGGAGTTTGCGTATTTGCGTTAGTAGATGTTATGGTGTGAATAACAGTAGATTCATCATCCCAATCAGCAGGATTAGCACTTGGTAACTGATATAGTGTTATATCATTTCCAGAAGAACCATCATTTTCAATTTTAAGTTTATAAACGGTATTGGATGTAATTGCCTGCCCAGACCCTTGATTCCAATTAGTTCCATTAGTAGGTGAGCTACCATATAATCCCCAATAATTAGCAGTTCCATTAAAATAAGATAAAACAGCACCTTGAATGTATTGCGCATTAGAATTTTCGTCAGTAGTTAATCCTCCGATTCCAATCATAAATGTATTGTCATGACTAAATATCCATTCTACAGTTGTACCGCTTCCTCTTGTAAATTGACAGCTTTCAAATTTCACCCAGCTTTGCCAAGGGTTAGAACCAGTAAAATACATTCCATTTGCATTTCTAACTACATTCATTCCTGTTCTATAGCGTATATCATTACCTGCTCCATTGCCAGTAGTAAATGCATCTCCTCCTAGCCTCAAATCTTTCCAAGTAGAATTTAAAATTTGCAATCCATCTGTTATCGTATCACTTCCACAAGAGTTAGAAATAACAATATCAACAGTATCTGTAGTGGCAGCTGTTGTAATATTAACGATTACCTCAGTATTATTTACTATAGTTGTATTATTAATAGTTACTCCTGATATTGAAACAGTTAATGAACTGCCAGTAAAGTTGTACCCTGTTAATGTTAAATCAGTCGTAGAGGATATACCACTTTTGTATGTCTTATCGTTAATACTTGGCTTTAGTAAATCACAAACTGAAGATCCATAAGGAAATACTTTTCCTAATTTACCATGAGACAATCCAATGTAATATTGTTTATTAACTGTGTCTAAGTATAAATCACCTTCATAAGCTGCAGAGTTGGTTTCTATGGAGTCTATTTCTAGTCCAGTAAAATACTGACTTCTAGAAAATGAAAACAGGAGAATAAGAAAAAAAAGTATACTATATTTCATTGCTATCATATTTTACATAAGTATACGAGAAAACTAAGTAAATAGATTCATTTTAATTATAAATGAGCGTATATTAACTGATAAATAATAAGCTAATGAAAAAATTAAACATAGTAGGATTAATGTCTGGAACATCTTGTGATGGCCTTGATATAGCTTATTGTGAATTTAATTTCAATAATGAAAGGTGGAGTTTTAAGTTATTAGCAGCTCAAGAATATCCTTATGATGCTATATGGAATAATGAACTAATGAATGCTCATAAATTACCTAGTAAACAATTAACTCAATTGGACACTGATTTTGGGAGATTCTCTGGAAAAATAGTAAATGAATTTATTAGCCAACATAAAATAGACAAAGCAAACATAGATGCGATAGCCTCACATGGTCATACTGTTTTTCATAAGCCAGAGGAGGGGTATACTTTGCAAATAGGAAATGGAAACGAGATAAAGAAAATTACAGGATTAAAAACAATTTATGATTTTAGATCAAATGACGTCTCATTAGGTGGGCAAGGAGCTCCTTTAGTTCCAATAGGAGATAAATACCTTTTTTCAAGCTACGATTACTGTTTAAATATTGGAGGTATAGCCAATCTTTCCTTTGATGAAAATGGTATAAGAAAAGCTATGGATGTTTGTTTCGTGAATATGATACTAAATAGATTATCAGCAAAAATAGGGATACCTTATGATAAAGGAGGGGAAATTGCTAGAAATAGTATAGTAAACAAAGCGTTATTAAAACAATTACTTAACTTGGATTTTAAAGGAAAATCTCTAGCTATCGAACAATATGAAAAGATCATAAAGCCTATACTAAATCATTCAAGTGATTCAATAGAAAACTTAATAGCTACAGTTACACGGTATGCAGCTATTAAAATATCTCAACAATTAACTAAAGGAAAAGTACTAGTTACTGGCGGAGGTGCTTATAATTTATATTTAATAGATCAAATCAAAGAGTTGTCTCTAGCAGATATAGTAATTCCAATTGCTAAAACAATTAGTTTTAAAGAAGCAATTTTGTTTGCTTTCTTAGGAGCATTAAAATTAGAAAACACCCCCAATTGTTTAGCGTCAGTGACAGGAGCAAGATATGATAATGTAGGAGGAGTTATTGCTTAGTAAAATACATTAGCCTTTTTGTTGTACATTTGTGTCATTAATTAATACTCCAATAAATGAAAAAAGGATTGTCTCTTATGTTGGTGATGATACTAGCGTTTTATGCTGGTTCTCAAAATGCTGCTTGTAATGGAACGCGTTATAAATCATATACATTTCCAAGTATTGATTCCACTATGGCAGTGCAATACGGTAGCAACACAACAATAGGAAATAATAACAAAAACCTATCTATGGATATTTATTATCCTAAAAATGATGTAGCAACAGCTCGTCCATTAATTGTATTTGCTTTTGGTGGTAGTTTTGTTTCAGGAAACAGGACAGACATGCAGCCAATTTGTAGGTATTTTGCTCATCAAGGGTATATAGCTGCAACTATTGATTATCGCCTTATTGATGCTTTTATTACGGATTCATTTGCTTTAGTAGATGAAGTGATTAAAGCAACACATGATATGAAAGCAGCTATTCGTTATTTTAGAGAAGATGCACATACATCAAACATTTACAAAGTTGATACAAATTATATTTTCGCAGGAGGTATCTCATCAGGAGGTTTTATGGCCAATCATGTAGCTTATTTAGACCCATCTGATAATATTCCGGCTTATATTCAAACTGCGATTAATAATAATGGTGGTTTTGAAGGAACAAGTAGTACAAATACACAGTACAGTAGCAAAGTTCATGGTGTCTTAAACTATTCGGGAGCAATAGGTAGAGCAGAGTGGATAGGAAGTAATAATCCGCCTTTGTATTCGGCTCATGATGATGGTGATGGGGTAGTACCTTGTCCAAAAGGACTTTCTCCAGGTAATTACCCGTTAAATGTGACAACTTACGGTAGTTGTGCTATGGAGCCGGCTGCAAATGCAGCAGGAATAACCAATAGCTTTTATGAAATAGTTGGAAGCACAGGACATGTTTCTTATTTTTCTGGAGGTACAAATGCTGATGGTTTTGCTATTTTACAACAATCATCAGATTTTTTATATGATATAGTGTGTGCTTCTGTAGGAGTTGAAGAATCATCAAAAAATGAATTGGCTATTTTTCCTAATCCCGCTAGTACTTCTTTCACGATTAACCCTAGTCATGAAGGAAATTACAACTTATCTATTTTTACTATTGATGGTCAATTAGTAGAAGCTAAAAATAATTTAAACGGCACTACCGATTATGATATATCGCATTTAGCAGAAGGAGTATTTATAGTTAAAGCTGTTTTTAGCGATAAAATGGTTGCTACTACTAAGTTGATTAAAGAGTAAAAGAATGTTTACATTCATCATATATATCTATCAATCTTTAAAAAGGAACTAACAAAAATTCCATACCTTTGCATCCATTAGAAAACAACAATTTTCCATGGATTACAATCACATTGAATTAGAGAATAAATGGCGTAAATTTTGGGCAGAAAACAAAACATTTGCTGCGCAAGATAATAGCGAAAAACCTAAGTTTTATGCTTTGGATATGTTTCCTTATCCTTCGGGGGCTGGATTACATGTTGGTCACCCGCTAGGGTATATTGCAAGTGATATATATTCACGTTACAAACGTCATCAAGGATATAATGTATTGCATCCTATGGGGTATGATTCTTTTGGATTACCTGCTGAACAATATGCTATCCAAACAGGTCAGCATCCTGCGGTAACAACTAAAACAAATATCGAAGGTGGAGTTGATAAAGCTGGAAATAAGATTGCTGGTTACCGAAATCAATTGGATATTATGGGGTTCTCTTTCGATTGGGATAGAGAAGTACGTACATCAGATCCTAGTTATTATAAATGGACACAATGGATCTTTAAACAGATCTTTAATTCATGGTATAATAAGGCAACTAATAAGGCAGAAGATATTCAAGAATTAATTGCTGTTTTCGAAAAAGAAGGAAACGCAAATGTTAAAGCTGAAACATCTCAAGAAACCAACTTTTCTGCAGTTGAATGGAGTAATTATACGGATAAAGAAAAGAGCGATATATTAATGAATTATCGTTTAACGTTTTTAAGTGACACATATGTAAACTGGTGTCCGGCATTAGGAACGGTATTAGCCAATGACGAAATTAAAGATGGTGTAAGTGAAAGAGGTGGTCATCCAGTAGAGCGTAAATTAATGCGCCAATGGAGTATGCGAATTACGGCTTACGCGAATCGTTTAATTCAAGATTTAGATACAGTAGATTGGAGTGAGTCTATTAAAGAACAACAAAAAAATTGGATTGGAAAATCTAAGGGAGCTTCGGTAAAATTTAAGATCCTAACCCCAACCCTTTCCGAAGGAAAGGGAGCCATTTATTCACCAGGCTATATGACTGGAGGAAATCATTCACATTTATTAATTGAAAAAGCTCAAGCCATGAGGGCCAATCCTACTGAAGCAGAAGCTGCTTTGTGGACTAGGCTTATCAGTAAACAATTGGGAGTTAAAATTAGACAGCAACACTTAATAGAAAATTACATAGTTGATTTTGTTTGTCTATCTAAAAAACTGGTAATTGAAGTTGATGGAGAGATTCATAACCAACAAATCGAAGAAGACCAAGCAAGAACAAAAGTATTAGAAGAGAAAGGGTACAAAGTAATTCGTTTTACTAATCACGAAGTTATAGGTAATATAGATAAGGTTATAACAAAAATAAGATCAGAGATTGAAGGCAGAGCATCCATAACAGATAATAAGGAACAAGTCCTTCCCAATGGGGAGGATTTAGGAGGGGATTATATTGAAGTCTTCACCACTCGCCCTGATACTATTTTCGGAGTTAATTTTATGGTGCTTGCACCAGAGCATGAGTTGGTTGCTAAGATTACAACCAATGAGTATAAGGCTGAGGTAGAAGCTTACCAACAAGCAGCTAAACTAAAAAGTGAACGAGACAGACAAGCTAATGTTAAAGAAGTTAGCGGTCAGTTTACGGGTGCTTATGCGCTACACCCTTTTACAGGAGAGAAAGTACAAATTTGGATTGGTGATTATGTGTTAGCAAGTTACGGAACAGGGGCAGTAATGGCTGTTCCTGCTGGAGACCAAAGAGATTGGAGCTTTGCTAAGCATTTTAATATTGAGATAATAAATATTTTTAAAGATACTGATATCAGTGAAGGAGCATACGAAGGCAAAGATGCTGAACTTATTAATTCTGATTTTTTAAATGGTTTAAAAGCGAAGAAGGCAATTGGTGCATCAATAAAAGCGATTCACGAAAAAGAAGTAGGAAAAGGGAAAACACAATTTAGGTTACGTGATGCTATTTTCTCAAGACAGAGATATTGGGGAGAACCATTTCCTATTTACTACAAAGACGAAATTCCATATGCTTTAGAAGATGATCGTTTACCAGTTGAATTACCTGAGGTAGATAAATACTTGCCTACCGAAGATGGAGAACCACCTTTGGCAAGAGCAAATAAACAAGACTGGAAGACTTTTGAAGGTGACAGAATGGAATACAATACTATGCCAGGTTGGGCAGGTAGTTCTTGGTACTTTTTACGTTACATGGATCCTAAAAACGAAACAGCCTTTGTTGCTAAAGAAAAAGCCGATTATTGGAACCAAGTAGATTTATACATTGGAGGATCAGAGCATGCAACAGGTCACCTATTGTACTCTCGTTTTTGGTGTAAATTTTTATTTGATAGAGGATATATCGGTTTTAATGAGCCGTTCAAAAAAATGATTAACCAAGGGATGATCTTGGGTAGGTCTAGTTTTGTATATACTCTAATCGGAAGTGTGGTTTCTTTAACTGATCCTGAGGATGAATATATTCCAGAAATTCCTATAGAAAAAGCTCCTAGATTATTTTTGACTTTCGAAAAAGCGAATGTTTTGCGAATTGCTAAAAAAATAAAGGCTTATAAAGTCGGTAGTGAAGAAGAAAAAATTGTTGGAGAAGCACAAAAAATAATTGAAGAAATAAATATTAAATCTCAATCCGTAGATTTTGAATTGAAAAAGAAATATCCCAATAGAATAGGAACTTTTGAGTATTCAACAATACCTGTTGCCTATCCAGTGGATATTAAATATGTTGATAATGATGTTTTAGATATTGAGTTAGCATCAAATGACCCATTATTTTCATATCTAAAAAATGCTGAATTCATAACGGAAGAAAGTGGAGATTACATCTGTGGACATGAAATCGAAAAAATGTCTAAATCCAAATACAATATACAAACCCCAGATGAATTAGTAGAAAAGTACGGAGCAGATACCTTAAGGTGTTACGAAATGTTTTTAGGCCCATTAGAGCAAGCTAAACCTTGGGATACAAAAGGAATTAATGGGGTAAGTAATTTCTTACGTAAGCTTTGGAGATTGTTTCATCAAGGAGAAATCTTTAATGTAAATGAGGAAGAGCCAAGCAAAAAGGAATTAAAGGCATTACACACGCTTATTAAGAAAGCCAGTGATGATTTAGAGCGTTATTCCTTTAATACCATTGTTAGTGGGTTAATGATAGCTGTAAACGAGCTTACTGATCTTAAGTGCAACAATAAACAAGTATTAAGTGAATTGTTAGTTATTTTGTCGCCATATGCACCACATTTAGCTGAAGAACTTTGGAGCAAATTAGGAAATACTGAAAGTATTTCTCAAGAGCCATGGCCAATATTTAATGCATCATTCTTAGAAGAAGATGCGTATGCTTATCCAGTATCATTTAATGGTAAAATGAGGTTTAAATTAGAGCTTCCAACAAACCTATCGAAAGAAGATATTGAAAAGGAAGTATTAGCAGCAGAACAATCGGCTAAGTACTTAGATGGAAAAGCACCTAAAAAGGTGATTGTGGTACCTAAGAAGATTGTGAATATTGTGGTTTAAAAACGTTAGTTTGATATAATGCAAAGGTTAAAGTCTTGGTTACATCAGTTTTGATCATTAAGTGTTTAGAATTGTCATCCTGAACTTGATTCAGGATCTAAAAATGGTAGATTCCAAATCAAGCTTGGAATGACAATCACTAGTTTAAATTAAAATATAACATCATAAAAAAGCCCATCAAGCAATTGCTTGATGGGCTTTTTTATGATGTATTATATCGTGCTAAAACTTAGCGGTCAATCCAAATTGAAGAACTGCTTTTGCTAAACCAACTTCTGCATAAGCCCCTATGTTTTCTGTAAACATAAATCGAGTTCCAAAAGTCGCATCCATACCAAAATTAAACGGATTTCTAATTTCTACCGAATTAAATTCTTGTTGAGGATCATTATTTCTTCCTTCCCATGATGCTGTTCTATACCCTAATCCAATGCCTATGTATGGATCTACCTTTTCATTTTCTCCAAGGTGCCAGTTAATTCTTAAAAGGGCACTCCATGTTTTCCAATCTAATGTTTCTTCTAATAATTTAGAACCATCAGTTGTATATTGATCTCTATATAGGTAATCGGCAGTAGCTTGTGCATAAGCAACATTTAAGCCAACTCCAATTTTAGGAGCAAAAGCATATTCGTATTTAAAAAATAGTGGACCAACTCCCGAATATTTAAAATCAGCATCTGTTTCTTCACTTAGTTGAAAACTAGATTGAATTATATTACCTACGCCATATCCTACCGATACAAAATTTGCATCTTGATGCATTACCTGTGATTTACTTGAAAGCGAAAAGGCGCTTACTAAACCAATTGTTACTAATACCTTTTTCATAATGTTTAAATTTTTAAATGTAATATTTTAATCATACCAACTTCTGTGCCAAAGATATGATTTAAGAGCATATAATATCCTTTTTTAGGGAGGGTCTTTCGGTTAATTCATGATAGCAAATAGCATCTTTAGTGTAATAATGAAACACCATGCTTTTTCTAGTGGTTGTATTGTCTATAACGGGTTCTCCGCCATGTAAAAGGTTGGCGTGCCAAATTAAAAGATCTCCTTTTTTAGCATGAAATTGTTCCTTTTTTAAATTAGAAGTTTTAATGATTTCTTCAATTTTATCTTCGTAATCTCCGTAAGATTTTTTTCCAAGAAATAGAGCAGAACCTTCATTTCCAAAATCTTTATTGAGTACATACGGCAATTTATGAGACCCAGGATAATAGTGTAGTGGACCATTATTGGTATCAACATCTTCTAGTGCGATCCATATTGCAATTAAATTGCCTAATGGGTGTGTTGTCATGTGTATTGTATCGCTATGTGTCCTTTGTTGACTGGCATTAATAAAATTAATACTTTGAAAAAGCTCTACCTCTTTTCCCATTAAGGTGTTAAGAACAGTTAATATTGTATTATTAGTTCCTGCATTACAAATTGGAGTGGAGTCATGACAAGCAAACATAATTCGGTTGCCAGTTCTCCATTTAGCTTTTTTGGTTTTTATAAGTCGTTCTACTTCACTATTAAAGGTGTCAATTTCTTCATTAGAAAAGAAATTAGAAAGGATAGCATATCCATCATTTCCCCAATTAGCTAATTGATCTTTAATGTTTTGATCTAACGAACTATTGGCTATATCTGTATTAACATCTTTGTTTTCGTATACTGCTGGGGTTAATCCTTCAACATCTTTACTAGATAAAGAAGAATAATACTTTTTTTTAATATTTAACTGTTTAAATAAGGGGAGATTATGTTCTAGTTCTTTCTTTTTAAAGAAATTATAAATAGCATAACTAGGTTTAAATCTTTTGATAAAGTTTATCATAATTAAAATTGGGTATTTAAGTTCTATTTTTCAAAGAATTAAACCAAAATCTCTTAAGTAATTTTTTATGCATGATAATAAATAATGCTATACAAAAAGGCAACAACCAACTAACTCTAGCTTGGAATCTATCGCAAACACACGATAAAAAAGCTACTACTAGAGCATTAAAAAAAATGGAGGAAACGGCAAAAACTAAAAGATACAAAATGGTGTCATTTAGTTGTCGTACAATCTTTTTACTTGTAATGATTACCAATAAAAGAATAAAACTAAAGAAGTAAATAAATTTATAGCATATACTAATGGTAGTAAAATCTAACGATTGTTTCCATAAATTTCCATTCTGTCTAGACCATCTGTAGGCATTTATTTCATGGTTAAAATATTGTTGAATACGCTTGTAAGTTGGACTATTAGGACTTCGATAAAAGTCGGATATAATACCCGATCCAATATCGTTTTGTAAAAGTTGAGAAAATGTATTGACAAGGGAATTTATAAAAAATGAACCAACATGCTTGGGAGAGGTGTATATCCCATTTAATATTTCATTGTATGGCTCTTTATTAGCCTCCCATCCTTTTTTTTGTAAAGGACTATTGTTAGACCACATTAAGCTTCTGCTACTTTCGGGAAGAGAGTCTTTATATGGGCAAAGTACATAGTCGTTATCTTTACAGTTTTCATTTAAATATGACTTTAACACTCCAGTATCTATCATTCTTCCCATTAAAAAAACATGACTGGATTTACTTAACTGAAATTTACCCTCAACAGCATAATTTACTGTAAACACAATAAAAACACTTCCAATAATCATAGATAGAGGAAGTATAAACTGAACAAGATGTATGGAGTTAAAATACGGTTTAAATAGATATTTAATGAATAACATGAAAGTCATAGTACCTAATACTATTAGAGGATTTGAGAAGTGAACTACTAAGGCTATAAGTGTGATGACTATGGTTAATAAAAGATGTGTTTTGCTGTCGTTTTTGTTAGTTAATAAAATAATGCTTCCCATTATAGCAATAGGTGTAAATACATCTGGCATAATTTGACTACTATACCATCCTAAACCTGAAAAAAAGATTAAAGAACTGATAAGGATTAAAAACGTCACTTTTTTCATGTTGGGAATGAAAAGGTGAGTGAAACTTTTAAGAATATATAAAAGCATTAAGGATTGAAAAATGATAACAAACCATAAACTAATATTTAAACTAAATATGCGAATAAACAAACCGTAAAAAATAGGCCTATCAATAGGAATATACAGCTCCATTCCGCTTTCTATATATGTGCCAGTATCTGAATATACAAGAGGGTAGCCATTATATAATGCTGGACTTATGAGAATAATAACACCCAATATCCAAAACCCAAATAATTTAATTTTCTTCATTAAATTTCTTATTCGGTTTATAGTGATAAATATCTAGGGCAACAATAATTGCAATAGAAGACCAAACAGGAATTGAGGCTTTATCGGTATCTAAATAATTATTTAATAGTCCGTGCACAAAATAGGAGGTAAGCGCTAATATGATTCCCATTAATATTAGCTTTAGGTTTTCGTTTATGAGTTTAATGTATAGTATTGAAGCCCTGTAGAACACAAAAAACAGCAGTATAATAAACGATAATCCTCCTACTAACCCAGTTTCGGCAAAAGCTCCAAGGTATTCACTGTGAGCATTACCTTTATTTCCAAAATTGGTGCTAATAACGGTTAGGTTATCAGAGTGTTGAAAACGTGCATATTCAAATGCATAAGTACCACCACCAAAACCAAAAACAGGACGTTCTTGAAACATTTTTACAGCACAATCCCATCTGTTTATTCGTTCTAAATTAGAGGCATCAGTAGAAATGTTAGACATAGATTCAATGTGATTTCCTAGGTTTTTAGTTGAATCGGTCTTGTTTTTACTTAGTGCGTAAGAAATTTCATTATAGAAACTTAAGCCTACAATAAGTGCTAGTATTCCTACTCCGGCTACATATTTAAACTTTATTTTAAACTTAAATAAGAAATAAACTCCAAGAGATGCTATTAAACTCAGCCATGCTGCTCGGGTAAAGGAATATATTAAGCCAATAGTTAATACAGTTAAAATAAAAAGTAAGGTAAACTGTATAATAGGAGTGTTTTCTTTTCTAAATAATAACGCTATAGTAATAGGAATATAAAAGGCAACAATAGCTCCATAAGAAGTATGATCTTTAAAAAAAGGAGACATAATCCAGTGGGCTATTTCTTGGTCGAACCCATAACCATAATGTCTAATAAGCGTAATGATAACAACAATGGTTAATGGGATTATATATAACCATTGAACAAGAAAAATATTCTTTTTTTCTTTAAATAAAATGGTTCCAAAAAGTAGAATAGGGATAATAAACCAAAGCTTGGATATTAAAAACTTAAAAGACACCATTGGATACGCACTAGTGATAGAAGTAATTCCTAGCCAAGCTAAATAAAATAAAGCGGCATAGGTAATTGGGTGATTTAATATTGCTTTGTCATATGTTCTTCTATGTAGAAGTCTTAACACTAGTATAATAGTTAGTCCAAATAGTATGGGTTCGGTAGGGAGGTAAAAGCCAATGCTGGAACCAATATCCATACTTTCTAAATTAAGCGAAAAAGGGGTGCAAAATATAACAAAAAACAACAGTTGTTTTAAGTTGTAAAAACTCATGTAAACGATTGCTATGAAAGCAGGAAGTAATGAAAAGTAATAGTTGTTTTTGTAGATAAAATAAGCATTAACTAATACAAAAAGCGCGCTTAGCACATAGAGCCAAATGGAAGTATGTGTAGCTTTACTTTTCATGATGATAAAAAACTATGCTTTTGCGTTTAGCTCGCGTATTTTGTCTAATACTAAAAACAATACTATGCCAAATAAGAAAGTCGCAATAGTAGATATTGCTACAATTAACCACCTAACAGGATAAGCTTTTTTCTCGGCAGGATATGCTTTCTCTACTACAAACTTATGCGAAAAAGATGAAGTAGCATCTGATTTGAGTTGCTCATAAACGGCATCTTTTGTAGATAAACGTACATTCATCCAATCTAATTGAAACTCCATGTTAGCATATATACTTCCGTATTTATCAGTTGCATCAACTTTTTGCTGAATCATTTTCTTTGTAGTTACATCTTTAGCATTAACTAATGCCTCAATTAAAGAGGGTCGTGTTTCTTGATTCACAACTCCCATATTACTCAAGGTAGACATAGAATCTACAATCATTTTAATATCAGCTTTTAATTTATCTCTTTGTTGTTTCGCGACATATAGGGCTTGAGCAGAACGATCATTAATCATTCTGTTTTTAGCACTATCTATGTAGTTAGAAATATCGTTTGCTATGTTAGATGCAACAATAGGATCTTTATCCATAACCGATATTTCTACTGATCCATAAGCTGTTCTTCTGAATGAAATATTCTCGTTATATGTTAAGTTTAGATCCGTTATTTTAGTTTTACTAGCGGTATCAATTTCATAATGATTGATTAAATCATATTTCCAAATAATTCGGTTTCTAACATCAGCAGATTTAAGTATTTGAATCATTTGTTCGGCTTGTTCTTCTTCACCAAATTGAGCCGAACTTTGTTCGGGTGTAATATCATCAGTGAAGGATACTGTACTTGCCATAGCAGGATACAAAGTTGCAACCGATTTAAATTTAGGTTGAATAATAAGCGAAACACCTGCCGATACTAAAGCAGCAATAATGGATATGATGATTAATGCCTTTCGTTTTTTCCAAATAAATTGTAATAAATCGACAGCATTATTCTGGTTTTCTTGCATAGTCATTTCTTTTCGAGCCGTAAAAATAGCAATATCTTTTGTTATACCTATTACGTGCTCAAATTATCATAGGTTGGGATAGGGGGGTAACGTGTTTTTTATGTGATTATTTTAATCAATGAGGAATATCTAATTTCTCATTACTCGTGTAGAATAGAAAAGTTTAATTCCGTTATGATAATCAATATCCTAAGGGTGGTTAATTAAAACCTTTTCGCTCTTTAATTATTTCGTAAGCCTCTTGTATTTTTTTAAACTGTTCTTCAGCTTGTTGCTGCTCTATTGGTGTTTTATTTATTTGCTTATCTGGATGATAAAGTTGTACTAGCTTACGGTAAGATTTTTTTATTTCTTCAGTTGTGGCAGAGTCTTTAAGTTCTAATATGGTAAAATATTTTGAAAGTGATGAACCGGCATATTTTTTAACACTTTGTTGTCTATTCACATCTTCCTCAGTGTAGTAATTAAACATGGCAAGTAATGAGTTAAAAGCTCTTTGATCTATAGACCATTTGCTTCTAATTGTGTTAATAACATTAAATTCATCCTTCGCTAAAAATTTATCTGTTAAAGCAATCCCTACAAGAAAATAAAGCCAATTGATTTCACTTTTTCCAACAAAATAATTTAAACCGGATGAATTAATGTTCTGCTTGAGTGTCTCTTTTATTTCTGTTAAAACATCATCAAGTTCAACTTCACTATTTAAGTATTCATTAAAAATTTGGAATTGATAACTAGCTTGTGATTTCTTTAATTTTTTGTTTAGGTATTGTTTAACATAGTCTATTTCTTTTCTATCAATTTTCCCATCTGCTTTAACTATTATTGCAGCTAATTTTAGCAGGTTGTTGTTAATGTTTTTAGTAGTAAATAAATCGTTTTTGGCATGTTTTTTTCTCAACACAAAATAAATAGCTCCAACAATAATCCAAACACCAAAAAAAACCACAGGAACTATCCAAAAGCTTTTGTTTTCTTCTTCTTGTATTTGATTAATAATCAATAAAAGCATAATTCTATTTTAAAGATAATGTATCATGAGCTTCCTGTATTTCTTGAAAGCGTTTTTTTGCCCATTCTTTGTTGGCTTTTTTTCCAATTTGTTTATCGGGATGATAGCGTTTAGCAAGCTTACGATAAGCACTTTTTATTTCCTCTAGAGTTGCAGTATTATCTAGCTCTAATATTTTGTAGTATCTGTCTTTACTAGCTGCAGTATATTGTTTAACTGTTTGTTGTTTATTAAGATCTTCTTCGTTTTGGTAGTTATGTCTTGCTAAGACTGCATCTAATGTTCTGTAGTGTATACCAACATATTTGCAAACCTTTCTTAAAACCGATAATTCTTCAATGGATAAAAATTTATCTATGGTAGCTATTCTTATTAGAAAATCGAGTAGTTGAACTTTTCCTTTACCTTTTATTTTTCTTTTTAGCTTTAAGCAGGCCCATTTTAAACCATGTTTTTTTTGAATAAATAAAGAAATATTCTTGTTAAAGAAGATAATGTTTCTTTTATTAAACTTATCACACAGAGTATTAGTGTATAATTTATACCCTTTGCTTTTAGTGTTATTATCATTTAAAATAGAATGACTAATAATTGCTAAACATTTTCCATTTGTATAGTTTGGCTTGAGAGTTAAGAAGTAGTTATCAGTTTCAGTATAAAAATCACTAGGTCTTTTTTTAAAGATTGCTCCTAAAAAAAAGATAATAAATAATGGAATACTATATAAAAGTTTATCAACACCATTAAATTCAACTAATAAAACAGCAATTAAATAATAGAGTAAAAGTGTAAAGAGTATAATCAGTTCAATACGATATCTAAAAAGAAATTCTTTCATATACTGTTTATGCTAATATTAGCTTTTTGTAACCAGTTATTTAATTCCTTTATACGTCTTGTAAATGGTTATGTTTAGTTTTTATAGACCAATATCAAATCCAAATCGTATGGCGGGTTTAAATGATTGTCCATTCCCAATAGCTCCGGCAAAATCTACTCTAAAAAAATTAAAGATATTTTCTACCCCAAAATACAATTCGTAAAAACTATTATCTGGATTAATAACAGAGTTAAGTCCAGCAATAGATTGCATATTTAGTTTTCTTATTAAAGGGATTTTATTTAAAATAAATCCATTAAATTGATGTATAACATGTACTTCTAAGTATTCTCTATTTGTGCTATAATCGAAATACGGAAGCGTTTCGAATGTATTAGCCATTGGTACTAGTAAAAATGTTCTATTGCCATTAAAGTGTTTGTAATCCCAAAATTGAATATCATTTGCATTAAAGAATTTACCAACTGTTGTATGGTAAGATAAATTTCCAATTTGCCCTAACCTTATTTTTTGTTGAACACTAGCCTTTACTAAATCATAACCCGTTTCTTCATTAGAGATACCAATTCCTTTTGTATACACTGCAGAAATTATAGGAAGCTTACTTGGTACATTAAATTTATTATCAGGATATAATTCATATTTCTGATTAAATACATATTTTGCGCCAATGCTTATAGTTAATTGATCATGATCAATAGGATCTATATTAGATGCTACTGCTGGGTAATTCGATTCATATTCTTTGCTTTTTTTTGTCCAACTAAGGCTAGAGTTATTTTGAAGATATTTTCTAGAAGCAATTTCAATATTTGGATAAATAGTTAAACCATTTAGAATTTCACTTTTATAGGAGACTTTAGCATAAGTTTTTTGATTAATTTTCATGTAATTGCTTTTGTCTAAAAGACTATAATACATATTTAGTGGGCTAAAGTTTAGCGGATCAATAAATTTACCTCCAGAGAATGTAATACTCTCTGATCTCATTTTATTAAGTTGAACCCTAGCATCCAATTTTGCTCCCCAATTTTGTATTTCAAAACCATATCTTCCCGTACCCTTTACTTGAAAGTATTTTCCTTTTTTATTGAGTTTGGAATATCCTAAGCTAAATTGAGAGTTCCAGCCTTCAACAGTATTGTAACTAATCATACCAGGTCTAATAATGCCAATTAGTG
This sequence comes from Flavobacteriales bacterium, assembly GCA_020630395.1. Lineage (GTDB taxonomy): Bacteria > Bacteroidota > Bacteroidia > Flavobacteriales_D > CAJJDF01 > CATLPG01. The sequence goes on from JAHDBM010000025.1 coordinate 24,780, forward strand.
GTAATATATCTATCCAAGCTGAATCGGATTTTAACGTGAATCTTTTTCCTGAAATTAGAAAATTCCCAACTCCATATTTATTATCATTTTTCCTAACAGAATCTTTGTATGCTGGAGATTCATATATTGCTTTTAGACTATCTTCTTTGTAATAATTTTTTCGCTCTTCATCAGTTAAAGAAATAGGACGATTATCTTCCCAATAAATGCTGTCCTTTTTATTGGCCTCTTTCTTTATACTAAAGACTGCATTAGTAAAAAACTTTTTAGGAAACTCTCTATTTAATTTATAACCATTAAATATCCCAACTGAATTAAAAGTGGCCCCCATACCAAAAAGATCAATTTTACTGCTCAATTTTAGTGATCTTGGAACCCAAATATTATTAATATCGATATAACTTTGTTTAAAATTAAGGGTGTCGTAGAATTTAATTTGTGCATCTTTTGTTAGCATTAAATCTACACTGTGTATACTCCAAGTAGAGTCATTTATATACATGAAACCATGAAAAAGAGGGTCTCCTTTAATTCTTGGTCTAACCTTTATTTTATGAATTTGTTTTCCATTTTCGAATAATGTTCCTTCATAGCTATATCTATAAGTTAATAATGCACTTGATGCTATTGGAGATTGAAATAATTTATCTGAAAAATTAGGGAGTTCTATTGAGTTTTTATAAAAATTAAATAATACATCATAGGTTCTATTAAAACTGTAACCTTCATTATATCCAGCTACAACAGAAGCTTTCATTTCTTCTTTTATTTTATTAGGAGCTTTATAAAATACTTTCGAAGAGCTTTCTGATAAATAAACGAGTCCCAAATCAGTTGAATCTGGCATGTCTTCTTTTTTAATAAAGAATGGTTTTTTTTCAGGAAGTTTATCAAAACGAACAGTAGATTTTAAATAAATATCCGCTTCATAAGAACTAACTTGTTTTAAGTGAAATTTTCTTTTTGCAATCGCATTTTTAATTATTCCATAAGCAGGATCTTTTGCATTAGCTTTCACCAATACTTTATTCAATAGAACATCCTCTGTTTTTAGCGTAATATCAATGGTTTCTTGTTGATAGTTTTTTAAGTTTAGTGTTTTTGTCTTAAAACCAACACTAGAGAAAACTAACTCTTGAGGCTCATCATTTCTTACTACAAGTGAAAACTGACCATTAAAGTTAGATGCAGTTCCTTTTTGTGTTCCTTTAATGGTAATGTTTACAAAAGGTACTATCTCTTTGTTTTCGTCATATATAGTTCCAGTTATAGTTTTATAACTTTCTTTGATTCCAAGAGATTTAAATATAAAGGCATATTCAAAAGCTGTTTCTTTGAGAGCTTTATATCTTCCAGCAGACCCAAAATGACCGCTCTCCATATCTGTTTTGAGAATAAATATATTGGTGTCTGTTTTGTACTCCCTCATTTTAGCTGCCCACTTTGTTGGAAGCCAATAAAAAACTCGAGGGTCATTATAGCCAGATAAAACTAACATATTAGGATAATTGGTTTTTCTAATGTTTTGATAAGGATCCCATTTTAAAAAAGCACGGTATTGTTCTTCTATTCTGGGATTTCCAACTTCATCAAAATGCGCAATTGTACCAGGCATAGTTGTATCTAACTGACCGTTAATTACATCAATATAAGGAACTCCAGGAACTACTGCTTGATATAGATCTGGACGCATGGTTACTATTGCTCCCATTAACATACCTCCTGCGCTTCTTCCAGTTATGGCTGTTTTAGAAGGTGAAGAGTAACCGTTATTATGTAAAAATTCAGTACACGAAATAAAATCGGTTACGGTATTTATTTTCTTTAACATTTTACCTTCATCATGCCATTTTTTACCAAAAAGTGATTCCCCTCTAGGGTGAGCTTGCGCATAAATAAACCCTCTGTCCATTAACATGATAGTAGTAGAGCTTAATCCTGGAAATGTGTTTTGTCCATATGATGCATATGCCGTTAAATATAAAGGAGTATTTTCATTAATTTCAATGTCTTTTTTGTATGCTATGTCAATAGGAACTTTTGTTCCATCTTTAGATGTACTCCAAATTCGTTTTGACGTATAGTTATCACTATTGTATCCTTTCGTTTTGTATATTCTTAAAACACTATCTTTTTTTGTTACTAAATCATACTCAAATACAGTAGGGTTTTTTGTATAGCTATCGGTATAATACCTGAACTTTTGTTGTCCATCCTTATAGTAGTATGTAATTCCTATGTTTTTAAGTTCTCCATCATTTTTTAAGTAATAACTATTCCCATTGTTTCTATTTATTATTTGAATTTGATTTAAGCCTCCTTCTAATTTATTTATGATAGCATAATCTTTAAACAAGTGATAGCCTTCAACTATGATGCTGTCAGAGGCTGGAATTACAACCTCCCATTGACCTTTTGTTAACTCATTAAGTGAGTTTGCAGATAAAATTTTACCGTTTGGCGCATTTTCGTTAGTTTGTATTATAAACTCTCCACCTTTATAATGATCTACTCCATATTGTATTTCTGAACTTGTAGCTTTAACAAGTTGAAATTCTCCACTTTTATTTTTAATGTACACCTCAGTTTCTAAAAATGAACCAGTAGATATCATTACATACTCTTTAGATGTAGATTTATAGATACTTGGGCCAAATTTTGATCTTTTTTCTTCAAATATTAATTTATCAGCTTTTTTAGATCCTAATTTGTGGCTGTATATTCGATTTGATTTTTTAGTTTTTACATCTTTTAAAATGTAATAAATAGTTGTGTTGTTTTCATCCCACATAAACTGAGTTACGTTTTCTATTTTATCTTCTAATAGAGAATCATTTTTGATGTACTTTATAGATAATATGCCTTCTTCGCTTCCTTTAGAATCGACTACATATGCTAGCATTTTATGATTAGGACTTCTAGATATCCCAATAAGGTTAAAGAAATTATAGTTTGCTGCAAGCTTATTAATGTCGCAATAAACTTCTTCTTTAGCATTTAATGATTTGTATTTTCTACATAGTATAGAATAGTTTTTCCCTTTTTCACTTCTGCTGTAATAGTAGTAGTCGTCTCTTTTAATAGGAATCGTTTGATCTTGCTCTAGCATCTTATTTTTAAGCTCACTATATAGCTCGTTTTGAAGCAGTTTAGTGTTACTCATTATGTTTTCAGTATATGCGTTTTCAGCATATAAATAATTAATAAGATTAATATCATTCTTATTTTTCATCCAATTGTAATAATCAATTAATGTATCTCCATGTAGAAAAGTAGTGTCTACAACTTTTTTAGCCTTTGGGATATCAAAATGTTGAGCATAGCAAATGCTAACTAATTGTATTACAGTTAAAAAAAGTGTTTTGTTCATTAGTGTTTTTGATTTGTTTTTTGGTAAGACGAAGAGGTAGCTTAAAAAGTTACACTTAGAAATATTATTTAATTCCTTTATGCGTTTTAATGGTTTCATAAGCGTCTTGTACTTTTTGAAACTTTTCTGTTGCTCCTTTTTGAAATTCTGGTCCTAGTTGAGCAACTTTATCGGGATGATACTTTATAGCAAGTTTTCGGTACGCTTTTTTTACCTCATCATTTGTAGCAGATGAGGAAAGACCAAGTATTTTGTATGAAGCATCAATTCTACCATGATTAAATTGACCAGTTTGTTCTTGGTAGTTGTTATGGTAATTACCCGATTGATAAAAAAACATAGCCAATATAGAGTCTAGTGTTCTTTTTGGTATATTAATAGAATGCGCAATTTTTCGAATAACCTGTAGTTCACTTTCGGATATTTCGCCATCTGCATTTGCTATACCTATTAAGTATTGAAGTAATAATATTTTTGATGATCCATTTAAACTCTTTTCTATTTCCCAAGATACTTTTTCAACAGAGATATTGGTTTCCAGGTATTTCTTGAGATTTTTTACATGTGTTTTTGTACTAGCTTCTCCAAATTGTTTAATAAAATAAGACTTGACAAAATTAAGCTCCGATTTCATGGTCTTTCCATCTGCTTTAATAACGACAGATGATAGCATCATTAAATACCTGCCAAAGTCATGTTGATTCACTGGTCCACTTCTTGAAAACCTTCTTTTATTATTTTTACCAGAGGGGGAATTTGCAGTATCAAACATGGATCCAATGAAACCACCAATTACTGCACCCGCTATGCTTCCTTTTGTTAAAAAGAATCCAATAATTGCTCCTGCTATTGATCCAATCCCAATGTTCATTTAGTAAATGTAATAAGGAGATATCATGAGGTAAACAATAACTCCAGAAACTGCTACATATAACCAAAGCGGAAATGTAATACGAGTTAATTTTTTATGTTTCTCAATGTCGCCCAACCAACCCCTAAGATAGGTGAAGCAAACAAATGGAGTCACTGATATACTTAATATGATGTGAGAGATTAATATAGCGTAATAGACATACTTTATAAATCCTTCTCCACCAAATTTAGTTGAATCGCTCGTAATATGATAGGCTACATACATAACTAAAAAAGCAACAGATAATATTACCGCTATGTTGATAAACGTTTTGTGCAGCTTTACATTTTTATTTTTAATAGCTATTAATGCTAGTAGTAACACTATTGCAGTAATCCCATTTGTTGTAGCATATATTGGAGGTAAAAAATGGAGGTTTACTCCCTCAATTTTAATCCCAAATAAGGCAGCAACAGCCAAAGGCAATATAACAGAAATGACTACTGCTATTTTTTTGTATTTAGCGTCTTTGTCTTTATCTAGTTTATCTATTTGATCAATTGTATTCATTAAATAGTATCTTAAGATCTTTAATTAGTTTATTCACTTCACTCTCACTTGTACCGTCATAGGCACCTCTTACATGTCTGTTTTTATCGATAAGAACAAATTGATCCGAATGTAAAAAACCACCTGGGGCAAGCACATCTTCTTGTGCTGCTAACATATAGTTAAATACTCCTGATTCGTATATCATCTGCTTATTCCCTGTGACAAAATTCCAGTTTTTGGTATCGATATTTTTTTTCTTAATATAGGCTGCTAGCCTTTCAACTGAATCTCTTTCTGGATCAACAGTATGGGTTAATATCTGTATATCGTACATAACATCTGTAATTTTTTGCAGCCTCTTTAACTGATCTGTCATGATAGGGCAGATAGATGGACAGCTAGTAAAGAAAAAGCTAACTACAGTAACTTTATTATCTAGATATTCTTGGGTAATTATTTCGTTATCTTGATTTATAAAAGCAAATTCTTGAACTTGGTGCTCAACAGAATCTTTTGTATCAGGGTTGTATTCTTTTTGTCCTAAATAAGGAAGTTTTTCAGAACAACTTTGAGTTAGTAAAAGAATAAGACTACTTAAAGTAGCTAGAAAGAATAAACGCATGTTGCTATTTATTTTGAGGTGTTTTTTCTTTTGATTTGTATTCTCTTTCTAACACCCTAATTTCTTGATTTAATCGCTCAATCTCCATTGATTTGTCTCCTTGATAAATTCCCCTTACGTAGTGATCTTTATCAACTAATAAGATCATTTTATAATATGTTTTTCCACCAACAACCACATCCTTTGGATTTTGATCCATTAAGTGAGCTTTTGGCATTTGGAAATCATATATTGGATTGGTATTAGCTGTTACAATTTTCCAAAAATCAGCATTTACAGGTTGTTCTTCTGTAAATGCTTTAAGATCCACATTATTCCCAGTTGTATCTAATAAATGAGATATAATAACGAAATCTTTAAGTCTAGTTTCAGTAGAGATTTTATTGTAAATGAAGTTTCCTAATTGGCTTGATATGATGGGGCATTTAGATGGACAAGAAGGGATGAGAGTAGTGATGATGAAAGATTTCCCTTTTAAGGTTTCTTTAGTAACAGCATTACTATCTACATCATAAAATAAGAAATCATTTATTTTTTGTTTCCCTGTTTCTGATACTTCTTTGCCATAAAACTTTAGCCCTTGAACATTTGGGTCTCCTTGAGCAAGTATGTATAAAAAAACAAGAGGGATTCCAAAAAGTAATAAAAATAAGACTATTCTTTTTGTAATCCCTCCTTGCATGTTAAAGGTGTTATTTCTAATTAAACTTTAGTATGTGAATACATTAAATCCTTCATAAAGAAAAAGAAAGATCATGTATGCAATAAAGATAAAATAAGGGTATAAAATATATTTACGTAATGATTTTGTTTCATCACCTAAATGCATAAATATTAATACTATATATGCTGCTTTAACAACTGTCATAATAATAAATGACCATTTAACATAAGGCCAAATGCCTGCTGCTCTATCACTTAAAAATATACCCATTGCAATTTCAACAGCTGTAATAATAGAGAGTAGAGCTGTTACTTGCCAAATTTTCTTACGAATCTTAACGCCCTGCTCTTCGGTATGGTTAGCCATTGGAGCATAGCTGTCGTTTACTATTAAATCGTCTCTTTCCATGATAAATTATTCTAAAAAGTTAAACTAGGTAAAAGAATGTAAATACGAATACCCAAACTAAATCTACAAAGTGCCAATATAATCCGATTTTTTCAACCATTTCGTAATGACCTCTTTCATGCATGACGCCTTTACGTACTTGCATCCAAATAATAATGTTTATGATTACACCAGTAAATACGTGAAATCCATGGAATCCGGTTATGAAAAAGAAGTAATTGGCATATTTAATTTCGGGACTATAAGGGTTATTGACAAGTGTTGCCATTTCTCCTTCAGCACCAGAGATAAATGTATACCACTCCCATGCTTGAGAACCTAAGAATATCGCTCCTCCAACTATTGTCCATCCAAGCCATTTGGTAACACCTTTCTTGTCCATTCTATGTCCTGCTTCAACAGCAAGTACCATGGTAACAGAACTTACAATAAGAATAAAGGTCATTAATGCCACATAAATTAGTGGTAAATGGAAACTATGATCTACAAATGGGAAGTGATAAAATACTTCATCAGCTACTGGCCAAGAGTCTGCAGATGCCTTAGCAAACCCAAGGGCTACTAAAAAACCTCCAAAAGTAAGTGCATCTGATACTAGGAAAAACCACATCATCATTTTTCCGTAAGTTACATTAAATGGTGAGCGTCCACCTTCCCAAGCTTCTGCTGCGCTAACGTTTTCTACATGTCCTGCCATAATAGTAATTGAATTATTCTTAGTGCAAGTTTAATGAATTAAATATAAAAACAAGAATAAATAGACCCATAATCCGCCTAGAAAATGCCAAAAATATCCTCCAAGTTTTATTTGTAAATAGTTGTCTTTTGAAAATTTCCCTTGCACTGTTTTGAAAATCATGAACAAAAGATACAATAATGTGAAGATTACATGTAATAAGTGAGCTACTGTTAATACATAAAAATAAGAAGCACTAACATTACCTTGATCTGCTAAATCGGCTTCTTGATTTGGGGTTAAATTTGTTTTAGCTAATACAACTGCAACATATTCTGTTTTTAATTTTTTTGTTTTTTTATCTTGAACTTCTCCTTTTTTTAATTCGATAAGTTTACTGCCAAATACCATTTCTGGTTTTGATTGCGAGTATTCATTATATTCTTCTTCATCAATTTCAATGGCTTTATTACCCATGTAATAAAATTGATTGTTTTCGTATGTGAGTTCTTTTCCTCCATAAAATAGTGTAAAATCTTCGCCATATTTTCCTTTAACTTGAAATTCATCTGTATTTAATGGATTTAAGATGTTATCACTTAGGGTGTATCCTTTTTCATAAATCTCTCCCCAGCCTTTATACTGAAAAAAGCCAAAAAGTAGTCCTAGAACAAGAGTTGCGATTAAAAAAATACTGGATTGACTTGAATTATTCTGTTTAATGGCTCTAACTGCAAGAATCATGGTTATAGAACTAATGGCAATAGTTATAGTACTATAAATTAAAGACGGAGGCAATTGAAGTGATACCCAAAATCCATCACCTCTTGATACTACAAAGGCACTTGTTAAACCTGCAAAAAACATCACTACAGTAAATACACCAAACCATAATAATGTGGTTTTTGCTTTTGCTCTAGCTTTCTCGTAAATTTTATTTTCGTGATTTAAATCTCTCTCCATTTGTGATTCAATTTTCTATAGCATTTTCATGATCCATACATCCAAAAAATAGAACAAGAATACTAATGGTAAATATGAAAAAGAGGCAAACATAAGTTTAACAGCATCTTCATCTTTACATGATTTATATAGTGCAATAGCAGGTCTTAAAAAATAAAACCCCATAATTGTAACGAGTACCATAGAAACCCAACTTGTCATTCCAAATGCCCAAGGTAACATTCCTGCAGGTATGATAAACATGGTGTAAAACAGAATAATGAAAGCAGTTCTTTTACCCGTTTCTTGTCCATAAGGAAGCATTTTATATCCACCTTTTTTATAATCTTCAGCTCCTTTCCAAGCAATAGCCCAAAAGTGAGGAAATTGCCAAACAAATTGAACAAAAAATAAAATACCAGGCTCTAATCCAAAGCTGCCACTACCTGCAACATATCCAATCATAGGAGGGATACTACCTGGAAATGCCCCAACAAAAACCGATAAAGGAGTGATTTTTTTTAATGGGGTATAGATAAAAGCATAAGATAGTAATGCTATTAGTCCAAGAACAAAAGCGGTCATGTTTATTGCATACAACAAATACAGTCCTAGTGCACCAATTATAACAGAGAAAATAATAGCTTCTAAAACCCCCATGCGCTTTGCTGCTAGTGGTCTGTTTTTGGTTCTTTCCATTAAAGCATCTGAATCTTTTTCAATAATTTGATTGAGTGCATTAGATGATCCCGTAACTAAAAAACCGCCTATTATGATGTATAAGAAAGTAGTCCAATCAAATTTGTTTAATCCAAGGTCTTTGGGGTCTAAAAGAGCAATTCCATATCCTAAACCAGCAGAATAAACGACTAGAGATGCTAATCTTAGCTTAGCTAACATGGCATAGTCCTTTAATCTTTGCTTAAAAGAATAAGAAGTTTTTATGGATATATCTTTTGAACTCATTTAGTTTACAAAATTAGCTATTCTACATAGAAAGGATGCAAAAATAGCGTTTTTTATTCTAGAAGTCTGAGTTAATTTAGAATGTATTTAAATAAAGACTTTTTCGCACCAAATAACAATTGGTTTGTTCTCTTTGTTTGTTGTGAAAAATAGTTGTTCATTACCTCCGTCTTTTATTTTCCATTTCTTTTTTAATTGATCTGGAGATTCTTTAAAGTTTCGGGTTGCAACATTAATTTTTTTGTTAGCTAGTATTTTTAACTCTTGCTTTTTATAAGGAAAGACTTTTTTTACTTTAAATGTTTTACCAGGAAAATCAACTTCAGGTAATTCTTTTGATGAAAATAGATGAGAAAAAGGATGGATTTTTTGTAAATGTTCAGTTGTTAATAGGTCAGTTCCTCCAGATTTTAAAATAGCAGCATTTGGTTCGTAAATATACGTTAAAACATCAGTTAATGAATAGTTTGTGTTTGTTTTATTACTCCAAATAAACTCAAAGTGTTGTTCGTTTTCTTGAATATTTGTTGTTATACAAAGTACTTTTGGGTTTTTTACTGCAGGGTTAATCACCCATAAGAGCTCTTTTACTTCATTTTTAATAGCAACAACATGAATTTCAGTAACCTGTTTAAGTTGTTTTAGTCCTTGAGCAATATCCATCATGGGAGATGTTTTTATCATGATGTTATTACACTTTTTAAGATATAAATCTTGTAAATCAAGTATGTTGGGTAAACAATCTTCTAATAAAAAGACTTTTCCTTTTTTGTCATCTCTTCTAGCAGGATCGATATAGAGCCAGTCAACTTGTTTCGATAGATTGTTTAGAACATCAATTCCATCTTTATAAATACATGTTATGTTTTGAGCATTTAAAATATCTAGGTTATGCTGTGTTAGTTTAGATAATGAGTTGTTTAGTTCGCAGTGGGTAATTTGTGGTATTTTTTTAGAAAAAAAGTAAGCATCTACTCCCATTCCTCCTGTAATATCTATTAATGTATTTCCTTTAACTAGGTTTGCCTTATATTGAGCAGTAATTTCTGAGGAGGATTGTTCAACTGATAATGTTGGAGGATAAAAAATTCTCTTAGCTGAGTACCAAGATGGAAGTTTGTTTTTGCATTTACGTTTTGCTAATAGTTGATTTGCCAATTCGGCAGCTGTAACATGCTCAAAAGGGCTACCTTTTAGGATTAATCTATTTACATCATCATGCTCATGCTCTTTAAGCCATTCTTGAACATCATGCTCTAAAATATGTGAATTAAACTCCATTTGATGTAAAGATAATGCTTCCAAAATTATTGGTTAATTTCGTGCTTATGTTAAGTAAAGCGTTAAATAACATTCTCAATCCTTTTTTCGAGACAATTCGAAAAATGCCATTGGTGATGTTTACACTATTGTTATTAGGTGTTTTTGCGTTTACTATCACTAAAAGCTTGTCATGGAGTAAGGTAAGTGATAATGGACAATTACAGGCAATTAATAGTGATGGAAAGGGTTATTATGAATATTTAGCTAGTATTTTTAATAAAGAAAACTTTGATGCTCAAACTGTAGATAACCGATATATTCTGGAAACGAAAGATGGGAAGGCTTACAATAAATATTATTGTGGTACTGCAATAGCCATGAGTCCATTTTTTGGAATTTCTTATTTGACAGCTTTTAGTGGAGATCCTTATGCTAATGCTTATCAAATAGGTATAAGTTGGGCAGGATTGTTTTATTTTTTAGCGGGATTATATTTTTTAGCTAAACTACTGTTCAGTTACCATTTAAATCAATTTAACATAGCTGTTATTCTTGTGGCTATTGGTATTGGAACAAATTTATTTGCTTATGCAACCATAATGCCCTCTATGTCTCATGTGTATTCGTTTGCTTTTATAACAGGCCTATTATATTATGTAAGAAGCATGTTTACAGTGCCAAAGAACAGTCATTTTTATGTTGTTATATTCTTGTTGGCAATGGTTATATTAATTAGACCTTTAAATGGAATTGTAGTGCTGTTATTTCCATTTTTAGTAAATAATAAAGAACAAGTTAAGCATACAATAACAACAATATTAACTCCACTTAATGTTATTGTTGGGCTGGTGCTTTTTTTAGGGCTTTTATTTATTCAACCTTTATTGTGGTATATACAAACAGGTGATTTTTTCTTGTGGACCTATAATAATGAGGGCTTTTACTTTAGTAGTCCACAGTTTTTAGAAGTGTTATTTGGCTATAGAAAAGGTTGGTTTATTTACACGCCAATTGCGTTTATTAGTCTGTTGGGATTAATATTTGTGTATAAAAAAAGCAAGTTTAGGTTTTTATTTGCAGCCTTTTTTGTAATGATATTAATTTACATTACTAGTTCATGGTGGAACTGGTATTATGGACCTTCTTTTGGACAAAGACCTTTTATAGATTATTATGCTTTTTTAGGTCTCTTGCTAGGATTTGTTCTTGTTGAAATTAATAATGCCATAAAAAAAGGGGTGATGGTTTTATTGTCTCTTTTAGTGATAGTTAATTTGCTTCAAACTTATCAATATTCTGAAGGAATTATTTCTTCATGGAATATGAACAAAGCCAAATACCAGTATACTTTTTTAAAATTAGATAGTAGTTATAAAAATTGTTTGGGAGGTAATCATGATATTGTCCCTTATAAAGCAATTAAGGAACCCGTATTATCAACACTAATCTCGTTTGATTCCATATTTCCTAATGTGGAGAATAAAAAACAATTTGTTGAGGAAAACAATGTTGTTTCAGATTATATAAATGAGGAATTTAATTTTAATTATAATGCTCCAATACGACTTAAAGAGGAATCAACAAGAGGAATGTTTATCGAGTTAAGTTTAAAAAGAAAACAATTGAGGTATTATGCTTGTGAAAATGTGATGTTGGTGTTAAGGATTAAAGGTGAAGATGAATATTCTTCGGAAATCTCATTTAAAATAGATGATATTCCCACCAAGGCTAAGGATGTTTGGGAGAAAAGAAATTACCAAATAGAAATTCCTGATTTTAGAGGAGCTAAAGCAGATTTAACTTGCTTTTTATGGAATCAAAATGAGTCTCCTTTTTATTTAGATGATGTGGAGATTAAAGTGTTTAATATTAAGTAAACAAAATTTGAGGTGTAATCATATTTAGAGATTTTTATTTCTATCAAGATGACAAATAAAAGTTTACTTTTTAAATGATGTTAGGTTTAATATGGTGTCGTTAAAAACAATTTCATTTTCAATAGTAGTAATTAATTTTCGAGATTGAGTAAGTGGGTGTAAAGGAAATCTACTGTCGTAGATAACCTCTTCAGATTTATTCATTAACGTGCCCTGAGAAATGTCTTTTTGGTACGGGTCACTTTCCCAATTTCCATATCCTTTCTTTTGAAGTGTAATGATTTTATTTCTCAGTAATTTACGTTTAACAAATTCTTCTCTGTTTTTGATGTTAACTGTTTCATTAGCTACTAATCGAATAACAAAACTAGCGCTATTAAATGGAATTGTTATGGAGGTAATGTAAGTGGTCCCGTTATCTTGTTGAGGTATTTTCACTATTGTTTTAGCAGCAGAAAATGATTTGATTTTAATTAAATCACATTCAACAAGTCCACCATTACTTTTTATCGCCATTTCACGATAAAAAGCTCTAATGAGATTTTCATTTTTAATAGTTGGAATATCTGGGTCAACATCAAAATATAGTATAGATAAAGCAATGGTTTGTTTTGGGTTTAACCATTGCTTTTCTTTTTTTGTATTTAGGTTTAATTCCCAGTCAAAATAGGGAATAGAGATGTCGTTTATAGTTGGTCGTTTTCGGTTAAATAATCTCATTATTTAGTAATGGAGTTTCATCATTCTAACCTCTACTCGTCTGTTTTTAGATTTATTTTCTATTGTATTATTACTTTCAGCAGGTTTTTCTTCACCATAGTTTTTAATAACTAATCTATTCTCAGGTAACCCTAATCTCATCAATACTTTTTTAGTAGCATTAGAACGTTTAGCAGATAATTTTTTATTGTAGTCAATACTTCCATCACTATCTGTATGTCCTAGAATTAGAATAAGTGTATTAGGATTTTGATTAACTTTTACGACAAACTCTTCTATTGGTTTACTGTACTGCGTTTGAATTTTATCTTTATCAGTTTCAAAATAGATATTTAAGTAGTCGATAGTAGTCATTTCTTCCAGGGTTTGTTTGACCGTTTTTTGTTCAATTTCTACTTTCTTCTCATTAAGTATTTTGTCGAGTTTTTCTTTTTTAATTTTTTCGTACTCAATTTTTTCCTTTTTCTTCTTTCTTTTTTCTGGGCATCCATTATTTATTGCAGGACCAGCTTCATATTTACAAGAGTCGATTCTATCATTTATTCCATCTCCATCACTATCTGTACAACAAGATTCGGGTTCTTCCATAGGGCAACCATTATTTTCCCAAACACCAGGAATATCTGGACATCTATCAGCAGTATCAATAATACCATCTTTATCTCTGTCTGGACAACCTTTATTAGCTCTTAATCCTTTGTCATAAGGGCAGTGATCTTCATAATCTAGTATGCCATCTCCATCACTATCAGGACATCCATTATACTTTTTAGGGCCTGCTGAGTAAGGGCAGAAATCTTTATAATCAGGAATTTTATCACCATCAGCATCAGGACAGCCTTTCATTTTATATCCTCCAGAGTCAGTTGGACACATATCTTTATCATCAGAAATTAAATCACCATCAATATCAGATGGTTTTCGGTACATTCTTCCAATTGCTATTCCAGCATATATATTTGCATTATACGTTCTTCTTTGACCTAATAGGTTATTAATATTGTTGGCTCCTACAAAAAGTGTCCAACTATTTTTTCGAATTGTTCTTGGTCTAGTTTTTCTCCAAAAATCTTGCGGCCTTCTTCGATCTTCAGCTCTCCAAGCAGCATATAAACCAACATTAACTTGTCCGTTTCTTTGAAAAGTTACAGGTATACCAGCAGATATATTACGAGACTCATAACGTCCGGTAAAGGTATGCGTCATAATATCATGCACTTTGCTTTTATCACTTCTTAACCAAATAGGAATTGACCCAGCATAATTTCCATAAAAATTAGGAGCAATTTGATAATCGAAAGTGGCATTTATAGTTGTTGGCAAACTCATTCTAAAAGTAGATTGATCATCTGGACTTCTTTGCATTAATGGTATTACAAAAGATTCGATATAAGAACTGTTCATACCTGCTTGAAACAAACCTCTAGCATCTACCGCTACATTGTTGTTATTAATAAAATCGTAAGTACTAGAATCTTTTGTGAATTTTATTCCTCCAATGTTAAGGATTGAAGCGCCAATTTTGTATTTGTATTTGTTAAGGTGTGTACTAGGATTTTTTCTTTTTCTATCCATTTCATAATAGAATGTTTTATGTTTTGGTCTAAATTCATAAGTAGCACCAAGGTCTAAACCAACACCAACATTATCATTGTTTAATTGATTACTTTGGTCTGCTTTTCCATAGCTAAATTCCATACCATCAGTTTCTACTAAGCCATTGCTGTTAAATTGAACATTGCCACCTTTAGTATGAAATTGATGCGCATCTATTCCATTTAATAGTTTTAACCCTATACCAGCCTTAATTACTCTATCTTTATCGTCAATTACTGTTCTAGCATAGCTAAAGGTGTGTTCTGTCCATCTCATAAATTGATAGCTAAGTGTACCTTGGTCAAATGCGATTCCTGCATTAGGAATTCCTGTAAAACTATTAAAGTCTAATTCTGCTAGTTCATCTTCTATACCATCATAATTAGTGAAATTTCTATTTCTCCAACTATAGCCTACAGCATCTCTTGGTGTTATTTGAATCATTAAAGAAATTGGCATAGTTTCAAATCCTCTATTGTAATAGCCTTTACCAACAGGTTTTCTAAAAGCACTTTGTTGGTTTTCTACTCCATAAACGAAATAATTAAAGTTATTCCCAATATAGTTATTACTTGCCCCGTAGTTTCCTCCAAGTGTTACATTCCATTTGTAACGATTATCAACTAAAGATGCAGGTTGAGAAATTACGCCAACAGTACCTGAACGATTATCTTGAGAAAATCCAGTATAATGAGACTGAGAATAAGAAGCAATAGATGTTCCTATAATAATGAAAGTAACCAGTAGTTTGTGTATCATGTTTTCTATAATAAGTTGTAAAGGTATTATTTATAATTATATGCTGGAAATACAATCAAAAATTAAGCCATATATTATTGTTAAGACAATTAAAATAATAAATACCCCTATTAAAAAGGATAATATATTAACGATAAATAAAACTTTCATTTCAAAACCCTACCTTTGCAACTTCTAAAAGCAAAGTAAATGAAGTCTATTTTTAACAGTTTTACATTTAATCCTAAAGATGATAT
>JAHDBM010000098.1 GCA_020630395.1 Flavobacteriales bacterium
ATAAAAAATGGGAGGGAGGGGTGGTGTGGGTGGTGTTAATTAATGTGAAGGAAGGCTAATTCTACTTTAAGACTCTAGAAACTAAGACAAACTATTGATTATCAAGCTATTGTTTTTTTTAAATAAAATGCATCCGTTAATTCATTCAAATAAACCAGCCAAGAACCTTAATGAAATAAAGGATTACACTTTTATTCCTCGTTATTTTTAGTTAAATAAAATGTGTCTTTGACAATTTTTGCAAATTTAGACTTTACATAAAATAGAAGTCGATTTTTACTTAAATTAAAATTTTGAGAATCAACACTTTAAAGCAAAATCAGTAAAGTGGTAAATTTTATAAAACCTCTATTTTGCAAAAATTGTCAAATAACCAATAAAATGAGTGCATGACATATTGAGGGGAAGGTATAATTTTTATTATGAAGGTCTTATACTTACATCCTTTGAGATGAGGTATGTTAGCTATTTTTCTTAATGACCGCATAGCGGTCACAGTACGTTAGCTAATAAAAGTCACCCTAATATCTCGACCCTAGCAGGGTCGCACTCTACCGAATTGCATGAGAAATCCCCCAATATGTCATGCACTCAAATAAAATTCGATATGTCTATAATGTTTAGTAAAACTTAATTCCAATTTTATCCAAAAGATATATCTTAGCAGAAAGAAGTAAAGAATAAAGCCTACAATTACAATAGTTTTTTAGGACGATCATCAGGACGTAAAAAAGATCCATGGATCTTTTTTCGTCTGGTTTCACTCTCACTTGGACACTTCTGATCGTTAGTTTTATACTTCTTTTTAGCTTTGTCATCAAGGTTTCTTTTACCATTGATTGCATTCTTAAATTTATAAACAAGCGAAATTTCATAAGCATTAGATGATTGCGGACCTAATCCTCCTCCATTTACATCAATACTCAATAATAATTGATACTCACCCTGATCCTTTTTATTAGGGTTATTGATTGGACCTTTAAATCCCGTCAAAAAAACATAAGAATTAGTATTTATAACATCTATAGGATAGATATTTCTATTTTGATATTGAGTTCCCAATATTAGATTTTCCGAAATTAGAGCATAGAAACCATAATTGAAAGAACGAGATTTATTTTGCCAGTCAATTTTAAAATGAGGATTGATTATATTTTTAGATTTTGAATTAATAGGTATTGACATACTACCATGTAATGTATACCTTATTGGATTAAGTGTTTCTAAACCTGTAATAGAGATATTGTGATTTTGTCGCACATGATTAGCCACAAAACCTATTCTACTTTCAATACTTGAAAATTTTTCGTTAGCATTATTGCCTAAATATATAAATACAATACCTACATCTATATTTGCAAAATGCTTTATTGGATAATGTGGATATGGAGCTGTAGTTTCTCGAATAACTCCATTTATAGGATCCAATTGATCACTAAAAACTAATTCGTCCCAATTAATACTAACATTATTATAACTACAACTTAATCCAAGTGCAGCAGCAAAATTTTGACTCCCAGTTGCTAAACTAAATATTCCCTTTACTCGATTAGTAGTTAATTGCCCTTCCCCTTCTTCATATTTAGATACAAGAATTCCACCTCCTCCAAAAATATACTTACCAATTGAAGGTAATGTAGAACTAATTCCCAAACTATAACTATTAAATACTCCTGCAACAAACGGCCATTGATTTCTATAATTTAATCCTATTCTCAACCTATCTTCAGTAGCAATAATAGCAGGATTTAAATACATTGTATTACTATGAAATTGATTGAATCCAAGATCTTGGGCTTTAATTATATTACAGCATATACATAAAAAAAGCAATACCAAAAAAGAGTGATTAACTAATGCCATATTTATCGTATTTGTTTAGAATAATAAGTGTTAACGAAGCAATGTTACTGTTCCAATATTAGAGGTTGTCCCATTATCATATTCTTTACCTTTCCAAACACTTCCATCTTCAAAAATGGCGTTAACTTTCCATATATATGAGCCTTGTGGCATTAATTTGCCATTAAAATAGCCATCCCACTTTTCGCTAGGCACACCATTTTCTAGTTGATTTGATTCCCATATTAACTCTCCCCATGAGGAGTATATCTCAATAGAATATTCAGATATACCAATTCCCTTCGGTTGAAAATAACGAATCTCTGGAGGTCCTGCCTCAGGAATAAATGCGTTGGGAACATGTAGTCCACTCATAAATTTATATCTAATTTCCTTTGTTACATTATAAACACAATCTTCCCCATTATCTACTGTAAGTGTTACTAATTTAGGTCCATTTGTTAGATAACGATGAATCGGATTTGGTACTGTTGCTGTATCTCCATCGCCAAAATCCCAATGATAATTAGCGACATCTTGTGACATAGATGTAAATTGTATAGTACCATTAGGTATATCAGCTATCAATTCCTCTATTTCAAAATCAGCCCAAGGAGATGGATATATCTCAATGGTGGATATAAGAGAAGTATCAAAACAAAATTCTTGATATTGAGCAATAAGTTGAATTTTGTATAAACCTGCTTCTTCATAAACTTTAATTGGACTCATTTCATTAGAATAAGTGTTATCCCCAAAATCCCAAAAATAACTTGTTGCATTAAGCGTATTATTTTCAAATAAAATACTTAATGGTTCACAGCCATTAGTCTTAGGAACATAAAAATCAGCTTTAGGCTTGGGATGAATAAATACACGTTCCATAAAATAATCATGACATCCAAATATATTATGTGTGGTCAATCCTACCTCATAGACATCTATATCATTAAATGAGAATACTGGTTTCTTAAGATTACTTATTTGCCCATCACTTGTTTCCCAAACATAATCTATTGCTCCTTCAGATAAATTTATGATTTCAATTGTTGCAGGTATATCACAGAGATCATTTTCTTTTATTTCAAAATAACTTCTAGGTTGTCCATAAACCTGAACGTTTTTTTGAATAGAGTCTATACAAGCGGTTTGGTTGGTACTAACTAAGGTAATAGAAAAGAAGGTATCAATATCACTTATGTATTTATAGTCAGGTTCTTTTTCGATAGAATAATTACCATCACCAAAATCCCAGTTATAGTATGTACCATTTTGTGTTAGGTTATTAAATGAAATATCTAAAGGACTACAACCATCTAATTTAGATGTCTCAAAATCTGCTATCGGATTAGCTATTATTTCTACTACTTTTTCTTTTGAAGTAGGACATCCATTATCAGCTGCATACACTTTTACTGTAACTGTATATAACCCAGCAGTATCATAAGAATAAACAGGTCTATTAGTATAAGAGCTATCACTATTTCCAAAATCCCATTCATACCCACTAAGTTCTGACATTGTTTCCACATTAAAAGATATATCAGTTAAAGCACAACTTGGAGTGGATGTAACAATTATATCATCAATAATAGGAGCTGGTGATACTATAATGTTGGTAGTCATTGTATCATATGCACATCCATTACTCGCAGATTGTGTTACTGTAAAGACTCCTGCTGTATCAAAATTATGTGTTACATTGGGGGTATTAGCAATATTTCCATCACCAAAATCCCAATTTATAAATGTTCCCTCTGTAGAAAAATCTTCAAAGTTAACAGTTAAAGGCATACATCCATCTGTAATATCTCGGTAGAAAAAAGCTTTAACTGTATTAGGTCTAACTTTAATATCCCATGTTAAAGTATCAGTTCCACAACGGTTGTTTGCTATTAATGAAATGGTATAAATAGTAGGTTGATCTTCTGTATAGAAGGTGTGTGGTGGTGGCGAAAATTCAGTACTAGTAGTACCATCACCAAAATTCCAGAACAAGGTTTCAGGCTTACCTATTGTTAAATTATTAAACTGAAGAGGTGTTCCAGAACAAATATCATCTACATCAATTCCATAACGAACTTGTGGGGTAGGAGCTACTTTGATAGAATCTATATAAATATCTGTACCACATTGATTTTCTACACGCATTTTGATATAAAAGGTTGTATCAGATACAATATAGTTTCCTGTATAAGTATATTTTACATCATTATTTATAACATCAATATCTCCTCGTTCCACAAAATAAATCACGGAATCAGACCTAACGATCAAAGAATCACCATTGCCAAAGTTCCATATAGTATTAGTACTAGCCTCATAGGTATTACTTTCATTTGTCAATGTAATACTAAGTGGTGTACAAACAAAATTATTAGATAGCACATCATGCCTAAACATCGCTTTTGGTGCTTGGGTAATTAAGATATCCTGGGTAACTGAATCATTACAACCCAATGGCGTTGTAACATCAAGACTAATCTTATGATACCCAAAATTTTCATAAGTATGATTGGTATAACAATCATTACTTATTAAACCATCTCCAAAATTCCACTTGCAACTCATTCCTATTCCTCCATTTATGTTAAATTGTAGTATCTGGTTAATACAAGCGATACTATCCACTCTAAAATTAAAAGGAGGGATTCCTTCTACCTCAACAGTTGTAGAAATATTTTGTACACATCCTGTTTCAGGGTCTTGATAAATATAATCTACTTGGTAAAAACCTACTTCAAAAGGAGTAAATATACCATTAATCGAATCAGTTATACCTTCACCTCTCCAATATCCTCCTAACTCATTAACCTGCAACTTTAAAGGGTCTTCATTTAAACATACTGATTGGCTATTAGGTATAATGATATTGGGTAGTGGATATACAGTAAATATTTTGGTGTCTATTAATTGGCAACTTCCAGTCCCTACTGTATAAGTAATAATATTCTCACCAATATTGGCATTTGCTGGATTAAAGGAAGTTCCTATTACCCCATTGCCAGACCAAGTTCCAGTAAGTGGTTCAACAGCTTGTAATAAGATAATATCATCATTTTTACAAAATACCTGATCTATGCCAGCATCTATACTCTCTGTTTCTACTACCGTAACTTCCAATGTGGCACTAGCTTGGCAATTATTATTATTGGTATATGTATAGATAAGCTGATGAACGCCATTCCCAGCATCTGAAGGTATAAATTGTCCATTAGTTATACCGTTACCAGTCCATACCCCTCCTGTTGGAGAAACTATCAAATTAATTGGAGTTAGTGTATTGCAAAAAGAAGTAATAGAAGTATCTATTTCTACATTTACTTCATCAATAATTACTACAATTTCATCACTATTTTCACAGCCATTAGTATCATTAAAATGATATACAAATATATATTCTCCAGCATCATATACGCTAGGATCGACATTCAAATTCGTTAAAGTTTCATTCTCAAAAGTCCAACTCCCACCTAAAGGAGTACCTACAAGATTAAAGCTAGGATCATCCTTACATAATACTTGATCTAGTCCTGCCGAAACGTTTTCTGGAGATAAAACAGTAATATTTAACTCACTTTCAATACTACAACCTTCTATATACTGTTTATAGCTAATTGTAAAGATACCTTCCCCTACTGCAAATGGATTAAAAATATCTTGTGTATTAACCCCATCACCACTCCAATCTCCTTCTAATATCTCTTGATCAAGGTCTATAACCATACCATCTAAACATACTGAGATAGGATCAAATTTTGTAGCACTATCAGGATCAATTATGATAAAAGAAGTACTATCTTTGATCCCCCCACAAACATTATTCGCACTTAATACAACAGTATAAGTGCCAGCTCCATTATAACTAATTATACCAGGGTTTGCTCCATTGAAAGAAGCAGGCGAACCTCCTGGAAACTCCCATCGAATATTTTCTAATCCTTCACTCCCTGAAAAAAGTGGATTATAGTTAAAAGAAGTTTCACATTGATTAAGAATGGGATCAATATTAATAGTGGGTTGGTCTAAGATATTGATGAGTATAGTTTTTTCATTTTTTCCACACGCATTAGTTGCAGTTAATATTATTTCATACTCCCCAGTAGTTTTAAAAATTACTTCTATATCTTGTGAATCAAAATTTATCGAAGGGCTGGTAAACATCCATTTTGTAGTATCATCAGGAATAATAGTCCATTGAGTATTACTATATACTATATCAGTCTGATTAGTAAAAGAAACAATATATGGAGTGGTACACCCTATAACTGGTGAATTACTAATAAACTCTGCCAATGGTTCTGACACTACTTTTACCCTTTTACACTTAGTATCATCTCCACACTCATTTGATACAGTCAAACACACATCATAAATAGCTTTAGTATTTGCATAAATATGTGAAGGGTTTGCATTTGTAGATGTATTTCCATCCCCAAAATCCCATAAATATGAACTTGAATTACAACTACTATTAATAAAAGCAATCTCATATCCTGTACAAACTTCTGGCTCTGACTCAAAATTAGCTACAGGAGGATGTATAACTGATAAAGAAGAACTTACAGTTACACAACTAAAAGTATTGTCACATAAATGTATTCCCTTTACAGTAACTGAAAAATCATCTTTTTCTGTTTCACATAACTCTTCGGAAGAAAGAGAATATAAATGAGTAGCTTTATTGGTTACTGATAATTCTGTATTAGATATAGTATCAATCTCACCATCACACCAATAGAATACAAAAAAATCAAATGAAGAAGATTCTGCTAAGTTTATCTCTAAAAATACTTCCTGCCCATCACAAAAAACATTTTCATCATTAGAGCCTAAAACAATCGAAACATCCCCACATTTATCTTCATTACATGTTTTTTCCCAGCCTTTGCATTGAGCAAAAGACTTATCTACACTAAATAAACAAATATTCCATAGACAAATACTTAAAACAAGATGTCTCATGCACATAGTAATATTATTTATATTTAGTAATGTATATAATACTCCTAGCTTATTTTAGTATTAAGCTGCCTTTAAATCCTACATTGAATGGAGCCTAGTCTTGACTATATTTCTCCAACTTCTAGGTGTAATTTTCAATTTGCCTTGCGGATAATCTTTAGACTCTATACTAAAACAACCCACTCATAATAAAACTTAATAATATATGAGTCTAAATTACAACAACCTATTCTTTTCCAATAAATAAAAGTTTTACAAGCCATTTTTTACATAACTGTCAATTAACCATATAAAATAAAACTAGAATTAATAGGTGAAAAACAATACACTTTACAATATATGCATTTCCTATCACAATATTTATTTTTTTCATTATTTTTTTTTATTATAAAAATTATATCAGTATGCATAAAGCATTTTTTCTTAAGTTGTTTATATTTCCCTCATTTATATCAAATCCAAGTTTATCCCACAACGATTCCCCTAAAAATCAAACCCTCTCCAATTTTTATTC
>JAHDBM010000026.1:0-1076 GCA_020630395.1 Flavobacteriales bacterium
TCACTTCCATCGGGTAGCTATGACATTGAAGTTTTATCTCCTAATACTGCTAATACTACAATTTTAGTTCCAGGTAATTATGTTAATCCAGTCTTTTCATTAGATTCAATAAAAGATGAAGTATGTCCTGATGATGGACAAATCTTTACCTCACTATCTAATGGTAGAGTTCCCTATCGTTTTAGAATTTTATATCCTGACTCTGCCTTGCTTGGTGGTGGATATACAGCATGGCAACCTTCTGGTAATTTTACAAATTTACCTGCAGGATCATATAATGTACAATCAGAAGACTCATGTGGAGTAATACAAACTATTTCTAATGTTATTGTAGATAATCCAAATGGAGGAAGATTATGGTATAATTATATGGGTAATACACAAGTTTATTTATCAGATAACGCTAGAAACATACCTGAAAATTGTAATACCTCTACTATTGGAATGTACCTTACTAGAGACTATGCCAATATACTTAACTCAAGTGTTACAAAAAATGGAAATAATGTAACAATATCAGATCATACTAGTACTACTGAACCACCAATAACATTAACTGGTGGTCAACCACCATACTCATATACATTAGTTAATTCAATATCTAAAAGTATTTTTGATGCATCTGGCTTTTCAGATGGAAGAGATAATAGGCCTAATAATTTTTATGCTACAGGTAGTTATTATGGGAATAACAGAGGGGTCGTTTTTGATTTAGCAGATGATATAACATTATATTCTGTTGCTGTTGGAAATGCCGGAGGTCGATTTAAAATTGTTCTTTATGATAATCTTAATAATGTTGTACACTCTAAAATTGAAGATCAAAACGCTAATAATGGCAATGATAATGTAGTTAGTTTAGGTTGGGTTATTCCTGCTGGAAATGACTATAGAATGGTTGTTGAGTATAGAGAGTTTAATACCCCATGGTCTTGGGTTTTTAGAGCTGGACAAACATGGCCTATAAATCTTGGTGATATTACACTTAAAGCTCCTGCAATTGGTTTTACAAATGGTACTTATAATATACTACATTATTTTAGTGCATTTAATTATTCTAAAAACACTACTTACTC
>JAHDBM010000026.1:1176-8858 GCA_020630395.1 Flavobacteriales bacterium
ACTAAAGGTATTTTGAATTATACAAGTGGAAGTGCTTTTTATGATCCTGGTAGATTAAGAAATATTGATGGTTCTCAATGGCAACCAGATCCAAATGCTGATATTACTGTCCAAATGACAGATGGTTGTGGTCAAACAATATCTAAAGTTTTTCCTTCTATATTAAATACTTCATCTAGGCCAATTAAAGATAATTCTATTCGATTTGTAAATAGTAATAACCTTGGTTGTGAACCTTGGAGAGTAAAAAGGATTTATCATGCTCCTTATGGTGACACTATAGAAGATTATATCGTAAATATTAATGGCTTAACACCTGGTGCAGCACATGCTAGATATCTTTCTGGCACTGATTATGAAACAGAGACATTTAATTATTACCAAGGTCAAAGACTAAATGGTAACGGGAATATTTATGCCAAGTTTATGCCTGGAGATTATGAAATTGTATTTACTGGTGTATGTTCAGGAAAAGTTGTAAAAGATACGTTTAATGTAGTTTCTCCTGATTTTTCCTATGATGTTAGTACTGTTCAACCTTGTTCAAGCTCTCCTACGGGACAAGTTGTTGTAGATCATACTGGAAGAGATTTAAAATATGTGGTAGGCGATCATTTATTTGCTGGTCATTTTGATCCATCAACCAATTATGCACAAACAACACCTTTAATAACAGAAATACCTACTGGTGGTATATCAACATTTAATAACCTTGCTCCAGGTAACTACACCTTTATTCATGGTACTAGAAATAATTCTTACCGTTATTTAAATAACTGTGCTCAATATACAAACGTTACTATTTTAAATTATAAAAATCCATCTGTTACTGTATACACTGATCCTATCTGTTCTAGTGGAACAGGAAACATATATGCTATTAATACAGATGGTATAGGTCCATTTACATATCAAATTAAAGAATCTACACAGCCCGTATCAGCATTTGCCGATAATACCCCTCCAGATACTAATGTTTTTCAAAGTGTAGATAATACTAAAACATATAATATTAGGGTAATTGATAGCTGTGGTAATTCAGATGTAAAAACGGTTACATTTAATGCCTTATCTGCTCCACCAATACAATCTAACGCAAATCCAAGAGCTTTGTGTGAAAATTCAACCCTTAGACTTGAAGCTTCATTTATATTTGGTGCTTCTTATTCTTGGTCTAAAGGTGCTACCACATACACTGTGGATTCTAATATCTTAGAAATACCTAATGCACAACAAGGTGTTGATGATGGTATTTATGATGTAACAATAAGTGTCGCAGGATGTGCACCTGTTAATCAAACTCATAATGCTACTATTGTTATTGATTCTGATACTGCTACAGCAATTGCAGTTCCAAATAGAGAATGTGAAGGAATTTCAAGTATTTCACTTATTGGAAACAATACTGGTGCAACACAAATTAATAGTGGTTTATGGACAAGGCAATCTGGCCCAACAACTCCATTAACCCCATCAATTGCAGCCCCAACATCAAGAACAACTAATGTTTCTGATATAACAAATACAGATGGTCCTCCTGAAAACCCCTACGTGTTTAGATGGGAAATTGATAATGGAAACTGTATTTCTAACAATGAAGCTGAAATATTTATTCATAGAAATCCTACTTCTGCTTTTGCAGGTAGTGACCAAAATTTATGTGAAGCAGATACAGCAAATTTAGATGGGGCGACATATACCTATGGTCATGGATACTGGACAATTGTATCTACAGATAGTGCCGGTTCTTTTTTATCTGACACAACCGATCCAAAGGCAACTTTATTTAACCTTAAAGTTAATTCAAGTTATACATTAAAATGGCGTGTTTATAATGATTCAACCAATGAAACATGTGTTAGTGAAGATTTAGTTACCATTACAAACAGTAAACAGCCTACTGTTGTTAATGCTGGACCTGATGATGTATCTTGTGGTTCACCTACTTATACTCTCCAAGCTGACCCTGTTTTACCTGGTGAGGGTTCTGGTAAGTGGGTTGTAGTTGACTATCCTGTAGTTGCTCCATCTTTTAATAATACATTCATTCCTAATGCAACTGTTACCTTTACATCTCCTGGTCTATATAGATTAGCTTGGCAAATTAATAATGCTGTTTGTGACCCAATTTCTGATACTGTAGAAATTTTTGCAATTTTTGCTGAAGCAGGACCAGATATTCTCGCTTGTACTGATGATTTAATAAACGTTAGAATGTCTGCAGACTCTGTTCCAGGCATAAATGGAACATGGTCTGTGATTTCTGGCCCAAGTAGTTTAACATTTACTCCTAATAGTGCGCCTGGTTCAGATACAGCTAGGATAACTTCGTTAGTTGTTGGACAATATAAAACATTATGGACAATTAATGATGGTGCCGGTTGTAACGTTACAGATAGTAATATCGTTTTAGTGGCTGATCCTGCAACCATAGCAAATGCCGGAAGTGATCAATTAGATTTATGTCAAACTTTTGCTGAATTAAGAGGAAATAATCCTAGTATTGGTTCTGGTGTTTGGAGTCAAGTTTCTGGACCAAATATTGCTGTTATGAGTGACTTTGATTCTTCAGTTAATAATCTAACAAACTTAATTGTGGGTACTTATGTGTTTGAATGGGCTATTAGTAATCAGCCATGCGAAACTACAAGAGATACTGTTATCGTAGAAATAACAGCTGTTCCTCCTGATGTTATGATTGACTCTACTTTAGATCCAATATGTGGTAATCCATACAGTGGTAAAATATATGTGTCTGGAACAAACGGTAGTGGTAGTTATATTTATTCTGTATCTCCTAATGGTCCTTTTAGTAATAATCCTATTGAATACTTAACAGGCGGGAATTATATCGTATACATTAAAGATAATATTAATGAAAAATGTATTAATAGATCTTTAACATCAGCTATTTTAAATTTTGAAGATTGTGATAATGATGGAATTCCTGATATTGATGATATTGATGATGACAATGATGGAATTATTGACTCTTTAGAATCCTTTAATTGTATTTCTAATATTAATATTAATATAGATCCAAATACATCAGGTGCAACTGAAAATTATGGTGATTTTAATGCTATTTACACTGAAGCTGGAGGAAATATAGTTTCTAGTGGAGGTAATCTATTATCTGATGAAGGTGCAACTTTAAATGTTGTATTTGATCAATTATTGAGAGATTTCAATTTTTCCATTGAAGATATTGATGCTGAAGAAGAAATTAGAATTAGAGCATATGATATAAATGGTGCATTAATTCCAGATTTAAGACCTTTTACTCTTCATAAAGGAGAATATGTTAGTTTAACTAGCCCTGTATTGTATTCATTAGTATTAATTGGAGATTCTTTAGCGCTAAGTGCTCCTGATTATACTGTAGCTGCAAATTTTCAATTTAGAGAAGATTTAACACGTATTGAAATTGAATATGTTAACAAATCTACTGATCCTTCTGCATTTGGTGAATCTCCATTGTATGCATTCAATTCTACTTGTATAGTCAGAGATACAGATAATGATGGTACTCCTGATTATCTAGATTTAGATGCAGACGGAGATGGTTGTTCTGATGCTTTTGAAGCAGGACATGGAGCTGTTACACAAGTAGTAGATACTGTTGCTGCTCCCTATGGAATTAATGGATTAGCTGATGCTTTAGAAACTTCTGCTGATTCAGATACACCAAATTACACAATTACTGATAATGGAAGTGGAACACCTGCTTTTTTAGATTCTAACTATAATACTTGTGCAGATATTGTAGCTCTTGATGATAGTATTTATGTATCACCAAATACACCTATTACTCATTCGGTTATTGGTAATGATACCTCTTTAACCTCTGAAATAGACTCTAGCAGTATAGGTATTATAAGTGGAGGACAACCTAGTCACGGAACAATTAGTATTGATCCAGTAACTGGAGAAATTACCTATACACCTAATGCTAGTTTTCCTGGTATAGATAGTGCAAAATATGTAGTATGTGATAAAGGAAGTCCTGTAGAATGTGACACAGCCACAATAATATATTTATCTGATAAACCAATTTTATTTGCTACAAATGATGTATGCTTTGGTGATACAGTTAAATTAACTACTAATCAATCTGGAAATATATATAAATGGATTGCTCCAAATGGAGATACTGTCTTTACGTCAGTTCCAGAATTAAAATTAATTAGTGGGCAATATTATGTTTCTGGTTCATGGAGTTTAGTAATTGACAACAGTGATGTTTCTGACCCTCAATCAGTAACAATAACTCAATTTCCTAACGCTAATGCAACTAACAATGGCCCTATATGTTTCGGGGACAATGTTTTACTAAGTGGAAATACATTTGTTGGGGCAACTTATACATGGTATGATAGTTTATATGGATCTGCTTTAGCTAATACTAATACTCATAATTTAATTGGATTAAGCAAAGGAACTTATTTATATAATTATGTTGTAGATCTAAATGGATGTATGGATACAGCTTCAACAATAGTTGTAGTTGATAGTACTCAATTATCACCTAATATAAATATTAATCCTAGTCCAATTTGCGAAGGTGATTTATTTAGTCTTTCTACTAATACATTAGCAGATACATATAATTGGACTGGGCCAAATGGTTTTAGCTCAACTTTACAAAACCCCTCATCAATATTAGCTTCTAACTTAACATCAGGAATATATACACTTTCTATTGTGGTAAATGGATGTGGGTCCAATGACTCATCAATTAACATTAATTTTAATCCAAAGCCAAATCAACCTGTATTATCAGGAAATGATATATGTCAAGGTAACAATATCAGGTTATCTACAACTGCATCAGCTTCAAGATTTTATTGGATCGCTCCTAATGGACAAGTAACCACAACTACTTCTTCAACTCTTAATGTAATTCCATCTAATGCAATTTATCTTTCAGGAAACTGGTCTTTAATAATTGAAAATGCTCAAGGTTGTGTAAGTGATACTTCTAATAAAGTAAATATCAATATTAATCCTACACCAGCTATTATTGTTAGCAGTAATTCACCAATATGTGAAGGACAAACACTTAGTTTAATTGGAAACACAATTAATGGTAATGGTAATACTTACAGATGGTTTGACGATAATACAGGAAGTATAATTGCTACTACAAATACACACAGCATTACTGGTTTAACTGCTGGTTCTTATTCCTACACATATGAAATTATTGATGTAAACGGATGTGTAAATAAAGAAAATGTTAGAGTTACTGTTAACCCTAAACTTAGAGCTCCTCGTTTAGGAATAAACCCAAATCCAATCTGTGAAGGTGAATATTTCACTGTTTTTTGTCCCGATATTCACGATACATACAGTTGGTCTGGTCCTAATGGATTTTCTTCTACTTTACAAAATCCACCGGCTATTTTAGCATCTAATTTAACTGCAGGAACTTATTTCTTAACGGTTACCGATAATGGCTGTGTAAGTGAAATTGCTGCGGAAAGACCAACTATAAATAATAAACCTAATACACCTGTATTATCAGGAAATGATATATGTCAAGGTAACAATATCAGGTTATCTACAACTGCATCAGCTTCAAGATTTTATTGGATCGCTCCTAATGGACAAGTAACCACAACTACTTCTTCAACTCTTAATGTAATTCCATCTAATGCAATTTATCTTTCAGGAAACTGGTCTTTAATAATTGAAAATGCTCAAGGTTGTGTAAGTGATACTTCTAATAAAGTAAATATCAATATTAATCCTAACCCTGTGGCGATTGCTAGTAATGATGGACCTATTTGTTTAAATGGTACCGTTACATTAACAGGAAATACTCAAACAGGTGCTACTTATGAGTGGTACGATAGTGCATTTACTACATTATTAGCTACTAGTAATACACATACTATTTCTGGTTTGACTGCTGGTAACTATACATTCCAATACATTATCAATGTGAATGGTTGTGTAGATACGGCTTCTACTGTTGTAGTGGTTGACCCTGTTCAACAAGCACCAAACATCAGTTCTACGGATACTACTTTATGTGAAGGGGAAACATTCGCTCTATCTACTTCTACTAATGCTTCTTCTTATATGTGGAGTGGGCCTAATGGATTCTCTTCTACTAGCCAAAATCCACCAGTGATTGTAGCAAGTACAGCAACAGCAGGAGTTTATACATTAAGTGTAACGGTAAACGGATGTGGTAGTGCAGATACCACTATTAACATTAATGTTAACCCATTACCTACTACTCCTACTCTTGTGGCTACTAATAATGTGTGTCAAGGGGATAGTATTATCTTAAGTACAGGAGCTAGTGCTCTTAATTACTTATGGTTAGCGCCAAACGGAGATACCGTTACTTCACTTGTACCTAGATTAGCTATTGGTAGTGGACCATATTATACCTCTGGTAACTGGATGTTAACTATTATGAATACAGACAGCTGTTTTAGTGCTAATTCAAATACCGAAACTATTAACTTACTGGCTAACCCTGTGGCGATTGCTAGTAATGACGGACCTATTTGTTTAAATGGTACCGTTACATTAACTGGGAATACTCAAACAGGTGCTACTTATGAGTGGTACGATAGTGCATTTACTACATTATTAGCTACTAGTAATACACATACTATTTCTGGTTTGACTGCTGGTAACTATACATTCCAATACATTATCAATGTGAATGGTTGTGTAGATACGGCTTCTACTGTTGTAGTGGTTGACCCTGTTCAACAAGCACCAAACATCAGTTCTACGGATACTACTTTATGTGAAGGGGAAACATTCGCTCTATCTACTTCTACTAATGCTTCTTCTTATATGTGGAGTGGGCCTAATGGATTCTCTTCTACTAGCCAAAATCCACCAGTGATTGTAGCAAGTACAGCAACAGCAGGAGTTTATACATTAAGTGTAACGGTAAACGGATGTGGTAGTGCAGATACCACTATTAACATTAATGTTAACCCATTACCTACTACTCCTACTCTTGTGGCTACTAATAATGTGTGTCAAGGGGATAGTATTATCTTAAGTACAGGAGCTAGTGCTCTTAATTACTTATGGTTAGCGCCAAACGGAGATACCGTTACTTCACTTGTACCTAGATTAGCTATTGGTAGTGGACCATATTATACCTCTGGTAACTGGATGTTAACTATTATGAATACAGACAGCTGTTTTAGTGCTAATTCAAATACCGAAACTATTAACTTACTGGCTAACCCTGTGGCGATTGCTAGTAATGACGGACCTATTTGTTTAAATGGTACCGTTACATTAACTGGGAATACTCAAACAGGTGCTACTTATGAGTGGTACGATAGTGCATTTACTACATTATTAGCTACTAGTAATACACATACTATTTCTGGTTTGACTGCTGGTAACTATACATTCCAATACATTATCAATGTGAATGGTTGTGTAGATACGGCTTCTACTGTTGTAGTGGTTGACCCTGTTCAACAAGCACCAAACATCAGTTCTACGGATACTACTTTATGTGAAGGGGAAACATTCGCTCTATCTACTTCTACTAATGCTTCTTCTTATATGTGGAGTGGGCCTAATGGATTCTCTTCTACTAGCCAAAATCCACCAGTGATTGTAGCAAGTACAGCAACAGCAGGAGTTTATACATTAAGTGTAACGGTAAACGGATGTGGTAGTGCAGATAC
>JAHDBM010000026.1:8958-39005 GCA_020630395.1 Flavobacteriales bacterium
CAGCAGGAGTTTATACATTAAGTGTAACGGTAAACGGATGTGGTAGTGCAGATACTACTATTAACATTAATGTTAACCCATTACCGACTACGCCTACTCTTGTTGCTACTAATAATGTATGTCAAGGTGATAGTATTATTTTATCTACTGGTGCTGCTGCACTTAACTACTTATGGTTAGCACCTAATGGAGATACGATTACTACACTTGTACCTAGATTAGCTATTGGTAGTGGACTATATTATACATCTGGTAACTGGATGTTAGCGGTTATGAATACAGATAGCTGTTTTAGTGCTAACTCTAATACAGAAAACATTAATCTTCTAGCTAACCCTGTAGCGATTGCTAGTAATGATGGACCTATCTGTTTAAACGGTACGGTTACATTAACAGGGAATACTCAAACTGGAGCTACTTACCAATGGTATGATAGTGCATTTACTACGCTTCTTGCTACTAGTAATGTACATACTGTTTCTGGTTTAGCAGCTGGTAACTATACATTCCAATACATTATCAATGTAAACGGTTGTGTCGATACAGCTTCTACTGTTGTGGTAGTTGATCCTGTTCAACAAGCACCAAACATCAGCTCTACTGATACTACTTTATGTGAAGGGGAAACTTTCGCGCTATCTACTTCTACTAATGCTAGTGCTTACATGTGGTCAGGGCCTAATGGATTCTCTTCTACTAGCCAAAATCCACCTGTAATTACAGCTTCTACTGCTACTGCTGGTATATATACACTTAGTGTTACGGTTAACGGTTGTGGTAGTGCAGATACTACTATTAACATTAATGTTAACCCATTACCGACTACGCCTACTCTTGTTGCTACTAATAATGTATGTCAAGGTGATAGTATTATTTTATCTACTGGTGCTGCTGCACTTAACTACTTATGGTTAGCACCTAATGGAGATACGATTACTACACTTGTACCTAGATTAGCTATTGGTAGTGGACTATATTATACATCTGGTAACTGGATGTTAGCTATTATGAATACAGATAGCTGTTTTAGTGCTAACTCTAACACGGAAACTATTACAGTATTACCTAATCCTGTTGCTATTGCCAGCAATGATGGGCCTATCTGTTTAAATGGTACCGTTACTTTAACAGGAAATACTCAAACTGGAGCTACTTACCAATGGTATGATAGTGCATTTACTACATTATTAGCAACTAATAATACACATACTGTTTCTGGACTTGCTGCCGGTAACTATACATTCCAATACATTATTAATGTGAATGGTTGTGTGGATACAGCTTCTACTGTGGTTATGGTTAGAGAACAAGAACCTGCTCCACATATTAGTGGTAATGATACTGTATGTGAAGGTGAACTATTCTCTATTTTCACTAACACGGTTGCAACTTCATATAATTGGTCAGGTCCTAATGGCTTTACATCAAATCAACAATATCCTAGCGCTATAGTTGGTAGTAATTTAACTGCTGGTAGTTATACACTTAATGTAACCGTTAATGGTTGCGTAAGTGCAGATACAACATTAGTAATAGTAGTTAACCCTAGTCCTGCTCAACCAACAATATCTGGTAATTCAACCTTATGCTTTGGTGATACGTTATTCTTATCTACAAGTGCAACTTGCGATTCATTTAATTGGATTGGTCCAGGTGGTTCAAGCACATCTACCTTGATGAATCCATTATTAAGAACAAATGTTGATAATACTGCTATTCCTTCAAATGACTCGGCATATTTAGCTGGACCATGGAGTGTTGTTTGTGTTTCTGCAGAAGGTTGTGAATCTCCTAGATCTAACACTATAAATGTTACTATAAATCCTTTACCAAATGCAATTGCCAACAACAATGGTCCGATTTGTAATAATGGATCTGTTCAATTAATTGGTAATACTGTTTCGGGAGCAACATACGAATGGTATGATAGTGCATACACTACTCTATTAGCGACTAGTCAAAATCATACTATTAATGGATTAGTTACTGGTAATTACACTTACAATTATATAGTTAATGTAAATGGCTGCGTAGATACTGCGACAACTGTTGTAATAGTTGATACTATACAACAAGCTCCATCTATATTCGCAAATGATACATCTGTTTGTGAAGGTGATATGATTATGTTAGGAACTAATACATCAGCAACAACATATAGTTGGACTGGTCCGAATGGGTTTAGTTCTTCAAGTCAAAATCCGTCTGCTATAGTTGCATCACTTGCATCTAGAGGTACTTATACATTAAGTGTTACAGTTAATGGATGTGGTAGTGCTGATACTACAATCAATATTAGTGTAAATCCATTGCCTTCAACACCTATTTTAAATGCAATGAATAGTAATATTTGTCAAGGTGATAGCATTATTCTATCGACTGGAGCTAACGCATTTAATTACTTATGGATTGCACCAAATGGAGATACCATTACCACAACTATAGCTAGATTAGCAATTGGAAGTGGCCAATACTATGTGTCTGGTAATTGGCAATTAATAACTATGAATACAGATAGTTGTGTTAGTTCAAATTCGAATACTGCAACTGTTACTATTTTAGCCAATCCAATCGCTCTAGCAAATAATAATGGTCCTATTTGTAACAATGGTTCTGTAACGTTAACAGGTAATACTGCAGTTAATGGAACTTATGAATGGTATGATAGTGCATTCACTACTTTACTAGCAACAAGTAATACTCATGTAATAACTGGATTAACAACTGGTTCATACACTTATCAATATATTTTAAATGTAAATGGATGTGTAGATACTGCTACAACTGTTGTAACAGTTCTTCCTGTGCCTTCTGCTCCAGATATTACGTCAACCGATACAGTTCTTTGTGAAGGAGGAACATTTAATTTAGGTACATCAACAGTGGCTTCTGCATATAACTGGAATGGACCAAATGGATTTAGTTCTTCTGCACAGTACCCTACTGCTACTAATGCATCAAATAGTACGGCAGGAGTATATACATTATCAGTTATAATTAATGGTTGTGTAAGTGCTGATACTTCTATAACTATTAGAGTAAATGCGAATCCAACTGCTCCAACTATTCATGGACAATCAAGCTTATGTTTTGGTGACACCATTATGTTAAGTACAAGTTCAACATGTGCTTCTTACAAGTGGATTGGGCCTGGTGGATCAAGTTCATCTACTTTAGCTAACCCATTACTTAATACAACTACCAATTCTACTAATATACCTTCAACTGATTCGGCATATTTAAGTGGAGCTTGGAGTGTTATTTGTGTTTCTCCTGATGGTTGTGAGTCACCTCAATCCAATAGTATTAATGTGAACATTATTCCTGTTCCAGATACTGCTTTTGCGGCATCTAATAGTCCTGTTTGTGTTGGCGATAATATTATTTTATCCGCCAATAGTTTACCAGGTGCAACATATTTATGGAGTGGGCCAAATGGATTTAGTTCTGTTTCACAAAACCCAGTTATACCAAGTGCACAATTAGCTGATAGCGGAGATTATAGTGTATCTATAATTTATCAAGGTTGTTTCTCAAAAGTTTCTGTTCCAACAAAGGTTGTTGTCAATCCAATTCCAGATGCTCCACTTCCAACATCTAGTACACCTGTTTGTGAAGGAGACACATTATTCTTATTTGCAAACGATACTGGTAATGTATATAGTTGGACAGGGCCTGCTGGATTTACATCTGCAATAAACAATCCATTTATTTTAAATGCAGATTCAACTAACGAAGGATTTTACAACCTTACAGTTACTGTAAATGGTTGTACATCTCCTGTTGGTCAAACTCAAGTCGAAGTTATTAATAGTAATTTTGTACCAGGTATAACATCTAATGCAGATACACTTTGTGAAGGCGATAGATTAATATTAAATACTCCTGGTTTTGGTAGTACAAATGTTACCTACATTTGGTATGGACCATCTGGTGTTTTAGATACTACTATTAACCCAACTTATATTGATTCTAATATGATTATTGCAGATAGTGGTAATTACTACGTACAAGTATTAATTGGAACGTGTATTTCATTACCATCTCAAATTAAATTAATAGATGTTAACCCAATACCAAATAAACCAAATGTAACAGCTACTACTCCAGTTTGTGAAGATGGGCTGATTCAATTGTCAACTAATACGATCGCAAATCAATACAGATGGAGAGGTCCTAACGGATTTACATCTAACTTGCAAAATCCAGCAATTATATTTCCTGCAACATTAAATGACTCAGGTATATATTCTTTATCTATTGAAGAACAAGGTTGTTTCTCAATGGATTCAAGTGTTAGAGTTATAGTAAATGCTAAGCCACAAACACCTCTAATTTTCTCTAATTCCCCTATTTGTATTGGAGATAGTATTATAGTGCACACACCTAATGTAGCTACGAACTATGAATGGACTTATCCTAACTCTACAACTATCGTAAGTACGAACGATACGCTTGTCGTGTTCCCTGCAACACCAGGTGATGAAGGTACTTACAGGTTAAGACTTGAAAATAATGGATGTTACTCGGATCCTGTTACCATTTTTGTTGACATAGATGATTCTGCAAGTGCTGTAGCTTTTGCTGGTGATGATATCATTGTATGTGAAGGTGCACCAACTATTAATCTTGGTGCAGTAGCAAACGGAAATGGTTATTGGCAAACCAATTCTTCTGCTATTATTGTTACTCCTTTTGATGCTAACACTCCTGTAACTAATTTACAATTTGACAGTACGTATATGTTTACATGGACATTAACTCAAGGTTCTTGTGGTGGAGTCTCTACTGATAGCGTATTTGTTAATGTTCCTAATTACCCAGAGGCAATTGGTGATACATTAAGAATTAACGAAAATGGAAATGGTTTAATAGATGTTCTAGTAAATGACACTACTAATTTACCTGTTAACATATCAATTAAAACATTACCAAACTTTGGAAATGCATCTTTAAGTGATACTCAAATTTACTATGTTAACACAAGTCTATCTAATAATGATTATTTCATATATGAAATCTGTTTAAAAGATTGTCCTACAATGTGCGATACTGCATATGTAAAAATCATGATTGATCCATTATTAAATGTTCCTGACATTATCACTCCAAATGGTGATGGTAAAAATGATGGCTTTGTTATCGAGGGAATTGATAATTATCCTAATCATGAATTATTCATCTATAACAGATGGGGTAATGAAGTTTATTTCTCTAACAATTACCAAAATGATTGGTCTGGTATCAGAAATAGCGAAGAATTACCTGATGGCACTTATTTCTATATCTTAATTAATAATGATACAGGTGAAACTTTATTAAACGGATACATTACACTTCATAGATAATAATCACTTTATATAAAAAAACAAGTATGAAAAAATTACTTTTTATATCAATAATCGGATTGTTCGCAAGCTCAGCTTATGGACAACAAGATCCTATGTATACGCAATTTTTCTCTAACAAAATAGTTGTTAACCCTGCTTATGCTGGAACTAGAGATGCTATTAGTTTAATTGGACTATATAGAAATCAATGGACAGGTTTTGATGGGGCTCCTAAAACCACTACTCTATCAGTGCATGCACCTATTAGACAAATAAACTCTGGTGTTGGTTTATCTTTAATTTATGACCAAATAGGTATACAAAGAAACTATGAACTTAAAGCAGCTTATGCTTATCATTTAAATATTGGTATTGGTACATTAAGTTTTGCTTTAGATGGACAAATTAAAAAGCAAGATATGCTTTGGAATCAATCGAACCCTCTTGAAACGGGAGATAATGAAATTCCTTTTGGTCAAAATACACTTAACTTACCAAACTTTGGTTTTGGTTTATACTTATTTAAAGAAAACTACTATGTTGGTTTATCTGTTCCTAAACTTCTAGAAAATGAAACAAACTATCAAGCTATAGGTGCTGGTCAATCTTTCCAAAGAAGACACTTTTTTGGAATGGCTGGTATCGTTATACCTGTCTCGAAAGTTGTTGAATTTAAACCAGCCGTTTTAGCTAAATATGAATTTGCTTCTCCTTTTGAACTGGATTTTAATTTAATGGCCATCTTCAACAAGCAATTTTGGATAGGTGGTACATACAGAACTAATGATTCATTTGATGTAATTGCTCAATATCATGCAAAAACAAATTTAAGAATAGGTTATGCATATGATTTTACCCTAACAAAGCTTTCAAGAGTTAATAATGGATCTCATGAAATTATGATTGGATACGATTTCAATCAAAAGAAGAAAGGAGTTTACCACCCAAGATATTTTTAATTATGAACAAGTACATTATAACATTAACACTAAGCATTGTTGCCTTTCTTGGAACAGCACAACAAGCTGAATTATTATATGATAATTTATCTTTACAAGATGCTATCGCCAGGTATGAAGGTAAACTAAAAGATAATGCTGATGATGGTGAGTCAATCTATAATTTAGCGAATGCTTACCGATTAAATAATGAAAGTATTAAGGCAGAAGCTTGGTTTGCAAAAGCAGTTAAAACAAGTGAAAGAACTAAAGCAAAGTTCTATTATGCTCAAATGCTGCTTATGAATGGTAAACCTTCTAAAGCTAAAGAATGGTTTAGTAATTATAAATTAAATGTTGCCGGCAAAGAAGCTCAACATATTGATAACTTTATTAGTCTATGTTATCTTTTGGAAACCGACCAAGTTAATGATCGTTATTATGAAATTTCTAAGGTAATGTTTAATTCAGAAATGTTAGACTTTAGTCCTTCTTATTATGGTGATGATTTATTGTTTGTTTCTAATAGAAATGAAAGTAAAGGAGCCTCAAATAATTTAGATGCTTGGACTGATGAAAAATATACTGATTTATATGTCGCATCACCTGATGCTGGATACAAAGTAAGACCTTTCTCAAAAAAAATTAACTCTGGATTACATGAGGGATCTGGTACGTTTACTAAAGACTTAAATACACTTTACTTTACTAGAAGTAATCAGATTAAAGGAAAATCTAAAAACGATAAAGAAAAAAATATACGTCTTCAAATTATGAAGACAACAAAAGATGGTGAAAAATGGAGTAAACCAAAAAAATTAGCTTTAAACAATAACAATTATTCATTTTGTCATCCTGCATTATCAGTTGATAACAATACTATGATCTTTGCATCCGACCAACCAGGAGGATATGGAGGTATGGATTTATATATCGTTAAAAAAAGTGGAGAAGAATGGGGGGTTCCAGAAAATATGGGAGAAAAAATAAATACTTCTGGAAATGAAGTATTCCCTTTTATTGATAATCAAAATAATTTATATTTCTCATCTAATTTTCATGCTGGATTTGGAGGGTTAGATATTTTTAAAGCTAATAGTGTTAATGATAAATGGAAAAAACCTGTTAATGTTGGCTTACCAATGAACAGTGTTAAAGATGATTTTGGTATCATAACACAAGATAATTTCGAGTCAGGATATTTTTCTTCTGATAGGTCAGGAGAAGATGAAATATATACATTTAAAAACAAAGGTAAATCAATTGTTCAAGGTTTGGTTGTTAACTGTGAAACTGGAGAAATAATTCCAGGTGCTGATGTTACAATCTATCAAGAAGGTGCAGTATTTAAAAGTTTAAAAAGTGATGATAATGGAAGATTTTCATTTGAAGTCAGTAGAAATACAGGTGAGCTAGAAGCTGAAGCAAGCAAATCTTTATTTAAAACAAATGAAACTTGTCCCGGTATTGAAACATTTGATCCACAAGATGGAGAAGTTGAATTATCATTAGGTCTTGCTACTCAAGTACAAAAAAATACAGATTTAAGACTTTGTGGTACTGTATTAAATGAAGACTGTAATTACTTGTTAGATGATGTTAAGATAACAGTAATAAATGTGTGTAATGGTGAAGCTGTTCAAGTAAAATCTGATAGAGATGGTAAATTTACTTTCCCATTAACTAAAAACTGTAAGTATAGAATAAAAGCTGAAAAAGGATACTTTAAAACAATAGAAAAAACATTCACTACGGATTCAACTATGACAGATTGTTATGATCTAAGTTTACTGATGAACTCTACTGTTGATTTAAGGGATCCAAGTTTAGGTTATACTGGCACTGGTTCTAACCAAATATTATTAAAAGAAGGTACCATTATAGATCTTTATAACATCTATTTTGATTTTGATAAATATAATATCAGGAATGATGCAAAAGAGGAGCTTGAATGGGTAAGAAAAATATTAGCTGATTATCCTAATATGAAAGTAGAAATATCTGCACACACTGATTCTAGAGCTACAAATCAATATAATAATGTTCTATCTCAAAGTAGAGCACAATCCGTTACCAATTACTTAATTAAAGAAGGTATTAATAAAGATCGTATTATTGCCAAAGGATATGGAGAGACTAAGCTTAAAAACAACTGTGCTGATGGTGTTTCTTGTACTAAAATACAACACCAAAGAAACAGAAGAGTTGAGTTTAAAGTTATTAGTTTTGAAGGTGAAGCTATGGTTAGTAAAGAATGGAAAGCATATAAAAATTAAGAAAAGCTTTAAATATAGTAACTCTATATTACTACATATAAAATATTTAAGGATTAATAGTTTCATATTAAAAGTATCCTCTGTTTAGAAGGAATTATGGAATTACTTAAAAAAAATAAATGGTTTATTTCTGCTGCGATAATTATAATAATTATTGGATCTGTAGTTTATAGTTTTCCATATTGGGTTCAAAACTTATATGGGTTTTCTTTTAGTAATTCTAACTTTAGAGGAACTTTCGGAGATTTATTTGGTGTTCTTAATACTTTTTTTTCTGGATTAGCCTTCGCCTTGTTAATTATAACTTCTTGGATGCAGTCTAGTGAATTAAAAATTCAAAGAAAAGAATTAGAAGATACTCGAAAAGAATTTGAATTTAATCGATTAACAAACATACTATACAAGCAACTTGATAGATTCGAAAATATTTTTCGAAATGAACATGAGAAAAAAATGCTTAATAATATCGAACATCTTTATTCTAAAATTCACCTAAAAGATGCTGCCGCAAAATTCTTA
Source organism: Flavobacteriales bacterium (assembly GCA_020630395.1). Classification (GTDB taxonomy): domain Bacteria; phylum Bacteroidota; class Bacteroidia; order Flavobacteriales_D; family CAJJDF01; genus CATLPG01. The sequence goes on from JAHDBM010000026.1 coordinate 18,022, forward strand.
ATTGAAGAAAAAGTATATGATATCCTTAAATCAAGAACAAACACCCAAGCTCTAGTATCAATATTTAAAAAAGAATCTGGTGTGTTTAAAGCATTAAACGATTCAATTATTAACTCATCCTTAAAACAAAAAGATATAGATTCACTTAAAAGCCTATTTGTTTCAAACATAGGGGAGGATAAGTTTTTGTTTAGAGTTTGGTTTTATAGATATTATATGATGAAGCGAATGACTCCAAAATTTAAAGAACTAGAAACATCTGAGTCTAGAACCATACCAAAAGAGTATTATGAACCCTTAAAAGAACACATGAAAATAATTGAAAGTTTTCAAAAAGTAACAGGACTAGATATTTAAATACTTTGTGTTTCAGACAAAATTGTGTTATAAAAGATGTGTAAATCAAAATAAACTCTTTGAAAAATAATAAATAATAACTACTTTTGCTTGTAAATAAAAGAATGAGGGGAACTTTAAGTTCCCTTTTTTGTTATTTAAATGATTGATAAAAGCGTAATAAAACAACTCATTGACGAGAAAATAGAAGAAACAGATAATAAGTTCTTCTTGGTTGATTTAAAGGTAAGTAAAGCCAATAAAATCATAGTTGAGATGGATCATGAAGAGAAATCTTTATCCATTGATGACTGTATTCAATTTAGTCGACAAGTAGAGCATAATTTAGATCGTGAAATTGAAGATTTTGAATTAGAGGTTTCATCATCCGGTTTATCAAACCCATTTAGAGTAACCAAACAATACATTAAAAATATTGGGAGACCAGTAAAAGTAATGTTAAAAACAGGTAAAGTTATAGAAGGAGAATTAATTGCGGCTAATGAGCAAGAAATTACGGTAAAATATGACATTACTGAAAAAGTAGAAGGTAAAAAGAAAAAAATTACAAGAACAATAGAAGATAAATTAAGCTTAAGCGATATTAATCAAACCAAACTAGTTATAACATTTAAATAAAAGAAAATGGATAGCATTAATCTAATTGATTCGTTCTCCGAATTTAAGGAGCTGAAAAACATAGATAGAGTAACCATGATGGGGGTACTGGAAGACGTTTTCCGTGCCATGATTCGTAAAAAAAATGGAACAGATGATAATGTAGATATTATTATCAATGTTGATAAAGGTGACCTAGAAATATGGATTAACAAAGAAATTGTTGCAGATGGAGAAGTAGAAGATGATGCATTAGAAATTCAATTATCTGACGCATTAAAAATTGAGGATGATTTTGAAGTAGGAGAAGAAATTGCTATCGAATTAAAGATGGTTGATTTTGGTCGTAGAAATATTCTTGCTCTACGTCAAAACCTAATCAATAAAATCCTTGAATTAGAGAAAGATAACGTTTACAAGAAATATAAAGATAGAATTGGTGAAATTGTAACTGGAGAAGTTTACCAAATTTGGAAAAGAGAAATGCTTATCCTAGATGAAGAAGGAAATGAACTTATCTTACCTAAATCTGAGCAAATTCCTGGTGACTTTTTCAAGAAAGGAGATACTATACGATCAGTAGTTGGACGTGTAGATATGAGAAATACCATTCCTGTTATTATTTTATCTAGAACATCACCTGACTTTTTAGCTCGTTTATTCGAATTAGAAATACCAGAAATTTTTGATGGATTAATTACCATCAAAAAAATTGTTCGTATACCAGGAGATAGAGCTAAAGTTGCTGTAGAATCTTATGACGATCGTATTGATCCTGTTGGAGCTTGTGTTGGTATGAAAGGAGCAAGAATACACGGTATTGTTCGTGAATTACGTAATGAAAATATTGATGTTATTAGTTACACTGATAATGTTAAATTATTAATTCAAAGAGCGCTTAGCCCTGCAAGAATTACATCTGTTGAGTTATTAGAAAATGATGGTAGAGCCAATGTTTACTTAAAACCAGAAGAAGTATCTAAAGCAATTGGTAGAGGTGGACACAACATTAAATTAGCCAGTAAATTAACAGGTTATGAATTAGATGTTTATAGAGAAGGTGCTGAAGATATTGATGATGTTGATTTAGATGAATTCTCTGATGAAATTGAATCGTGGGTAATAGACGCCTTTAAATCTATTGGGTGTGATACCGCCAAAAGTGTATTAGAAATAGACTTCGAAGATCTAGTGAAAAGAACAGATTTAGAAGAAGAAACAATAGAAGATGTTTTAGCAATATTAAAAGACGAGTTTGCTGAAGAAGAGCAATAAGATTATTATTTGAGCACAAAAAACACTTCAAAAGAATTTATAAAAAACAGTTTTAAATGGCAGTTAAAAGACTAAGTAAAATAGCAAGAGAACTCAATGTGGGTATATCTTCATTGGTCGATCATTTGAAAGATAAGGGAATCGAAATTGAATCGAGTCCTAATACCAAAGTAGATGAGGATGTATACAAGGTCCTATTGGCTGAATTTGTTGATGCCAAAATCGAAAAGGAAAAATCGAAAGAAGCAAGTGCTCAAAGAGAACGTCCAGTTACTAAAAAAGAAACGGCTCCTGAAACGATTAAAGCTTCTGCTGATAAACTTTCTGGTCCTGCTGTAGTTGGTAAAATAGATTTAAACCCGCCCAAAAAGGAGGTGGTTAAAAAGGAAGAACCTAAAGCTGAAGAAAAACCAGTTGAAAAGGAAGAGAAAAAACCTGAAGCTAAAAAAGAAGTTCCTGCTAAGAAAAAAGAAGAAGAAACAATTAAAGCTTCTGCAGATAAATTATCGGGCACCTCTGTTGTAGGTAAAATAGATTTATCACCAAAAAAGAAAACTCCAAAAGAAAAAGTAAAAAAAGAAGAGCCTAAAGCTGAAGAAAAACCAGTTGAAGAACCTAAGGTTGAATCTTCTAATGAAGAAAAGAAACCTGATGTAGAAACTATAAAAGCCTCAGCCGAAAAACTTACTGGTCCTAAGGTAGTTGGTAAAATAGAACTTCCTGTTGATAAAAGAAAACAGCAAAAAGAGGAAGGTGAAAGGCGAAAACGAAAGCGTATTAAGAAAGTTAATATTGCTAAAGCGGCTAAAAACGTTCCTAAAAAAGGAAAAGGAGGAAGAAAACACGAAAAGAAAGAAGCTACTAGCGAAGAAATCCAAAAGGAAATTAAAGAAACGTTAGCAAGACTTAGTGGTGGCGGACGTAAAAAAGGTGATAAACACAGAAGAGATAAAAGACAAGCTCAAGCTGATAAAAGAGAAAAAGAATTACAAAGACAAGAAGAAGCTAGTACCGAACTTCAGTTAACAGAATTTGTTACCGTTTCTGATTTAGCTTCATTGATGAATGTATCACCAACTGAAGTTATTTCTGCTTGTATGTCTTTAGGTATATTTGCTTCTATCAACCAAAGAATTGATGCAGAAACGATAACCATAATTGCCGAAGAGTTTGGCTTCTCGGTTAACTTTATTTCTGCTGAAGATCAAATTGGTGTTATTGAAGAAGAAGTTGAAGATAATCCAGAAGATTTAGAGCCAAGAGCTCCAATCGTAACGGTTATGGGACATGTCGATCATGGTAAAACATCTTTACTAGACTGGATTCGTAATGCAAAAATTGCTGAAGGTGAGGCCGGAGGTATTACACAGCACATTGGAGCCTATAAAGTAACCGGTAAAGATACAGGTCGTCAAATTACATTTTTAGATACACCTGGTCACGAAGCCTTTACTGCCATGAGAGCAAGGGGTGCTGCCGTTACTGATATTGCTATTATTATTATTGCTGCAGATGATGATATCATGCCGCAAACAAAAGAGGCAATTAATCACGCTCAAGCTGCTGGTGTACCTATGGTATTTGCTATTAATAAAATTGATAAGCCTGGAGCTAATCCAGATAATATAAAGACTCAACTTTCTCAAATGAACCTTCTGGTAGAAGAATGGGGTGGAAAATATCAAAGTATGGATATTTCTGCAAAAACAGGAGTTGGTGTTGAAGATTTACTTGAAAAAGTATTACTTGAAGCTGAATTACTTGAATTAACTGCAAATCCAAAAAGATTAGCAGATGGAACAGTTCTTGAATCTTCACTTGATAAAGGTAGAGGTTACGTAACTAATATATTAGTTCAAAAAGGAACACTTAGAATTGGTGATGTAATTCTTGCTGGTACTCATTATGGTAAAGTAAAAGCCATGCTTAATGAAAAAGGTGAGCGTGTGAAAGAAATAGGACCTGCTACTCCAGTTTCTATTTTAGGTTTAAATGGTGCGCCAAATGCTGGTGATAAATTCAATATTATTGCTGACGAAAAAGAAGCGAAAAATATTGCCAATAAACGAGAGCAATTACAAAGAGAGCAAGGTGTTCGTACTAAGAAACATATTACGCTTGATGAAATTGGAAGAAGACTTGCAATCGGAGACTTTAAAGAGCTTAATGTAATTGTTAAAGGTGATGTGGATGGTTCTATAGAAGCATTAACAGATTCTTTATTAAAATTATCTACCGAAGAAATTGCAATTAATGTTATTCATAAGGCAGTAGGTGCAATTTCTGAATCTGATGTATTATTAGCAACAGCTTCTGATGCAATTATTATTGGTTTCCAAGTTAGACCAACAGCTGGAGCTAGAAAACTTGCTGAAAGTGAAGAAATTGATATCAGACTATACTCTATTATATACAAAGCTATCGAAGAAATGAAAGACGCAATGGAAGGAATGTTATCTCCTGATATTGTTGAGGAAGTTCTTGGTACTGCTCAAATTAGAGAAACATTTAAGATTACTAAAATTGGTACAATTGCTGGTTGTTATGTTCTTGAAGGTAAAATATTAAGAGACTCCATGATTAGAATTATTAGAGATGGTATTGTTGTTTACACAGGTAAACTAGGATCTCTAAAACGTTTTAAAGATGATGTTAAAGAAGTGAAATTTGGATACGAATGTGGTCTTAATATTGACAAGTTTAACGATATTAAAGTAGATGATATTATTGAAGCTTACCATGAAGTAGAGGTAGCTAAAAAACTTAAATAACTTACAACAAAGAGGCTTTTCAGCCTCTTTTTTTATGTCTTTTTTTTCAACCATATTTTCTAAAAAAAGTAGCAATCAAGAGCTAGAAAAATTCATATTAGAAGCTTTTGGTGTTAAACCAAAATCAATAAGAGTTTATGAAACTGCCTGCACACATAAATCTATTTCATCAAATAATAATGAGCGCTTAGAATTTTTGGGTGACACCATTCTATCTTCTATTGTTGCTGGATATATATTTAAACTTTATCCAAATAAAACAGAGGGAGAGTTGTCTAAATTAATCTCAAAAGTTGTAAGTAGAAATCAGCTTAATGAGCTTGGCGAAAAAATAAATCTACACCAGCATATACAATACATAAAACAAGAAAACGGACACAAAAATATTCTTGGTAATACACTTGAGGCATTAATAGGAGCTATTTATTTGGATAAAGGCTATCATAAAACTGAAAAATCAATCACTAAACTAATAGAAAAACACTTGTCTCTTGATGAAGTAGACCAAACCGAAAAGGACTATAAAAGTCAACTTCATATTTGGGGGCAACAAAACCAACAAGAAGTTCTTTTTGATACCAAGCAAATAGATAATACGCATTCTTTTACTTGCGACATTGTCATAAATAAAGAAATTATTTCATCAGAAAAAGGAGAGAGTAAGAAAAAAGCTGAGCAAAAGGCAGCTAAAATTGCTTTTAAAACGATTTTATCTAATCAATTTTCTTCTTCGAAACAAGACCCTTTATAGAATAAGCTTCTATATAATATGCTTCTTCTTTTAATCCATCTAATGAAATTAAAAAACGATTATTATTAAGAACATTTCCACTAAAATTTCGAATTGATTTTCCATTAGTTGTAACTAAACTCACTAACGTAATATTATTATTAGATTTTAATTTAACAATGATGTTATTATTAAGATCAGTACGAGACAATACAATAGATTCTGATGTTAATCCTTCATCTGGGTCATTAATTATAGCTGAATTTGCGTGAATAGCAATAGTCATTGAGAATAAAAAAAGTAAGCGTTTCATAATTTTAATTTTTTTTGGTTTCTATATCTATAACGTTTCTACATATCCTTTCGAAATAGAACTTTTACGAAACAACTTAATTGGTTTATGAATCCTTTACTTTATTTCATGAAGGTTATCGTTAACGTTTAGAAACCAAATCAATATTTGCACAAGTCCCTGTAAACCCATACTTTTGCCTCCCAAATATTTTAAGTAAAAAATTAACTTATGGAAAAAATGATGATTTATATGCCAATTGTATTAGCTGTATTAGGCTTAGTATATATGGCAGTTAAAAGAAGTTGGGTAATGAAGCAAGATGCTGGAGATGGTAAAATGAAAGAAATTTCTGACCATATCTACGAAGGAGCTTTAGCCTTTTTAAAAGCAGAATATAGATTACTTGCAATTTTTGTCTTAGGAGCAAGTGTTGTATTAGCTGGTGTAGCATATTTTGTGCCTACAACTAGTTATTTAATTATAGTAGCCTTTATTATTGGTGCTATTTTCTCGGCTGTAGCTGGAAATATGGGAATGAGAATTGCTACTAAAACTAACGTAAGAACAACTCAAGCAGCTCGTTCTAGCTTACCAAAAGCACTTAAAATTTCTTTTGGAGGTGGTACAGTAATGGGACTTGGTGTTGCTGGATTAGCAGTGCTAGGATTAACTGCTTTCTTTATAATTTTTTTCCAATTATTTATGGGAGGAGAATGGACGAATACAATGGATATGACTATCGTATTAGAAACGTTAGCTGGTTTCTCTTTAGGTGCTGAGTCAATTGCATTATTTGCAAGAGTTGGTGGTGGTATTTATACAAAAGCTGCTGATGTTGGTGCCGATTTAGTTGGTAAAGTAGAAGCTGGTATTCCTGAAGATGATCCAAGAAACCCTGCTACAATTGCTGATAATGTTGGTGATAACGTAGGTGATGTTGCAGGAATGGGAGCGGATTTATTTGGTTCGTATGTTGCAACTGTTTTAGCTGCAATGGTATTAGGAAACTATATCATAACTGATATGGGAGGATCTATTAGTGATGCTTTTGGTGGTATTGGACCAATTTTATTACCAATGGCAATTGCTGGTGCAGGTATCATTATTTCTATTATTGGTACTATGCTTGTTAAAATTGCTTCTAATGATGCAAAAGAAGCGCAAGTTCAAAAAGCATTAAACATTGGTAACTGGGTATCTATTGGACTAGTTGCAGTTGCATGTTTTGGATTAGTTATTTGGATGTTACCAGAAACTATGAAAATGAATTTCTTTGGTGAAGGTTTACAAGATATTACTTCAATGAGAGTATTTTATGCAACATTAGTTGGTTTAATTGTTGGAGGTGCTATTTCTTCATTTACTGAATATTATACTGGATTAGGTAAAAAACCTATCTTAAATATTGTACAACAATCAAGTACTGGAGCAGGAACAAACATTATTGCTGGTTTAGCAACAGGTATGATTTCTACGTTCTCTTCTGTATTATTATTTGCTATTGCAATATGGGCTTCTTATGCTTTTGCTGGTTTTTATGGTGTTGCTATGGCAGCTTCAGCAATGATGGCAACAACTGCAATGCAGTTAGCTATTGATGCATTTGGACCAATTGCTGATAATGCGGGTGGTATTGCTGAAATGAGTGAATTACCTGATGAAGTTAGAGAAAGAACTGATATTCTTGATTCTGTTGGTAACACTACTGCAGCTACAGGAAAAGGATTTGCTATTGCTTCTGCTGCATTAACAGCATTAGCGTTATTTGCTGCTTATGTAACGTTTACTGGTATTAATGGAATTAACATTTTTAAAGCTCCTGTATTAGCTATGTTATTTATTGGAGGAATGGTTCCTGTTGTATTTTCAGCTTTAGCTATGAAAGCAGTAGGAAAAGCAGCAATGGAAATGGTATATGAGGTAAGACGTCAGTTTAAAGACATTCCTGGAATTATGGAAGGAACTGGTAAACCAGAATATGATAAGTGTGTAGATATCTCTACTAAAGCTTCTTTAAAGCAAATGTTACTTCCTGGTATACTTACTATTGGTTTCCCAATTGTAATTGTATTAGTTGGCTTACTAGTATATCCTGAAAACAACAAACTTGTTGCAGAGATGTTAGGTGGATATATGGCTGGTGTTTCTGTAAGTGGTGTTCTTTGGGCTATCTTCCAAAACAATGCAGGTGGTGCTTGGGATAATGCAAAAAAATCATTCGAAGCTGGTGTAGAAATTAACGGAGAAATGACATATAAAGGTTCTGATGCTCATAAAGCTGCTGTAACTGGTGATACAGTTGGAGATCCATTTAAAGATACTTCTGGGCCATCAATGAACATCCTTATTAAACTTACTTGTTTAATTGGTCTAGTAATTGCTCCAATTTTAGGTGGTCATACTACAGGAGATCACACTAATGATCACTCTGCGGTAATTAACCAAATGGAACAAACTATTGAAAACAATGAAACAATTAGTCAGTATACGATTAAAGATGATGCTGGTAACGAATTATCTGTTGAGCAAAAAACAGTTAATGGTGTTTCTACTGTTTCAGTTCTTGCAGGTGATGTAACAACTGCATCTGATCAAATATTATTAGAACTCAAAGAAAAAGGAATTGACTTATCTAATGAAGTTGGAATTGAAAAATGGAATAACCTTTCTTCTGCTCCAATATCTGATGTAATAATGGAAGAAGAAATTATTGAAGAAATAAAAGGTTAATACTTCATTTAAATAAAAATTTAAAACCGCTAAGAAATTCTTAGCGGTTTTTTTGTGTCATCATAATCTTGAATGAACCAATAAGAAAGTATATTTTTACAAAATATGTTATAAGATATAATAAAACTTCACTGTCAGTTCAATTGATTTAGGGTTCTATCCTAAATTTTATCGAGAATAAGTGAAGTCAACCAATTTATATCTCGATACATTTCCAATCAAAATTGGAAACGCTCGATATGACCAGAAAAAATATTGAAATTATATTAATATAGCTTATATACAACTACCTATTGTCAACAGAATCTCAATACAATCAAACAATTGCGACATCTATAAAAGCAATTAATAAGCAACATTGGGAACAAGTTGTGCAAAACAGAAATGTATACTTATCTATTCCATACTTATTAGCATTAGAAAGAACCATGAGTAAAGAAATGGACTTCTTTTATTCTATTTCTTACAATAACGACAACTTACCTATTCTTGTTTGCTGTTTTCAATTAGTAATGTTTACCGATAAACGAAACAATGGGACTCAAAAAGTATTAAAACACTTAACAAAAAGCGAAGGAGATAATTTTTCTATGAATGCCCTTGTATGTGGAAATGTATTTTCTGATGGAGAAAACGGTTTTTTATGGAACAATATCTCCGAAGAGGAGGCAATAAATGAGGCTGCTTATATCGCAAAAAGAATAAAACAGAATAAAGAAACCAAGAAGAAGTTATCCATGCTTCTTTTTAAAGAGTTTTGGCCATCTTCAACAACATATAGTGACGAACTAAAGCGCCACAGTTATCAATCGTTTATGGTTGATGTAAATATGATTTTAAAAGTTCATCCAAAATGGAATAATATGGATGATTACCTACAAAGCTTAAAAGCTAAATTTAGAACTAGAGCTAACAGTGTTTTTAAAAAATCTAAAGACCTTGTAATAAAATCATTAACACCAGAAGAAATCCATCATCATCATACAAGAATTGAAATTCTGTTTAATAATGTGCTTAATAAATCCGATTATAGTTATGGCACTATAAATCCTAATTCTTTTATGAATTTTAAAAAAGAACTAGGTGACAACTTTTCTTTTAGAGGGCTGTTTCTAGATAATGAATTAGTTGGATTTAGCACTGCTTTTTTCCATAGAGGAATAATGGAGGCAAATTATGTTGGGATTGATTATAGCCATAATTTGGATCTAGCTGTTTATCAAAGAATACTATATGATTATGTGGAGCAGGCTATTACTTCAAAATCAAGAGAACTTCAATTAGGCAGAACAAGTGAATTAATTAAAAGTGCATTAGGTGCTGAACCAGTTAATATGAAACTTTACGCTAGGCATAAAAGTGCTATATCGAATGCACTTATAAAGCCTTTATTTTGTTTTATAACGCCAAGTGAATTTGAACTTAGAAAACCTTTTAAAGCTGAGTTTAACAACTAATGGATTCGTTAACTCAAATAGTATTAGGAGCATCTGTTGGTGAAGCAGTTTTAGGTAAAAAAATGGGCAACAAAGCTATGCTTTGGGGAGCAATTGCTGGTACTATTCCCGATTTAGACGTCTTTCTAAAATTCATGACAGATGATATCACCTCAACTGAAATGCATAGAGGATTTTCGCATTCATTAGTGTTTTGTATCATTATGTCTCCTATTCTAGCTTGGGTAGCTCATAACATATATCATAAAAGAGAAGCTACTCGTAGAAACTGGACTTGGTTGTTCTTTTGGGCTTTAGTAACACATCCTCTTTTAGATGCTCATACCACTTGGGGCACACAATTTTTTTGGCCTTTTGAATATAGACTAGCTTATAAAAATATTTTTGTTGCTGATCCTCTATATACCATTCCTTTTCTATTGCTAGTATTAGTTGCTATGTTCTATAAACGAACTAATCCTAGACGAACAAAATTTAATAAACTTGCATTAATTGTAAGTACATCTTATATGTTGCTAACCTTTGTTTTTAAATCAATTGGATATAGCAAATTTCAAGATGCATTAGAACAAAAGCAAATTTCCTATATGGAATTGGATACTAAACCTACTCCGCTTAACACTATTTTATGGAATGCTCAAGTAGAGACCGAGACAGGTTTTTTAAGTGGGTATTATTCACTGTTTGATTCGAAGGATATTACATTTCTTAAAGAAATTCCAAAAAACCACCATTTGTTAGATCCTTACAGAGGTCAAAAAGTTGTTCAACAACTTATGAATATATCGGTTGGTTGTTATTATGTAGAAGAAATTGATAGCAATACCTTAATGTATACCGATATTCGTTTTGGTCAGTTTGGTTTTACTGATGATGCACCCTACATGTGGAAGTATGAACTTACCATAAATAATAATGGTAAAATACAGGCACAAAGACTTAAATTTCCTTCTGGAGAAATTAGTTTTTCTAAAGCTTTTAGTGAATTATGGGATAGAATTGGAGGTAATTGATATTACCTCTGAATAATAACCTTCTTTCTTCCTAGTAGATTATTCTCATACTTTACTAACAGCATATAAAGACCGTCTGGAATAGTGCTTAAATCCATTACTACATTACGCTTGTTGCTAACAATACTTTTTACAAATTTCCCGCTTATATCATGAAGCTGTACCTCAACAATTGATTGATTATTAAAAGGTATTTTAATGGTTACATTATCATTTGTTGGATTAGGGAAAACCACAATATCTTCTTTAACATTTACTTTATTAATGTTAGTCGTAGGACAATTAAGTCCTAATAAATATTTCCAAACTTCCTCATAAACAGGTTTGCCGGCTGTATCTACTGGTGTTTCATTATCCCTAACCATATTACTATGATTATACGCTACACCCGAGTCAGTATCTGTAGTATATAATTGATGACTGTTATTATATGGGCAAACCGAATTGTTAATTCGAATTGTATCTCCAAAAATAGGAAGGTTTAAATCATTCCATTGAATATGCTGCTCAGCATAATCAACTACATCATCATATAGATTAGCAAAACCATAATACGCAGAATCTGGAGTTATGTGAGGTTTTCTAGTCCATGGTGCTCCATCATTAAAAACCGTACTGTAATCGTTAGGAGAAGCAAACATAATCACTCGTTTTACTTGATGTCTCATGGCTATAACAGCAGCATGACCTCCACCCTGTGAATGACCGGATACAGCCGTTAAATTCCAATTAATTGTTGATCCAGAATAATACCCATTCCAACCTTCACTTGGGTTATTATTATGTAAATATATCAACAACTTTAATAATCTATTAGTTATACTATTTGTTGTGTCAACAACAATATCTGGACTGTAATCTATTCCTTCTATTATTTCTTTTCTAAAGTTCTCATAACAATTAGAATCGCTACTGGTTCTGCAAGGTGTTTGAGCTGAAGGGTTATTAGGATATTTTAAATTAACCACATGATACCCATTATTGGCGGCTAAAGAAGTAAAATATGTAGTGTTTTGAGGATTATCATAGGTTCCAGGCATGTAAACCAATAATGTGCCATTAGAAACATATGTAGGGTTGTACCAAGCAAAATGCTTAGCTAACTCAAAAGAGATATTTCCATCTGTTTGGGATGCTCTTACTTCATATTGTCTCAATGAATCGGGGGAATAAGATTGAGTATATAGGTTACTAACAATATGTAACATAGCAATAACTCTTAATGCATTTCTCATTGAAAACTCTTTTGAATATTCATACGAGTATTGTTACCAACAAGTTAAAAAATAGCCATAAAAAAAGAGCACAATATTATGCTCTTATACCTTAAAATTATACTATATATTATCCAACCAACAGTATTTCTCCACATGCAATTCTAGAACCGGCATTACCTGATGGCTGAGATTTCATATCATCCAACCCTTTATGCACTATAATTGATTTGCCTATGATGTTTTTTGTTGAATCACTACATGTTAAACACCATTCATCTGTCGATTTTCCAAATTCTCCAGTAAAATCATCTTTAATATCAATATTACCAATATCTCCTTTATGGTAAGCTTTATGCCCCCATTTACCATGTGAAGTATCTGTTGGATTCCAATGACCTCCAGCTGATTTACCATCCTCAGAGCTACAATCACCAATAGCATGAATATGCATTGCGTGAGGACCTACTGGTTTAGTATTGATTAATTTAACTTGCATAGTAACAATACCATCTTGTTCTGTGAATATTACTTTACCCTCTGCCTCACTTCCACTTTTGGATGAAAGAATTGCTTCAGCTACAATATCACTTACTTCGTTAACAGTAGAATCACTGCTAATTACTTCATCATTCATTTCATCTTTAATGTGATTGTTTTCTCCACAGCTCATTATCATTAATAATGAAGCTAATATAACTGTATATTTCATGTCTAATTATTATTGTAGTTAAATCCTTTTTTATCCATAAAGCTTTTAGCAAAGCTACATTTGGGAACAACTTTTAAACCCATTTGTCCTGCATGAGATATTACTTCTGATACCATCTTTGATCCTATTCCTTTTCCAGCAAAACGAGTGGGTACTTGTACATTAGTAATGTAAAAGTATTGATCGTCTTTCAAGTAAGATATTGATCCTTTTGGTGATACTTCTGTTAGTGGTCTTTCATGATACTCAAATTGAGATGCCGCTTCGTTATGTACTAAATTCATAATATTTTAATTGGTTATTATTAATTAAAATTGGGCAAAAGCTATTCCATAACGGGTTTATTAAGGTTGCAAAGGCTTATTGCTGAAAAATTGTATCATTATTTCCCCTTTTCGAGCGTTATTTCATCATAAAGAGTCTGGAGGTATAACACCTTAATACGTGAAGCAACTTTTTACATTTGTTATACACACTAAGGATTACTAGCAATAAATTGTACTTGTATAAAAAGTGATAAGCTAAAAATGTAAGAAATCTTTTGATTTTGTTAGTTGTGCCCATCTGGCTGAAAGGAATTTAGCATAACTCACAGCTCCCATTCCATAACTACCTAAAGAATGTCCATCATTTGCTTCTATTATAATTAGTTTACCATTTTTTGTAATTCCAAAATCTAAACAATAAGCAGCTGGTGCATTTGTAAATTCAGAAATGGCCTTTTTTACTATTGTTAAGTCTAGTTTAGAATCCCAAGCACCTTTATAATATCGAACATCTAGTAGTTCATCATATCGAATAAAGCATCTCCATTCAGTAACAATATCTAATACATCAGAACACCAAACATCTAAATCATCATGAATGTTAAGGGTGATTAAGTCATTGAAACTTCTTAATACTTTTCCTGGAAATGCTTTTGTTTGTTTGGGTTTAACAAATATATTCCAAGCTACTTCATGATTTCTTAAATGATTAAGTGTTGTTGACCATATTTTTCTCCCAAAATATCCGGTTAATTCTTCTGGATATTCTAGTTCTTCTTTTGGTAAATCAATTCCTAGTTTTATTAATTGTTTACGAACAGTACCTACACCTCCAACAACTATAGACTCTGGATCTAAATCCGATATATCCTCTACTTGATGAAATTTTTCTATTTCAAAACCTAAATGTTTAAATCCGATATATGCTACAAACGCATTTACATTATAAAACTCTCCTAATTTATCCGTTTGAATAAATGCCTTCATTTATGCTTTTACTAATTCGAAAGAGAATGATGCTCCTTTATCTACCTCACTAGATACAGTGATAGTTGTACCATGAGCTTCAATAATATGCTTAACAATAGCTAACCCAATACCTGATCCTCCTTTATTTCTAGTTCTTGATTTTTCTACTCGATAAAATCGCTCAAATAATCGAATATGGTGTTCACTTTCTATTCCTGGGCCATCATCTTTTATGGTAAATAAAACTTTATCTTTTATGGGTTTTATGATAATAGTTGTGTTACCATTTTCGTTTCCATAATGAATAGAGTTTGTAATTAGATTATAAAATACTTGACTTAATTTTAACCGATCTCCTTTTACAAAAACAGATGGACCGTTTTTATTATCGATTAGTAAATTAATGTTCTTTTCTTTCGCGTTTTCTTCTAATTCAAAAAATACATTTTTTACAAGTTCAATGGCATCAAAACGAATAAGGTCTAACTCTAATATTCCTGATTCTATTCGAGTAATGGTATCCATATCCTCAATAACTTCAGCAATTCTGTCTATACCTTTAGAAGCTTTCATTAAAAACTTCCTGTTAATGGTTTCGTCTTCCAATCCACCTTCGAGAAGTGTTAAAATATAACCTTGAACACTAAATACAGGAGTTTTTAACTCGTGAGCTAAGTTTCCAATAAATTCTTTTCGGTATTCTTCGTTTTGTTTTAATCGGTCTATCTCATCTTGTCGATTACTCGCCCAATCGATCACTTCATTTTCTACCTCATTAAAGGCTAATCTCTTTTCATCTTTGTCTAATACATATTCATTAGATTTATCCATCATTTGATAAATGCCTTTTATTCTTGCTTGAATATATAAATGGGAAAAACCTAAGATTAATCCAAAAACTAGTAAAAACCCTATTATAAGAACAAATAATAGTTTCTCTAAACAAATATCCGGTATTAAAAAAAATGCTAAAATTGATATAGTGAATACTATCACAACTGAAACAAGAAAACTAAACGATATAGTTGATTTTAATTTCATAATTATAATACAAAGATTAAAGAATTATTAATGCAAACAATACCGGTTTAATTTATGAATTAAGGTTTGATTGTGAATAAACTACCATCTAGTCTATTTTTTATTATTCAATAATTGTGATCTTAAGTTGGTATTTACAGTATTGAAAATCTTATATTTGATGACTATATTTTTTAATCTATGAGCTATAATAATTTATTAATATCACAACACGATAATATTTTAACGATAACGATTAATAGGCCTAATCAATTAAACGCGTTAAACAAAGAAACTATATTAGAACTGGCTAAAGCAGTTACTGAAGGTGCTGTTGACCCCAATATTAAAACCATTATTTTAACTGGTTCGGGAGAAAAAGCTTTTGTTGCTGGTGCTGATATTAAAGAATTTGCTCATTTTGGGACTGAAGAAGGAAAAACATTGAGTGCTTTTGGCCATAAAACATTATTTGATTTAATTGAAAATACCACTACACCTATAGTAGCAGCTATTAACGGGTTTGCTTTAGGTGGTGGGTTAGAATTAGCTATGGCTTGTCATATAAGAGTAGCTTCTAGCAATGCTAGAATGGGATTACCTGAAGTTTCATTGGGTGTTATTCCTGGATATGGTGGTACACAAAGATTACCTCAACTTATCGGTAAAGGTAGAGCTAATGAGTTAATCTTTACTGCTGAAATGATAAAAGCTGATAAAGCTCTTGAATTAGGTTTAGTAAATCATGTTGTAGAACTCGATCAATTATTGAATAAATGTGATGAAATTGCTGCTAAGATTGCTAAAAATTCATCAACTGCTATAGCGTGTTCAATTAATGCTGTTAATGCTGGTTTTAAAGATGGAGTTAATGGGTTTGAACAAGAAATTGTACAATTTGGAAATTGCTTTGGTACAGATGATTTTAAAGAAGGAACGACAGCTTTTATTGAAAGAAGAAAAGCGAACTTTAATGCCTGAGGCATACCTTTATTTCCTATTAAGCTTTTTATATTAAACTAAATATTAAGATTGAGTGTACTAAAAAAACTTGCTGGGCAAACAGTAGTTTATGGATTAAGTAGCATTTTAGGAAGGCTTCTTAATTACTTATTAGTACCACTACACACTTATTTTTTTATTCCAAAAGAATATGGAGAGGTTGGTGTTATGTATGGTTATGTTTCTTTTTTAATGGTTTTTTTGATGTTTGGAATGGAAACTACTTTTTTCCGTTTTGTAAACAAATCATCTGATAAAGAAAAAACCTTTAATCAAGCGTTTTCTATTGTATTATTGGTTAATGGGTTGTTCTTAACAACAGTATTACTATTTGCTCAAAGCATTGCCAATTTTATTAATTTTCCCAACCACAAAGACTATGTTATTTGGTTTGCTTTTATTCTTGTTTTTGATGCTATCTCCTCTTTATTTTTAGCAAAACTTAGACACAAGGAAGAAGCAAAGAAGTTTGCCATTATTCAGTTAACCTCTATTGGTGTTAATATATTGGCTAACCTTATTTTTTTATTCTTCTTTTTAGAGGGCAATAAAGACTTTGGAATAGGATATATTTTTGTTGCTAATTTATTAGCAAGTATAGCTAAGCCAGTAATGTTGTATAAAGAAATAGGGTCTTTTAAATTTGTTTGGGATAAAGTTGTTGCTAAGGCTATGTTTATTTTTTCTTTTCCTCTTCTAATAAGTGGTTTTGCAGGGATTATTAATGAAACATTAGACCGTATTTTACTCGATAAAATATTAACTAAATCGCATAATGTAGAATATGCAAGAGCACAAGTGGGTATTTATAATGCTAACTACAAATTATCCATTCTTATAACCTTATTCATTCAAGCCTTTCGTTATGCTGCCGAACCTTTCTTTTTTGCTCAAGGTAACAAGAAAGATAAAAACAAAATATACGCACAAGTAATGACGTATTTTGTAATCGTAGTGAGTACTATGTTTTTAGTCATTTCACTTAATCTAGGTATTTTTAAATACTTTATAAACTCCAACTATCATGAAGGGTTAAAGGTTGTTCCTGTTTTATTAATGGCTAATGTATTTTTAGGAATCTACTTTAATCAATCTATTTGGTATAAACTATCGGATAATACTCAATATGGAGCCTATATTGCTATTGCCGGAGCAATTTTAACTATTGGATTAAACTATTTATTAATTCCCGAAATTGGCTACGAAGGATCTGCATGGACAACTCTTGCGGTTTACTTTTTTATGTGTGTATTATCCTTTTATTGGGGTCAAAAACATTACCCTATAAAATATAATCTTCGTAAAGTTTTGCTCTATTTATCTTCTGTTATTGTATGCTTTTTTATTGGTGTTTTTTTAACATTCGAAAATGTTTGGATAACGTTTATGCTTCATTCAATTGTCATATTATTATATTTAAGTATTGTATACATTATTGAAAAGCCACATATTGAGGCATTTTTAAAAACTATTAGAAAAAAAGCATGAAAATTGAAATCATAAACAAGTCTAATAATGCGTTACCAGAATATGCAACTGAGCAATCTGCTGGATTAGATTTACGGGCAAATATTGAAGGACCAATTGTTATAGGCTCATTAGAACGTGTGTTAGTTCCTACTGGTTTACATATTGCTTTACCTAATGGATATGAAGCACAAGTTAGACCAAGAAGTGGTTTAGCATACAAAAAAGGGATTACTGTTTTAAATGCTCCTGGAACTATTGATGCTGATTATAGAGGAGATATTGGCGTTATTTTAATTAACATGTCTAACGAAGAGGTTACCATACAACCGGCAGAACGAATTGCGCAACTAATCATTGCCAAATACGAGCAAGCTGAATGGATTGAAGTACAAGAATTAACCGAAACTGAAAGAGGTGTTGGTGGTTTTGGAAGTACAGGGAGAGGGTAAATATCTATACGCCTCCTAATAACTTAACGGTTTATAATCGCCTTTTTGTCTTTTATTTTTTTCCATGCTAATGGATATGATAACATGAGTTGGTCTCCCAATTGTAACGATTCAGTTTTAATTACTCCGTTTTTTTTATAAAACAATTGTCCATCCATACTTATATATAGATATTGACCTTTTTCTAATTTAATATCCTTTTTACCTGATGCATTAAACTCGGTATAGTAACTGTAACTATCTCCCGCTTTTATTAAAACCGTTTTTGATGTATTGAGAAACACCTGTTTTTTTATCTCTTTATCAAGCGATAATGGTGTTATTCTTCGTTCATTTATATCCCATCTTTCGGGTTGGTTTAATACTCCCCATTGGTTTGGGTAAGGAATATAATTCGTGTTTGTTAAATCAAATCTTAACGCTACATCACTGGTGTTTTTAATCGTGAATTTTACATAGAAAAAATCTTTTTCTTTGCCTGTGTATAATGTTTTATCAGCTAACAACTCAAAGTCATTATTCTCTAATATTAAAGCATTAATTTCTTTAATACTATTACTCGTTATAAATGAAATAGTAACTAAATATGTTAAAAGAGCATGAATCATATTTATTCTTTTGGTTTAAATTCGTTCAATACTTTCTCTAAGTCCTTAAGTGGTTTAGTTATGATCGATTCACCATTCATTCTTAACATAACGGTCATCATTTGTCGTTTTTCTAAATGTGCATTACTGTTAAAAACTTGATCTACTTGATGTTTAATTTTATAAAATGTTTCTTCATCTAGTTTTGCTTTCCAATCTTTACCTCCAGAATATGTACCGCTAGAACTTTCTTCTTTTTTTATCGCCCTATAGCTTATTTGATTTGGTGTAATAGAATAAATATTATTATTTATATCTATGTAGGTGATCCCTTTTTCAATTACGCTAGTCTCTTCCATTTTGGTTGGATTACTTTTTTTACTCGTAGTACATGATAATAATCCTATGATTATAAATAAATGCAATATCGTCTTCGTCATAATTTGTAATGCTTAACACTTCTAATATACTTACTCTTCATCATTTAACGGAATGGGAACAACATTATGTTCATGATATTCATCATATAATTCCCCTGTGCCTTTTTTAATTTTATAGCCAGATGTTTGATGCCTAGATCCAACTGTAATTTGATAGTACTTTCTTTTTTCTTCAATGGTAAAACTCCATGAGTTAATTTCTTTGTCATCAACTTTAAAATAGGTTTTCATAGCATCTAATACAAACTGTTTCTTTTTTAAGTCTTTCTTAGATGGTAAATAAAATTTTTCTTTGGTATTAGAAGTCTCATTTTCATAATTGGATCTATTATCGTATCCTGTTGTTTCATTACTCATCCAAAAACCATAAATAGCAGAGGTATTCAATGGGATAAACACAATTGACATATAAAACTGAACGGTATAATTGCCTGTTTTATCTTGTTTAACCGATACCTCATAAAAGGAAGTGTCTATTTCTCGGTTAACACTTTCTAATGCATTCTTTATAAGTGAATCTTTTACTTCTTGAGGTATACTCATGCTGTTCGTTTGAGAAAAACATATAGAATTAAATACAACTATTGCTATGTAAATGATGCTTTTCATTGAGTTTATTATTTGGTACACTCTTTTATAGAAAAGGTTCAATAATTTGATTTTAACAAAACACTATTTACCTAGATTTCTAAATCTATTAATCATATTTAAAAATCGTTCTGGAATATTATTGCTATTTCTGAATATCATGTGATTATTCGATCCTGTACAAACATTCTTGGATTTGGATTTGTACTGAAAAACATAGTTTGTAGGGTCTAATAATAAATATCTTGATTCTGGAAAAGGACTTATTTCCCAAATACAATTGTCTTTTATGTAATTAACAAAATTCATATATTCTATATTAGAAATCATGGATTTGGTGCTATCTATAAGTACTTTATCAGAAAATGATTCTATACTTTTATAGGTTTTTGAATATAGAAACCATTTTTTGTTTTCTTTAATTAATTTTAAAAATAGACTTGCATCTTCTGAAAAAGGAGGTGATATAATAAGTCTATAAACTCTCCTTCTGATTTTATTAAGGCTTTTTCATTATAAAATTTCCAACTAGACCACCTTTCAGCATCTATAAAATTGTAAATATGTTTAGCACAAGATTCTTTCGTAACATTACATTCACAAACTTCAGATTTGCATCCAACAAATAGTGTGAAAATTAATAGTAATGTAGTGAAATATTGACGTTTCATAAATTTTAGCAATAAGCCCTCACATTTTTACCTTCGTAATAATTCATAAAGGCTTTATTTACCGCTTTATTTCCTCCAGGTGTGGGGTAATTTCCTGTAAAGTACCAATCTCCTTTATCGTTAGGACAAGCTTCGTGTAAACCTTCTATGGTTTGGTATATAATTTCTACCTCAGCTCTAGTTTCTTTTGGTTTAAGTAATTCAGCTATTTTGTTTGATATTTCCTCTGGAGTGAACGGATCATAAATTTCTTGTACGTAATTTTTAATCGATTCTTTTGGTAATGATTCTTGCGCTTTACACTTTTCGTAAACAGCATCAATAATGTTTTCTCTTCCGCTTTCTTTTAATAACGTAATAGCTGCTTGAAA
>JAHDBM010000027.1 GCA_020630395.1 Flavobacteriales bacterium
TAAATCTGGCAACTTATTTACAATCATGGGCTTCTACAGGAGGAGTTTGGAGTGGTACAGGGGTAGTTGGTTCTTCATTTGATCCAACTGGGTTGTCGGGTACAAATGTAATGATAACCTATATAGTAGGTACAAACCCTTGTGCAGATACCGTTACTCATACGATTAGTGTTACAGCAGGAGTAGACCCAACTTGGGTAAGTCCAGGTAATGTATGTGAAAGTTTTGGATTAATAGATTTAGATACTTTGTTATCGAGTGGTGCTACTACAGGTGGTACATGGAGTGGTACAGGTATAACAGGTTCTATTTTTGATCCATCAGGCTTGTCAGGAAATATTGCTATTAAGTATGTTGTAGGAACACATCCTTGTGCTGATAGTTCCACACAAAATATAAATATATTGTCTTCTCCTGTTGCTCCTGTAGTATCAGTTAATAATGACACTATTTGTGAAGGGGCATCTATTACTATAACTGCAACAGGATCAGGAGTAGGTGTAGTCTATAATGTCTATGATGCATTAACAGGTGGAACCTTTTTAGGGCAAACTCCATTAGTTAGAACACCAGCTACAACCACTACTTATTATGTAGAAGCTTTAGGTTCTAATAATTGTGGTAATATAGGAGGAAGACAACCTATAACTGTAGTTGTAAATCCTTTACCGCCAGTGAATGCTGGTTTAGATCAAACAATATGTTTAGGTGAATTGGCAAATTTAACAGCTACTGGTGGAGCCACATACAGTTGGTCTACAGGAGCTACTTCGGCTAGTATAACGGTAAGTCCATCTACATCAACAACTTATATTGTAACTTCTACTAGTTCGGCAGGATGTATTGGAAGAGATACCGTAATTGTTATGGTTAATACAAGTAGCAATGCAGATGCAGTTACAGAATCAGGTACATTAGTTACTGGAGAAACGCTAATTCTTAATATTTATCAAAATGATTCAGGAGATATTAATACTCTTCAAATTATAAATGGTCCATTTAATGGAACTGGGAATATATCAGGGAGTGATTTAACGTATGTTTCTACATTAGGCTTTACAGGAAGAGATAGTTTACAATACGAAATATGTGATCCTTTATGTCAAAATTTATGTGATACTACATGGGTTTATTTCACAATTGATAATGATTTATTCATTCCAAATGGTGTTTCACCTAATAATGATGGCAAAAATGATGAGTTTAATATTTTAGGGTTATCCAAATATCCCGAAAATGAATTGTATATTTACAATAGATGGGGAAGTCTTATATACCAAGCATCTCCTTATAATAACGATTGGAATGGTCAGTCTCAATATTCAATATCTGGAGATGTTGTCATTGACGGAACATACTTTTATGTATTAAAACTAGGAGAAGGTTTAGATACTTATAAGGGCTACGTAGAAATAAAAAATAAATAATTATGAAAAAATTAGTTATCCTAGCAATAATAGTGACAGCATCATCAGTTGTTTATGGGCAAAGAAATTTTCATTTAAGTCAATATATGATGCATCAACCATTAATTAATCCTGCTGCTATTAGTGGCTATATGGGCTTAAATGGTGCACTTGTACATAGAAGTCAATGGGTTGGTTTTGATGGAGCACCTACAACATCAGGAATTAGTATTAATTCTCCATTAAAAGGCGGAAATAATAGTTTAGGTTTAACTGTTGTACATGATGCAATTGGAGTTAATACAGATGTAGATATTGCTGCTCAATATGCTTATAAATTTCAAGTGTCTGAAAATAGTTTTTTCTCTTTGGGTCTTTCTGGAACATTAAAGATGTTTCAAAGTGATTATACTCAGATATCTGTAAATGACGGAGGAGATGATGTATTCTCAGGAGCTACTCCAACTTTAATGAGCCCGAATTTTGGATTTGGTATGTATTACTTTAAGAATAGGTTTTATGTAGGTTTTTCAACACCTAAGATTTTAGCTAATAAGATTGAATACACAGGAGAGTATAAAGCGGCAACATCATTTGATATTAATGAATTGCACTATAATTTACATGCAGGATATGGCTTTCCAATAGCTAAAAAAGTAGATCTAAACACATCTTTTTTAATAAAATCTGTAAGTGGAGCTCCTTTACAAGCAGATTTAAATGCTCAATTTTTATTTAATAAGAAATTTGGAATAGGAGCAAGCTATAGAACCAGTAAAGATATTATTGGTTTAATTAGTGCTAAAGTTATTCCTCAATTGCAAATAGCATATGCTTATGATTATAATATGTCAGAGATTGCCCAGTTTTCATCTGGTAGTCATGAAATTATGTTATTGTTTGATTTTTACGAACCAAAGAAAGATGCTAAAATTGATATACCAAGATTTTAGTAGTTAGATTACAAGAAAAGAGAACCACAATGAATAGAAAAGTATTAATTCTAATTGTATCCATTTTATTGGTGCAGTTTAACGTTATCGCTCAATCACAGAGAAGTGCTGATAAATTATTTAATGCAGGTAAATATAGTGAAGCACTTACTATTTACAGAACACTATCAAATCAAAATTTTGAAGTAAAAAAGAATACAGCATATTGTTTAAAAAAACTATATAGATATAAAGAAGCTGAAGATGTATTTTCGGGTTTTATTAATGCAGATAACATAGATGATAATGTATACTTTGATTATGCTGATGTATTAAACAGCTTAGGTAATTATTCTAAGGCTATTGAATATTACAATAAAGTTTCTCCAAGTAATAAAGA
Organism: Flavobacteriales bacterium; assembly: GCA_020630395.1. GTDB lineage: Bacteria > Bacteroidota > Bacteroidia > Flavobacteriales_D > CAJJDF01 > CATLPG01. Next base: position 2,739 of record JAHDBM010000027.1, read on the forward strand.
TAAATTAGATGTTGAAGGAAGAATTAATTCATGTTCATGGGCAAAAAGAAATCCAAATCTAAAATCAGATTTTAAATTGCTCAAAACAAATATCGAAACAGGTGGATTATCTCTAGGAGCTATGCCTTATCAAGATGGATTGGTCTATGCTATTCCGCAAACATCAAAAGATGAACAATCTGGAGAGGTAACTCGTTTTTATAACTTAGCATTTTCAAAAAAAGAAGGTGAAACTAAATTCTCTACACCAACTGAATTAGGTAGTGAATTAAATACTACTTTTTATGAAGGGGCTCCAAGTTTTTATGGGAATACCTTATATTTTACACGAAATACATCAGATAAAGCTCAATACAAAGCAAAAAAGTATAAAAAATCTAAAATTAGTTCTAATGGTGTTAATACATTAAGTATCTACACTTCCAAAAGCGAAAGTGGTAAATGGAGTGAGCCAGTATCATTAAGTTTTAATAATCCAGAGTACAGATGTACACATCCTGCAATTTCTGAAGATGGGAATACCCTATATTTTGCATCAGATATGCCGGGAGGTTATGGAGGTTATGATTTATATGTAACTACAAAGAATAATCTTGGCACTTGGTCTAATCCAAAAAATTTGGGAGACAAGGTAAATTCAAAAGGTAATGAAATGTTTCCTTTTGTAATTGGGGAAAAACTATATTTTTCTTCTAGAGGTCACAAAGGCTATGGAGGATCTGATGTGTTTTTGTCTACATTGAAAGAAGGAGAATGGTCATCACCTAAAAATATGGGACTTGGAGTTAATAGTTCAAAAGATGATTTTGGGTTTGTACTAACTAAAAGTGGTAAAAAAGGTTACATGTCTTCTAATAGAGAAGGTAATAATGGTTATGACTATATCTATGCATTTAAACCAGCAGTAGATTTAGATTCAGTATTATCGTTTGTTAATAATAGTGAGACAGGAACTCCTGTAGCAAAACCAACCGTATTAGTAAAAAATGATGATTTAGGAGATAATACAATTAATGGAGATAATGGGAAAATAAATGTTAAAGGACCTAAAGAGGGAAAAGCAACTTATGTGTTTGATGCAGATGGATATGATCCTAAAGTAATTGAAATGAGTGGTTTTGATAAATCTAAATTAACGGATATTAAATTAGATCCTAGACTAAGAGGTACAGCTACTAGTTCAATTTCTGGAGAGCCTATTGTTGGAGTTAAGGTTACCGTTATTGATAAAGCAACAGGAGAGATTGTTGCTTCTACGGTTACAGGTAAAGATGGTAAATGGCATTTTGTATTGCCCGAAGATAGAGAGTATGATGTAGTGTTTGAAAAAGATGGGTTTAAGAAAAAATTAGTTAATGTTAAGCCTGGTGATGTATCGGATGAAATTAGGATGATGTTAAATCCATTAGAACTTCAGCCCTCTACGAAAAAAGGAGACAAATTGGAAATTAGAAATATTTATTTCGAACATGCTAAAGCAACTCTATCAAAAGATGCATATCCAACATTAGATAACATTGTTAAATTCTTAAAGGCTAATCCAACAGTTAAAGTGGAATTAAGCGCCCATACAGATATGGTTGGTAAAGACAGATATAATTTAAAACTAAGTGATAAAAGAGCAAAAGCAGCAAGAGATTACGTTATAAAAGCTGGAATATCAGGAAGTAGAGTAAGAGGAAAAGGTTATGGAGAAAAATATATCTTAAATAGATGTAAAAGTTATAGTGCAAAATGTTCAGATGAAGAGCATGCGGTTAACAGACGTGTTGAGATGAAGATATTGTAACAAATTGAATTAAAATAATGACTTAATAGGAGCAGCAAAACTGCTCCTTTTTTTATTTTTGTTTATTAAAGAAATTAAAATGTTTAAAACGTTATTATTAACATTATGTTTGCTTCCATTAATACTAGTTGGTCAAGCTCCTTCCATTATATGGGAGAATTCTTATGGAGGAACCGGAAATGATTTTGCAAGATCAGTAGAATATACATACGATAGCGGCTATATCATATCAGGTATTTCTAATTCAACTGATGGACAAGTAACAGGAAAAGTAGGTCCAGTTACGACATCAGATTATTGGGTTGCTAAGATTAATAATTTAGGTGTACTTCAATGGCAACATACGTATGGAGGTACCAATAGAGAGTTTAATCATCATGTATTACAAGCGTTAGACTCTGGATATATTTTAACTGGCACATCTTGGTCAACAGATGGTGATGTTGTGGGGAATCATGCAGGAGGAGGTGCAGGAGATTACTGGTTAATTAAAATAAGTGATACAGGTGTGTTAGATTGGCAAAATCCACTAGGAGGAACAGGCACAGATAATGCTTATGCAGTTGCTCTAACGTATGATTCTGGTTATGTTACAACAGGTAGAAGTAATTCTAGTGATGGAGACGTAAGCATTAATCAAGGAGGATATGATGCATGGGTTGTAAAAGTTGATGATACCGGAGCTATTGTTTGGGAAACATCTTTAGGTGGATCTGCAGATGATGAGTTTAGGTTTATAATCGAAACTAGCGATAGTGGTTTTATTGCGGCAGGAATGACGAACTCAACTGATGGAAATGTATCTTCAAATAATGGAGGAGAGGATGCATGGGCTGTTAAAATTGATAAAGATGGAAATATAGAATGGGAACATGCTTTAGGAGGCTCACTGGATGACGCTTTTAGAGCAGTTAAAGAAAAGAATGGAGAATATATTTTTGTAGGATATACTTTTTCTTCTGATGGAGATATTTCAGGTGCTAATAGAGGCAGTGGAGATAATTGGGTTGTAAGTTTAGATTTAAATGGAAATTTGAATTGGGAAAAGACGTATGGAGGTACCGCATTTGATTATCTACAAGATATTCACTTGGGTCCATGTAATCAAATTTATGTAGGAGGTTCTTCTGGATCTAATAATTTTGATGTGTCTGGTAATAATGGAGGAGAAGACATGTGGCTTGCTGAGCTAAATGATACTGGAGCTTTATTATGGCAAGATAGTTATGGAGGTAGTGGAGCTGAATTTATCGAATGTTTCGATTTAAATAGTCAAGCTGAATTTGTATTAGCCGGTCCATCTACATCATTAAGTGGAACAGGAGATGTTAATTCTCATATTGGCGGAAATGATTTTTGGGGATTGTCTTTAACAGCTGTGTCTACAGCAAATAGTGTTATTTGCAAGGATACAGTTGTTTTTATTGATAGTTTGGGGTTGGTTATCATTGATTCTTCGTTTATAATAGATACAGTGACCGGATGTTATCCTGATAGTATTTGGTTAGAGCAGGATACTTTTTCATGTTTAAACGCAGGTACCAATTTAGTAAAATTGTATTATCAAACGGGAGTAACAATTGACTCATGCCAATCTAGCGTATTGGTATTGGATACCATAAAGCCTATTATTAGTTGTTTAGATACAACTATTTACTTAGTAAATGATACACTTATCATTGATACTAGTTTTGTATTCGATTTAGCTTACGATAACTGTGGTATTCTTAATATAACGTTATTAGATTCTATTTTTACTTGTGCTGATACGGGTATAAATAGTGTTCCAATTGAAGTGATCGATATTGAGGGTAATCGTGATACTTGTTACGCATTAGTTACGATTATTGATACTATTGGTCCAATAATAAACTGTATGGATACAGTGGTGTATCTAAATTCATTAGGTCAACTTACAATTGATTCTAGCTATGTAATTTCTTCCATTACAAGTAATTGTTTGATTGATAGTATATGGATGGATACCAACATGTTTACTTGTGATGATACAGGAGTTAATTTTATAAATGTTTTTGTGAGAGATGTTAATGGTGATTTAGATACATGTACTAGCATAGTTACCGTAATAGATTCAATATCGCCCATAATATATTGTAGTGATAGTGTTGTTTATTTAGATAATTTTGGTCAGTTTGCAGTAGACACATCTTTTTTCATTGATAGTATAAGAAGTTCGTGCGGATACGACTCAACATGGATAAGCATTACGAATGGAGATTGTTCAATGGATACCATTCAAATTACCTCTTATGTGTTAGACAATAATGGAAAAATTGACTCTTGTAGTTCTAATCTATACGTAGTAGACACAATTTTACCAACAATTATCTGTAAGGATACAACTGTTTATTTTAATGCTACAGGACAATTTGTTATCGATACTAGTTTTGTATTAACATTTTTAAATGATAATTGTGGTATAGATAGTGTTTGGTTAAGTGATTCCATAGTAAGATGTACAAATGATACGCTCAATATAACTGTGTATATTCAAGACTTAAGCGGAAATATTGATAGTTGTATGAGTCAAATTATTGGAATTGATACACTGCCTCCTTTTGCTGTATGTCAAAATATGAATGCATTTTTAGATATAACAGGTAATATTATCATTGATAGTAATTATACAGATGCACTGAGCTTTGATAATTGTAACATTGATTCTATGTATACAATACCCAATAGTTTTACCTGTAATGAATTAGGTGCCAATACAGTTCAGTTATTTGTAAGAGATGAAAGCGGTTTTTGGGATAGTTGTTCTTCTATAGTAACCGTTTTAGATACCATATCTCCTGTAGCAAATTGTATAGACACAACTGTTTATTTAACAGGAGGAATAGTCATTATAGATTCAAGTTTTGTAGAAAATGGGTCAACAGATAATTGTGGAGTTAATAGGGTTTTATTAAGTCAATATACATTTAATTGTAATGATGTTGGAACCAATACTATTACCATAACAGTTACCGATACTTCAGGTAATAGTTCAATATGCACTTCAACAGTTACTGTAATAGATTCAATATTACCAGTAGCGGTATGTCGAGATACTACTATTTATATTAATGGGACTGGATTGGCAACAATAGATTCAGCATTAATAGATAATGGATCTAGTGATGATTGTGGATATCAAGTTTCATTTAATCAACAAACATTCACATGTGCAAACCTTGGGTTAAATCAAGTATGGATGTATGTAATAGATGGAAGTGGTAATACAGATTCATGTCAAGCAGCTATTACAGTATTAGATACGCTAGCTCCGGTAGTTAACTGCCAAAATGTTACCGCTTATTTAGATGCTAATGGTAATGCAACAATTTCTGCATCTAATATAGATAATGGAACTGTAGATAATTGTAATATATCATCCTTAACCATTAATCAATCTATTTTTGATTGTTCGCATGTAGGATTAAATAGCGTAACGCTAATAGCAGTTGATCAAAGTAATAATATAGATTCCTGTACGGTTCAGGTTACTATTTTAGATACACTAAATCCTGTTTTAGTATGTCCACAAGATCAAGATACTACTGTTTCTTCATTCTCTTGTGAATTTTCAATGATAGATTATACATCTATGGTTTCTTTTACTGATAATTGTGGAGGTATAGGTAGTGTAATTACTCAATCTCCTGTAGTAGGAACTAATATTATAACTTCTAGTGGAGTAATACCCGTTACAATATTTGTTATGGATGTAAATAGCAATATCGATTCTTGCACTTTTAATGTTGTGGTTACTTGTGATGAAGAAGTAAAAGTGCCGCAATTTATCTCACCTAACGGAGATGGGTTAAATGATTCTTGGGATATTCCTGAATTGGTAAATTATCCAAGCAATAATGTTAAGATATTTAATAGATATGGAAATTTAGTTTTTGAAAAAGATAATTATAGTAGAGGATGGGATGGAAGAGCAAACTTTAATCAGCCAGTAAATTTTGTAACTGGAAGTGGAGATTCTGAATTGCCTAGTGGAACGTATTTTTATCTTATCAATTTAGGTGATGGTAATGGATCGTTAAATGGATATTTACAATTAAAGAAATAAAAAAACAGTCTTAATTTGAAGACTGTTTTAATATAAAATTTAGTCTAGTAAATGTTATTTATTAAGTAATAATTTTTTTAATTTATCCATATCTTCTTTAATAGCGTTTAGCTCATCTTTTAAAGCTTTGTTCTCAGCATCAAGTTTTTCAACTTTAGTAGTTAATCCTTTTATGGATTTAGATTTATTTAAAGTTTTTAAATTGAGAACACCAGTTTCAATGTTTTTAATATGAACTAAGTTTTCACCACTTAATTCCTCAACTAATCTAGCCATTTTAGCCATGTCAACATTAATTGCTTCTCCATTTCTTTCACTATAAAAAGCCCAAGCTAAATCTTCACTAGCACCACTTGGTATAGCACTGAAGTTATGCGGAGATATAGTAGTAACATTATCAGCTTCGTCTTTTACTTGTATTTCTCCTGCGTTATTCCAAATAGCTGTTTTATTACTTCCTGTTAAAGAGCCTGGAGCTGTTCCTCTATTAATTAATAAAACATGATCTCCAGATGTAAACCTGGTACCAGTCCCATTTGGACCACTCCAATCAGAGCCAATGAATAAATTTGCATCCTTATGAAGGATTAACCCATCATTTCTATCTGTATTAAAATTATTTCCATTTCCAATTACAAGCAATCTATCATTGTCATCATTTGAAGTTTGTGATGTCGCATTATATAATGTAGCGTAAGAGCCAATCACAGATTCACCATGTGACATAGCTTCACTACCTACACCAACAGCAAAACTATATCTAGCACTAGCTCTATTTCCAGAACCACCAGCAACAGAAGCACCAATGTTCCCAGTTTGATTACCTACTCCACCTGCAATAGTTGAATAAGTACTATTGATTTTATTGTTCCAACCACCACCAATTGAAGAGTAGTTGTCACGGATAGTATTATGCCCTCCACCACCAATAAATGAATGTGTAGCTGTTATAGTATCACGAAACCCACCTGTAACAGCTGAGTTTTGACCTGAAACTTTTATACTTTCTCCCCCACCAACAAAACTTTCAGTACCACTTGCTAAATTTAATCTTCCTCCTACAACTACTGAATTAACTCCAGTTGCAGAATCTCTAAACCCACCACCTACAAAAGATTCAAATCCTGAAGCTATATTATTATCACCACCAACAACACTAGACTCTGTTCCAGAAGCCGTATTTTGAAATCCACCTCCAATATGGGTATGTGTGCCTATGGCTCTATTTTGATATCCACCAGAGATATTAGCTGTAGATTGTTCAGTGTAGTTTTGAAAACCACTACCGATAAAATTTTGGTTACCTGTAGCTTTATTTTGAATGCCCCCTACAACAGCAGTATTGTCGCCCATTGCAGTGTCTCTATCACCACCCACAACAAGAGAAGTATAACCTGTTACATAGTTTTGGTAACCACCAGATATTGATGAATAACTACTGGTAGCTTGGTTCCTAAAACCACCAGTAATACTAGAGTGTGTTGCAGTAGCTCTATTGCCTTGTCCTCCAGCAATTGTAGAAGTATTACCAGAAGCTAAATTTAGATATCCACCACCTATGGTAGAGCTAAAACCAGAAGCAGTATCTCTATCACCACCAGCAACAGTAGAGGCTTGCTGTGATGCATAGTTATTTACTCCACCCCCTACAGTAGTAGCAAAGTCAATGGCATTATTTAATTGACCACCACTAATTGTAGATGCAGTTCCACTGGCATTATTTAAAATCCCTCCAGATATAGTTGAATTATTACCAGAAGCAGTATCTCTATCTCCGGCAGAGATAGAATTTAATCCAGATGCTGTGTTGTTTCCAGGAATTGCCTCCAATCCAGTTCCGTTACCGTTTATATTCCAATCATTATCAGCACCAGAACTAACAGTTCCCCATGATACAATACCAGCACCATTAGTTTGTAAAACTTGATTTGCAGTACCATCTACATTAGGTAAGGTATAAGCTTCATTAATTTCTGTTCTACCATCTTTATAAACAACAAAAGCGTTAGATCGAAGAATGTTTGAACCGTTACCTAGTACAAACAATTTATCATTAGGATCAGCTCCAACATTACTATTAGGAGTGTAATTCGTATTATATGAACCAAATACAACTTCGTTAAAAGAATGAGCTGTAACATTACTTCCTATTGCCATGGACATGTTACCTATTGCTGTATCAGATATACCATGAGTTAAACTATAGTTTCCAATGGAGCTGTTTTCTTGACCTGCAATAACTACAGAGTGCCCTCCAATGGCTTTGTTTCTCAGTCCCCCACCAATAAAGGTAAAAACACCTGACGCAGTATCTTTTTCACCAGCAACAATAATGGCATTACCACCACTAGCTACATTATCTTCTCCACCACCAATAAAATTAAAGTTTGCAGTAGCCCTATTAAAAAAACCTCCACCAATAGTAGTATAATTACCATTAACGATATTTCCTGCACCACCTCCAATAGTAGCATTAACACCAGTAGCAGAATTAATACTTCCTCCTGCAACAGTAGAGTTATTACCGTTTGCTCTATTGTTTGCACCACCACCTACTGTTGAGAAATCCCCATGGGCTCCATTCCAGAAACCACCACTTACAGTTGAATTAGTTCCAGTGGCAGAATCTCTTTCTCCACCACCAACTACTGATTCAATACCCGTAGCTCTATTATTAAAACCTCCTCCAATAGCAGAATTCCCTCCAGATGCTGTATTTGATAATCCTCCTGCAATGGTTGTTCCTGTTCCTGATGCAGTATTTGATGATCCTCCAGAAATAGTAATTGCATCACCTGCACTTGCGTTATTTATTGTTCCTCCACCAATAGTAGTAAAATTACCAGATCCAGTAATGTTTCCTTCACCACCACTAATGGTAGCACCAGCATCAGAAGCATTATTATTTCTTCCGAAAACAGCTGAATAATTTCCTGAAGCTGTGTTACCGTCACCAGCAGCAATAGAGTTTGTCCCAGATGCGGTATTAGTTCCAGGTATACCTTCTAATCCTGTACCGTTTCCATTTATATCCCAATCGTTATCTGATGAATTTGAATTAGCAATTGCACTATCAATGATAGGCTGTAAATTAACTCCTGCGCTTGTTCCGTTTTCAATGTAAGATGTAAGAATGGTTCCATTAAGTGTTAAACTATCTAAGTTTTGATCATCAGTTCCTGTACCATCTTGTAATGATGATAAATTAACAGTATGAGGAGCTTGTCCGTCACTTTCAACCTCTAACGTTAGTGTAGTACCTGTTAAGCTAAAATTATCTACCATTTGATCATCAGTTCCAGTTCCAGACAGAGCAGAAACATCAACTGAAGCTGAGGCCCCGTTTTCGATATATACTGTAAGAATAGTGCCATTTAGTGTAACACTATCTATGTTTTGGTCATCAGTACCAGTGCCATCTTGTAATCCGCTTAGATCTACATTAGAAGAGGCACCATTTTCAATATATACTGTTAAGTTAGTACCATTTAGTGTAACACTATCAATATTTTGGTCATCAGTTCCAGTACCATCTTGCAAACCACTTAAATCTACATTTGCAGATAAACCATTTTCAATATATACGGTTAGAGTCGTACCATTTAATGTAACACTATCAATATTTTGATCGTCAGTTCCAGTAGTTGCTAATGATGATAAATCAATAAAAGAAGAGTCTCCATTTTCAATATATACCGTTAATATATTACCAACTAATGTTAAACTATCAATGTTCTGATCGTCTGTATTGATGGAATCACTTATTAAACTCACTAAGCTATCTATGTGCATGTGCTTAACTGTACCATCTGTAGGATCAACAACAAATAAATTCCGTTCTAGGGAGTATTGGTTTAACCCTTCTACTTTAAGTGGATTATTTCCAGGTAATGGAACTACATGTAGTGTGTTTGAAGGTGCGGTAGTACCTATACCTACATTTTGAGCAAATGTATGGTTAATTAAAAAAAATGAAATTATTATTACAAAAGACTTTAAGGTTGTTTTCATAGTGTGTTATACTTAATGTCGCAAAGGTAAGAATAAATTGTATAACACTGATAAACATAAGTCTATTCGTTTATAAGTTCTTTTATTTGCTGTTCTATTTTAGTTAGTTTTTCCTTTAATATAATATTTTGAGATTTTAATATTGAATTTTGCTCATTTAAAGTTCTAATCATTTCAAATGCCTTGTTTAAAGTGTATTCATTATGAATATTAGACGTTATCATTTGGTCAGTTTTTAAATCTTTTATGTATACGAGTTTCTCTCCACTTAATTTTTCAATCTCTCTAGCCATTTTTATCATATCTACATTAATTGCAGTATCGTTTCTTTCACTGTAATAAGCCCAACTCATTGCTTCACTCGCTCCATTAGGAATCAAACTAAAGTTATGAGGAGAAATAGTAGTAACATTATTAGACTCATCTTTTACTTGAATTTCTCCGTTATTGTTCCAAATTGCAGTTTTATTTGTACCATTTAAAGCTCCTGGAGCAGTTCCTCTATTAATAAAAATAACATGGTCTCCAGAAGTGGTTCTTGTTCCTGTTCCTCCAGGCAAACTCCAGTCCGACCCAATAAACAAATTATTGTTCTTCTGAACAATTACAGCATCTGATCTAGTAGTTGTACTACCATTCCCTATACTAAAAAGTCTATCAGTTCCAACAGAAGTTGAAGAACTAGAAGGGATGTAAGTAGTGTTATATCTACCCATTGCAATTTCATTATGAGAAAAAGAGTTTGTGCCTTGACCTATGCTTACCGAATAATCACCATAAGTATTACTATTAAAACCATATAATAAACTATTAATTCCATCAGCTTTATTATACTGACCACCTATTATAACTGCATGACTAGCATTAGATATATTTCTCAATCCACCTAAAACTGAAGAAAAAGTAGAAAGTGCACTATCTCTTTCTCCAGCAAGAACTATTGAATTATCACCACTTGCAACATTCCATTCTCCACCACCAACAAAAGCAAAGGAATTACTTGCAATATTAAAGAAGCCACCAGCAATAGTTGAAAATAATCCTGAAGCATTATTTCCTTGTCCACCTCCAACAGTTGAAGCATCATTATTAGTTATATTTGAATTTCCTCCTCCAATGGTATTAAAGTCTCCAGAAGAGTTATTGTTAATTCCTCCACTTACTACAGTATTATTACCTGATGCGATATTGTTACTTCCAGCAGAAACAGAACTTATGCCTGAAGCAATATTGTTACCTGGAACGCCTTCTAAACCGGTTCCGTTTGGGTTAACTCTCCAGTCATTATCATTTATTAATTTAGCTAAACTATCAATATGCATGTGTTTTACTACTCCCAGTAGAGGATCTAAAACAAGTAGATTTCGTTCTACTACATATTGGTTTAGACCATCAATTCTTAATGGATTGTTACCAATTAATGGGGTTATGTGTAATGAATGTGTAGGGTTAGTGTTTCCTATTCCAACATTTTGAGTATAAACTGAAAACGATACTATATAGATTGAAGCAAATAAAAGCGATTTTTTCATTTAAGCTTAGTTGTTTATTATTGTTTCGAACAAACGTACTATTTTTTCTTTCCTTACCCGCTTGTTAAATAATTAATTTATTGTTAATTATTTAATATGTGTTTTGCGTAAGTAGATGTTTTATGAAAAAAAATATTATAAGCTATTGTATTTGATTGTTTATTTCAAGGTGAATTATTACATGGAAATATTCATCATTATGAACACCATTTAGTGTTTTCCAAATTTTTAGACTAATCTCAGATTAGCCTATAGGAACTGTTGATAGGATAGGAGAAAAGGTTAACGGATAAGGAGTATTTATATGTTTTGAATATCAAGCAATTAACTGTAATAATAAGAGGGGTGTGAATAAATACTAAATAAATGAGTTTTTTTAATTGTTATAACTCATCATTATACTTAGAAGGACATTTTAGCTGAACGTCAGTGGCCATAAAGGCATTTTTATGAGCGTCTGCCTTTCCAGTTATTACAACATTGTCTGATCTGTCAAAATGTTCGGGTACAGTTTGATTTAAGTATACTTGACATTCCTTACCTTCTTTGTCAACCATATTAAAAATCACTAAATTAGCTTGCGGAGATTGAACAGGTATTTCCTTATTCAACTCACCTACAACTGTAAAAGTTTTACCAGAATTTGTAAAGGCTTCACTAAAGTTTCCGTAAGTACTAGCATTAGCTGTATAACTAAAAATTACAGCAATAGCTATCGCCACTACTACAATCATAACAATCTCAACTTTTCTCATACTTTGATCATTTTATTTAAGTATAAAATTACAAAAAAGATAGAGATCATGATGCAATACTAAAGGTTAAAATGATGATTATATTATTTTCTTTTTGCAGATATACTTAATCGATATGCAATAAATACTACAAAAAATACTGCTGCAATTGAAATAACAAGTTCGGACATGTGCATTCCAACAATTTGCTTATCCCAAAAACTAACTTCTTCTTCGGGAGCCACTTGACTCATACCTACCTGACTTACCAAAAGGCAGATAAATAATATTAAACTTCTCGCTTTCATAATATTGGGTTTATTATAATAACGAGTTAAAGAAACTAATTGTTGCCTATTTCTTTCTCTAATTTATTGATTTTTCGATCGGTACGAATTAAAAAAATAATGATTCCTATAAATATCACACTAATTATAGCAATAACAACATTTATTTTTCCTGATTCATGAAACGTTTTAGATAATTCAGATTGATTAACTTCTTGACTGTAACTAGTTAAGCTTGATATTAGAACAGTTATGGTAACAAAAATTTTAAACATCCAATTTTTCATAGTATTTGTTTTTTTAATCTTGATCTAATAACTTATTTTCAACAATATTAAGTCTTATTTTAATGCTCAATATCCAGCATCCTATTAAAAACCATCCTATAACGGCCGGGTAAAATACCATTCGTAAAGCACTGTCTAAGTCATATTTACTAAAAGCTGGGTTACCACCATTACCTGGATGAAGAGAATCAACTACTCTTGGTAATACCATAATAAATACTAGCATTAAAACAAAAGCAAAGATATTATAAACCGCACTTATTTTTGCTTTTTGATGTTCATCTTCTAATGAGTTACGTAAAATTCTATACGCTATATATATGAGTGTACTAATAGCAGCTCCGTTTAGTTTTGCATCATTTGCCCACCATCCCGAAAAAGAGAATAATTCAGTATGTTCACTCCAAGAAAATTTTGCCCAAATAGCACCAGTAATAATTCCTAGAAAAGCAAAGATTAATCCCGCATTAACTGCTTGATTAGCGATTATATCATTCTTGATATTAAATCCTCTTAAATAACGAATAGAATAGACAAAAGAAATTAACAGAAGTAACATCATAGTAAACCACATAGGTACATGAAACATTAAGTTTCTAATGGTTTCATTAAGTTGAAGTCTATTTGGAAATGACAATTCTTTCTCATATTTATAAGCTGGTATTGAGCAAGAATTATAATCATCTTTCTTTTCAATATCCGTATTAAATGCTTTAACAATGTCGTTAGCAAATAAGTTATACTGTGTGCTAGAAACTCTTAAATTAAGACTTGATGAAGGCACTGATTCCGGTATCTTAAGATTAAATGAGATTTGGTGATTATCAATAATAGTAACATCATTTGAACATGCAATAGTTTTTATACTATCACCTGTTCCGTATTCAACAAAAATACTTAAACTGCCTTTGTCTGATAAGAAGGAGGTGTTATATCCACTTAGCTTAATAGTGTTATCTCCTGTTTTAAGACTTTTTGGGTAGATGCTATCTATTCCTGGAGATAAAGGCACAATTAACGAGAAAACCAGTACATAAACCAGTAACAAAACCCCTAATATTTTCCACCAATTTTTTTTCATTGTTATGCTTTCCAAAGGTAGGGAAATAATAAAAAGGCTAAGGCAATTACCAATATATTTATACTTAAAAGTGTTAAAATGAGATCAAAAGCCTGACTAAAACCACCTCCTAAGAATGCTAAATTTGTGAGCTGTAATGCAATAAGTAATGATGGTAGCACAATTGGAAAAGCTAAAATAGCTAATATTCCTATGTTATTATTGGTTTTAGCAGCTATTGCGCCAATCATGGTTAAGGTAGATGAAATTGTTGCTCCGCCTAGTAAACAGCTAACTAAAAAAAGAGAAGTGTTAAGTTCTTTTTTATCGGTTTCTATTAACATATTAAATAATAAAAAGATTAATAAAACGAGTAACAAGGTTAAGAGTAAATTATAGATGATTTTTCCAATAATAAGTGCTCTTGGATTAATTAATGTATAAATAAAAAGTTGTTTTGAAGAGTTTTCGTTAATAAAGGACTTAGAAATAGCATTAGTTAACGAAAATAACATCACTACCCAAAATAATCCATTCCAAACAACTGATTTTTCTATTTCAGAAAAAGAAAGGTAACATACAAAAACAGTACTCACTATGTACAAAACTATAGAACTAAAAAAGTGTTTTTGCTTTAATTCTATTGCTAGTTCATGTTTAATAAGATGCAGTACTTCTTTCAATTTTTTAGCTAAGGTTTATTAAATGTAGGGAAATACACTAAACTTAAAAAATGTACTATTCAATAATTTTGTGATACATCTTGTCCTCATAACTATCGTTTTGCGATATTAATAAAGGAATGAATTGTATGTTTGTTCAAATAAAAATTATAAATATTAATGGAAAACTTAAAAGATTATTTATTCTTGGATGATGTAATGGGTATGAACTCAAAGCAAATTGGTAAACAAATTCATAGCTGTAGTGTATTAACACCAAATTATATTTTTGTTATTCCAAAAAAAGCAGTAGGTATGTTTGTAATTGTAAATACCATAAAAACACATGATTTCTTTCAAGGTGGTGATATTGCTAATGGAGTTAAAAAAATGATTAATGCTTCAGATAATATAGTAGCATTGGAGGAATCTTTTAAGTCATTATTAGAAAATGATGAGCGTTATGTATATCCAATAGAAGAGGCTAAAACAATAAAGGTTAAAGGCTTTTTAGGAAGAAAAACTTTAATGTATAGAAAATCTGCAATGAATCATATGTCTATTAGTCCAAAAGGAAAAGCTATAGGTAAGGATTTAGTAGAGTGGCATTTAGGGAACTATGAAAAAGTTATGGCTTAAGAGTAAATTGCTCTTAATTTATCATAATCAATCTTAGCATTATGTCTAGGATCAAGCGGTATTTTTTTTATAAAATGTACCGCTTTTATTTTGTCGTGATTTTTTAAAATGTTTTTTTTGATCTGATTACGGTCTTCCCATGAAACAGGTTCAATAAAAGCTGTAATAACGTCTGTTTTTAAAACAGTTCCAACATGAATGTTTTTTTCTTGTGCCAACAAGTATTCATATATAAACGGAGATGTTAGCTCGTCTTTATCTATTATTATCTCTTTAATTCTACCCAATAAATAGAGTTGACCGTCAATTAGTTTTCCAGCATCACCTGTTCTATGCCAAACAGTTTCTCCATCTTTTATTTTATTCTTTTTAGTATCTTCTTCGCTTAACAGGTATTCTTTTAGGACATGCTTTCCTGAGACTAAAATTTCTCCAACCTCCTGATCTTTAACCGAAAGTTCTTTTAAGTCTTGTTGAGTGAGTATTTCTTTATCAGTTTTCTTTATCAATTTTAGTTGAACATGATTGCTAGGTGTGCCAACTGGTAAGCCATTAGTGGTTATTTCCAGTTGTTTTTTAAGAAGCTGTTCTCCTAAAATGTGGCTAATAGGTTCAGCTTCTGTGGATCCGTATAATATATTAATATTAGCTTTTGGAAAAGTATGTTTGAATTGTGGTATATCATCTGGAAAAACGGGTGCTCCCCCAGTAAATATTTCGTTAGTATGAGATAATGAGATTGACTTGTCATTAGCTAAAACTCTGAAAAAGGAGGGAGAACTAATGATTCTATTAACCTTATTATCTATTAGATAACGTGAGACTTTAAAAGGCTTAATTTTATCTAATTTCTTTAAATTATAGTTTGGTAATACTGATGAAGCACCTGTGCCTAAATTGCATAGAACAACAATTGGTAGCCCAATAAAATCACAGTGAGATTGATTGGTTTTTAGTTCATCCAATAATATGTTGTATTGTGCTGTTAAAAATTCATGCGTTCTATTTGCAGCTTTTGGAATACTTGTGCTACCAGTGGTAAACGTAACTAGTACCGTTTCATCTTGAGCAACAGTTTCTGCTTTTTTAACTGGAATTGATGTTGTTTTAATACTACTATTAATAGTAATTTCTATTTTTCTGAGTGGAGCATATAAAAACTTCAGTAACCTTGCTTTTGTGCCACCAACAAATCCCTTACAAGGAACTTTGGTTAAGCAGTCTGTTAGTCTCTTTTTGTTTGCCCATTCATCTACAAAAACGGCTACTGCACCAATTTTAAAGGTCGCCAATAGGAATACATAAAGGGAAATACTCATAGGTATAAACACTAATATTTTATCTCCCTTTTTTATTCCTTTAGCAAGTAGCTCGTCTGCTTTATGTTGAATAGCATAATCTAATTCTTGATAGGATATAGATTTTTTATTACTAATAATCGCTTTGTTTGTTGGATAACTATTAACTGCGTTTCCAAATATGTTATATATGTTATGATTCATAGTAAAGACAATTAAATGTTATCTCCAATGCTTTTTTCACAGATTAATTTTACATTTTCTATGTTCTTTGTAAAAGCATCTTCAACATTATAGGCGAATAAAGCTAATGATAATTGGTCAATCCAAGAAGCATCATTGTTTAAGTACAATATAAAACTTAATTCACAAGTTTTATTATCTAGTTCTTTATAGGTTTGCTCAGTTATTAAATGATTTGATGTAACGAGAAAATTTTGCATGTTGAAAATACTAAGTGTTCTATTTTTATTTTCAGTAACTGCTAATATTTCTTCATCCCAAATATTTCCAGAAGCTTCATTATTTAACTGAAAACATCTTCTTGTGCTTCCCACATGTCCATCTGGTATTACACTATCATTTAGATTAGAAATGTGATCTACATACGAAGACCAATATTGTGCATTTTCAGAATCTCCCAAGAACTTATATACAAGCTCTACGGGAGCATTTATTTTTATAGTTGAGACAACTATTTTTTTATTTTTTTTCTCACAAAATTGGTATGGAGAACAAATTATTGCTACAATAATTGTAAATACTATTAAAGTCGGTATTATGATGATTATTTTTTTCATTTTTTTATTTGTTTAGTCTAATGGATAGACATTTTTGTTGTTCATTTAAGACATAGCTATCGCAAGCCATGTATAAATCATGGTTAATTTTTTCTTATTTATTTTTGATTTTTTAGGCTACTTTTTTCCTGTATAAACTATAGGTTCTGTAGGTGCTAGCTCCTAGCTTTTCTTTGGAAATATTAACTGAAGCATCATTCTCTTTGGCTATATATGCGTGTATTACAGTTGTTATATTGTTTTCAAAAGCGAGCATAGTTGCTTTATGAGATAAATATGAGCCAAGTCCTTTAATTTTTGTATTTGGATGTCTAGCAACTGTCTTAATAATAAGTTCCTTACTGTTATTCCATAAGTTTTCATAAGCTAGTAATACTGCTTGCAGTTCTCCTTTATGATTTTCGATTAACCTTATGTAAGAGGTGTCAATATG
This sequence comes from Flavobacteriales bacterium, assembly GCA_020630395.1. GTDB lineage: Bacteria > Bacteroidota > Bacteroidia > Flavobacteriales_D > CAJJDF01 > CATLPG01. The sequence continues at coordinate 20,355 of JAHDBM010000027.1, forward strand.
AGAAATAAATGGGGTATATTTTTTTAAAAAATCATCTTCTTTAATTGGGCTAAACAAAAAATTGTGTTTAAACGATTCGTTACTAAAAACAGCTAGATTATATAGTTCATTATCTAAGTTTTCTGTATTAATTCTACGAATTACCCATCCCTTGTCTGATATTTCATTTTCTTTTTCTAAAATAAAGTCTTCAGAAAAAGTATTGCTTGCTACAATATTAGATTCATAGTGTTTAAGGACGCTAAAACCATTGCTTTTTAAATAATCAGTATGTAATGGCTTAGTAACTTCTTCACCTAAGAATGGGGCAGGAGTTTCAGTATCCATTAAACGATAATTATGCCATGTAGAACCATTAATTGGTCCAATGATTTGTTTACACAATTGTTCTTTAGCAATAATTGTTAGTTGGCTAAATAATTGATTAGCTACTTCATCATGTATAGCATCTAAATATCCAAATGCTATTGTAGAAGTATCATTAACTCTTATGTATGGATTTCGATAAACAACTAGTTTACCGATAATTTCTTCTCCATCTGTAGTTACTAATCCACCTAGTACATAATCTATTTCTGTAATAGGTTCATTAAAGCTCTGATGAAATTGTTCATCAGTTTTATATATAAATGTTGTGTTCATGATATTAAATGTTTGGAGCCTACTAGGCCATAATGACTTCTTTTACAAAGTATAATGAGCCAAGTGCGGTTAATGGAATAGTTAAATTGTCATATCCGTTTATGCTAAGGCCTTCTGCAATTGTGCATAATAATGAAATCCCTGCTGCTACAGATAGTGCAAATACAATGTTGCCATTGGCAAAAAGAATACCAGTTGTGAGTATAAAACAAGAAATAAAGAACCCTAGATTACCTGCAAATGTTTTTTTGTTTCCCATTATGGTGTAGGGTCCATATCCAATTTTTTTGCCTGTTAAGGCAGCAATAGGATCACAGATAGCCAAGATTAGAATAGGTAAATAGTAAAAACCATAAATCTGCTCTTGCTGAAATATCCAAAAGCATCCGCATACTATTATTGGGAATATGGTGCTTCCTTTTGTTTCCCTTTCTACATCATTTATTGAGCCTAATAATTTAAGTGGTTTAGAGGCATACAAAATAACTAAGAACATCCCACATAAAATAGCTACACTAAGTAGCTGAGTAAAAAATAAAGGAAAGCTCAATGCAATTAATCCAGAAGCAATGTGAATGATTTTTCTGGTTAATTCAGTTGATAATTTATATTTAATATAGGTCCATTCTATTGCTATGAATAAGAATAGGTATATCCCGCTATAGATAAAAAGTTGTTTAAATTCCATGGGCATTTGTTTAATCTTTCGACTCCGCTCAAGATGACAACTTTAAGAAAACTTAATAGTGTCATGCTGAGCGTAGTCGAAGCATATTATTTACAATCTACTACAAATCTTTTATAGAAAAAACCTTTATCTTTTGCTAAATGCTCTTTGGTCTTATTAGTAAGTCTATATGCTTTATTGTTACTCATAATTCGATCTACCATTAAGTTCCAATAGGCATATTTTGCATGTTCTGTTCCACCTTCTATAAGTTCTTTTTGTACAGAAGCAAAGGTTTCTTTATTTAGATACTCGAATATATTGGAAAGGTTAAACGCATCAAAAGGACCATGCTGTTCTATTGCATCCTTAGCAAAACCATTAATTAATGTAAGTTTATCTAGATTTTGTTTTACTTTTTCATAGTTCTCTTCTTGCACATAATGTGGTAGTTTATCTAAAAAACTTCCGGTTAATGCATAGTTTAACATGAAGTTATCATGAACATGCTTACTACTTAAATGCCTTTTTGCTTGATTTAAAATAAAGGTAGACACACTACCTTCAAATTCTTTCATGAAGGACTTGTCTCTTCCAAGTCTTCCCATAATAAATCGACTAAAGAAAGCTTTAAAAAACATTCTCCATCTCCAGGTGTCCCATGATTTATGAAAAAAAGCAGCTTGATCAGCTTCTGATTTTTCTTTTAATAGTTCTCTTACTTTCTTTTTAGAATGAATTAATGGAATAACTCTTTTAGAAAACAATTGAAAATACTTTTCAAATTTTCCTTGATGAACAATTCCTGCTTTTATAGTTTCAAGTTGGCTATCCCAGTATTTTTTGCATACATCAGATAGTTGAGGTCTAATGTTTTGATATGTTTCCATTCTAGTATTACCATCTTGAACATGAAAACCAATAAAGGCTAGATATTCATTTCTGTTTAGTAATAATATTGCTTGCTTTTTTAATTCGATTAAAAATAATTGGACTTCACTCACATCAACAGCTACTACTTTTTTAGGATTAGTAGTTAAAAGTGAAAATGAATTGTCTCCACCAGATCCAATTGATAAAATATTGTTGTTTTCATCTAGATCAAGACCCTTTAATAATAAATCAGCATCTTCCCAACAATTCGCATAACGGATAATATCGAAGTCGACTTCTTTTAAATTTTTCTTTTCTTTTTTACTCATCTTTCAATTTTTTATGATGAATGGTTAAACCATTTTTATTTAACATACTGCTTCACCTTTAAATAGGTTATGACTCATAATGTTTTATGTCAATATTTTTGATTTAACTATGTAAGGCTTCATTTCAAAAGGCGTGCCAAAACTGTTAGAATATTGTTAATTATATTGTAACGCACTGGTTTTTAAAGTAATTCAATTTTACCAGAACTACCATTTATTCGAATTTTGTCTCCGTTTTTTAATTTTTTTAAAGCATGCGATACACCCACAATACATGGAATCCCCATTTCCCGAGAAACAATTGCAGAATGACTAAGTAAACTACCTCTTTCTACTACAATGGCACTGCAAGTAGGGAATAGGGTTATCCAACCTGGATCGGTACTCTCACACACCATTATTTTTCCTTCAAGGTTCTTCACATCTTTTGGAGAATGAACTAACAATACTTCCTGTTCCACAATACCAGGAGAACAACCAATTCCTTCAAGATCCGCTTTCTCATCTGATTCGGTAGTGTTTCGATAATCATTCCCTACATATGAAATACCATGGGTAGGGAATCGTTCATCAGTATCATATTTATCGAAAGTTGCATGATTGGCTTTTCTAAGGCTAACAAGGTCTTTTAAATTACCATTTACTGATGTACCCCTTATAAAATCAAATATTTCCTTTTGTTCTAAGTAAAAGATATCCTGAACGTTTTCTAAAACACCTTCTAGTTTAAATTGTTTACCCATTGCTTGAAACATCACTCTAACCAAACCAAAACCTTTAGTTCTTTCAAATCTTAAATTTTCTCTTTGGCTAACTAATTCTCTGGTTTTTTTAAGTTGCCATTTAAATATTTTCTTTTTTTTCCATTTACCTTTTAACGCTTTAAATATAGTTTCTTCTGCTTCTTTTCTAATTCTTTTTCCATTAACCTCTAATGCTTCAATATCAATAACAACATCTAATTGATCTTTTAATAGTTCGATAAACAGAATTGGATTTGTAGTGTATGTTTCGGTTTCGAGTTTTAATTCTCCTGTTACTCTATCTCCAAATTTGGCAACATAGGCATTAATCTTTTCATTTACTACCGGGTAATTATGCAGGTGCTGTTCGATATGTAAAGGAATATTATTTTTAAACAAATCATAGCATTCTTGATTTACTTTAATTAAATCTCGAATTTCTTGCATTAAAATTACCGGTTGAACAGAAACAATATCATTACTTCCAATTAATAAATCATTAGCAAGATTTGCATGTTCTGGAGCTAATTTTTCGGTTTTCTTTTTTAATATACCAAAGAAAATCATTGCGAAGAAGTCGTTTATAAGTGGAGCTCTCCATTCTTCAAGAAGGATTTTTTCATAATCTTGATAGTGATCCATTATTTCACTTGCAGATAATGTATCGTATTCAATTGATTTATATGTTGAAAATACCTCTTCAGTAAAGGCAAAGAACTTTCTTCTATTCCTTTTAATGGTTCTAAATTCTTTTAGAATTTTAGAAACTGCACCAATTAGTCTACGATAGGATTTAAATTTACCATCTGTATTAGGAATTGCAACATCTTCAGAGATAGATTCTTTAACCCCCATCATACTTTCCATGGATTTTTTGTTAATCGCATATCCTGGAAATAATGATAGTACTTTATACCAATTGATTAAGTTATAGTAAACTTTTCCTTGAAAAAGCCCAAGCATATTGGCAAAGGTTTCTTTGTTGTCTTCAATTTTCTTTAAATCAACTCCCATTAATTGACAAAATTGAATGTAAACCGATTCGTACATTTTTAAAATGAAAGAAAAGGTTAGTGGAGAGCTAATTCCAGGATAAGACTCAATTATATTACTATTATCCCATAATTGAGCATTGCTAGAAGTATCTGGACGTGAGTTTAGATTGGTTATTGGACGTGCTTGCAATAAAAATAACTCATTGTTATGGTACGCAAACTCTATATCTTGATAATGATTAAAGATAGATTTAATGTCATCTAATGTCTTCGCAACTTCTGCAACTTGCTCGTTCGTTAAGCTAGCTCTATTTTGTTTTTCCTTATCTACTTTTATATAAGATAATTTACCATCCAAGAATTTATACGCTCTATCTTTATCTACAAGGTTTTGCGTAATGTTTCCATTTTTAAAAGTATAATTATCAGAATTTAATTCACCAGAAACTAATCCTTCACCAAGACCATAAACCGTACTAATAATTTTCTCTTGTCTATCACCTGTAACCGGATTGGCTCCAAAGGCAACTCCAGACACATCTGAATCAACCATTTTTTGAATAATAACCGAGACAAAATAATTTGGTGTGAGGTTATTTTCTTTTCGGTAAGTAATAATATGCTCGCTAAAAGCAGATAACCAAACTTTCTTGATGTTTTCGACTAAATCTGTTGGAGCGACAAACAAATAACTATCATATTGACCTGCAAAAGATGCTGCTGCTCCATCTTCATCACTTGCTGACGAACGAACTGCAAAATAGTCCTTAGCTTGAATGTTTAGTTGCTTATGAATTTCATTTAAAAGGTCTTTCTCAAGATCAATTTTTTTAATGATATCAATAAGTTTAAGATAATCTATCTCTGTATAATCAACTTTTTCTTTATCTAGTATTGATTTAAAGAAATCTTCTGGAATTACAATCCATTTTGGCACATTAAACCCATGACTAGATAGTGAAAGCAAATGTTTTGCTTTGCCTCCAATCGTAGCATCTTTACGTGATAAATAATTTTCGTTATGAATAATCATACGTTTTATTTTAAAAGTCCATGTAGGACATTAAATACTTTTTTTACACTTCGACTCCGCTCAGTATGACAGTTGTGTTAGCAGAGGGAAGTAATTTTTTTACTTATTAAATATTAATAAACCATCCTTCTATTTGAGGATAACATCCAATTACAATATACATAACCAATGTCCAAACACCTGATGCTATTTCAATTCCCTTAGATTGCTGCACATTAGGTTTTTTCATGAATGAAAGTCCCAATGCAAAAGATACTGTGAATATTATGCCAAGGATTAATATGGAAATAAAGCTGTAATCAGCTAAAATACAACATGCAGAAGCAAGAGATAGGCTAATGCCCATCATAGCTAACCATGACCAAGTTGATTTATTGATACCAAATTTCCTTGTGTAGGAGTTGTACTCTTCGTTTTCTTTTGCTTTTATTTTTCTTCCAAATTCAACAACTAAACCATTAAAGAAAGATGTGGCTAATAATACGTATAAACCTAAATGTGTTGATGTACCTGTAATATACCAATCGCCTGAACTTGCAAATAAATCGATTAAGGGTACAATAACCATGTGTGAGGTTGTGTAAAGAATAGGTAGTTTTTCTAATTTTTCAGACACAAAGAATTCATTTGACATAAAGAATAACCATCCCATAAATAATGCATAAAATCCCCAAAGTGATGGGATTAAAAACACCATGATTCCTATTTGAATAAGTAATAGTATAATGATAAGAACTTTAAGTTCTTTAAGACTCACTACTCCTCTTTGTACTGGCAAATGAGGTCTATGTTCTTTGTCAATATCAAAGTCCTTGAATTCGTCTATTAGTCTAATAAGAAAAAAGGTAGTGAACGTAATAGCAAGAATAGAAAAGAATACGAACAGATTAATTTTTCCTGTTGGATTCATTAAATTTCTTGAATAAGACATTGCAGAAAAGGTTAATGCTCCTATTAGAATAAAGTTTACGATTAATGGAAATCGTTCTTTTTGATATATATAAAATCGTTTTAACATGAGTTAAGATTTTTTGTTAATATAAAAATTGAATTAAGGTAACCAGTCATTTATTTAGTTACTAATTCATGTGTCATCCTCAACTTGATTGAGAATCTATTGTTAAAAAAGTAAATTAGATTCCCATTTTCATGGGAATGACAATTAAATTTCAAGCTTTAGCTGTTTTTTAATACCCAATACAATCCTTTTGCATTAGGTTTAGGTTTGTTTAATATAAATTGAACTGCTAAATGTTCTAGGCACGATAGTATTCCCCAACCTATAGCTATGTAATAGTATATTACATTAAATTGAAAACAAAATAAAACAAAGAAGAAACCTCCCTGTATATAACCTCCTATTTTCCATGAATAAAGATGGTATGCTGGCATCTTTCCAAATTTAGAAAATGCAGTTATATGCAATAAAATAAACAGGAATAGATAAGTTCCAAATATGATCCAATGACCGTTAAAATCTTCCATTTTAAATAAAAATATGCCGAGTATTGCTAAGATATATGTTCCTAAATCAGCAGTGGAATCTATAACTGCTCCGATTTCTGTTTGCAGATTGAAGCGTCTTGCAATGAATCCATCTAAAATATCGGTTATTAGATTTGTCACCAATAAGATAACAAATAATGTTTCCTCTCCATATAAGGCTATAAGCAATATAATAGGGAATGAGAATAGTCTATACAAGGATAGCATATTCGGTATGTTAATGGGGATTTGTTGTTTCATGCTATAAATATTATGAAAACTGAATTACGGATTTTAGATAGATGTTTTTCTAACTCCTATTATAAATAATATGTAGTTTATTGCTAAGTGCACAACTCCAAAAAATACAACTCCTACGAAAAAATGAGTCCAGGTATAATTTGAAAAAGGAATGAGTATTAACATAATGAAAGAAACTGAATCTACTTGATCTATTATGTGTAACCAAAAGCCATCAGCAGATCCAGGTTCTACATTTATTTGTCGTTTAAAAAAACTATTTGGCAATTCACCTAAAATATAGCCTAAGCCAAATAACACACTATAAAAAGGAATAGAATACCTTGAGTAGTCAAGTAAATTATATTGACTATCCCCTGATAAATAATGATGTAAATACGTAAACATTATACTTAATACAACCATAACAACTAGTCCTCTATACGTTTTGTTATTTCCAAAAATCCTCTTCCCTCTAAAAGATTTAAAATGATCCATAGGATATTTTAATGTCTTAAAAAGATTTAGTTTTACTACTACCATGTGCAGTATCGCAGCACCTATTACTGGATAGCACATGGTTAATAGTTCAAGAATAATTGATGCCATAGCTTAAGAAAAAGTCTTTGTTATTTTTTTCTTCCTAATGCTTGATGGGCATTTGTAAAATGACCAACTGATAGGGCAGAAGCAATTGATAATTCTCCCGCTAATACTAATCCACCACATATTTCAGCAAAGCGTCTAGAGTTATCGCGACCTTCGCATCCCATTAATTTTAAACATTCTAATTGAGTTGGTAAACCAGTACCTCCACCAACAGTACCTACTATTAGGTTTGGTAACGTGACAGAACAATATAAGTCCCCGTTTTTATCAACTTCCATTCGAGTAATACCTACTGAAGCTTCAGAAACACACGCAACATCTTGTCCGCATGCAAGGAAGACTGCTGCTAAACCATTTGCATAATGCCCTTGAGCCCCAATGGTAACACTTTGTATGGCTGCAAGAGTTGATGATTTCCAATATTTTTCCATTTTTTCTGGAGTAGATTTTAAAACGCTTTCTACAATTTCTTTTTTCACCACACACTCGGCAGTTACTTTTTTACCTCTTACTGATGTAAAGGATACAGCTGATGCTTTTTTATCTCCAGAGTAATTACTCTCTATGTACCATTCTTTTGGTTTTATAGGAGTAGTGCTCATAATATGATCACAAATTGCTTGTGTACAAATCGTAACCATATTTTGACCAGAGGCATCACCAGTGTAATACTCGAATGAAATAATTAAGCTATTCCCTTCTACTACTGTAGTAATATCTTCTAGTTTAGCGTGATTACTCATTGCTCCAACTACTTTGTAATACTCATCTACGTGAGCATTAAACCAAAATAGAAATTGAAATAATTCTGGTAAATCTTTAAATTTAAAAGTAGGACTTCTATATACAGCTTCGTTCATACAAACCGAAGTTACCCCTCCGCTTAAAGTGACAGCTTTTGCTCCTCTATGATAAGATGCTACCAAAGCTCCTTCACTAGTAGCTAAAGGAATGTATACACCTTCGTTAAGAGATGTTCCTTTAACGTGTAATGGTCCTATTACACCAGTTGGGATTTGGGTCATCCCAATGTAATTTTCAATATTACCCTTAAGTGAAGCGTGATCTTCGAATGTAGTTCCATTAGCTAGAATGTTTAATTCACTCTTAGTTTCATTCTCTAAAAATGAGTTTAAATTTTCTTGTCCTTCTTTAGTGTATTGATCAATAGCAGGAATAGCTACAGGTTGTTTTTTTGCTTCTTGATTGAAACGATTCATTATAACCTCTAATGATTCGTTTCTTGTAATTCGACTTAATGTCTCTTCTGTTTTTTTTACTACTGTTTTCATTGTCTTAATTTTTAACCCCTAAGGATTGTAATTTACCAATATGATTTATCAAGCTTTTATATTTTTTTATGTTTAGTTAGTATAACAAATTTTTAACGTAACAATATAGCTATTTGCAAATGGTATGCCATAAAAATTGACAAGAATAAATTATCTCTATAACCATCTGATTATTAGAGACAAAAAAGAGTTAATTATATTTTATTCTTAGGATGAAACCTTCGAAAACTTGAGAGATAAACAGTGAGTTATCATATAAAATGGCAGTTGAAGCAGCTGAAATAATGGTTCCATCATCTTTAAATAACAGTTTTTTTTCTCCAGAAGAAAGATCTACTTGATAAACTTCAGTTGGACTTATTTCAGATGAATCTTTTCTATGTGCTAAGAATTTTCTAAAACTAGGGTGAGAGGTAGTTAGCAATGTGTTCTCGTAAAAACGTATATTATCTCCACCAGCTATTGAGGTGATTTTTTTAGGTTTACTTAGTGTGTGTTGTTTGTCAATTGGGTATGCATATATATTGCCGCTTAGCGTAGTGCTTAGGTATAAAGTTGAATCTTTAATATTAATTCCATTTGGGTACTGAATACGTTTATCGATAGTATTTAATTTTCCATTTTTATACTCTATGAGCTTTCCATAGAAAACATTGTCATTAGAAAAATAAAAATGTAGTTTAGAGACAGCACAGATGGCATTTATTTTGGATTCATAGGAGAAATTTTCTTCAAAAGTGAGAGTTGAATCTTTTAGTAGATATCGTCTGATTTCAGATTGTTGAGGTTTGTCAAAATGATTAACAACAAATAAATATTTGTTTTCTTTTACCTTTAATAAGTATATGCCATGTGGATTAAAAGTATTGAGAGAATCATCTCCAATTCGCTTAATAATAGACGCTTTATTAGATGTAATATCTAATTGCCATATATTACCTGTTATTTCATTGTCCCAATCTCTTCTTTCGTCACATGAAATAATCAAGCGGTTAACTCCATCTGTTGTGTCTAAGAGAAAATCTTCTGGACCTTTTCCTATCCTTATTTTAGTAGTGTCTTGTAAATAAGAATACAAGGATGCAAATAAGCATATTAATAAAGCGATAGCTTTATTTTGCATAAGAATGTTTAAATGAGAAAAATGAAATTGATCCAAAACCAAGTGTCAGCATGGCGAAAAAAGGGAGCATTGCATAATCTCCCCATCTAATGGAAAGCCAAATACCAAAAGCAAAGTATATAGTTAGTAAAACTTCGGCAACATTAACCCAACTTATTTTTATTTTATTGTATTTGCTTTTTTTCCACTTTTCTTTTTTGTCGTTAGTCAAGTTAAATTTAGGTGTTCGAACAAAAGGAGATTTTTTCCCCATATATCCTTCACTAACCGCTATAGCGTTATGTAAAGATAATCCCATAGAAAAGCTTAAAAAGAGAGGGAAATAATAAATGAAATGTAAAAAAGCGATCCCTTTATTTTTATAACCATTTGCAAAAGAAGTAAAATAAAACAACCCTATAACAACAAAACTTAATAAAGAAATAGCGGCTAATTTAAAAAAGGTGTCGTACGCTTCATTATACTGTTTCATTGCAAATAACGGGATACTTATTAAGGCAATAGATAAAATAGCGATAAATAAGAAGCTGTTCATTAAATGAAATATTGCATGTACTTTGGTAGAAAAATTATATTTAGAATGTTTAACAACCTTACTCAAGTTTTTCATGGTACATTCGGCAGCACCTTTCATCCATCTAAATTGTTGTGATTTAAGGGCATTCATTTCTGCAGGAAGTTCAGCAGGAGAACCTACACTTTCTTTGTATAAGAATTTCCAACCATTTAATTGAGCCCTGTAACTTAAGTCTAAATCTTCGGTTAAGGTATCGGCTTGCCAACCACCTGCATCATCAATTGTTTCTTTTCTCCATACTCCAGCTGTACCATTAAAATTAATAAAATGATCTCCATAGTTTCTACCACCTTGTTCTACAGAGAAATGAGCATCTAGAGCAAAAGCTTGCAGTTTGGTAAGTAACGAGAAATTTCTATTAATGTGCTCCCATTTGGTTTGTACAACACCAATTTTTTCATCTTGAAAATAAGGAATAGTTTCTAGTAAAAAACTTTTAATTGGAACAAAGTCTGCATCAAAAATAGCAATAAATTCGCCTTTGCATATTCCCATACCATAATCAAGAGCTCCTGCTTTAAAACCTACTCTTTCGGGTCTTCGGACATGAGAAATGTCAATTCCTTTTGCTGCCCAATGATTTACTCTTTTAGCAATAATGTCTACTGTTTCATCAGTTGAATCATCTAATACTTGGATTTCTAGCTTATCATGCGGATAATCAAATTCACAAACAGCATCAATTAATCGTTCAATTACGTAAAGTTCATTAAATACGGGGAGTTGGATTGTTACTTGAGGGTGTTTTTCTTGTTCAGGAATCCTTTCTAATTGAGAGATTATTTTTTTCCTATTTCTTAGGTAAGCGATAACTAAACTCAACTGCACCATACTGTAAAATAAAATAAATAGTGAGAATATAGAGTATATGATAATGAGTACTATTCCCATGTGTTATTTATATTTAAAAATGGTGGTTATTATTTTGTATCCAGCAAGAACAGTTCCTTTAATTGTTCCTGATATTTTAGATTTACCAATTCGTTTTCGATAGCTAACATCAACTTGCTCAATTTTCAGTTTGTTTTTTAATGCTTTAAGTTGCATTTCAACAGTCCATCCATAAGTTTGATCTTGCATATCCATTGCTAATAATTTCTCAAATTTAATAGCTCTAAAGGGGCCAAGATCATGATACCTATAACCGTATAGTATTCTCATTAACCAACAGGCTAACCAATTTCCAAATGCCTGAGGAATGGTCATAGATCCTTTTTCTCTTTTCTTTTTTACTCTGTTACCAATAACCATATCAGCTCCATTCCAGATTTTATTTAAGAGTAAGGTTATTTCTTCTGGAAAATCAGAATAATCTGCATCCATAAACACCACAACATCTGGTTGTTGTTCTTTTTGTTTAGCATGGCTAATACCTTTTAAGCATGCATAGCCATATCCTTGAGAAGTTTCACTCAATACTGTTGCCCCAGCATTCTTTGCATTAATAGATGTTTCGTCAGATGAATTATTATCAACAACAACAATATCTCTTACCAAATCTTTAGGTATAGCTGTAATGACAGATCCTATGCTGTTTTGCTCATTAAAAGCCGGAATTATTACATCTACTTGCATAGCTTATACAGACGGCTTCATTTTGATTACTTACAAAAATTATTGGATTCCTTTTAAAACATCTCTAATCATTTCGTTATAACTAATTGGCTCTCCTAAAGTTGTTCCCAATCTAACAATGACTACATCTTTTGATGGTATAATAAAAACTCTTTGTCCCTGATATCCATCAGCCATATACATATCATCAGGAACATCAGGAAATTCTTTAGGGTTAGTCGTCCAAAAATGTGCACCATATCTGCTTTCTGATCCAGGAACTGGTGTTCCAGAATATTTAGCCCAGCCTTTTGGTAAAATTTGCTCTCCAAGCCAGTTTCCATCATGTAAATACAGTAATCCATATTTAGCCCAATCTCTTGGTGTTGCCCAAGAATAAGATGAGCCTACAAACTTACCAGAAGCGTCAGTTTCTATAATCATGGATTCCATTCCTACTTTAGAAAAAATTTCTTTGTATGGAAAAGCTAAATAATCATCACCAACAACATTTTTTATAGCTCCAGCCAAAATATTAGAAGTTCCAGATGAATAGTAATACTTAGGTTCTTTTTTATTACTTAAAGGAGTTTTAATTGCATACTTGTACATGTCATTTTTCCTGTACAACATTTTAGTGGCATCAGATATGGTTGTGTAGTCTTCTAGCCAATCTAAACCATCACTCATTTTTAATAAAGCGTCCCAAGTTATATTTTTTCGTTCATCATTTTTCCATTCTTCAATATTGACAGGTTCTTCAATGTCAATTAATCCTTTTTTTACCATAACTCCAACCATGGTGTTGGTAATGCTTTTTGTCATAGACCAACCGAGTTGAGGTGTATTTTTATTAAAGCCATCAGCATACTGTTCAAAAATTAATTGATCTTTATAAATTACTAATAGAGCTCTTGTGTGTTTATAGATGCCTTCATTGTGTTCTTCTTCAGTTTCATTAAAGTGAACGCTAGCGGCTTCTTTAATTAGTTCTATATTTACATTACTAGGAATAGTATCTGGTAATGTTTTACTATATGGCCAATAGAGAGAGTCGACTTGCTTGTATGAGAAGTCTTTTGAGAAATTAATCTTTTTATATGTTTCTAGACCTTCTTCTTGAACCAATGAACATCCTATGTTTTTATTGTAATAAGCCGTTTGACTTCCTAATCCCCATATTGTCGAAGTAACTGATTTATTCTCTTTGTTCACTACTGGATTTGCATATTTAATTAAGGAGTAATTTAAATCATTATCTTTTACATGTTGTGCATCTCTGTTAGCAATAAAAACACATGAGCACATCATTTTGGAGGCATAACCATTTACAATGCCCAGCCTAGGGTAAACATAAAAAGAAGAGGCAATTAATAGTATTACCAGAACGATTAAAAAGTATTTAAAGAATTTTTTCATAATAATAACAGTAAGTTATAGAGAGAACAAAGATAGTAGATGAATTTAGAATAGAAACAAAAAAGGCTTCAACAAGTGTTGAAGCCTTTCGGAAAAATAATAATTAATCTTTATTAGAATAAACCTGTAAATGCAGGGTTATCAAAATATTTTATGAATTCTCTATCGTTTTTAGCTTTGTTCTTTAATGAGCTATCTTTTTCAATAGCAGAAGCTAAGTGTTTAAATACATCAGCATCTTTATTTGTTCTAGCAGCTAAAATTGCTTTTAAATAAAGTCCTTTAGCAGAAGAAGCATCAGAAGATTTGTCTAATGTATTTGCTGAATTTGAATAATCTTTCTTTAGTAATTGAGCTAATGCTTTATTAAATGTATTGTTACTTCCCATGTTAGTAACAGCTTGGTCATATTCTCCTTTTTTAATGTTAATTAAACCTAAGTTATAATTAACTTCTTGCCCAGCAGATGTAGAACTAGAAAATAATCCAGCAGCTTCATCAATTTTACCATCTTGTCTTAGCATAGCTCCCCAGTTATTATTTGTAATTGGGTTTTTATCTAATTCATTAGCTTTTTTGAATTTAGTTTTTGCTTCACCAACTTTACCTTGAGAGTAAAGAATAACACCAGCATTATTAAAACCTCTCCAATCATCTGGAGCTTTAGTAGCAGCAGCATTATAAATAGCTAATTTAGTATTTAAATCTTCTGTTAAGTTATTTGCTGTAAATAACAACTCTTCAGCAGTTAGAGATTGAGGGTTAGATGCAGAAATAGTTTTTAATTCTTCATCAGTATATCCATTTAAGACATAATTAAGAACCATTTGAGATCTTCTTAATTGTGGGAAAATGTCTTTGTCTAAAAATTTGTATGTAGAAGCTAATGTTTTAATTTCTTCTTCTCTTTTAGCAGGATTACTGTTCATTTCAGCAACACGAACAATAATATCTTTGTCTTCATGGTTAGATGCTTGGATTAACTCTTTTAAACCAGCCCAGTCTTCACCTTTAGGCATCTTGTTAGTAGTTAAACCATTAACATTTAATTTAGCTAGGGCTTTAGTTAAATATGCATCAGCTGATGCAGCTCTATCTTCAGCAAGTGTAGCATTTTTTTCAGTTTCACCTTCAGGAGATGCATAAGAAATAATGTCTATGTTTTTAAATTCAATTTTAGAATTTGCAAGACCATCAGCAATAAATTTTTCGAAAGCTAAAATATCTTCATCTTTCAATTCAGTTGGTCTAACATTGTGTTTAGCTTTTAAGTAGTTGATAACCGCTTTTTCAGATTTATCAAACTTTCTAACTAATTTATCTTCACCAAAAACAACTTTATCGTCATTTTGTAACCATAATGGAGTTACAATAGTTGCATCAGCAATTTTAGGTGTTTTATCATTTAATTTTTCTTTATCTCCTTTTTTAGCAATGTATTTTACTACTAATTCAGCATTTTCAAATGCAGGATCGTATGGTCTTGTACTTGTATAAGAAAACGAATGTCCATCTTTTTTTACGATTTCTCCATTTCCAGCAGCTTTTTCACCTTTAAACGCTTTCATGTCGAAATCTAACTCATTACCATCTTTGTTGATAAGAGTTGGAGTAAGTTCAACATAAGCTTTTTTGTGTAATCCTTTCTCAATGAATTTACCGTCAATTTTAACAGTAACTTTATCCCCGTGCATTTCAATTGGATTTTCCTTTACTTCATATTCAAGGTCTTTCATTACAGAACAACTGTAAAGAAATCCTCCAGCAACAGCTAATAATGCTACTTTTTTTAAGATGTTTGTTTTCATTCTAGGTTTATTATTTTTCGTATTAAGGTGCAATAATAATCAATGTGGTGCTTTTTTTAAAAGAAAAGACTAAAAACTTTCTAATTTACCCCCAAGATTAAAATTTAGATGGCTCTAATGTTAAGTGGTGAATTCCAACAGGATAATCTTGTTTAATTATTTTCTTAATGTCATTGTAATGATTTACGTCATTAACAAAATCAATAGTTGATGTTTCAATAACAATAACCTTTTGATTATCAATTTTTTCGAAATAGTTAATGTAAGAGTTGTGTATTTTAGTTAAATAATCACTAGAAATAGTTTGTTCGTATATTCTACCTCTTTTTTTTATATTATTTAATAATCTTTCTGTATTTACAGATAAGTATACTAGTAAGTCGGGTTTAGTTATTCTTTCAAACATGATGTTGAAGTAGTCATCAAACAATTTTTTTTCATAAGCATTGAGGTTGGCTTTTGAAAATATTAATGATTTCTCGATAAAGTAATCACTAAAAACAAGTGAGTTTTGGTTAGCAATATTATTTAACTGATGAAATCGATCCATCAAAAATTGTAGTTCTACTGCTAGGTTGTTAGTTGTTTGGTTTTCCAAGAATGTACTTAAAAAAGGATTTTCTTCGAATTCCTCAAGAATAATTTTCGCATTGTATTCTGATGCAAGTTTTTTCACTAAACTTGTTTTTCCAGATCCAATATTGCCCTCTATAACTATAAAGTTATGATGTGTCATTCTTGTAAGATATTTTTATTGTTAATTTACTGACCCAGTATCCTCACAAAGTAAAAGTAATTCATAAATAGTTTTTTTGAAAATAGGGTGAATTAGATTTGGGGCTATTTCAGCAAGAGGTTTAAGTATAAAATTGCGCTTGTGTATAAGTGGGTGTGGGACTTTTAGGTGTTTTTCACTAATAATATCATTGTTAATAAAAAGGATGTCAATGTCAATAACTCTGTCTTCGTATTCCTTTTTTGTTTTTTGTTTTCTACCTAATTCAAGTTCGATTTGTTGGGTTATATTGAGTAATAGTAAAGGTGTGCAAATTGTTTTTATTATAAGTATTTGGTTTAAAAATGGATTAGTTTCTCTTGTAAATCCCCAAGGACTGGATTGATATATAGAAGACTTTTTAATAATAGGTCCAATTTTTTGTTCTATTAATTCAACACTATTAATGAATGATTCTTGAGTTGTAGGTAAATTACCACCTAAAGAAATAATAACTTGGTTCATGAAAGTAGTGTTAAGTGAAGTTTAAAATTTTTAATTACCATTTATCCTAATGGAGCACCATTAATGTAAAACTATAGTAGTGAACTAAAATACTTTAATAGTTTTGGTTGAAGAAATATCGTAAACATAAACTATCATGAAACAATTTTTTAAATACTTTTTGGCATCTTTTTTAGCAGGAATTGCTATATGGGGTATAATAATCTTAATTATAAGTGCTTTAACGCCTGATGGACCACCTCCGATAAGAGTAAAAAACAACTCTATTCTTCATATTGATATGGAGAAAGCTATTGGAGAATTAACGTATTCAAAACCAGAATTTAATGGAGAGTCTTTTACAGATGCTGGTAAAATTGGTATTAGAGGTATTACTCAAGCATTAAAATATGCAGCAGCTGATGAAAAAATAAAAGGAGTCTATTTAGATATTTCCATTCTTAATTCAGGAATGGCTACCTCAGAAGAAATTAGAAATAGTTTGTTGAATTTTAAAAAGAGTGGAAAGTTTATAGTAGCGTATAGTGAGATATATTCTAAGGGGGCTTATTATATGGCATCTTTGGCCGATGAAATTTATCTGTATCCAACTGGAATGCTGGAGTGGAATGGACTTGGAAGCGAACGTATGTTTTTTAAGAATACGTTAGCTAAGTTAGATGTAGACATGCAAATTATTAGAGGGAGCAATAATAAATTTAAAAGTGCAGTAGAACCTTACTTTCTTGAAAAGATGAGCGAGTCTAACCGTTTACAAACAGAACGTTTTGTCAATTCATTTTGGGACCAT
This sequence comes from Flavobacteriales bacterium, assembly GCA_020630395.1. GTDB lineage: Bacteria > Bacteroidota > Bacteroidia > Flavobacteriales_D > CAJJDF01 > CATLPG01. The sequence continues at coordinate 37,774 of JAHDBM010000027.1, forward strand.
ATGGTAGGTAATGTATCTGAACAAATTGGCGTTTCTACAGATCAACTTAATCTTGTTGCCGATAGTATGTTGTTGACTAATGCTAATAACACGGTTAATGAAAAATTTATAACTGCATTAAAGTATGAAGATGAAGTAGTCGATATATTGAAAAGTAAAGTTGGTGTTGAAGGTGATAAAAAGCTTAATATGATTTCGTTAGAAAAATATACCAAGTATGTAGCTAGAAAAAACAAAATCAAAAATTTAAATAAGCAAAACATAGCTGTTGTATATGCAACAGGAGAGATAAGAAGCGGGGAAGGTAATTTTGAAATGATTGGAAGTGAAACGACTGCAAAATTAATTAGAAAGGCTAGAAAAAATGACTCAATAAAAGCATTAGTGTTAAGGGTTAATTCTCCTGGAGGAAGTGCTTTAGCATCTGATGTGATATGGAGAGAAATTCAATTAACTAAAAAAGTAAAGCCAGTTGTTGTATCTATGGGGGATGTTGCAGCATCTGGAGGGTATTATATCGCTTGTGCTGCCGATAGAATTTTTGCTCAGCCCAATACAATTACTGGATCAATTGGTGTGTTTGGAATGGTGCCTAATATGGAAGGTTTTTTTAATAATAAGTTAGGAGTAACGTTCGATAGGGTTCAGACTAACGAACATGCTAATATTATGTCAGTATCTAAAGCGCTTACTGATGAAGAATATTCTTTAATTCAAAAGGAGGTAGATAATATATATGATGATTTTATTACTAAAGTATCAGAAGGTAGAGGGATTTCTAAAAAAATGGTAGATAGTATAGGACAGGGTAGAGTTTGGACTGGGTTAGATGCAAAAGATATTAAGCTTGTAGACGAAATAGGAGGTTTAAATGATGCTATTGCATATGCAGCTAAACTAGCTAATATTGAAAACCCTATAGTAATGGATTTGCCAAAAGTTAAAAAAGATCCTTTTGCTGAATTTATGGAAGCATTAGCCGATCAAAATGAAGATGGAGAAGAAGAAGCAAAGATTTCATTAAACTCTCCCCAAAACAATAAAATTGTAACATATTTAATGAACTATGTAGACGAATTGAATCACATAGCTAATACCAAATCAGATCGTATTCAAGCTAGAATGCCTTATGCAATAT
>JAHDBM010000099.1 GCA_020630395.1 Flavobacteriales bacterium
AAGACTTAGACAGTACAAACGAATTGATAGACAGCATTAGATATATAGGCGATAGTTTAATCGTATGGGAGCAAGATCAGAGATTGGCAACCTACTTACCACAAGAGGATACAACTAATGAGTTAATTGATAGTGTGGTGTTAACAGCCTTAGATAGTTTAATCATCTATGAAGCAGATACAAGCTTTAGTGTTTACTTAGAAGACTTAGACAGTACAAACGAATTGATCGATAGCATAAGGTATATAGGCGATAGCTTAATTGTATGGGAGCAAGATCAGAGATTGGCTACTTACTTACCACAAGAGGATACAGCCAATGAGTTAATCGATAGTATTGCTTATCCAAGAACAGATACAGTTACTGTGTACGAGGGTACAAATACTGTAGCTTTCCATTCAGCTAATACTATGGGAGAAATATTTGATGTAGCTGGAGGACAAGTTATAGGGGCAACATTTACTGATGTTACATTAGCAACAAGTGGAATTGTGGATGCAGGTTATACAGCTGCTGCTAATAATATTACAGTTACAAAAGCAGGAAGATACAGAATAACATATCGTGTTACTCTTGAATTTGATGCAACTAGTAACAATAGATCTGAAGCTGAGCATCAGTTAACTGTTAATGGTACTGCTGTTCCAGGAACATTGTCTGCTACTTATCATAGGAATAGAGGAATTAACTCTAACACAGCAACTGTTGTAAGAGTAGTAAATTTGGCTGCAGGAGCAATTGTTAGAGTTCAATCTAGACAATCAGCAGGTACCTCTGTATTGCAAACTAAAGCAAATGGTTCTTCTTTAACTGTAGAAAGGCAATAATAAGTTAAATTAAAAGCAATAAACTCTCCTAAGATTTATTTTAGGAGAGTTTTTTTATGATTTGTCATTTTGTTGAGAACTCCCCATATTAATTGTAAATTAGTATGTCAAATAGATTAATTCTTGTTACGAAAATCCCTAATATCTTTTTTATTACTTGCGGCTATTATAGTTGGAGGTTATTACGTATATAAGGAGTTTTTGAAGCTTGAGCAAAATCAACAATCAGCATTACATTATTTACCTAAGGATAAAACAGTATTGGTACTAGAGCTTGAGAACCCTAGAGAAATACTTCAACAAGTATTTACCTCAAGTTTAGTTTGGAAAGAATTTAGTACTAATGATCAGTTTAAAAAATTTCAAGATTCATGGAATAAAATAGACTCTTTAATTGAGGTTAATGAAGCTTTAATACCCAAATCAACAATTGGTATTGTAGAAAATAATAGCAGATTGGATTACGTAATGATTTCTCAAATGAGTAGGTCTAATTATGATATGATTTTGTCATGCTTTAATAAGGATACCAACATTACTGTTTTTAATAAAGAGGGAACATTATCTTATGTAGAGGGAAATATGTTCTTTTCTACTTCTAAAGATTACCTGGATTCGATATTAATATATGAAGAGGATAATTTGATTGATGATGTGAGGTTTAATAAAAATTACTTAACAAAAAGTAATAATAATTCCGAGATAGTATTGTCCATTAATTTTAAGAAACTACCTTTTTTAGCTAAAAAATTAGAAACGTCAGTTTATGGAGGCAATCAATTAGAATGGGGTGTATATACTTTGAGTTTTAATGAAGATGGACTATCAATGTTGGGAATTTCTACTAATGAACGACTAGCAGATGTTGAAACAGAGATAATGAATCCTGAATTTTATGAGTTTTTACCAGTAAATATTGAATCATTAGAAGTATTAACTATTGATTCTATGAGATTGTTTGTAGATGATTCAATTACTTGGAGAAATAATGAGATTTGTGCTTGTGAATTTTGGGAAGATGGAATGAGTTGGCATGATAATCAAATGGTACATTTTTCTTCAAATTTTTCAAGCGCAAATTATCTAGCAATAAATGTTAAAGACCGTCTCTCTTTTTTAGATCAAACATCTTCTTTTATTCGTGTAGATTCGGTTAGTAATGGATTTTTGAATCAAAAAGAAAATCAAATTTTTGAAATTCTTACTAATCTTAATTTTGAAGAAACATTTAACACTAATTTTGAACCAAATTTTTACACATTTATTAATAATTATGTTGTTTTCTCAAGAGGGAAGGAAAGTTTAGAACAATTAATCACTAATTCGAAGTTTAATAAAACCTTTTCTTCAAATATTGATTTGTTTTCTTTTTTGAAAGAGGTAAGCAGCAATAAAGCATTAGCCAGAAACATTAAAAAGGGATTTTTATTTGATCCAAGTTTATCTTTTAAAGGAGTTTCTATTTTGGAACATAGCTATAAAAAAGATTCAACAGTGTACAGTACATTTAATTACTCACTAGCATACAATATTGGAGGATTAAAAAATGATGCTTCGTGGGAGCTTTATTTTGACAAACCTTTAATAGGGGATGTTTTTTTAACCTCTAATCACAAGATTAATGATAAAGAAATTGTTGTACAAGATTCAAGTTATATGTTATATTTCATTAGTACATCAGGGACTATAAAATGGAAAAAACAACTAGATGGTAAGTTAATTAGCGATATTACTACCGTAGATATGTATAAGAACGGTAAGTATCAAATGTTACTGAATACATCAACTAAGATATATATCATTGATGTGCTTGGTAGAGATGTTAAGGGATTTCCAATACACCAAGAAGGGATAACATCACCAGTAAATATTTTTGACTATGATAATAACGGAGATTATCGGTTACCTGTAATTACAGGAAATACTGTTAGAATGTACGATAGGCTTGGTAATGAGGTGCAAGGATGGGGTAATCCTAGACTTAAAAATATAGGTGTAAATAAGGTAAGGTTTATGCGATTAGTCGGCAAAGATTATATATTGGTTAACGATACCGGAAAACATGTATATTTATTTGATAGAAAAGGAAACATCCGTCATAAATTAGATAAAAAATTTACAGCTGACTATTTTTATGTTGACTTTGGTAGTAACCTACTAAATACAAGAGCTATTTATTTCGACAAAGTAACTAATAAACTGAAAAAACAATTTTTCAATAATGAGAATAGCATCAGCCTTATTAGCCCAACTGATACAATAACAAATTTTCATTATTTAAATTTTAACAATCAAGGTTTTGAAAAAAATTATGTATTAGAAAGTGATACAAAATTAATTGTATTTGATAAAGCAGGAGGAACTAAAAATAAAATTCCGTTAGTTGATGGTCATGATAAACTAAGTATTTTAAGGAATAGTATAGTATACGTTAATCCAGAAACCAAAGAACTTGTAATAAGAGCTAAGATAGGAGTCGATAATACATACTATAATGAATGTGAAGCCTACACTGTAGATGAAAAATTTGATTATAGTAGGTTAATACTTAGAAAAGGAAATAAATTGCAAATGGTAATTCACAAATAGATTATATGAAAGTAAGTGGTTTTTCATTTATAAAGAACGGAGATAAACTGTATATACCGGTTAAAGAATCTATTTTGTCTGTTTTACCATTAGTAGATGAATTTGTAATTGCTGTTGGCGATTGTGATGAAGATGATACTACTTTAAAAACAATTGAATCTATAGGTTCTGATAAAATAAAGATTATTCATACAGTTTGGGATGTAAAAAAGTATGATAAAAATACAGAGTTTGCTAGACAAACCGATATTGCTAAAGAAGCATGTACTGGAGACTGGCTAATGTATATTCAAGCTGATGAAGCCATTCATGAGGATGATTATGATACCATCTTAAAAGGAATGAAGGATAACCTAAAGAATCTCGAAATAGATGGCTTATTGTTTAAATACCGTCACTTTTGGGGCGATTTCGAGCATTATCATCAATCTCATAAGTGGTATCCAAGAGAAATAAGGATAATAAAGAATGATAAGCATATTCATTCGTGGAGAGATGCACAATCTTTTAGGAAGTTTACTAAACCATTTGATGGTTCTCCAAGTGCATATATGGATGATGATTCATTAAAGCTTAATGTTAAGCTCATAGATGCTTATATATATCATTATGGATATGTTCGTCCACCAGAGATGATGAGTTATAAGAAACAAGTTATGGATCGTTCTTATCATGGAAAAGAACAAGCGGACAAAAAATTTAAAAAAGATCCATTAATATTTGATTATGGTCCATTAAATCAAATTGCCAAATTTAAAGGTTCACATCCATCTATTATGAGGCAATGGATAGCAAAGCATAATTGGAAATCTAAATTACAATATAAAGGAAGAAGAGATAAAACAAGACCTGTTCATAAGCATGAGAAATTGCAATACCGTATTCTCTCTTGGATAGAATATAAACTGCTAGGAGGAAAACAAATAGGAGGGTTTAAAAATTATAATATTAAGTAGATTGCCTGTATGAAGGTTGCCTATAGTCCCATTTACAGTTATAAACTATTGCCAGAAGGTCATAGGTTTCCTATGGATAAATATGATTTATTACCCAAACAATTAGTATTGGAAGGAGTAGTAGAGGAGGAAGATTTTTTTCATCCAGATGGGTTAACTGAAGAACAAATTTTGAGAACCCATACCAAAGAGTATTGGGGGAAATTAAAAAATGGATTGCTAACAAGGAAAGAAATAAGAAACATGGGATTCCCGTTTCATGAATCTTTAGTCAATAGAGGACGACATATAGCAAATGGGACATTACAATGTGCAAAATATGCTTTAGAAGATGGTGTTGCGTTAAACATTGCAGGAGGAACACATCATGCTTATGTCGATAGAGGAGAAGGCTTTTGTATGTTTAATGACTTTGCTATTACTGCCAATGAGCTATTATACCATAATATTGTTAAGCAAATTCTTATAGTAGATTTAGATGTGCATCAGGGAAATGGGAATGCTAGTATTTTCAATGAGAGATCAGAAGTATATACATTTAGCATGCATGGTGAACATAATTATCCGTTAAGAAAAGAAGTCTCTGATTTAGATGTCGGTTTGCCTGATGGAATAAAGGATGAGGAATATTTAAGTACACTGGAGAGTCATTTTTTGCCTTTAATTGATAAGGTTAAACCCGATTTAGTGTTGTATTTAAGTGGAGTAGATATTTTATCTACTGACAAACTCGGTAGGCTTGGTGTTTCCAAAGAAGGATGCAAAAAAAGAGATGAAATCGTACTTGAGCAATGTAAGTATAACAATATACCAGTAGCTATTAGCATGGGAGGAGGATATTCAGAAAGAATAGCTGATATTATTGATGCTCATGCTAATACGTTTAAAGTAGCAAAAGATTTGTATCATTAATTAACCACATCTTCAAGTGCTTTTTTAATGTTATTAAAACGAAAGTTAAACCCAGTTGCTTTAATCTTATCGTTAGAGACCCTACTACCCTCTAAAATAATATTAGCCATTTCACCAAACATCATGTTTAACATGAATCTTGGTACATTAGGTAAAAAGAATGATTTATTCATGACTTTAGCTAGTAGAGCAGAAAAAGATTTATTGGTTACATGTTCATCAGCAACAGCATTGTATACTCCAGCTACTTTTTCATTTTCTATGGCGAATATGTAAAGCTCACAAATATCATCTAAATGAATCCAAGGCATATATTGTTTTCCGCTTCCAAGTGCCGCCCCGAAATTATACTTAGTTGGTTTTTTCATTCGTTCTAATGCCCCACCTTCAGGAGATAGCACAACACCAACTCTTGGTATAAAAACATTTATGCCTAGAGCTAAAAACTCACTAGCAGCCTCCTCCCATTTAATACATATTTCAGCAACAAAATCTTTTGCAGGATCATCTTCTTCTTTAAAAGTTTTATCAGTTGTAATGGCCCCATAGTACCCAATGCCACTGGTTGATAGCAGTTTTTTAGGCTTATGATCTAATTTTTCAATAGCATTATATAAAAGTCTTAAAGAATCGACACGACTATTTATTAATTCTTTTTTTCTGGAAGTTGTCCAGTTGCTATCAGCAATGCCTGCACCTGCAAGGTGAATAATGTAATCAACTCCATTTAACGCTTCTTCTTCAATAGTTTGATTTTTAATGTCCCAAGTAAAGTAAGACACATGTTTATTATCACTTTCTTTTTTAGATCGCGATAAAACATTTATGTGATGTCCTTTTTCAATTAGTTTAGGAATTAATGCTGTACCAATTAACCCTGTTCCACCTGTGATAAGAATTTTGCTCATTGTTTATTTTTTATTAAAAATGAATTAAACTAGCTTTAATTTCAATAAAAATTAGATTGAAATAGATACTAGTCCTAGGTGGATAATACTAAAAGAGACATTAAAATGATTAAATGTTGTTTTTTGTCTGTTTTTATAAAACCACCAACTGTTTAACTTTTTAATATTTAAATTTAAACAAAAAATCCCAATCAAATAACTGATTGGGATTTTATTAATAATTTTTTGCTGAGTATCATTAAAGTAGATGCTTTACATAAGTAACTGGAAGAGAATCCTTATTAATAGGTGCGCATCATAAGCTAGAATTCGGCATTTTTAGGTGTTCTTGGGAAAGGAATCACATCTCTAATGTTTGTCATTCCCGTTACAAACATCACTAAACGTTCGAATCCTAAACCAAAACCGGCATGTTCGCATGTTCCAAATTTTCTAGTTTCTAAATACCACCACACATGATCCTCTGGGATATTAAATTCGGCACATTTTTCTTTTAATTTATCAAGTCGTTCTTCTCTTTGAGAACCACCAACTATTTCACCAATGCCAGGGAATAAAATATCCATTGCAGCTACTGTTTTACCATCATCATTCATTCTCATGTAGAATGCTTTAAAAGATGCTGGATAATCAGTAATAATAACAGGCTTTTTAAAATGCTTTTCAACTAGAAAACGCTCGTGTTCACTTTGTAAATCTTTACCCCACTCTGGCAAGAATTTAAACTTTTTCTTTTTGTATGGTTTAGATCGTTCTAATATAGTAATAGCCTCAGTATACGTAATCCGCTCAAAATCATTATTAACTACAAATTCTAAACGTTCTTTTAATGTTAATTCATTTCGTTCAGCTTGTGGTTTAGATTTATCTTCTTGTATTTCTCTATTGGTTAAAAATGCAAGATCATCAGCACAATTATCTAATGCATATTGCGCTAAATGTTTTAGGAAATCTTCTGCTAGATCCATATTATCATTTAAATCATTAAATGCAACTTCAGGTTCTACCATCCAAAACTCAGATAAAT
>JAHDBM010000028.1:0-10031 GCA_020630395.1 Flavobacteriales bacterium
GTTTTACCTAAAATTTCCTCTTTAATCTCTTAATTATTGATTAATTTTACGTTACAATGGAAGAAGAAATAGAAAAAACAATTGAAGTATTAAAAAGTGGTGGTGTTATACTCTACCCTACCGATACTGTATGGGGATTGGGCTGTGATGCTACAAATCCTGACGCAATTAAAAGAATTGACGAAATAAAAAAACGAGCCGAAGGTAAGCACTACATTGTACTATTAGATGATGATCGAAAACTTAATAAATACGTACAGCATGTACCCGATTTAGCTTGGGATTTAGTTGAATATGCGAGCAAACCTACTACGATTATATATCCTCAAGCTGCCAACTTACCAGATGAAGTTGTTGCAGAAAATGGATCTATTGCTATTAGAATAGTAAACGAGGGCTTTTGTAACAAACTCATTAGAAAATATAATAAACCTTTAGTATCTACATCTGCAAACATCAGTAATCAACCAAACCCTAGCAACTTAACAGATATAGATTCTAGTATTTTGGATGCAGTAGATTATGTTGTAAATTTGCCAGCAAAATCAACTAACAAACCTTCTGTTATTATCCGTTTAGAGAAAAATGGGGAAATAGAATTTATCAGAAAATAGTCTACAAAGACAATCCATGAGCATACTAGAAACAACTAACTTAAAAGAGTCTCTCTCCCACCCTATTTTTAAAACAATTTCAGAAGTTGTAACAAATGAACGCGTTTTTGTAATTGGCGGTTTTGTTCGTGATTTATTTCTAAATCGCCCTTCTAAAGATATTGATATTGTGATTGAAGGAAGCGGAATTGAACTAGCTGAAAGAGTAGCAAAAAAAGTTAACGCAACTAAAGTTTCTGTCTTTAAAAACTTTGGTACAGCCATGATAAAACTTCATGATGGTTATGAAATTGAATTTGTTGGTGCTAGAAAAGAATCTTACAGTAGAGATTCAAGAAATCCTATTGTAGAAGACGGTACCATTGAAGACGATCAAAAAAGAAGAGATTTTAAAATTAATGCTCTAGCTATTAGCCTTTCTCCTAATTCGTATGGAGAATTAATTGATCCATTTAACGGCATTCAAGATTTAAAAGACAAACTCATTAGAACACCATTAGATCCAGATATTACCTTTTCTGATGATCCTTTGCGTATGATGAGAGCAATTAGATTTGCTGCTCAATTAGGGTTTAGTGTTCACTTTACTTCAATAGCTGCTATTAAAAAAAATAAAGACAGAATTAACATTATTTCTCAAGAGCGTATTACAGATGAGTTAAATAAAATTATTTTGTCTAAAAAACCATCTGTAGGGTTTAAATTATTATTCAACACACAATTATTGCACATCATTTTCCCAGAGATGACCAATTTATATGGTGTTGAAGAAAGAAATGGCAAAGCTCATAAAGACAATTTTTATCACACTTTAGAAGTATTAGACAATATTGCGCCTAACACCAATAACCTTTGGTTAAGATGGAGTGCTATATTACATGATATTGCCAAACCACCCACTAAACGATTTGATAAACGAGCTGGGTGGACATTCCACAGTCATGAAGTTGTAGGTTCAAAAATGGTTAGACCTATTTTTAAACGTTTCAAGTTACCATTAGATGGTCAAATGAAATATGTCCGTAAAATGGTATTTCTTCATTTACGGCCTATTGCACTTACAAATCCTCAAACTAATGATTCTGCATACCGTAGACTAATGTTTGAAGCTGGAGAAGATATTGATGACTTATTAACGTTATGTAGAGCTGATATTACATCCAAGAATGAACATAAAGTAAAAAAATATTTAGAGCGTTTTAAAAAAGTTGAAAAACGTATTGCCGAAATTGAAGAAAATGATAGAATACGAAATTGGCAACCCCCTATTTCTGGAGATATTATTATGAAAACCTTTGGATTAAAACCCTGTTATGAAGTAGGTAAAATTAAAAACGATATTAAAGAGGCTATTTTAGACGGAAACATTCAAAATGATTATGATGAAGCGTTTCAATATATGCTAAAACTTGGTAAAGAATTAAAATTAGAAGCTGTTAGCTAAACAATGTCAAATGTATTAATATTATTTACACAAACTAAAAGCCGTTTCATTATCTAAATCTCCATCATCTGTGTATTCGGTTAGCAAAGCTGTAATGGAATCTTTTGAATAAATTTGAAAAATAATGTTGGTCTCAGCTTTTTCTCTTGTAGAAAATGAAAAATAATTCTTTTCTTCTTTAACCAATTCAAATTTACCTAACGACCAACTATCCCTAACCCCCTCTAAAGGAGCAGATATAATAACATCTATCAAAGAATCCTCATTAAATACCTGCAAACTAAGATCTCCATTATTAGTTTGTTGATAGCATGTATAAATACCATTCACTCCATTATTCGTTTCTTTTATTTTACTTTCGGTCTCAGTATTGTTAACACCAGTTACCGGTTCAATTTCAGTAATGGTATCTTGATCTATTAAATTTATTTTGCTTTCTGTAACGTCCAAGCTATTTTCAGAACACGAAAAAAATATAAATAATAGTACTATGTAAATAAGTTTGAATTTCATATTGTTGTTTATATTGAAGTCTTAAATGTAGAATAAATCACTCTTTGATAAAGAATAATATTAATACTTTTTTTAACAATCTCTTTTGCAATCCTTATAATAAAAGGAATTGGTTTGAGTATCCTCTTATTTTAAGTATTAAAACGCTTGAATTAATATGCTCAATTATTACTGAGATTCCACTTCGCTTATTTCGATTGATAAAACACCTCTCTTATGTTGGTACACCTAAACCCAAAGAATGGAAAACTTGGTTTTGGTTTCCTTTACTTCTTTTTCATGTAATTGATCTTGTTTTCTTACCTGAGGTTATAAACCTAGTAACTTGTTTGATTAAATTTAATACTCGAAGACTATATACTCTTGAAATTGAGGAAAGCAAAAAAGTGTATGGGGATACATTCCCTTATTGGAAAATAACGATAGATCAAGCTTCTTTACTTGCTAATATTGGAAAACGATCCATTAAAGCATCTCAGTTAGGCTTTGTATTATTTAAAGACATCAATTTTACTAGAAAAATATCATGTAAAAGCTACAACCATGATAGCGAATGGCTAATACACGAACTAACACACGTAAAACAAATGGAATACGTAGGTAGTTCTTACATTTTTTATGCTTTATATGCGCAAAAAACAGCAGGATACTCTTTACCCAACTTAGCAAACAAAACATTAAAAGATTTAAATTTCGAACAGCAAGCAGAAATAGCACGTTTCTACTATCGAAATTTAGATAAAAGTGAAGCAAATAAATATAAACCTTTTATTAACGATTTAAATGAAGGATCTTTTATTTAAGACCTTTATATATTTCTTTTAATTCTTCATGAGTCTCTTTCGCCTTAACAAACTGAGCATTTGTTTTATTAAGTTTATAATATCTGTTTTTACCTATAAACTTTTTTAACAATATGTAGTATCTAAATGCAATCCATCCAGTAATGGGTAGTGATAATAAATACAACCACCAAAAAGAAGGCAAAATAAAATAGTAAAATATAATGGTTTGTACTGTCCAACATATACCACACAGAAAAGCCCCAAGTATTAAATATATAGGACTATGAAATTGATCATCTTTTAGTTTGGCATTTAATCTTCTAGGAGCTCTAAATGGTATTTCATTATTTATCCATCCATATAAAAACAATGGAAACCCTAAAATCAACACCATTAACATCCCTAATTTATGAGGATTCTTTTCATTAAATAAATATGGTCTAATCTTATTATCCTCACAATATTGCTTTATATGCAAGGTCTTTTCATTAAGCTTATAAGCCCTTGTTTTATGTTCTTCTATCCAATCTTTTAATTTCTGGAGCTTATTTTTTCTGGTATTGTAAGTTTCTAACACCTTATCATCAGGTATAAACTTACTATCAAACAATATGTAATGACATAAAGAATATAATTCTTCATTTTCTATATCAATCATTAAGTTACTAATACTAGATCGTATCGCTAACATTATTTCATCAGAAGCATCATTAAATGAATCATAATCTTTAACTCTAATAGCTTGACCATAGTTAATATATAAATCTGCCCACTTATTTACGGTATTGGTATAATTTAATCCCACAGGGACTATGTATACATCAAGTTCTTTATATAAACTACTAGCGCCAATACCAATCCTAGCAACACCCGATTTTAGTTCTCGCAAATGTTTTCGTTTATCATGACTTCCTTCAGGAAAAATTATTATTCTTCCATTTTGTTTAAGAATTTCAAAACATTTTTCAAAAATAGCTTTGTTTTTCATTTGAAAATCATTCCCATCTCGTTTTCTGTAAATAGGCATCATATTGAGTGATCCTAAAATTTTGGATACAAATGGTGACCCAAAAACATCTGATCTAGCTAAAAAATAAACGGGTTTTAATCGAGTAACAGCTAAAACACATGGATCTACCAATGAGTTTTGATGATTAGAAACAAATAATATAGGCTTGTTTTTAGGAATATTTTTTAGTCCCCTAATTTTCACTTTCCTATAATAACCATACATCCCTAACCAAAAAAGCAGATAGGTAAACCTATAAGTTAATGTCCAATGTTTAAATCTCATGATAGACAAATTTAAGGTTTTAAATTTCTTTCGCCTTAACCAATCAGTTTACTTATATTTGATGAAATTTTTATGCTTTTAATATAAATGATTAACGGAAAAAAAATAATTGTGGTGATGCCTGCTTATAATGCATCACAAACACTTGAAAAAACATATAACGAAATACCTTTTGAGATTGTTGATGATGTGGTGCTTGTTGATGATAAAAGTAGTGATGACACTAGTAATTTAGCTACATCAATTGGAATAAAACACGTTATTGTACACCAAAAAAACCTTGGTTATGGTGGAAATCAAAAATCATGTTATAATAAAGCATTAGCACTTGGAGCCGACATAGTTATTATGTTACATCCTGATTATCAATATACTCCTAAGTTAATTCATTCAATGGCTTATTTAATGGCTAATGATGTATATCCAGTTGTTTTAGGATCAAGAATACTAGGAAATGGTGCTTTAAAAGGAGGAATGCCATTGTATAAATACATAGCTAATCGTTTTCTTACCTTTAGTCAAAATATATTGGTTGGTCAAAAATTATCTGAATATCACACAGGTTACAGAGCATTTACTAAAGAAGTACTAGAAGCTATAAAGTATAATGACAACTCTGACGATTTTGTTTTTGATAACCAAATGTTATCTCAAATTATCTATAAAAAGTTTGAAATAGCTGAAATTACATGTCCTACTAAGTATTTTGATGAAGCTTCTTCTATCAATTTTAAGAGAAGTATGAAGTATGGATTTGGAGTATTAGCCACATCATGGAAACATTTTTTTACTAGAATAGGACTAATGAAATGGAAACTACTCAAATAAATGATAAAAATCTTAAAAGATAATCGAGCTTTTTTTATTGTATTTCTATTATTTGTAACAGGAATTAGTGCTTTATTATTAGCTTATTCTAAATATGACGCACAATACCTAGCTAACGGATATTACAACACATTTTTCGATTACTTTTTCTTTTACACTTCACAAATAGTAGAAGCAATTATTGGTCCTATCATATTGTTAATTGTCATATTAACCACAAACTTAAAAAATGGAGCATTAATGTTAATCGCTTATTTTACAGCTGGTTTAGTTACACAAGTGCTCAAAAAAACGATATATGATGATGTTATGAGACCAAACTTCCTTTTAGAGGATTTAAGGTTAATACCTGATTACTTTGAACTACATAACAGAACAGCTAATTCTTTTCCTAGTGGACACACAACTGCTGCATTTTCTATGTTTTTAATGTTAGCCTTAATTAGCAAAAATAAAAGCTTAGGTGTTTTATATGCTATTATAGCAGTTTTAATTGGTTATTCACGAGTATATCTATCCCAACACTTTTTTGAAGATATTTTAGTAGGGTCTATAATTGGTGTAACCGTAACATTAATTCTTTACTATTTTTTAAATCCACTATCTTTTGGTAAATTATCGCAATATTCCTTAACCGGAAAAATTAAATGATTAAAGAAAATAGATACATCTATATCCTTATTTCACTAGGATTAATTTTCTTCTTACCCTTTTTAGGACATGTGCACCTTTTTGATTGGGATGAGATAAATTTTGCCGAAAGCGCTCGTGAAATGATAGCTACAGGCGATTACCTTAGGGTTAGGGTTAATTTTGATCCTTTTTGGGAAAAACCCCCTCTGTTTTTTTGGCTTCAAGTTCTTTCTATGAAAGTTTTTGGCATTAATGAGTTTGCTGCTCGATTTCCTAATGCGTTATTTGGCATATTGACACTTATTGTACTATTTAAAATTGGAAAAAAACACTTTTCGCCTAAGTTTGGCTTTATATGGGCTTTAGTATATATAGGATCATTCTTACCGCATCTTTATTCTAAATCAGGCATTATAGATCCAATATTTAACTTTTTTATATTTGGAGCAGTTTATTTTTTATCCTTAAACCTATCGAAAGATACCACTAGCAAGAAACGATTATATGCCATATTAGGTGGTACCAGTATTGGATTAGCTATCATCACGAAAGGACCTGTAGGTTTATTATTGCTATTATTAACCTTTATCGTTTACCTATGTTTTAAACGATTTAGAGTAAAAATAAGACCTCTTGATATTGTATTCTTTATGATTTCGGCATTTTTTGTCACATTTGCTTGGTTTGGGTATGAAATCATACAAAATGGACCTTGGTTTTTAATAGAATTTATCCAATATCAAATAGAGCTATTCTCTGAACCAGTTGCAGGACATGAGCAACCATTCTTTTATCATTTTGTTGTTGTTTTACTTGGGTGTTTCCCCATGTCAATATTAGCGTTTGGTGCTTTTAAAAAACAACAATCAACTGTTAATCATGATTTCCTTCTATGGATGAAAATACTATTTTGGGTTGTACTAATACTATTCAGTATTGTTACAACTAAAATTGTTCACTACTCTTCAATGACTTATTTACCCTTATCATTTATTGCAACATTTTATGTCATGCAATTAATTGAAAATAAGAAAATCATTAAAAAGTTCATTAGTATATCACTCATTGTTATTGGTTCTATTTTCTCCATACTCTTAATTATCACTCCTATTTTATTTTATAACAAAGAATTTTTAAAATCGCTCATGAATGATCCTTTTGCTGAAGCGTCTCTTAATATAGATATGGGATGGACTGGATTAGAATTTAGTTGTGGATTAATCTTTTTAATTGGACTAATTATTGGATTTATCCAACTAAAAAAACAATTAGTTGAGCAATTTATATGGACGCTTACTATAAGTATTTCTTTAACGCTACTCTCCTACTCGATATTTGTAGTACCTAAAATAGAACGTTTTTCTCAAGGTCCAGCTATTGATTTTTTTAAGGGAATTAGTACTAAAGATGCCTATTTAACTACCATTGGACACAAAAGTTATGCTAATTATTTCTACGGAAAAGTAAAACCCAGTAAGGAAACAGATGGAATAGCGACTATAAAAAAGAATTATATTAATTCACTTGAACATAAAGAAGACTTTAACGTTATCGAGCTTAATACAATTGTAAATAACTGGTTGCTAAGTGGAGATATTGATAAAGACGCTTATTTTGTGACTAAAATCACTAAACGTGATGAAATGAAAACCTACGCTAACGTAGAATTTATGTATAACGAAGGTGGATTTGATTTTTATAAAAGAACTACTAATGAATAAAATAATTGTAATAATTTCATTTTTAATTGGAATCTCAAGTTTCTCTCAGGGTCCAATTGATGGTTATGGAAAAGGCAAAGGGAATTTTGCTATTGGAACTAGTTTTAACAGAGAAAAAAATGGAGATTTTTTTGCAGGAAGTAATACCATATTCTTACCAAGAAATATACAGAGTTATTCTTTATTTGGAATCTATGGGATAACGAATAAATTAGATGTACAACTTAATATTCCTTATGTTAACCTTAACAGTGGCCAAGAACAGAATTTTCATGATGGGTCAATTTATTTAAAATACAAGGTGTTAAACAACAAAAACAAACTAGGCTCTTTAGATATTTTTGGAGCTACTGGTTTTTATCAGCCACTTAGCGATTATGAAGTAAATGGAGGCAGTGCTATTGGGCAACAAAATAATGCGATTGATGCGAGAGTTGTAATTCAACAAAATTTTAAAAAAGGTTTATTTGTTTCGTTACAATCAGGTCATTTTTGGAAAACAAATCCAACACCTAACGCTATTCTTTCATCTCTTAAAGTTGGATTTGCAAACTCCAAGATATATGCTGATATTTTTATTGAGCATCATGAGTCTTTAGGAGGTACAGATTATTTAGGTACAGGAACACTTGACCCCGCAACTAGAGGTGGCTTTATTAGCCTAGGTATTGGTTATACAAGAATAGGAGGAACTGTATATAAAAATGTTTACAAAAATTTTGGTGCATTTGTTGGTGGTTCGTATACCGTTTCGGGAAGAAACATTGGTAAAGCAACCAGAATAGGATTAGGAATAGTATATAACTTTTATAAAAAATAAACAATGACATTAATTAAATCAAAAACTTGGCTTTTAGCCTTAATTTCATTAGGAATGGTTACAAGTTGTTCTGAAGAAGAAAAAGACGTTAATAATATAGAAACCAATATCGTAAACATAGACACTACAACTGTTAATCAAGTTGATACAGCTATTTCTAAATTAAATGACTCTTCCCTTTACAATGAAATCGTTCCAATTGGAAGAGATAAGGATTCTGTCATTAAAGAAATTGAAAAAAATATTCCTACTACTGATAATACTATTGATGTTATTTCTATCAATAATAAGAAAGACACGGTTACTGCAACAGATACTAAGACTGTAAATAATAATCAAGAAATTAACAAAACTAAAACACCCGAACTGTTTAATCATCAACTATTTGATGGTTTACTTAGAAAATATGTTTCTTCAACTGGAAAAGTTAATTATAAAGGTTTTAAAACAGAAAAAGCTAAACTTGAAAAATACGTTAAACAACTTCAAACTGAATATAGCGCACTAAAATCTTGGAGTAAAAATAAGCAATTAGCCTTTTGGATTAATGTATACAATGCGCATACTATTAAATTAATACTGGATAATTACCCTGTTTCTAGTATAAAAGATATTAATGGTGGAAAGCCATGGGATAAGATGTTTATACAGCTAGGTGGGAAATCATACAGCTTAAATAATGTTGAAAATGATATTATTCGTAAGCGATATAAAGAAGCTCGAATTCATTTTGCCGTTAATTGTGCTGCAGTTTCTTGTCCTAAATTGATGAACCAAGCTTTTACTGAAAGTAATCTTAATAGAAAGCTTACTCAAATGACTAAAGAATTCTTAGCTAACACAGCAAAAAATCAACTGAGTAAAGATGAAATAAAAATATCTAAGATATTTGAATGGTATATGACTGATTTCACAAAGTCATCTAATATCATTCCTTTTATTCAGAAATATGCCAATACTGAGATTAATGATGACGCTAAGGTATCTTATAACAATTATAACTGGGATTTAAATGACTAATAATATTGTAATAATAGGAAATGGTATTGCTGGTGTTACAGCTGCTCGTCACATCCGTAAGTTGGATTCTGATGCAAAAATTACCATCATTTCGACTGAGACAGATCATTTTTTCTCCAGAACTGCTCTTATGTATATTTACATGGGACACATGAGATTTAAAGATACTAAACCTTATGAGGATTATTTTTGGAAAAAAAACAGATTAGATCTTGTAAGAGCATACGTTCAATCTATAGATTTTGATAATCAAACATTAAGTTTAGATACTGGTAGTACTGTGTCTTATGACAAACTTGTATTAGCTACTGGTTCAACTCCAAATAAATTTGGATGGCCAGGACAAGATTTAGACGGAG
>JAHDBM010000028.1:10131-38321 GCA_020630395.1 Flavobacteriales bacterium
TGTGAAGTAGTAGGTTTAACTGCTGGTGTACATCCTAACGTAGCATTTTTAAAAGATACAGCATTAGAAATTGGAAGGGGTATTAAAGTTAATCAGTACTTAGAAACCAATATACCAAATGTATATGCAATTGGAGATTGTGCGGAAGTAACTGAAACTGTTCCTGGCAGAAGACCTATTGAAGCCGTTTGGTATGTTGGAAGAATGATGGGAGAAACAGTTGCTAGAACATTAACTGGCAATAAAATGGCTTATGAACCTGGTGTTTGGTTTAACTCGGCAAAATTTATGGATATTGAATACCAAACGTATGGTGTTGTTTTACCTACTCCAAAAGATAATGAAGCAGTATTCTTTTGGAAACATCCAGAAAAAAATCTTTCTTTTAGAGCTATCTATGATAAGAATGATAAATCACTTCTAGGTATTAATGTGTTTGGTATTCGAATTAGACATGAAATATGTGATAGATGGATTAAGCATAAAGTAAATATTGAAACTGTTTTGACTGAGCTAAAAGACGCTAACTTCGACCCTGAATTTTTTAAACCATATGAGCAAGAAATTGTTGATCAGTATAATTACGAAAACAACACTATGCTAAAGGTTAAAAAGAAAAACATCTTTGCCATTTTTGGTAAATAAACAAGTTTATGATTGAATTAGAAACGCTAAACAACACAAGACGAAATTTTTCTGCAATTGTTTCAAAATTATCTATTAAACAATTAAACACTATACCTGAAGGATTTAATAATAACATTATTTGGAATTATGGTCATGTAGTGGCTACTCAACAACTATTATGTTATGGCTTAGCAGGAAAAGAACTACTACTTCCCTCCTCTTTTATTGATGAATATAGAAAAGGGACAAAACCTACTAGAACCTATACTGAAGAGGATATAAAACTGATAAAACAGTATTCTATTCAAATGATGCAACAATTTAATGTTGATATACAACAAGACATTTTTAAGGAAGTTAAAGAATATACAACCAGTTTACCTGCTACTATTAAATCGTTTAAAGATGCATTAACCTTTAATATATTCCATGAAGGACTTCATTTAGGATATGTAATGAGCATGTATCATATTTTAAAATCCCATAATGGGAATTAATTATTGAGCAACACCAACAGCCATTAATAAATTTAATAGTACATTGTTAATCAATCAAGAAACTTTATACAGATAAAAAGATGCCTAGCAAAATTGAAATCATTAAAGAAAATAATGCGCTTCAATTAATACTTCCTGATGATTTAGTCGAAAAATTTAAAGACACAAAGCGAGTGCTATGTGTTATAAATGATATTCATGAATTTCATGTTGCTCTTAAGCATAGTAAAGATGGATATGCTTGGGTATGGTTAAGTAAAGCTAATTTAAAAAGTGTTGGTGGTGAAATAACTTCCGTTTCTATTGAAGAAGATACATCTCCTTTACAATTTTATGAGTCACCAGTTTTAAATGAAGTACTTGCAAGTGATCCACATGCCCAAGAATGTTATAATAGTTTAACTGATGGTAAAAAACGTAACCTTATATATGCTGTTTACAAAATAAAATCTCCAGATAAGAAAATTGAAAAAGCATTACTTTTCGCAGAAAATTTAAAAAGAGGCTATACCGATTTCAGGGACTTAAATAAGAAAATAGACTACTTAAATTAGTTCTATTAAAAAAATAATCTAAAGGTATGAAACTAGGCCTTCTTTAATTTGTTCTGAAGTTAACGAACAATTAATCTTACTTTCACCAAGATTGGATAATAATACAAAATGAATCTTATCATTTATATTCTTTTTATCTGTTTTCATTAGTTCAATTAACTCATCAAATATGCGCTCCTCTAGCGGAAGTCTCTCAAAAAAGAAGTCAATAATAGTAATCAATTTATTAGCTTTCTCTATGCTAAGCTCATTATATAAAACTGACAACTTTATTTCTACAATCATTCCTGCAGCTACAGCTTCTCCGTGCAATAATTGACCTTCGAAATAAGTTTCTAAAGCATGACCAATTGTATGACCAAAATTTAATTTTTTTCGGTCTCCTTTTTCAGTAAAATCAGTTTTAACAACTTCAGCTTTAATTTCTGATGAACGAGTTATAAGCGTACTTAAATTAGTTTCCCAATCTTTGTCTAAAAGATCTAACATACAACTATCAAATACAGCTCCATATTTAATTATTTCTGCCATACCCGACATAAACTCTCTTTCGGGCAATGTTTCTAAAAAAACAGGATCAACCCAAGTAAATAAAGGTAAACTAAATGTTCCTATTTGGTTTTTTAATCCTTCATAATTAATACCTGTCTTCCCACCTATTGCTGCATCTACTTGTCCCATTAAGGTAGTTGGTATATTAATAAAATCTACCCCTCTTTTAAATGTTGAGGCAATAAACCCTCCTAAATCTGTTATAACTCCTCCTCCTAAATTGACTATTAAAATATTGCGATCTGCTTTATACTCTAATAATCCTCCCCATATTTGATAGCACATCTCCATTGATTTTGTCTCCTCTCCAGGGGTTAATTCAATAATCTCTGCTTCTTTGAATATGTCTTGAGACTCAATTAATAAAGGAAAACAATGTTTTACCGTATGTTCATCAGCAATGATGTATATATTACTCCAAGAACCTAACTCGTTTAACTTTTCTTCAAGGTTATGAATAGAATCATGTATAATGCTAACTTTCATATGTTTAAAATTAAATATGTAGTTGATATTGTGCTTCTTGTTTTATTCATGGCAGTTGGTATTGCTCAATAATTGTTTGCCCATCATGGGCATTTCATTAATTTTTAAGTTTTAGCACATCATCCATAGTAAACATTCCTTTTTTATCCAGTAACCATTCGGCAGCCAATAAAGCTCCACTTGCAAAACCTATTCGATTATGTGCAATATGCTCTATCGAAATAGTATCTATGTCGCTTTTATAAGTAACTGTATGTGTTCCTGGAGCTGGATCAATTCTTTCAGATACTAATGGAAGTACATCTTGTTCGTTAGATTCATTATTCTCCCATTTAGATAGTGTATCTATTTCGCTAATAATTTGCTCACCAATGGTAATCCCTGTTCCGCTTGGTGCATCTAATTTAGCTGTATGATGAATTTCTTCTACTGTTGCTCTATAATTAGATTGATGGTTCATGTATTGAGCCAACAACTGATTTATTTTAAAGAATATATTAACCCCAACACTAAAATTAGTTGCGTGTATTAATGCTTGATTTCCTTGTTCGCATTGGTTTTTAATGTTTTCAAATTCATGATACCATCCAGTTGTACCCACTACTACTGGTGTATTAGCTTCAAAACACTTGTTGATATTGTCTAATGCATATTCTGGTCTACTAAATTCTATGGCTACATCTGTATCACTTAAATCGGATGGTGAAAAATCAGCATTTTGAGAAGTAACTTTTAGGGATATTTCATATCCTTTGGTTATAGCAATCTTTTCGATTTCTTTCCCCATTTTACCGTATCCTATAAGTGCTATTTTCATTTCGAAATTTTAAAATTAAAAATACAAATAATTAGACTTATTACACTTCTTTTTTAATTCTTCCACAATATTAAACGGTATCCTATATCAAAATGAAATTGATGCCTTAAATTGTTAGTATTATCCTTTCTATAATTCTCCAAAGTATCAATTTCAAAAATATTTCTTGAACCAAAATTCTTAGATAAACCAGTAGAAATATAAACATTATTTCTTTTAAAATAGTAATCTACATTAAGATTTAACCCAAGAAAAAAATTGCAAATATTTGTTATTCTTTTTTCGTAATAGTGATAACCTTTAGGTGTATACCATCCGTATTCACTCTTAAATTCACCCATTATAACTTGTGGGGTTAGCCTTATTTTACCATATCTTTTTGATAATCCAACTGCACCTCCATATCCTGTTTTATTATCACTAAAAACACCTTTTAAAAAATAACCTCTTATATTAACAACCATTGGAGTATTTCTATATATTTCAACATTCAAATCAAAGGTTGGGGTAATCTTTATATTAGCTCCTACATTAAGTTCATTAAATTTTAAAAGCTTTATTTTAGAATAAACTTCATTTTTATGTGATTCCTGGGCATTTATATTTAATCCTATAAATATAACTACAGTTAATAGTATGTTTTTCATATACTAATAACAAATCAGAAAAGGGAAACCCCTATAACCTATGAAAATTATTTAAAATTAAGTGTCAAAGAAACTCCAGAAACGAATTGATTATCGAAAGACAATTGATTATATGGTTTAACAGAAAGCGTTAAATCTGGGCTAACATCAAAATTATAGAAATGTGCATCTATATTGGCATCTACAATATTTAATATATAAGCTACTCCCGTAAAAATAAAGAAATTGTCTCGCCATTTTTGATGAAACTCTATATCCTCTTGTAATTGAGCATCAGAGAATAACGTGAATTTAGGATTATTAGAATTACCGTTATTATTGGTTCGATAAACCAACTCAGCAAAATGATCTACATACTGAACATTATTATTAATTGCCATATATAAACACGCTCCTATTGCGCCATATACAATAGGTACCTTCCACCATTTTTTATTATAAATTTGCCCAGCACCAGGTAAAACAGCCGATAATATGGTTGCTTTTCTTGGAGAATGTTCTTGGGTCATGATAGGTTTTACTACGCTATCATTATCTTGCGCGTAACTTGTATAAAAAAAGAAAGTAAGCATGAATATTATGCTTACTCTAGCCACTGAGTGCCATTTAGCCATTGAATGGCAACTATTTTTACGCTTCTTCTGCAAATCTAACTTATATATCTTTAATGATTGCAACTAAACTAAACTTGTTTCTTCCATGCATTTAGAAAGCTTACATTTTGCTACTGCTTTTTCACCTTCAGCTACAGATAATAATTTAAGTTTGTTTCTTGCTTTTAAGAACCCCATACTAATATCTTGTTTGATGTAATAGGTCTTTCCAGCCTTTAAATCAATCTTAATTTCGGCTTTATTTTCAGCTTTCGATAAAAAAGAAACGGGACCTGGCTGAAAATATTTGAAAAAGTATTGCTTTCCTCTTGTCCAACCAATTGGAGTACCATCTGCAGAGACCTTAAATTTTATTACTTTTCCCATAAAAGCTGGTCTTACAAAAACTACCAATGCTTCATTTTCTCTAGCTTCCATATTTTTATTTTTGTAGTAGTTCTAAAATTCTTTTTAGGTGCTTTTGATCTTCAAATGGAATAACAATTTTTCCTGTACCATTATTCGACTTGTTTATTGAAACAGCAGCATCAAGGTTTTGAGATATAATATCCCTTTTCTTTTGCTCTTCGTATGATAAAGAATATCTAGGTTTAACTTTATCTACTTTAGTTTGAACTGTTTCCTCTAGTCTTCCTTTAACTAAATCTTCTGTTTTACGAACAGATAATTTTTCATCAACTACTTGTCTATACAAAGTAAGCAGTCTTGCTTCATCTTCTACTCCAAGCAAAGCTCTCGCATGTCCCATGCTTAATTCTCCTTCTTTTAATCCAAGTTGAATAATATCGGGTAACCTCAATAACCTAAGATAATTGGTTACTGTACTTCTATTTTTACTTACTTTTTCTCCTAATTGCTCCTGTGTTAAGTTACATTCATCAATTAGTCTTTGAAATGATATAGCAACTTCTATAGGATTTAAATCTTGTCTTTGAATATTCTCTACAATTGCCATCTCAAGCATAGCTTGATCGTTCGCAATACGAACATAAGCTGGAACTTCAGTTAACCCCACTATTTGGGATGCTCTAAACCTTCTTTCTCCCGAAATTATTTGAAATTTACCATGACCATTTTTACGAAGTGTAATAGGCTGTATAATACCATGCTCTTTAATAGAATTAGATAAATCTATTAGGGCTTGCTTTTCAAATTCCGTTCTTGGCTGAAAAGGATTTACCTCAATATCTTCTACCTTAACCATAGAAACAGATCCTACAACTGCAGCATTTGATTCATTGTTAGATGTTATATCCGTTTCTTGACTTTCTAATAAAGCGCCAAGTCCTCTTCCTAAAGCTTTTCTCTTTGCCATTAATTGTTTATTTCAAAATTTTATCTTCTGCCTTGATCTTGGTTAAATCATTATTTTGCAATAATTCTTTAGCAAGATTTAAATAATTTATTGCTCCTTTTGATGCCGCATCTAACATTACGACAGATTCTCCAAAACTTGGAGCTTCTCCTAATTTAATATTTCTGTGTATAACAGTATCAAATACCATTTGCTGGAAATGTGTTTTAACCTCTTCTACCACTTGATTTGCCAGGTTTAAACGCGAATCATACATGGTAAGGACAATACCTTCAATAGATAATTCTTTATTTAGTTTAGATTGAACAATTTTTATCGTATTTAATAATTTTCCTAATCCTTCTAATGCAAAATACTCACATTGCACAGGTATCATTACACTATCAGCTGCTACTAATGAGTTTATGGTGATTAATCCTAATGACGGAGAACAATCTATGATAACAAAATCATATTGATCTTTTATTTTATCTAAAGCTGCCTTTAGCATAAATTCACGATTAGGCAGGTTAATCATTTCGATTTCAGCACCAACCAAATCAATATGAGAGGGTAAAATCTCAACATTTGGAGAAGCAGTGCTTAAAATAATATCTCTAGGTTCTACTTCGCCAACTAAACATTCGTAAACACTTGTTTTTACATTCTTTGGGTCGTGACCTAAACCTGATGTAGAGTTTGCCTGTGGATCGGCATCTACAATTAATACACGCTTTTCTAACACTCCTAAACTAGCAGCTAAATTAATAGCTGTAGTTGTTTTTCCAACTCCTCCTTTTTGATTTGCTATTGCAATTACTTTTGTCATCTATCTTACTGTGTATGGTATTATGTTAACTCTTTTTCTTCTCCTATGTTAAATACGGCCAATTCAAAATCACTAAATGCATCTTTTAAATCTCCATGATCTATAACAATATAGCCAAATGTATCATAATGCATAGGAATTACTGTATCGGCATTTACAAATTGTGCTGCTTTTAATGCATCAAAAATACCCATGGTAAAGTTATCTCCTACTGGAAGGAAAGCAAAATCTATATGACCAAACTCCTCTTCTATGAGTTTCATATCATACGTTAATGCAGTATCTCCAGCATAATACAAATATTTTTCAACATCATGCTCTGTATAGGTAATTACAAATCCCATTGGGTTTCCTCCGTAGCTACCATCTGGTAATCCACTTGAGTGCATTGCCGTTACACATTTTACAGTTCCAAAATCAAATTCCCATGAACCACCTGTATTCATTGGATGGCCATTCTCTACTCCTTTCGTACCTAACCATTGAACAATTTCCCAACTAGAAATAACTTTAGCTCCTGTTCGCTTTGCGATAGATTCTGCATCAGCAATGTGATCATCATGTCCGTGAGAGATTAAAATATAATCAGTCTCAATTGTATTCACATCTATATCTTTTGCTAAATCATTAGGTGTAATAAATGGATCGAAAAGAATTTTCTTTCCCGAAATAGTTAATTGAAAACAAGAATGCCCTAAATATGTTACGTTCATGACCTTAATTTAGGTCACAAAGATACGAATAATAGGGTGTGGATTATAGTCTAGTTATTAACAAAATAATCGTGAGTAAGTTGTTTATAAAGATTTTGATTTAATATTTTATTGGCTAAAAAGGTTCTCAATATATAGCTAAATCAGTATAAAATGTGCAACATTAAAAAAATGCTTCGACTCCGCTCAGCATGGTAGTCATCTTGAGCGGAGTCGAAAGATTATGTCATTGCGATAAATTAAACTGATAAGAAAATTAGTTTATTACGAGATTGATGACTGGAAATCGAAGTAATCTATTTTTGGAGTTGTAAGAAATTGAAATTACTTCAAATTCATTTTCATTCATTTTCATAATGGCGGTTTTGTTGCTTTATTGTTTTATATGTTTTCTTGATTGGAAAGGTTATCGATATATAGCTAAATCAGTGCAAAATGTACAACACTAAAAAAAATGCTTCGACTCCGTTCAGCATGGCAGTCATCTTGAGCGGAGTCGAAAGATTTTTCATTGCGACAAATCAAACTTATAAGAAAATTCGTTTATTACGAGATTGACAGCAGGAAATCGAAGTAATCTATTTCTCGAATTATGAAACATTGAGATTACTTCAAATTCATTTACATTCATTTTCGTAATGACGGTTTTGTTGTTTGAACCTATTCTCTATATAAGATTTAGTAAAATCTTAAGGAATAACTCTAAATTCTGCTCTCCTATTATTCGCATGTTGTTCTTCAGAGCATTCTTTATAAGTTGGATCTTGACAATCACATAATTCAACTAAAATTTCATCTCCATAGTAACTCAACTTTAATCTATCTCTAGAAATCCCTTTATTCTTTAAATAATTAATGATTTTAGTGGATCTTTTGCGAGATAGTTTTAATGGATTATCTTCATTACATGACGCATGAGCGCCAATTTCAACTTTAACAGATACTTCTTTTAAAATTTTAATAAGTTTATTCAATTCAATTATAGTCTCATCTGATAGTGTATAGGAATTATGAGAAAACGAAAAAACATCAACATCAAAACTGAGACAATTAATTCCTCCCTTTTCTTGAGAGAAAGACATGAAAGAACAAAAAACCAATAATAACGTGAGAAACAACCTCATTATTCAATTTTATTTAACTCATAATCAGCATAAGACAATATATAGACCTGCTTATTTTCGTACCCACTACCCTCATCTTTTTTCTCTAGTTGATATTTAGTGTGTAATAATGGAATTTTAATATAGTTATAATAATCAGCATGTGTTTTACCAAATGATTGTAATGCCATTCCGTTATATACCATTGCATCATACCCCATAAAAGCAAAATCATTTGGATCGGTTCCAAATCGCTTTCTATACTTTAAAATAAACTTCTTTATTTTATTATCATTGTTATCAATGAAATAAGAGCTTGTAATGTGTAAATTATACTTTACTCTATGATCTATATCGATATTCTCATAGCTCTTAAAATTTTCTAAAGCATAAATAGCAACTTCATGCTTGTGCATTCCAGTTTTATTCATCACTACATTAAATTGAGTAAAAAATGATGTTGCCAATCCTAAATCTGTCGAAGGAAATAACACAATATTCTTTTTAGAACTAGTTAATTTACTACTCATACCACTCATATCTCTATAAGATGAAAAATTATAACGTGTAATGGTAGCTTTATAATTATTAGTCTTATTTTTTATACTATCGTTATATATTTTCTCAATTAAATCAGCTAAGTATTTATCTTTTTTACTTTTTCCAGAAACCAAAACCACATTTTCATTATTATAATGTTCTGCTATGTATTTTGCTAAGTAAGCTGCTTGAGTTGGTAAAGATGCTTTTAACTTAGAAACATAAGGATTATTAAATAATGACTTATTAGACTGTTCTACAGGACATGCTAATTGAATTTTTTGTGCTTTTGCGAATTCAGTAACTTTATTATATGTTTTTTCATAAAACGGACCTACAATCAAATCAGAAGTTAATAGTTCTTCTGTTTTAATTAGTTTATTTACATAACCAGTATCCTTTCGCGTATCATACACATTTAAGTTTATAGAAACTCCTGCTTTTTTTAATGTATCTAATGCTAATTGAACCCCTTGATAAAAATGAGTAGACATTTCTGTTAATTGATACATCCTAATAGGATCATTTGGCTTTCTGTTCTTTTGAACTCTTGCGTTTTTATCAATCATAAAAGGCAATAGTAAGGATACGTTATATGCATCTTTCATTACCATTTTCTCTAACTTGTCTTTTAATGGGTTAATTTCATTTACCGTATTAAAATCTGTTCCTACAGGCAATTCTCTAGCCTCAAGCTTTATAGGATTCATAAGCATTGCTTTGGTTCTAATTTTAATTCTAGTACCAAGAGGAAGATTATCCATACTTAAAGATGGGTTCAGTTTTTTTATTTCATCTAAAGTTGTCTCATATTTTTTAGCAAGTGAATATGCCGTTTCACCTGATTCGACAGTATGCTCAATAATTCTACCTTGCTTTAAACTCTGTTTACTTGTATTATTAGATGCAACAGCTTTTCCAGGGATACTTAATACATCTCCTGGTTTTAAGTTTTGAGTTTTACCGGCATTAGCTTTTACTAATTCTTCAACACTCATATTATACTTCTTAGCAATCCCATAAGCAGTCTCACCTGATTGCACAATATGTGTTCCATTTTTAGGATCTTCTTCTTTTACTACCTCTTTTTTCTTTTGAGGTATTTTAAGCATCATTTTTTTCTTAAGTCCATTTTTTAATTCTGGATTAGCTGCTTTTAATTCTTCAATAGAAACTCCATATTGTTTCGACAAACCATAAAGCGTTTCTTTCTTTTTGGTTTTATGCATGATGTACTCAACTCCATCAATAGTTTGAATATTTTGTGAAAACGTAATAACCGAAAAGGCTATCATGATTATCGTAAAAAATTGTTTCATTTCTTCTTTTTTGTATATAACGAATATAAGCTACTCGTGTTTTTTATTTTCTTTCTTTAACAAAATCTTACCACTGAGTGGTTTCTTTTTTGAATGATTCTCTGCAGAACCAAGATAATTAACTCATTGCAAAATAGCTACAGTCTACTCCCACTCTATTGTCGCGGGTGGTTTAGAGCTAATATCATAAGTAACTCTATTAATACCTTTAACTCTGTTTATTATTTGGTTCGATATTTTAGCTAAAAACTCATAAGGCAAATGACACCAATCAGCTGTCATACCATCAGTAGAAGTTACTGCTCTTAATGCTACTGCATTTTCATACGTACGCTCATCTCCCATTACACCAACCGATTGAACTGGTAGTAAAATAGAACCTGCTTGCCAAACTTCATCATATAAGCCTTCTTCTTTTAGACCAGAGATAAAAATATGATCTACTTCTTGCAATGTTCTTACTTTTTCTTCTGTTATATCTCCCAATATTCTAATTCCTAAACCTGGTCCAGGAAAAGGATGTCGTCCAATAAAGGTATGACTTAATCCCATAGATGTGCCCACTCTTCTTACCTCATCTTTAAATAATGAACGTAATGGTTCTACTACTTGTAATTTCATATAATCGGGTAAACCACCAACATTATGATGAGATTTTATGGTAGCTGAGGGACCTTTTACCGAAACCGACTCAATTACATCTGGGTAAATTGTTCCCTGTCCTAACCAATTTGCACCTTCTACTAATTTAGATTCAGCATCAAAAACATCTACAAAGACTTTCCCTATTATTTTTCGTTTACCTTCTGGATCTTTTTCTCCCGCTAACTCTTTGTAAAATTGTTGAGCAGCATTAACTCCTTTAACATTTAACCCCAATTCTTTGTAACCTTCTAAAACTTCTTCGAATTCATTTTTTCTAAGTAATCCATTATCTACAAAAATGCAATGTAAATTTGTTCCAATTGCTTTATGCAATAATACAGCAGCAACAGTAGAATCTACCCCTCCTGATAAACCTAATATTACCTTATCGTTTCCAAGTTTTTCTTTTAATTCAGCTACAGTAGTATCAACAAAAGAATCTGGAGTCCAATCTTGAGAACACTTACAAATATTTACAATAAAGTTTTTAAGTAAGGTTTTTCCCTCTGTTGAATGATATACCTCTGGATGAAATTGTATACCATACGTTTCTTCTCCTTCTACTTCGTATCCAGCAACTTTTACATCTGCTGTACTAGAAATAATCTTAAAATTGGATGGAATTGTACTAATGGTATCTCCATGAGACATCCATACTTGCGAACCATCAGTCATACCCTTAACTAATCTAGATGATTGATCGATATAATTAAGGTTTGCTCGTCCATACTCTCTAATTTTTGATGGCAACACCTCTCCTCCATTAGATTGTGCTAAAAATTGTGCTCCATAGCACACTCCTAATAATGGATATTGTTTACGAATATTAGTTAAATCTGGATTAGGTGCATCTTCTTGTCTTACTGAAAATGGACTTCCCGATAAAATAACTCCTTTAATGTTATTTCCAAGCTCAGGAATATTAGTATACGGATGTATCTCACAATACACATTTAACTCCCTCACCCTACGTGCAATAAGCTGCGTATATTGAGAACCAAAATCAAGGATTAATATCATTTCTTGCATGGTTGCAAATATAGGACATTCCTTTAGTTCACGAACGATTAATATTGGTTAGTTTTTAAGATATAGTAGTGAATAAAGTATATGATATATTAATATGAAATTATCCTATATACTTTTCCAATGATGAAAAGTATATAAAAATCTAGACAGCCACACACATCTATTACTCGCTAGTATTTATGATGAACTAACGGACTTTTAATAATAGATTTTATTTTAGATTACTTCGATTTACCTTCGTTCATCTCACAATGACGGATAAACTAATAATTAAAAAACTATATAGTAATTACGAATATGAATGAGTAAACAAAGAAATTACCTCTTAATAATCTTTTGGTATTTGGCTATGTTACCCGGATCAATTCTACGTACGATATTGAAAACCGTATTTTTTTGAGTTGGATCTGCTTCAGAAAATACATTTACCACTTCATCTGATTTAGCAACAAAATAAATTCTCATGTTTAAACTTCCTGGTTGACGTGCATGAACATCTTGCAAATAGGTTAATGCTTTTGTAATTACTTTTAACGCACCTTTCACATCATCATACGCTACATCCATCCCTAGCCTATGGTACTCATAAACTGATTTTCTCATTTGCTTAAATTGAGCATTTAAAATGTTTTCAATAATCCAATACCTATTATTACGATCACTTGATGCCCAACCTGCGCCTCCAGAAGATTGCGCTAAATTTGATATTTCTTGTGCTTTTAAAAAATAAGGCGTTCCACCTTCTAACGAATAGGAATCATAATCCATACCAATGATGTAATAGGCATAAAATGCTAAAATACCTGGTAAATCTCCATTGTAAACACCTTGAGTAATATTGATTGGCGCACCTAATTCGTAACTAAAATTAAAATTCTTATCCAATGTTTGCACTAAAGGAGAACTATAACTCGAATTGTAAACAGGCCTTCTAGATATCACTTGAAGTGTTGTTTTATAATTTTTTTGAGATTTAATTTCATTAACAGTTATCACAAATTCACAGTCTATCTTTTCATGATCTTGAAAAATATCATCTGTCCATTTCGTGCTATTCATAATATTGGTAATAGCCGATTTTAAACCATCTAATAATTGCGTGTTTTCGGGCGAACTCTTTAATGTTGGAGATACTATGGATACTCTACAGTTTAATTCCTGAGAGAAAGAAATTGAGAAAATAAGTGACGAAATGATTATAATTAAAATACTTTTCATTGGGTTTACATAAAATGTTCTTGTAAATAAGTTAATATATCGGTTGCCACATCCTCTTTGCTCTTTAACTCAAAATTTTGGCTATTATTGTTTTTATCAATTATAGTAACTTTGTTCGTTTGATGTGCAAATCCAGCACCTTTATCTCGTAATGAATTTAACACAATAAAATCTAAATTCTTTTTTATGATTTTTTTCTTAGCATTTTCAACTTCATTATTCGTTTCAAGGGCAAATCCAACTAAAATTTGTTTTTGCTTTTCTTTACCTAAATGAGCTAATATATCTTTAGTTCTTTTTAACGGAATGGATAAATCTCCTTCTTTTTTCTTGATTTTAATCTCCGATACATCTAATGGTGTATAATCAGCAACTGCAGCAGCCATAATAACAACATCTTGATCGCTAAATTTATCGCTAATGGCTTGAAACATATCATGAGCTGTAACAACTTGAACAACATTAATTTCTTTGTGTGTTGCTTTAATAGATACTGGTCCACTAACTAACGTAACCTCAGCTCCTAATTCATAAGCTTTATCAGCTAATTTATACCCCATGGTGCCTGTAGAGCGATTACTAATATACCGCACTGGATCAAGAGGTTCTCTTGTAGGTCCTGCAGAAATCAACACCTTTTTACCTTTCAAAGGCAAGCCTTTTCTCAAATCATTATTAATAAAATCAATGATATGTTCTGGCTCAGATAAACGTCCTTGTCCTTCTAATCCACTAGCTAATTCACCAGACTCAGCATAAATTACTTTATTATCAAATGATTCTAGTTTTATTATGTTTTGTTGAGTTGAAGGATGCTTGTACATATCTAAATCCATTGCTGGAGCAACATATACCGGACATTTAGCAGATAAATAAGTAGCTAACAAAAAATTATCAGCTAACCCGTCTACCATTTTAGATAAAGTATTAGCAGTTGCTGGAGCTACAATCATTAAATCAGCCCAAAGTCCTAGTTCTACATGGTTATTCCATGTACCTCTTTCTTCATTATCAGTAAAATCAGAATAAACAGGATTTTTAGATAAAGTTGCTAACGTTAAAGGAGATATAAAATCTATTGCAGATTTAGTCATAACCACTTTAACATTCGCTCCTTCTTTAATAAAAAGACGAGTTAAAAAAGCTGCTTTATAAGCAGAAATGCTACCCGTAATGCCTAATAGGACATTTTTATCGTGTAGCATATCAATAATATTATTAAGTAAAAGGGTTTATTCCTGCTCTGGAACTTTGTTATATACTTTTTGCTCCATAAATTCTTCTAAAGCAATAGCAACTGGCTTAGGAAGCTTTTCATAAAACTTAGAAATCTCAATTTGCTCTCTGTTTTCGAATATCTCTTCTAACGTATCATGTGGTAAAGCAAATGATTGTAATTTTTGAGATAATTCTTCTTTAAGCTCAACATTAATTTGGTTAGCACGCTTAGAAACTGCTACGATAGATTCGTATATATTTCCTGTTTCTGATTCAATATCTACAAGGTTTCTTGTAATGGTATTTTTCTCTGCTGTTGTGTGCTTATAATTCATATTAGCTTTTTAACGTTTGTAATTCTTTAACAGCCGATTGATAAAAACCTTCGGCTTCTCTCAACTTTTTGCTGTTGGGATAATTATCTACAAATTTAGTATAAGATTTTATAGTTTCCTCAAATCTTTCGATTTTTTTCTTTTCAACACTGTTTACTGATAAATTATAATTTGCTTTAACCGTTAAAAAAAGGATTTCTTCACGGTAATCAGTATCTGGAAAATCCCTTAACATATTTTTAAATGCAACTGTAGCTGCTTTGTAATTTTCCATGTGATAATAAAGCTTTGCATTATCGTAAGCCTTAATCTCCAATTTATCTCTTAAATCATCAATAATAACATTACAGGTGTCTTTTCTTGAACTATTTGGATAACGGTTCATAAAAGATTGTAATTCATCAATTGCTTTATATGTACTACTTTGATCTAATGTGGAAACCGGACTACTGTTTACTTGACAATAAGCTGCCATAAATGCACATTCTTCTACATGAGCACTAGAGGGATAGGTCTTTGTATAATTTCTAAAGTAATAACTTGCTATAGGATAATCTCCCATATTGTAATGACAATAACTCAAATAATAGTAAGCCCTCTCCCCTTTTTCTGATAATTTAGAGTAAATGGAAATGACCTCTTCATATAAGGGTAAAGCTTTAATATATTTCCCTTTTTTATACATTTTGTTAGCCATATCATACTTTCGATCATAATCTGAACTTTTCAGTACTCTTTCATATTCGGTACATCCAACTATCAATAGCAGTAAAAATGGAATTATATAGGCTGTTTTTCTCATTATCATGATTAAAGTGACGCAAATATATAAGGATTGTTGTAATTAGCTGTTGCTTTAACTTTTTTTAACCTAGAATAAACACACTTTTTTAATTATTTTTATGCAATGGCTAATCTATTACATATTGAAACAGCAACTAAAGTATGCTCAGTTGCATTAAGTAAAAATGATAAATTAATTGATTGTTTAGAAGTTCATGAAGCAGATTTTTCTCATTCAGAAAAGCTTAATCTGCTTATTTTAGAACTATTAGATAAAACCGGTTTAACATTTAAAGACATAGATGCTATAGCTGTTAGTGGTGGCCCTGGCTCTTACACTGGACTTAGAATAGGAGTTTCATCAGCAAAAGGAATTTGCTTTGCATGCGATATTCCTCTTATTTCAGTTAACACGTTAGAGGCATTAGCACATCAAGTAAATATTGCAAGTGGAATGAAAATACCCATGATTGATGCTAGACGTATGGAGGTTTACACCTCTTTTTACGACATAAACAATCAAGAAGTAAAAAAACAACATAATCTAATTGTTGAAGAACATTCTTTTGATGAATTGAATGACTACCCTATTTATCTATTTGGTAATGGAAGCAATAAATTAAAAGATATCTTAGTAAATAAAGTGAATATCAATTTTATAGATGATATTGAATGTACTGCTAAAAGTATGATCTCTTTAGCATACACTAAGTTTAGTGATAAAGATTTTGTTGATGTAGCTTATTATGAACCTAATTATGGGAAGGAGTTTTATACTACAGCTAAAATTTGATTTTTGGTAAAATATTATGCTCAAATTCAACAAAATCTATTTTTAATAATTTAAACGTTTAATATTATGATTGAATCTCTTCCTATATATATTTCTATAGTGTTTATTATTAGCACTACCCTTACAGGGTATTTCTTTTTAAAAGCCTGTAATTTTAACAAATTCTTTATTTATGTTTCTATTGGTTGGTTATCGTTAACTGGCATTTTAGCTTATTCTTTATTCTACACCAATACAACAGCTATTCCTCCTAGATTTATTTTGGTAATTGCCCCTGTATTAATCCTTATCATCATACTTTTTAATACAAAAAAAGGAAAATTATTTATTGATAAACTGGATCAAAAGTGGTTAACAATATTACATGTTGTTAGAATACCTGTAGAATTTGTCTTGCTTTGGTTGTTTGTTCATAGTCAGGTTCCAGAACTTATGACTTTTGAAGGGTATAACTATGATATTTTAGCTGGGATAACTGCCCCAATCGTTTTTTATTTTGGATATATAAACAAGAAATTATCTAAAACAATTTTAATTGCTTGGAATATTCTATTTATTCTGTTTTTACTTAATATTATCGTGTTAGCGCTTTTATCAGCACCTCTTCCCTTTCAACAATTAGCATTTGAACAACCAAATGTTGGGGTGTTATATTTTCCTTTTATATGGCTTCCCGCTTATGTAGTTCCTGTAGTGATGTTTTCTCATTTTGCTAGTTTAAGACAATTAATTTATTCTTCATAAACATCTAACAAACTATTTCATTAATCTGTCATAAACCCTTACTTTTAGTATTCAATAATTTATGCTTTAATGGAATTCAAACAATTTACGTTAGACAATGGTCTAAGATTAATTATACATCAAGACACCTCAACTCCTATTGTTGCTTTTAATATCTTATATGATGTGGGTGCAAGAGATGAAAATGAAGACTTAACAGGTTTTGCTCATTTATTTGAGCATTTAATGTTTGGAGGGTCAAAAAACATCCCTCAATTTGATACGCCATTACAAGCTGTGGGAGGACAAAATAATGCGTTTACTAGTAATGATATGACCAATTATTATATCACACTGCCTAAGCAAAATATTGATACTGCATTTTGGTTAGAATCTGATAGGATGTTAGATTTAGCGTTTACACCTAAAAGTTTAGAAGTACAAAGAAGTGTGGTAATAGAAGAATTTAAACAAAGGTATTTAAATCAACCTTATGGTGATGTATGGTTGCTATTAAGGCCGTTAGCATACAAAAAACACCCATATAAATGGGCTACCATTGGTAAAGACATTAAGCATATAGAAGATGCTCGTATGGAAGATGTTAAAGCATTTTTTAAACGACATTACAACCCTGAAAACGCTATATTAGTTATTGCGGGTGATGTTAACGTAGATGAAATGTTAACCAAAACTAATCATTGGTTTGGCGATATTAAAAATGAAGATAAATATATAAGAAATCTTCCTCAGGAACCACAGCAAACAGAAGCACGTTTTTTAGAAGTAGAACGAGATGTTCCGCAAAGCGCCATATATAAAACATGGCATATTTGTGATAAAAAAGATCCTGACTTTTATGCCTACGATTTAGCGACAGACATACTAAGCAGAGGGAATTCTTCTCGTTTATATCAAACATTAGTTAAAGAGAAAGAGTTATTTACTGAAATCAATGCTTATCATATGGGCAGTACCGATAATGGGTTATTTGTAATATCTGGAAAAGTAAAAAACACTGTTGATTTAAAAGAAGCTGATGATGCAATAGTTAACTGCATAGAAGAATTAAAAAACGAACGTATACCAGCAAATGAACTTATTAAAGTAAAAAACAAAGTAGAGTCTACTGATGCTTTTTCTCACATAAGCGTACTCAATAAAGCTATGAAATTAGCTTTTGCAGCATTACTAGGAGATATAAACTTAGTTAATACCGAAAATGAATTATACGCTAAAGTAACTGCAGATGATATTCAAAGAGTGGTGCAAAAATCACTTATTCCTACAAATTGTTCAACCCTATATTACAAAGCAAAAAATAACTAAATGGCATTAGATAGAACCATAGCCCCAGAAGCAAAAGAAATAGACAATATTAACTTTATATTACCAAAAAAATGGGAATTAGACAATAGTATTCCTGTCTATGAATATAATTTAGGATCTCAAAACCTTAGTAAAATAGAATTTAGCTTTAATGCTGGTACCAAATATCAAGAAAAGGCATTAATTGCATCTTCTATTAAAAATCTTATTAAAGAAGGAACAACTAATTACACTTCAAAACAAATAGCTGATGCCATTGATTTTTATGGTGCTTTTCTAGAAACTGATATATCAAATGACCATGCATCCA
The DNA here is from genome assembly GCA_020630395.1 of Flavobacteriales bacterium. GTDB lineage: Bacteria > Bacteroidota > Bacteroidia > Flavobacteriales_D > CAJJDF01 > CATLPG01. Next base: position 29,107 of record JAHDBM010000028.1, read on the forward strand.
TAAGTTTATATTCCCTTAATAAATACATGGATAATGTATTACCAATTGTAGTTGATATTATAATGCATGCAAACTTTCCTCAAGATGAAATTGATAACTACTTAAAAAGAAGTAAACAAAACTTTTTAGTTGGTCAAGAAAAAGTTTCAACTCTTGCGAGTCAAGCATACGTGTCAAATATCTTTAGAGGAAGTTCTTACGATCAAGTAGCTACTGTTAACGATTATGAACATGTTACTCGAGAAGATTTAGTGACATTTTACCAACAATATTATAGTCTTGAGAATATGGAGATTTTTTTAGCAGGAAAAATTGATGACAATATTAAAGGGTTATTAAATCAATATTTAGGGAAAATAAAAACCAATTCAGCAAATAAACCATCTTTTACCTTCTCGCCTATTCAGTTTTCAGCATCTAACGATTTTGTACTTAAAGAAAGTGCAATTCAATCGGCTATACGATATGGTAAACCAACAATAAATATTAATCATCCAGATTATATTAAATTTCAAGTATTAAACACAGCCTTAGGGGGATATTTCGGCTCTAGGTTAATGATGAATATTAGAGAAGATAAAGGATACACTTATGGCATAGGCTCTGGAATATCGAGTAAAATAGAAGCTGCAAATTTTGTAATAGCTACTGAGGTTGGCAGTGATGTAACACATTCAGCTATTAAAGAAATTAATATTGAAATTGATCGAATTAAACATGAATTAATTCCTGAAGATGAATTACATGTAGTTAAGAATTACATGTTAGGTTCTTTGCTAAAAAATACGGATGGACCATTTGATTTACTGGAGCGTTTTAAAACAATTCATTACAATAAATTAAATGATGCACATTATGATCATTTTATAAAAGAAATAAAAAACACAACTGCCACAGAATTAAAAGAGCTAGCGAATAAACATTTAACTAACATGAGTATAATCTTAGCAGGTTCGGTTGATTTTAATTAATCACTCAATAAAAACAATATCATGAAAAAAACATTATTATTCATTCTATTATTCATCTCTTTGCTAGGGTATTCACAGTCTAACCTTGTAATAACCGAAATCATGTACAATCCACCTGAATCTGGTTTGGATTCTTTAGAATTCATTGAATTGCATAATATTGGCGGAACTCCAATAGATTTAACTGGGTATTATTTCTCGGCTGGAGTAAACTTCAACTTTCCTAGTATGTCATTACCTGGTGGAGCTTACATAGTTGTTACAGAAGATACTGCCGCATTGTTTAATCAGTTAGGGGTTACAGCATATCAATGGACTGGCAGCTTAAATAATGGAGGAGAATTAATCGAAATTAGAGATTCGAATGGCATGTTAATCGACAGTGTTGATTATGATGATGGTGGTGGATGGCCTTCAGGTTCAAGTTCTGGTTTACCAGATGGTGGAGGAGCTTCAATAGAGCTTTGTAGTCATATATTAGATAATTCCATAGACACATTATGGAAAGCATCTATCGCCAGTACAGGAGCTATAATTAATGGAGAAAATATTTTAGCAAGCCCTGGTGCACAAAACTCTGTAAATTGTCCCTTTACTACTACATTAAAAAAGAGTAAAATCAACAATATTAGGTTATACCCAAATCCTGCTCACAACATATTGAATTTTAGTACAAATATTAAACATGTATCCATAACCGACATAAGTGGTAAAACAGTACTAGAAAAAACAAATACTACAAGTGTATTATTACACAGTATAAATAAAGGAATTTATATGGTTACACTAAATAATGAAATCGTTAAACAGATTGTTATACAATAGTATTACCTAAATACACTTCTAACATAATAGTTCACCTATAGTATTAGATATATACCTTACCATAATTATTAACTAAAAAAAAGAGTTATGTGTATTCACAAATAGTATTATTTGTAATTTAGATATCAATGCTAAAATACATCTTCATATTAATACTGTGTGCGTGTTCTTTTACTAAACGTTCTTGGACTCAAAAAAAGAATAACGACACCCGTTTTGGTTTTCAATACAAACCCGTATTACCTGTATCGTTTTTTAATGTAAAGCCACTAGAATTAACTAATGGAGATTTTTCTAGTACTGTTAACCAACAACTAGGACATAATATTGGTGCTCTAATTAGATGGAATTTAATGAAAAGATTTAGTCTTGAAAGTGGAGTAAATTATGTAAGAAGAAATTTTAAATTTGAAACTAATGTTAATTCATCTAATAGAAGCGACAAAGGAGAATTTGGAATTGTAGGTTATGAAATCCCTATAAAAGCGGCAGTTAATGTTCAATTAAGTAGATCTTCTTATTTGTGGGTCTCTACTGGATTGGCAACTAACTGGATTGCCTCAGATGTTGCAACAGAAACAACTGAGTCTAATTTTTATCAAGTTACCTACACTAAAAAATTAAACATAGCATATTTAGCTAATGTTGGCTATGAATTTGCCACAAGAGATAAAGGAAATTTTTATATTGGAGCATCATTAAACACACCTTTTAATGCAATAGGATTAATTGATATTCATTATGATGAATTCAATGTTCAAAATCAATTATTAACAGGAGAACTACTAGGCAACTACCTTACACTAGATTTAAGATACTTTTTTCATGAAAGAAAAGAAAAAGGAATACCTAAAAATGATTTATAATCATGAAATACCCATGATGGGCAGCAATAACTGTGTAAAGCAAACGTTCGGAAGGACTTAAAGAATCACAACATCAATCTATTACCTTATTTTAAACGTATGAAAAAACTATTATTTGCCACAAACAATACTAAAAAAGTCGAAGAATTAAGAGCTAAACTACCTCAGTATAATATCATAACATTATCGGATCATAATATTCATGAGGATATTCCAGAAACCTCTGATACACTTGAGGGTAATGCACTACAAAAAGCTACCTATATTCATGAAAAATATGGATTAGATTGTTTTGCAGATGATACTGGATTAGAAATTGAAGCTTTAAATGGAGAGCCAGGAGTTTATTCTGCTAGATATGCAGGGATAGATAGAAATGCTAATGCCAATATGAATTTAGTATTAGAAAAACTTCAAGGTTTTAATAATAAGAATGCCAAGTTTAAAACGGTAATTGCATTAATTAAAAACGGAACAACTTCTCTTTTTGAAGGAACAGTAAAAGGTAAAATAATTAACGAAAAAAGAGGTGTTAATGGTTTTGGCTATGATCCAATATTTATTCCAAATGGGTATAAAAAAACCTTTGCAGAGTTAGATTTATCTGTAAAAAACACCATTAGTCATAGAGCATTAGCTGTAGATAAACTGGTGAGTTTTCTGGAATAATTTAATTCCCCTTATTTTCAAGTTCGGCTTTTTTCTTTGCTCTCATTTTTTCTAAATGCTTTTTAAGCATATCCCCTTGTAATTTCATGTCTTTGTAATAATATACTTTACTTATTACTTCACCACTTTTATCATAAGAATAGCTGTAGCCGTTTTTATCTCCGTTTTTATAATTAAAAACATGATGCTTCTCTTTATTGGAATGATAGTAAATTTGCTTCCCATCATATTCGTCATTTTTATACATCCCCTCTGCCATTACATCCCCATTTTTAAAATACTTTGCCCAAGCACCTTCTTTCTTATCGTTAACATAATTGATTTCCTCTAATACTTTAGGCGAACCTCCGTGTTTTTTTAAATTCCATGGATAATAAGTGATAGACTTACCATTTTTCATCCCATCAGTATATTCCTCCGTGCTACTTAAATTACCTGCATTATCATAATAAATCCAAGTACTATCTTTTTTTTGGTTAACATACTTCCCGTAAGACATAACCTTTCCATTATCAAAATAAGCTGCTGCATAAGAATCTTTTCCTTTGTTGGAGTATACGTTAATCGCTTTTACTTTACCATTGGGATAATAAAATGTAAACTTACCTACAGGATAGTCATCTTTAAATTCTCCTTTATATAGGGTGTACTTTTTATCTTTAGATTTTTTAACCCATTCTCCTTGCTTCTTTCCTTTTGCATCAATTTTATTGGTTGCTTGTGAAAAAGAAGTATAGGTAAATACTAAAACAATAAATAACAGTAATAATCTCATTTCTCTTAATTGGTATGTGTAAATATAACTTTGTTAAATCAATAATATTGAGTTTACATCTTGTGAATAACAATTTTATAACGTTAATCTTATAAAAAAGTCACAGTTTTATGTATTACTCGTCAAATAAAGACTTAATGGTTCTTGTTTTATGAGTATACCTCCCCCATTCTTCTCTATATATCCCATTATGATCGATCTTATCTATCCTAACATGGCCAGCTGCATGAATAATCTTATTATCACCAATTAGTATTCCTACATGAGTAATAACTCCTTCAGCATTGTCAAAATACACTAAATCTCCTAAATCAGCTTCTGCTAAAAAACTAATCGTTCTCCCCACTGTTCCTTGATCTTTTGCATCTCTAGGTATTTGAATACCATATAATAAATAAACCATTTGAGTTATTCCAGAACAGTCAATACCATAAGGAGAGTTACCTCCCCATAGGTATGGACTATTTAAATATTCTAAAGAATCCTTCACTATATTTTCCCTAGATAATGTATAAGTTTCATTAGTATTACCTAAAAACTGAAATGTTTTACCAGCAAAGCTTATTTCACCATTATTAAACTGGGGCAATAAACATCCTTTTACTAAATGAGTTAATTCACCATTCTCTTTATTTCTAATAGATGATGTTATATCAGCTACCCTAACTTCTTTTTCATCTTTAATATTATTGAACTCTTTTTCATCTAAAATAGCAAAGTGTTTAGTGTCGCACCAGCAGGTATATTCATATTTAACCATCTCTACTTGAGTCCAGTTATCTCTTACCTCAATAATTCTTACCAAATCTCCAAATACTAATTGCATTTTAATTTCCGCCTGGTCTGCAGGTTCCGCTCTACCTGGAGCTACAACAACTTGACAAATTCCTAATTTCATTACATTCAATTATTCTGATTCACTACAATACTAAGTGATTACCTACTATTATTTATAACTTTGAAAAAATCTTTTTAAGACAAACCTGTTAATTACAATTAATATGTATAAAACTAAAGCTGTAATATTTGATATGGATGGAGTTATTATTGACTCTGAACCATTATGGAAAAAAGCCGAAATTGAAGTATTTGGAAATCACGGATACTCATTTAATGAAGAGATGTGTGAAAGAACAAAAGGAATGAGAGTTGATGAAGTTACAGTTTATTGGAAAGAACAACTAAATGCTAGTTTTGATCCTAATCAAGTTAAAAATGAAATTGTTGAAACTATTATAGCATTGATTCTTAAAGAAGGAAAAGCTATGAAAGGACTAAACGAATTATTAATTTGTTTAAAAGAACAAAATTATAAACTAGCTGTTGCTTCTTCTTCACCTATGGTAATTATTAATGCTGTTCTAAATAGCTTAAACATAAGAGACTTTTTTCAAGTTATACATTCGGCCCAATATGAAGATTATGGTAAACCTCATCCTCAAGTATTTATTACTGCCGCACAACACTTAAATATCAAACCTCATGAATGTATAGTTATAGAAGATTCATTTTATGGCATTATTGCAGCTATCGCAGCAAAAATGAAAGTAATAGCATTACCGTTTAAAACCGAACCAAACCTAGATAAATTTATTATTGCGGATTATATTGTTAATTCTCATGTAGAAATAAGAGAAAACGAGTTATTCAAATAACAAATTTTAACTAATATTTTTAATACTTTTACGAAAATCACTATCATGAAAAAAATAAGTATCATAATCATTTTACTTTCATTCTTAAGTATTAACGCACAGCAAGTACTTGTTCAAGGAACATTTATAAGAAATTATCAAACATTTCAAATGCAATCGGTTTATGCAGAAAATTCAGTTGCATTGTATAAAATCAGGTATAAAACAAATGATATTTACGGAAATTTAGATACTGCCACTGGTGCACTAGTAATTCCAACTAATTTACCTAATTGCGACAGTTTTCCTTTAATAAATTATAATCACGGTACTGTTTTTGAAAAACATCAAGTTCCTTCTAATAGTTATGAACTAACAGCTGGTCAGTTGTTTGGAAGCCACCAATATGTGGTAACTATGCCCGATTATCTTGGAATGGGAGAATCAAGAGGCATACACCCATATCAACATGCTGATTCTGAAGCTTCTGCCACAATTGATATGATGAGAGCAGCTAGAGAATTTTGTACCCAACAAAACATACAGTTAAATGGGCAAGTATTTTTAACTGGTTATTCTCAAGGAGGACATGCAGCAATGGCTACGCATAAATACATCCAAGATAGTTCATTATATAATGAGTTCAATATTGTTTCTTCAATCCCAATGTCTGGAGCATACGATATGTCAATTACTACTGCTAATTTCATATTCAATAATACATATGACAATCCAGGTTATATTGTTTACTTGATTAACTCTATGCAAATGGTTTATGGGAATTTATATGATAGTATTCCACAATATTACAAAGCTCCTTATGATAATATGGTTCAAGAATGGTTAGACGGAACACGAACATTAACTTCAATTAACAACTCTTTTCCAGATAGTATCCATAAATATTTAGAAGACTCTATACAAACAGGTTTTCAAACAAATCCTAGTCACAAATTGCGTATTGCAATTGGAAAAAGTGATGTTTATTCTTGGGCTCCGACTCGTGATATAAAAATGTTTTATTGTGAAGCTGATGATCAAGTACCATACCAAAATTCAATTATAGCGTTAGATACTATGACGGCTTTAGGAAGCACTACTGTTGCCGCTCAATCTTGTGGTGCTAGTTTAGATCATGGTGGTTGTGTAACACCAGCTTTTATTAATGGATATGCTCATGTTGATGCAATAGCAAGAACATGTGATCCAGTTGGTATAAATGAGAATTTTTTAGATAAAAAAATTACATTATTTCCTAATCCTGTTCATAATGGCATAGCGTCTTATATTTCGGATGTAGCTATTAATAAAATAGAGGTTTACAATACAGATAGTAAGTTAGTATGGGCTAAAAACATGAATGGACTAACTTCATTCTCTATCAATGTAGAATCTATACTCACTGGAGTATATTTCGTGAAATTTACTGATACTAAAGGAAATACAACTACTAAAAAACTTAACATTCAAAATAATTAATAATGAACGTACTTGCTAATGATGGCATATCTCAGTCAGGAATTGATAAACTGCAAAAATCTGGTTTTAATGTAATAACAACCAATGTTCCTCAAGAAAATTTAATTGATTACATTAATAAAGAAGGTGTTGTAGCTCTTCTCGTAAGAAGTGCAACTAAAGTTAGAAAAGACATTATAGATAATTGTCCAACATTAAAATTTATTGGAAGAGGTGGTGTTGGCATGGACAATATTGATGTTGAATATGCTAGAGAAAAAGGGTTAACAGTATCTAACACACCTGCTGCAAGTTCTCAATCGGTAGCTGAACTAGTAATGACACAAATGTTTAGTATTTCAAGGTTTACCTTTAATGCCAATAAAGAAATGCCAAATAATGGCCATACAGAATTTAAAAAACTAAAAAAGAAATATAGTAAAGGTGTTGAGTTAAGAGGTAAAACGTTAGGGATAATTGGTTTTGGAAGGATTGGACAAAGTTTAGCAAAATACGCTATAGGTTGCGGAATGAATGTTATTGCTTATGATAAATTTGATTTTAACAATACTATTACTTTAACCTTTGCTAATGGATCTACTGTAGATGTAGCAGTAGAAAAAAGTGATTTGAATAATCTTCTTTCTAACAGTGATTTTATTTCTATTCATGTTCCTATGCAAGAAGATGGCTCAGCAGTTATTACAGAAAAAGAAATAGGCTTAATGAAAGATAATGTTCGAATTATCAATGCTGCTAGAGGTGGTGTTATTAATGAGAATGCACTATTAAAAGGTCTTAACAATGGCAAAATCGCTTATGCTGCCTTAGATGTTTTTGATAATGAACCTGCACCAAGAGCTGATGTTCTATCAAATGAAAAAATTGCATCAACTCCTCATATTGGTGCTGCTACAGTAGAAGCACAGGATAGAATTGGTTTAGAGTTAGCCGATCATATTATTAATTGTTTTAGTTAACCATTCATTAACATTTAATAATTTTTGTAATTAGATTACTTTAATACCTTTGTGGCATATTTATAACTCAAACCAGAAATAAGAAATGAAAAAACAATTATTAATGCTAGCCTGTTTAGTATCAGGTTCTACTTTTGCTCAAGTAAGTGCAGGTGCCGATTCTCAATTACCTCCTAATCCTGAGCCAGGAAAATGCTATGTAAAATGTATTACTCCTGATGTATGGAAAAATGAAACAGTACAAATAACAAAAACACCTTCCTACAAAAAAATCAAAACAACTCCAGCTGTATACAAAACTGTTACAGAAGAGTACATTGAAACGCCTTCTTACAAAAAATACAAAGTTATTCCAGCTAAATTTACTTACGAAACTGTAAGCTATGTTTCTAAAGAAGGAAGAACTGATCTATCTGTTGTTGCTCCTAAATTTGGAACTGGATCAGAAACTGTAGAAGTAAAAGGAGCTTACGCTAAATGGGAATATTCAACTTACCCAAATTGTAAGTCTGAAAACCCTGGTGATTGTAAGTATGTTTGTTATAAAGAATATCCTGCTCAATCAAAAACTATTAGAACACAAACTGTTGCAGATGCATATACAAAAAATGTACCTGTTGCGGAAAGAAAAGCTTCTTACAGAAAAAGGATATTAACTCCTGCAAGAGTTGAAGAAATCACTGTGCCTGCAGTTAAAAAGACATACTCAAGACAAGTATTAGTTTCTCCAGAAAAGAAAGAAGAAATTACTGTTCCTCCAGTCATGGAAACTGTTAATAAAACTGTTTTAGCTACAAAAGGTGGTGTAACTGTGTGGGAAGAAGTTGAGTGTGGTAAAATTTCAGGAGAAATCTTACCTATATATTATAATTTAGGTAGTGCTGCTTTAACTGCATCTGCTAAAAGAATTATTGATACAAAGCTATATGCATACATGAAAGCTAATCCAAACCAAACAATAGAAATCTCTTCTCATACTGACTCTAGAGGAGATGATGCTTCTAACTTAGATTTATCTGAAAGAAGAGCTCGTTCAG
>JAHDBM010000100.1 GCA_020630395.1 Flavobacteriales bacterium
AAAAATACACATCCCAATAGTGTTCCTTTTTAGTCCAAGGTCTAACAGCAAAATTCACTGAACTATCCGCTAGTTCACTTACAAATATATCTGTTTTATCCTTATCTATAATTTTATCACATGAATCACAAACACGTTTTATAACTTCTCTTGCTTTATTAATGTCATCATCATATCCAATACCAAAAGTCATAGGGACCTTTCTAGTATCATTTGCTGATAGATTCTCTAAAGGAGCACTAGATATAGTTCCATTAGGAATAATCACAATTCTATTATCAAGTGTATTCAACACAGTATTAAAAATTTCAATTTTTTGCACAGTACCAGAATATCCATTACTCACAATAAAATCTCCAACTCTAAATGGCTTAAATATTAAAATTAAAACCCCAGCAGCCATATGACTTAAGTTTCCTTGTAAAGCTAAACCAATTGCTAAGCCTGCTGCACCAATTAAAGCGACAAAAGAAGTTGTTTCTACTCCAAACCTTCCTGCTGCACTTAGTATTACTAACACCTTTAATACAGTAGCAACTAATGTTACTAAGAATGGAGTTAGACTTTCATCAAACTTTCTTTTTTCTAATATAATCCTTAGCCTTTTAGCTAAAAAAGATGCCAGCCAAAACCCAATGATTAACGTTAATATAGCTCCAACTACATTAGGTGTGTATTCCGCTAATAATACTTTTAATTTGTTCCAATAAAATTCCATTTATATATGTTTTTTTTTAATTAATGAATAAAAAAAGCCATGCTAATGTTAACATGGCTTTGCAAAATTATTTATAATTAAATTATTTCTTTAATAAATCTCTTATTTCTGATAATAATTCTTCTTGAGTTGGTCCAGCTGGTGCTTCTGGTGCTTCCTCTTGCTTCTTTTTCATTTTATTGTATCCCTTAATCATCATGAACATTACAAATCCAATGATAATTAAACTTACAATAGTATTAACCCATGCTCCCCAAAGAATAGCATTTTCTGGAACAGCAGCAGTTATTACATCTCCATTTTCAGCTTTAACTTCAGCTACAGCTTCAGTTAATATGATCTTTAACTCAGCAAAATCAACACCTCCTAAAAAGTGACCAACTACTGGCATAACAATCATATCTACAAATCCAGTAACTACTTTACCAATAGCTCCTGCCATTATTACAGCAACTGCAAATTCAATTACATTTCCACTTGCGATAAACGCTTTAAACTCTTTTAACATTTTTTTTGTTTGTTTGGTTAATATGTTGCGAAATTAACGCTATTTAATAAATGTTAAAAATTTTAACAAAATATTAATTCACGTGTAATTGTTCATTATTCTCCTCCTAAAGGTTTGCCAGATTCATTGGTATTTTCGCTCTTCTTTTTATCAAAATAGTCTTTGATCCCTTTTAAGCTTTCATTTTTTGTATTAACAACTTCTGATACAGCATCTTGATCTGGAGTAGTTGATTTTTTCTCTGGAAATTCCTCAATATGTAGTGTTTGAGTTGGAAATGCAAAACGAACACCAATATCGTTTGCTAGTTTAATAATAGCATACATTACTTCATGACGTCCCCTTAACTCTTTCGACCAATCATCTGCCTCAAAAAATACATATAAGAGTATATTTAATGAACTCGCCCCAAAACTATTTAAACTCACTTCATAATAATCTTTTCGAGTTGTTGGATGAGCATTGATAATCTCCTTTATACCTTCTACAAAAAGATTTATAATTTCTGGCTGGGTATCATATGTTATTCCCAATTCTGTTTTATACCGTCTAAATTTCCTTAATCCTAAATTGTCGATAGTAGCATCAGCTAAATGAGCATTTGGCACATATACCAATGAATTAGAGAATGTTCTTATCCTTGTAGATCTTATCCCAACTTCTTCTACTACTCCATCCACATCATCAAAATGAATCCAATCTCCTATTTGAAAAGGTTTATCTAAGAAAATCATTACAGATCCGAAGAAATTCTTAACGGTATCTTGTGCCGCTAAAGCAAGTGCCAAACCACCTATAGATAATCCAGCAAGCAATGCAGTTATATTTACATTTAAATTAGAGAGCACAAACACAATTCCTATTATCCATATAATACCCGATACTATTTTACGAATAACTGGTAGCAATTGGTCATCCATTGTATTCTCAGTCCTATCGGCTAGTTTACCAAAGTAATCAAAAATGACAGCTACAATTTTTAAAATAAGTAACACAAAAAAGATAACCGCTAAAATCTCTATTCCTTTAGTTAAAATGGAGCTTATTCTAGGTGGCAATTGTAATGTTGGCAATACATATTTTACTACAACTGCTGCTATCCATAATCCAAAGATTCGTTCACTTTTAGCAACATTATGTTGATCTGCAATAAACTTTTTGAGTCTACTGCTTTTGGTAAAGAGTTTTAGTAATAAGGAAGAAATTGATTTTACAATGTAAAATACAGCTACAAAAATAATTAACAATACAAATAAACATAACCACTGCCAGGCTTTTAAGCCAATAAATTTAGATTTCCAAAATGGGGAAGAAAAATAAACTTCTACATTTTGACCAAAAGGAAAAGTTTCATTAAAAAGAGCTGGTATTGCTTTTATAGTATTTTTTGAATAACTCCACTTTCCATTTACTTTTTCAACATAAATCAGAGGCTCTTTAGCATCTAAAATAAACTTCGACAAACCAGATATACTATCCTTGTAATTGGGATTTTTTGGAATAACATCCATATCCAAATACAGTCCTTTTCCATCTAAAATTTGCTTAAGTTTAATCCCAGATTTTTGATTTTGTAAAGCATTTACTTCTGGAAAAGACCTAGCCGACATAGAGGGGTCATAACTATCATCTTGTAAATAATATAAATGGTTGTAAATAACATGATAAGGTGATTCATTTACTTTTTGGGCATCTACTTGAGAAAGCATATTTGTACTTACATAAAATAATGTAAATAGAGAGATAAATATTTTCATGGCATAAAGGTAATGATTAAGATAAATTACTTCAGTTGTAAATAAATAGATAACATTAATTCTCTAAGTTTTTTAGCAAAAAACATAACATTTTGTATGCATACCTAATTTGGCATAAATAACCCTTATATCCTGAATCAAGTTCAGGATAACATATAATATGATACATGAAACTTAAGGACTAGTAGCAATAATGGTATCAAAAGTAACACCATATCCAGCCCACAGACCAAGAGCTCCATTGGAAATATTAGACCTAATATTTAAAGGAGAAGCAAATGGACTTCCTGTAGATTGAACTTGAATCTCAGCATCCTCAAGAAAATTATACACGCCTTTATCTATTGTACAAAACTTAATTACTATAGTATCTCCAACTTTATAATACCCTCTTTCTGGACCATTATCATCTTCCTTTTGAGTTCTACTGTTTCTATTATAACCAAAATCGAATGTTAAGCCATTAAAAAACTCATCATCAAAGGTAGAACCAGATGGAGCTAGAAAATCTGGATCTTTTTGCTCTCCAATATTATCTCCATAGGTATAATTATTTATTCGTTTAGCATACCATCTATAATTATTTCCTTCTTGAGGTGGATCACTTAAAATTGCATATACAAACCCTAAAGAATCTAATTCTTCCTCTACTTCGAACCATGTAGAATCTAAGGGTACAGAAACAGGGATAGTTGTTGTAGATGAATATCTTTTACCTTGCCAATCAATATCAATGGTATAAGATTTACCTGATTCTCCAACCATTCCATCAGTATATCCACAGATATTGTAATTCTGTAAAATCTCAACTGCAATTCCAAGTTGATCGGCTAGAGCTTGTTGTTGAGGAGGAGTTAAAGAACCCGAGCATATTTTAGTCATTGGTCCACTATTAGTACCATCAGAGATGGTAATAGTAGCATCATCTACAAATGTTGCTGCTACTGATGCTAAATCAGTAGGTTCAAAATATCCTGAGTTAGTTGTTAAGATTACCACTGGATTTTCGTTTAATTCAATTGTTCCTTCAACAACTAGTTTCTTTTCACCAGTAGGTAAATCAACTGTTATTTCTTTTTCACAAGACCATAATAACATGATTACGATCAAGGAATATATAATGTGTATATTATTTTTCATAATTTGAATGAATTAAAAACTAAAATTCCAAGTTACTGATGGCAAAATAGGAAATAGAGACACCTGAAAGGCTCCAACATCCAGTGTTCCTTGTGTAAAATCTCCTTCACTATCAAAATAAATAAAATATGGATTAGCTCTATTATACACATTGTAAATAGAAAAATTCCAGTTATGTGTAAAACGTTTTGGAGCTTCAATCATTTTACCCGTTTCAATATCTTTTACTTTTTTTGTTTTCTTAGAGTACCATGTTGCTGATAAATCAGCTCTATGAAACGGAATCATCCGATAACTATTACGTTCGGCATATTCTACTAATAATTGCCCTTCTACAAAATACTTAGTATTAGGTAATGTAATGGAATTACCTGTTGCATATACAAAAACACCTCCAAATGTCCATCTGTCGTTTAACTGGTAGGTTAAAGCAACTGACAAATCATGTCTTCTATCAAATTTTGCCGGAAATCTATTTCCATTATTAACTGCTTCAAATTCTCTATCTGTTCTAGACCATGTGTACCCAACCCAACCCGTAAAATCTCCTAAACTCTTCTTAAAAAATAATTCTACCCCATAGGAATATCCTTTACCAAAGGTTAACTGATTATCTACATTATCGTTTATATTATCACTTGGTTGAGCTCCTTCTTTGTATTCAACCAAATTTCTTAAATCTTTATAGTATACCTCAACAGATGTTTCGTATGTATTTTCTTTAAAGTTTTTAAAATAACCTGCGCTAATTTGTGTCCCAATTTGAGGTTTTACAATATCTGTAGTTGGTATCCATAAATCAGTTGGTAATGAATTTGCAGCAATAGAAGCTAAATGCATATATTGGTAATTGTGCGTAATGCCTAATTTTAACGAAGAACTCTCATTTAAGGTATACCTTGCACTTAATCTAGGCTCTGGATTAACATACGTTTTTATGCTCTCTCCTCTTTTATAGGTTCGAGTATCCACTACATTTCCTTGATTATCTTTATTATATCGTGTAAATGGGCCTATGTGTTGAAAAGTAGATAATCTTAATCCTATATTTACTTTAAGTAAATCCGTTAACTCCCAATCATCTTGTACATATAACGCTCCTTCATTTGCAAATAACTTTACTTCATCACCAAAATCAAATTCGGTATCTCCACTTTGAGCTTCTACATTAGTTGGGATAAAGGTGTGATAGGTATAATTAAATCCAAATTTTATATTATGCTTAAGAGATGGGTAATAATTAAAATCGGCTTTTAAATTCCAATCTCTAATACCCGAATATAATCCAAAATTAAATTCATCTGCTTGACCTTGAAAACTAAAATTATAGGCGCTATAAATAGCTGTAGTGTTAACAAATAATTTATCATTAAATAAGTGATTCCATCTTAATGAAGCTGTTGAATTACCCCAAGGGATTTTTAAACTAAAATCATCTCCACTGTTAAACGTAAATACATCTTTTCCAAAATATCCGCTCAAAAATAATTTATCCTTATCGGATATGATGTAATTCATTTTGGCGTTTAAATCATAGAAATAATAGGCTGAACCCGAAAAATCACTTTCTTCCTTGATAAAGGGTTTGGTTAAAATATCAATATATGTTCTTCTTCCCGAAATAATAAACGAACTTTTATCTTTTTGAATCGGCCCTTGAATGGTTGCTCTTGAAGCTATTAACCCAATTCCTCCGTCTACTTTATATTCTTTATAATTTCCATCCTTCATAGATATATCTAATACAGATGATAATCTTCCTCCATATTGTGCTGGCATTCCTCCTTTTGTTAAACTGATGTTTTTAACCGCATCTGCATTAAACACAGAGAAAAAGCCAAATAAATGTGAGGCATTGTATACTACAGCTTCATCTAATAAGATTAAATTTTGATCGGGTCCTCCTCCCCTAACATAAAACCCCGTATTACCTTCACCACTTGATTGAACTCCTGGTAATAATTGAATTGTTTTTAATACATCTACTTCTCCCATAAAAGCAGGCAATGTTTTTATTTGCTCCACTTCCATATCTACCTTACCCATTTGGGTTCCTTGCGTGTTTTCATTTCCTTGTTCAGCTTGTACAGTAAATTCTTTCATTACAATACCTACAGGTACAATTTCAATATTCCACTTTGTATCTTTTTCTAACTTAATTTTAACTCTTTGATCTTGATACCCTAGATAACTCATTTTAACAGTATAATCACCATTTGGTAACGTAATTGAATAAAAACCATATAAATTAGTCGCAACACCTTTTTCGAGTTCCTCTATATATATATTCGCTCCTATCAATACTTCTCCTGTTTGAGAGTCTTTTAGATATCCGCTAAGGGTACTTTTTTGAGCATTTCCAATAACAGAAAGAGAAATGAATAATAGAAAAATGATTAGTTTGTTCATAATATTAAATAATCTACTCTTCGACTCCGCTCAGAGTGACAGTAATACTGAGTGAATACGAAACAAAATAAAAGTAAAGGTAAAACATTAATCATGGCAACACTTTAAATTATGACGAATTATTTGTTAAATTTCATAATTAATTAAATACAATTTTTCATGGCATATAATGAATTTTTAGCCGATCGTTCTCGACAAATACTAAACGATAAAAACATCCCTTTTATTGAAAAGAAAATGATGGGTGGACTTTGTTTTATGGTTGATAATAAAATGTGTATTGGTATTGTTAAAGATGAATTAATGGCTCGAATTGGTCCAGATGCATATCCAGAAGCTCTTAAAGTAGAAGGATGTAATGAAATGAATTTTACTGGAAGAGCCATGAAAGGATATGTTTTTTTAAATGAAGATGCTACCGATTTAGATGAACAACTTGATTTTTGGATTCAATTAGCTTTAGACTTTAATCCTTTTGC
>JAHDBM010000101.1 GCA_020630395.1 Flavobacteriales bacterium
GTTAGGCAGTGGTCTGCAAAACCATCTACAGCGGTTCGAATCCGCTCGCGACCTCTTCTTTTTTCTTTAATAAAAAATCAATATTCTTCTCGTTTTTTTTTAACACTATAGTGTCAATAAGTTGTTTAAAAACGACAAAATTCAGTATTCACAATACACACTAAATATTTTTGTTGATAAGTGCTCTTTATTGTGAATTTCTAAAATTGGAACGACATCTTTTTTTTTTCACTTTTGCACACTCCCAAAATGTAACACTCAAATACTTTTCAGGAGACCTATTAATATGTAACACGTTAAAAGACAAGAAGAAAGATGGAAGAAAACCAATATCAACAAACAGAGCCAATCTTACAAGAAAACAAGGATAGATTTGTGTTGTTTCCAATACAACATGATGATATCTGGCAATTCTACAAAAATTCTGAAGCAAGTTTCTGGACTGCCGAGGAATTAGATTTAGCTGCTGATATTGATGATTGGGAAAACAAACTTACTGATGATGAAAGATATTTCATCAAACATGTTTTAGCTTTCTTTGCAGCAAGTGATGGTATTGTAAATGAAAACCTAGCAGAAAACTTTGTTGCTGAAGTGCAATATACAGAAGCAAAATTTTTCTACGGATTCCAAATTGCAATGGAAAACATTCATTCTGAGACATATTCTTTACTTATTGACACATACATTGGTGACAAAAAAGAAAAAGATTACTTGTTTAATGCTATCGAAACATTTGCTCCGGTTAAGAAAAAAGCTGAATGGGCACTGAAATGGATCGATAATGGAAGCTTTGCTGAAAGGCTTATTGCTTTTGCTGTTGTTGAAGGTATTTTCTTCTCAGGTAGTTTTTGTTCAATTTTTTGGCTAAAGAAAAGAGGACTAATGCCAGGACTAACATTTTCTAATGAGTTAATCTCAAGAGACGAAGGCATGCATTGTGATTTTGCTGTATTATTATACAACAACCACTTGATTAATAAGTTACCTAAAGAAAAAGTTCGTGACATTGTTATAGATGCTGTAAATATTGAAAAAGAATTTATACTTGAGTCTCTTCCAGTGAGATTAATTGGTATGAATGCTGACTTAATGTCTCAGTATATAGAATTCGTAGCCGATAGGTTACTAGGAGAACTAAACATTGAAAAAGTATATAATGCAACCAATCCATTTGATTTTATGGATATGATTAACCTTCAAGGTAAAACAAACTTTTTCGAAAAACGAGTTGGAGAATACCAAAAAGCTGGTGTGGCTGCAAACTCAGAATCTGATCAATCTTTTTCATTAGACGAAGATTTTTAAGTAAACAAAATGAGCTTAGCTCAATGCTTGTACTAACAAGCTATTAACATGCTTATCAACATTTATCCGTTAATAAGCCCAGGAAGGTAACCGCCTAATAGTAAGGAATTACCGTTATTTTTATAAAAAGAGATTATAGTTATTAACATTTTAAAAAGAAAGAATGTACGTAGTAAAAAGAGATGGAAGAAAAGAGCCTGTAAAATTTGATAAGATTACTGCTCGAGTTGCGAAAATGTGCTATGGATTAAGCCCATTAGTAGACTACACAAAAGTTGCCATGAAAGTTATTGAAGGACTTTTTGATGGCGTTACAACAAGTCAATTAGATGACCTTGCCGCAGAAATTGCTGCAACTAATACAATTGCTCACCCAGATTATGCTTTACTTGCTTCAAGAATTGCAGTATCTAACCTTCATAAAAGCACAAAAAAATCTTTCTCCGATACCATGAAAGATTTATACGAGTATATCGATCCTAAGACTAACGAACCAGCACCACTATTAGCTGATGATGTTTGGAATGTTATTAATGAAAACTCTGATATATTCGACTCTAGTATTATATACGATAGAGATTTTAGGTATGATTACTTTGGATTTAAAACATTAGAAAGATCTTATTTATTAAAATTAAATGGTGAAGTAGCAGAACGTCCACAACAAATGTTAATGCGTGTTTCTATTGGAATTCACAAAAATGATGTTGAATCTGCCATAAAAACATATAATTTAATGTCTGAAGGTTGGTTTACACATGCTACTCCAACATTATTTAATGCAGGAACTCCAAAACCACAAATGTCTTCTTGTTTTCTTTTAACTACTAAAGAAGATAGTATTGAAGGTATATATGATACATTAAAGCAATGTGCTAAAATTTCTCAATCTGCTGGTGGTATTGGATTATCTATTCATGATATCAGAGCTAAAGGATCGTACATTAAAGGGACTAACGGAACTTCTAATGGAATCGTTCCTATGTTAAAAGTATTTAATGATACTGCAAGATATGTAGATCAAGGTGGAGGCAAGAGAAAAGGTTCTTTTGCTATTTACATTGAGCCATGGCATGCAGATATATTAGACTTTTTAGATCTTAAAAAGAATCATGGAAAAGAAGAGCAAAGAGCAAGAGATTTATTCTACGCTTTATGGATTTCTGATTTATTCATGGAAAGAGTTGAAGCTGACGGAGATTGGACGTTAATGTGTCCGCACGAATGTCCTGGTTTATCTGATACTTATGGAGATGAATTTAAAGCACTTTACACAAGATATGAAGCTGAAGGTAAAGGGAGAAAAACAATAAAAGCACAAGATCTTTGGTCTAAAGTAATGGAATCTCAAATTGAAACGGGAACTCCTTACATGCTATATAAAGATGCTGCAAATGAAAAATCTAATCAAAAGAATTTAGGTACAATTAAGTCTTCGAACTTATGTACTGAAATTATGGAATATACTGCTCCAGATGAAGTAGCTGTATGTAATTTAGCTTCTATAGCGCTACCTAAATTTGTTAAAGATGGTACATTTGATCACCAAAAATTATATGAAGTAACCTACCAAGCTGCAACTAACTTAAATAAGATAATTGATAACAATTATTATCCTGTTGAGGAGGCTAAAAACTCTAATATGCGTCACAGACCAATTGGTCTTGGTGTACAAGGGTTAGCTGACACTTTTATCTTATTAAGATTACCTTTTGATTCTGTAGAAGCTCAACAATTAAATAGTGAAATTTTTGAAACAATGTACTTTGCATCAATGAGTGCTTCTAAAGATTTAGCTAAAGTTGAAGGACCATACCAAACATTTGAAGGTTCGCCAGCATCACAAGGTATTTTCCAGTATGATATGTGGAATGTAACACCTACAGCAAGATGGAACTGGGCAGCTTTAAAAGAAGAGGTTCAAGCTACAGGAATTAGAAATTCTCTATTGCTAGCTCCAATGCCAACTGCTTCTACTGCATCTATTTTAGGAAATAACGAATGTTTCGAACCATATACATCCAATTTATACACCAGAAGAGTATTATCAGGTGAGTTTATTGTAGTAAACAAACACTTATTAAAAGATTTAGTACGGTTAGGTCTTTGGAATACCGATATGAAAAATCAAATGATGATTAATAATGGTTCTATTCAAAATATAGAAGGTATTCCTCAGGATATTAAAGATCTTTATAAAACAGCATGGGAAATTAGTCAAAAATCTATTTTAAATATGGCTGCTGATAGAGGTGCATTTATTTGTCAATCTCAATCTTTAAACATCTTTATGGAGAATGCTAATTACGGCAAACTTACCTCTATGCATTTTTATGGCTGGAAAAAAGGATTAAAAACTGGAATGTACTACCTAAGAACTAAATCTGCTGTTGATGCAATTAAGTTTACAGTACAAAAAGAAGCTCAAGCTGCTCCAAAACAAAAAGAAATAACTCAACCTAATGTAGCAACTGTTACTCCTACGTCAAGCACACCTGAAACTTCTAAAGTTGAAAACAAACGTGTAGCTTCAACAAATGGACCTACTCCAATATATGAACAAAGAGCAAAAATATTAGGCGCACAACAACCAGCTACTAATGTTCAATCTTTTAATACACAGCCAACAGCAAGCACCTCTAACGATATGTTTGTAGATAAAAATAGTGAAGAATATAAAGCTGCTCAAATGGCTTGTTCAATTGATAACCCAGACGATTGCGAAATGTGTGGTAGTTAATTTAAATGTAAATAATATACATCTTAAAACCAGCTGATTAATCAGCTGGTTTTTTTTTGCTAAATACATGCCAACCTACACATCATGTATTTGAACTTTATAAAAATGTATTTTAACTAGCATATCATGCATCTTAACTAAACCAATAAGATCAAATATCATTTAATACATTTAAATATTTAAATTAAGGTTGAGTCCTTCCATGGTTTGGAATTAAATCTTTAATTAAATAGTTTATTATGATTAAAAAAATTACTACAAAAAGTATTTTCTTGATAATTACTGTATTTACTTTAACCAATACTATTAACTACTCCCAAATTACGATTAATACCATAACTACTGAATCTAGATGCCAATCTAATGGGAGCATAACAGTCAATGCCTCTGGCGGAACTAGTCCGTATTTATATGAGATTATTGCAGGACCTGTAACAAGAACTCAGCAAGTACCTAATGTATTTAATGGGTTACCCTCAGGAACATACACTGTTGAAGTAGTTGATAATTTAGGCGCAACTAATACTTCATCAGCAGTGGTAGCAGGGAATTATACATTGCCTACAATTACAATAACTAGCCAAGAAGCAAGCTGTTTAGGTAATGATGGTGAAATCCATGCTACAGCTAATGGTAGATCTCCTTTTACCTACCAATTAATTGCTCCTAGCCCAATAACAACTGCACCACAAGCTACTGGAGACTTTTATAATCTGTCTCCTGGTAATTATCTCCTTAGAGTAAACGATAGTTGTGGTAATTTCACTACACAAATACATACAATAACAACTAAATCGTATCCATACTCTCCTATATATTGGAGAACAACAAATATCCTTGATTGTGACAGTGTAGAAGCATTTCATTCAACCTTAACAGAGCTTCAAGCACCAATTAATGTGACTTTTACAAATATTTCAACATCTCAAACTTATAATTTTCACAGAAATTCAACATCATCTGCAAATAGATATAAAATACCAAGAGGACATTATAACATATCAATAACTGATACCTGTGGAAACACCTCCAATTGGTCAAATCAACAACAGTTTACCTGGTTTGGTGAATACCGAAGATCTTCAAGTACCGATTGTGGATATGACAATATTTTTTATTGGACTGGAGCGTATAATCACAATTTTGTAGATCCTTATTATTCTATAACAGCTGGACCTGTTACAAGACCTCCACAAACAACTAATAATTTTGATTCATTGCCTGTTCCTGGCACCTATACACTTAGAATATGTGATTCTGCCTGTGATACTTGCTTTGATGATGTTGTAACACTATCCAACCCTGTCTTAAACTCTGTCGGTAATGATAAAAGAGGCTGTTTTGATTCTGTAGCATCTATTGATTTTAATTATAATCCTCCGATTTATAATTTTAATTTCGAAATATTATCATATCCTACTTCATACACGGGGCCTTTAACTGGGGTTGTATATCAAAATGCTGTACCAAATTTAACAAGAGGAAATTACACTATTCGAGTTCATGATACCTGTGGAGTAGATGATACAGCAACCTACAATCTAACAAGCTATATGTTTGTAGAAAAAAATGTTACTGCCACTACTGGTTGCCTTGGTTCTAATACACTAAATATAAATGGTAATTATGACAGAAATGGTAACTTTGATATAAGGCTACGTGATTCAAATTTTTCCGTAATTCAAACTATCCAATGCCGAAATCTTGCTCCTAGAAATTATAATACAACAATATATAATTTACCAAATGGAACATATTATATTGATTATAGAGATGCATATAATTGTTATGCTACTAATAGTAATATTTATCCTTCATACTCAATAGATACTATAATCTTAATTTCTGATTATCAAGTTACTGGAATTAAAAATGTTTATGCTTATTTATGTCAAGATTCAGTTACAGGGCAAATAACTGTTGAGGCAGAAAATGGTTTACCTCCATACTCTTATGAAATAATCTCAGGACCAGTAACTCGTCCTACACAAACAGATAGTAACTTTTATGGTCTCCCAATTGGCTTATATACTGTTAGGGTATTTGATAGTTGTGGTAACTCTTCTCAAATAGCAACCGAAATTAATACGTTTAATTCTGGTAACATTACTACATTAGGATCTACTTGTTTTAGCGATACAGTAACGGTAATAGCCGATACACTTCCTGGAGCAACTTATAATTGGACTGGGCCTAACAGTTTTACACACAATACAAGAAGTTTCACTTTAAGTCCTTTTTCTTCATCTGATACTGGAATATACTTTTTACATGTACAATTTGGGGTTTGTATTGATACAATTGTTCCTTTTCACTTAACAGGTAGTTTTGGTAGTGCAACTTGTAAGGATACAATTGTATACCTTAATGGAGCAGGTATTGTTAATATCGATTCAAGTTATGTGACTAATAGTTCTGGAGGTGGCTGTGGGACTATAAACACTGCAACTATTAGCCAATCGAGTTTTAATTGTAGTAATATTGGAGTTAATGTAGTTAATGTAATTATTAATGGATCTACTAATTGCAGTGCTAATGTTACTGTCGTAGATACTACATCCCCCATAGCTAGTTGTCAAAACGTAACAATTTATCTTAATAATTCTGGTAATGCATCTATTACTCCTAGTCAAGTTGATAATGGATCATCTGATAATTGTGCTGTAGCATCTACCTCTCTGTCTAATACATCTTTTACTTGTGCTAATATAGGATCTAACAATGTAACACTAACAGTAACTGATCCTAGTGGTAATAGTAGTACTTGCTCTGCTGTAGTAACTGTTTTAGATACTACATCTCCAACTGCCAATTGCCAAAATTTAACTGTCTACCTTAATGGTACAGGTAATGCTTCTATTACAGCTAGTCAAATTGATAATGGTTCTACTGATAATTGTTCTGTAGCTTCTAGATCAATTTCTACTAGTGCTTTTACTTGTGCTAATGTGGGAGCCAA
>JAHDBM010000029.1:0-1115 GCA_020630395.1 Flavobacteriales bacterium
AAAATTAATGATCCTGTACCATACCTGTTTTCTTCAGTTTCGAAACCAAAAACTCTTGTAAATAACGTTTGATTAATCTGATTAGCATTTTCCATAATATTCTTTTTTTATGTTAATAATTAAGCTTTGCTTTATTGCTTTGTTATAACAAATATAGACTGGATAATACTACTCTATTATGATATTAATCTTCATAAAAACTGATTTTAATCAGTTTTTTAAATTATTGATGTTAACAACAATCAGATCCTGGAGTGCATATTGCTGAAGATAATTCTTTCATAGATTGTTTTACTTTCTTAGTTATAGGTGTGCAACTATCCATAGCTTTACATGTTGCCCTTGTATTAGTTAAAACAAATCTATCTCCAACAAATGTTACCCCATATAAACCAAGTGTTTCTGATTGATACTCGACCTGAATTTCTTCATTAGTTAGTGCTAACTTCTCTTCAGAAGTTGATATGATACCTAATAAAGCGTCTGGTGATAATCTATGCTCCACATCATCTGCTATCCAAATTTGCAATGAGATGTTTTTCTCTGTATGTAATTCACCTCCACAATCAATAGATTTCTTGGAAATACTAGTTAATTCACTTACATGAAAATGGGCATCAAGTAATTTACCGTTAGGCAATTCAATATTAATGTTTTCAATTTTCATTAACATGCCTTTTAGTTCTTGTAATTTCATATTATTTATTTTTTATTGTTAAATCGCAATATTACGATAGTTCATGCTAAATTTTTTTAACAGCAATTTTCACTTGAACAACACGGGTGTTGCTCAAAGAATACATTGAATACATTCTTTATCGTTAACCATGTTTGTGGGTTAATACAGTAACTCATAGCAGAACCTTCTACTGTACCAATTAATATATTCATTCTTTTTAATTCTTTTAAATGCTGACTTATGGTTGCTTGAGCCAAGCCTAACTCTTTTACTAAATCAGAATTTATACAGCTATCAGCTTTTAAAATTTCTTGAAGAATAGCAATACGAGCTGGATGGCCTAAAGCTTTAGCGATAAATGCCATTTGGTTTTGTTCTTCTGAAAATAAATCTGTTTTTGTAATTCCCATATTGCAATATTACGATAAAAGGTTTG
>JAHDBM010000029.1:1215-38103 GCA_020630395.1 Flavobacteriales bacterium
GAAAATAAATCTGTTTTTGTAATTCCCATATTGCAATATTACGATAAAAGGTTTGATTATAAAAATCTAATGCTCAATTAATTTACCTTCTAATGCATTTATCGCTCCATAAGCTGCTTGTTCACCACTTCTCATAGCTGCATTTAATGAACCGTTTACAAGTTGATCTCCTGCCAAAAAAATAGTTTCTGTTAATTGAGTTTCTGTAGGATCAATATCTCCTACAACATTTGTGACATTAGGTAATGCCTTATGAATATGATAACTCCTTAAATAATGAATACCTTCTATTTTACAATACGATTTTAACTCTTCAGTAACTTCTTTTACTAATTCAGCTTCACTTAAATCGTGATGCTTAATAACAGATACAGATAGTAATTCTTTACTTCCTTTGGTCTTATTTAGTATACTAGTAGCATAAAATATATTATTAATTAAAGTAGATTCATCTGCAATTAACCCAATAATAGGATCATTTAATACATTAGATCCAACCTCAAAATATAAATTATCACAACTTTTCCATTGCGTTTGTTGATTTTTCAAATTAGATACTAACTGAGAGGCTTCAGTAGCTATAATAGTGGCATGACTTTCAATTTCATCAATATCGTTAAGTATGATTTTACCTTCTTTAACTTGATCTACTTTAACATTAAAATGAACCTTGGTTTTAGTGAGCTTTCTGCTAAGTTGTTTTGGTATTTCTTCCATGCCTCCTTTAGGTATTACAGCATATCCTTCGGCAAACATTTTAAAGATAAAACAGAATAAACGAGAAGATGTTTCTAGATTAGGCTCTAAAAATATTCCTGTAAAAAATGGTTTAAAAAAATTCGATATTATACTATCCGAAAATCCATAATCTTTTAGAAAGTCTAATGTTGAAATCTCTTTCAACTTAAAAACTTCATCTATTGATTTTGCTTTCATTGATCTGGTTAGCTTAAATATTTTCAATTTGTCTTTAAAAGTTCCTACTGATGAAAACAAAGTTGGCAGTAAAAAAGAAAAACTTCTAAGTGGATCTCCTATTTTATGTTGCTTCCCATTTTTATAGATAATAGAACCAGGCATAAGTTTTTGTACGTCTAATTCATCTAAATCGAGGTAGCGTTTAACCATAGGGTAAGCAGATAGTAATACTTGAAATCCATGATCTAATTGATATCCCTTAACAATATCTGTCTTTACTCTCCCTCCTACTCGATCACTTGCTTCGTATATTACAGGTGAATAACCTTTTTCTTCTAACACTCTTGCAGCTACTAAACCAGCTACTCCTGCCCCTATAATATTTATGTTATAATTCGATTTATCCATGCTTTTCTTATTACTACTAAAAATAAACATTTACAATTAGCATTGGATACTAAATGCTATCTAATTTATGCTTATTTTTAAGTAACCTTACGGTATAATCCGTTTGTTTATAATGGTAATCAATTTTATCATTTTGCAGTACACCACATTAGGTAATTTAGTATGATATTAACCAATGAAATAAATAATAAAAAAAGGCCTTTTTTAATAGCTGGTCCTTGTAGTGTTGAATCTGAAGAACAGGTTGTTTCAGTTTGTAACGATATAAAAGTACAAACAAATGCTTCTGTTTTAAGGGGAGGAATTTGGAAACCAAGAACACGTCCAAATAGTTTTGAAGGTGTTGGCGCTATTGGTTTACCTTGGTTAGTTAAAGCAGGTAAGCAGACCGGACTCCCAGTAACTACAGAAGTAGCTAACGCAAAACATGTTGAATTAGCGTTAAAAGCTGGTATCAATATATTGTGGGTTGGTGCAAGAACTACTGTTAATCCTTTTGCTGTGCAAGAAATTGCTGATGCAGTTAAAGGAACTAATGTTCCAATTATGATAAAAAATCCTGTTAATCCTGATTTAATGCTATGGATTGGAGCTTTTGAGCGGTTTCAAAAAGCTGGAATTACAGATTTAACAGCAATTCATAGAGGTTTTTCAATATACAATCATCCTAAATACCGTAATGTCCCTAATTGGGAAATCCCAATAGCTTTAAAAGAGAAGTTACCTAATGTTCATCTTATATGTGACCCTAGCCATATTTCTGGTAAACGAAATGGACTTTTGCCTGTATCTCAAAAAGCTATGGACCTTAATTTTGATGGACTCATGATCGAAACTCATCCGAATCCTGATGATGCTTGGTCGGATGCTAAACAACAAGTAACCCCTTTAGGTCTTAAAAACATACTAGACTCATTAGTGCTTAGAAAAGAAGAACTAACTGGTGATTCCATTACTAAAATGGAAGTTATGAGAGAGAAAATAGCAGGTTTAGATGATAAAATATTTGAGTTATTAACCGCCAGAATGAGATTATCAGAAGAAGTTGGAATATATAAGCGTCAACATGATATTACCATACTACAACAAGAACATTGGAAAAAAGTCATTTCTTACAGATTAAGTAAAACCGAAGATTATAAACTAACAGATAAATTTGTCAGAGATTTTATGGATGCCCTACATCAAGAATCTATTAGGCATCAAAATAATGTTATGAACCCTGATTTAAAATAAATGAAGATTACTATTTATCCTTCTAAGATTAAAGGAGACGTTCACATTCCACCAAGTAAAAGTGATAGCCAAAGAGCAATATTATGTGCAGCACTTTGCAAAGGAAAATCTACACTCTATAACATTGGAAAAAGTCATGATGAAAGAAATCTACTGATAGCTATTAAAGAATTAGGTGCTGATGTATCGTGTATTGATGAACAAAAAGGTGTTTTTGAAATTGATGGAACTTATGCGTTTAGTGAAGCTGGAGAGGTTAATATTGGTGAGAGTGGATTAGCTACTCGCTTGTTAACTCCTGTTTTAGCTACTAGACCTTACCATTATACCTTAAATGGAAATGGAAGCTTAAAAAATAGATCCATGTCTTTCTTTGATCAGGTTTTACCTAAAATGGGTGTTATATACTCCAGTAATGAGCATAAAGTTCCTCTAACGACAAGAGGACCTATAAAAACTGAAGAAATAACCGTAGATGGGAATGCGAGCTCACAATATATTTCGGGTTTATTAATGGCTTTACCTCTTACTAAAACAGATGTTACACTACACGTTACTAATTTAGTGAGCTTCCCATATGTAGAAATGACCATCAAAACTTTAAGTCTATTTAGAATCGAGATTCCCTATACAATTAATGAAGTTGATAATATTATTACGTTTTACATAAAAGGAAACCAAATCTACTCTCCTACTCAATATACCATTGAAGGTGACTGGAGCAGTGCGAGTTATTGGATAACAGCTAAATTATTAGGTGCTAACATCTCTATTAATGGATTAAATACAACTAGTTTACAAGCTGATAAGAAAATAGCTAAACTTATAGAAGGTGATATAACAAATTGGCTTAAGTCTGCCCAAAAACAACCTTTAACACCATTTAAATTTGATGCAACCCATTGTCCTGATCTATTTCCTGCCTTAGTAACTATTGCCTCTTTCATTAATGGGACATCTATCATTATTGGAACTGATAGGTTAATTAATAAAGAAAGTAGTAGAGGAATAGTCTTACAAAAGGAGTTCGCTAAGCTAGGAGTTAATATTAATATTGCAAATAATGAAATGCATATTCATGGTACTGGTGAATTAGAAGGAGGAATAGTTTCTTCTCATCATGATCATAGAATTGCTATGTGTTTAGGAATTGCCTCTCTTTTTGCGGAATCGGTTATGACTATTGAACAAGCAGAATCAGTTAGTAAAAGCTACCCCGATTTTTGGACACAACTTAATGATTTGATTTTATAATATCAGTTTAATGTGCTTATTTTTAATTAAATAATTATATTTAATAATTCTAAATTAGAATTATGCTTGATTTGAATACTTTTGTTGACAATCCTGTATCAGATAAAAATGACTCATTAGTTAATCTATCTAACTATTTTCTTTTGGCAATATCTGAATCAAAAGGTAGTACCAAACACATCATCATTCCTGATACTAAAGAGTCTACTATCATAAAAGCAATCAATAAAGTGTATAACTCTGAATCTCACTTTGAAAAATACTGTGTTAATTGGTCTAATGATAATGGTATTATTAAATACTTTGATCAAATATTATGGTGTAATGTTAAAATCACTACTGTAGAAATTAACAAAATCATTCTTAATTAACAGTTATTAGTTATTTCAATCATTTCCTTTCTAACAAATAAATCACCTTGGTTATTTATATATTGCTAAGTGCATAATATTATATAGTATTACATCCTACTAACTGATAATGATAAAAAAAGGGATTGTATTTGAACAATCCCTTTTAAAAAGCCTATATATTAAGATTAGTTTATTGTAATACAACCATCTTTAATGGTAATTTTGTCTCCATCTTCTACTTCAACCCAACCACACTCTGTTTTAATTTTAACCTTATCAGCACTTGTTTGTACTGATGTAGATCCTGAAGTACTTGATCTAAACTCTATTTTTTGAGTTGATCCATTAGACTTAACCTCCATTTTATAGTTTTTGCTGTCTTTGTTATAATATTTAACGGTAAAAGCTCCAACTATGTTGGCAAAAAAGATAAATCCTACTGCTAATGCGAATGTTTTTTTCATTGTTTTTTGTTTTTAATAATTTGTTAAACAAATGTATAATTCCATCAAACGCAAAGGAAACATTATCAACTCTAATACTTGAATGGTATCATTTAATTATCTAGGGTATCTGATTCAATGATAACCGAAATATTATTATCATCTATAAACAAGGGAAAATTACTATTAGGAACAGTATCTGACCTTAATAAATCAATTTGTTTTTGAGTTAATTTTACAAAAATATTTACTTTCTCTTTAACGTGTAACGATTTCTTTATAAAAGGACCAAGTTCTATTACTCCTATTCCATATTTTTCTCTACTTGATTCAGTTAAAATAAAAAACCAGTTAATTGGAATTCTTCTAGTCTTCCCATCTCCACTTAAATGGCATGCTCCTCTTCTTCTTTCAAAAACACCTTCCATAATAACTGAATCAACAATATTATCTTGCCCCATTACATTAGAAATTAAAATAGTTAGACATATTATAACTAAAATCTTCATATTATCTTTCTTGAAATGAAAGTTCAGAGTAAGGCGTTATTTCATCTTCTTTTTCAAGAATCATTGTAGGAGTACCTCCAAAATCAACTACTTTTCCTTCTAAACAAATCGTTTTACCTTTCCATTTTTTTATAATATCGTAGCTAAAATTAGGATGATTTTTTTTCCAGATAGCAACTGTAAATATTTGATTAGGAAATGATTGATCTAAATTTAAAAAGACATGTCCATTTTTAGAAATTTTAGTCCCTACCACTTTACCACATACATTTACTTTTTTAGACTCTCCAACATATAATTTTGCCTGTACAGTATTAAAGTAATTAGCTGGTAGTGATGGTGCTGAAATAGGTTTTACGTCTTGCTTATTTTTTTCTGGAATCCATAAAGATACATCACTTTGTTTTTCAATTTCATTTTCAATACTATCTGCTAATGAATGATAAAAATCAATTCCTGTCAGCTCTTCTATCTCATCTATCGATTTTGCAAAACTTGCAATAGGGTATTGTATATTCTTATTTGGCATTAAGAAAGCAATTCCTCTATTATTCTTTATATCTATGGCAATTTTAAAATATTGCTTAGGAATGGTAACCTTATTAGTCCCCCTTTCAATATGAGGTAATTTTTTATTTAAAATTGGTCCAGTAACAACATATAATTGAGTAGTAGGATTATTATATATATACCCCCTCAATAAACCTTCTAAATCTCCCCATTTACCTCTATTAAAATCAGCTACTTGTGGAGACATATTAGAATATAAATAAGACTCACTAATAGCTTTAGCCGACCATCTAAAATCTGCCGAAGGAGCCAAGTGTCCTCTATCATAACCAAAACCATCATATTCGTATGTACTGTCAGGTTTCATATACTTTAAAAAGTAATCTTGTTCAATAGCAGATCCAGATTCAATCTTTTTATCTGGTCTAAAATCATTTGTTCTAGAATATTTACCTTCAATAATATCAGGAGTTATGATATGTGCAACCCATTTGGCTTGCTCATGAAATTCGCTATACACCAAACTCATTGCCGAATGATTGATTAATACTTCATCCGAGCGTACATAAGGTATCCCAACTTCATCTAAATCTTTTCTAATCTTTATGAGTTTATAGTCTTCTAACTCTAACTTTATTTGTGTTTGTTGATCTTGAAGATCAGCTAACTTTTTATTTAATGCTTCTATCTTCTCTTGATTGGTTTGACCAAACACTATAGAGTATAAAAACATCACTATCATTAATAACCTCATCATATAGCTTATCTAAATTGATTATACTTAAATATAAAACAAAAAAAGCGCTATGATGTTATGATAATGTTATATAAAAAAAGCCGTTTCAATAATGAAACGGCTTTTAAGTCTTTTAATCTTTAACAATTATGCAGTTTGTGCATTCTCTTTTTTAATTAGATTAAGAGCAGAACCATGATCATACCAATCAATTTGGTTAGCATTATAGGTATGATTTAGCTTAATCATATCTTTAGATCCATCAGCATGAACAACCTCTAATGTTAATTGCTTACCTGGAGCAAATTCATTCAAATCTATAAAGTTAAATGTATCATCCTCTTGTATTAAATCATAATCAGCTTCATTAGCAAATGTTAAGCCTAACATTCCTTGTTTCTTAAGGTTAGTTTCGTGAATACGAGCGAATGATTTCACTATTACAGCTGCAACACCTAAATGTCTTGGTTCCATAGCTGCATGCTCTCTTGAAGAACCTTCCCCATAATTATGATCTCCAACTACAACTGTCTTAACACCAGCAGCTTTGTAAGCTCTTTGCGTAGCTGGAACTGGACCATATTCACCAGTTAATTGATTCTTAACCTTATCAGTCTCTTTATTAAATGCATTAACCGCTCCAATTAAGCAGTTATTGGAAATATTATCTAAATGTCCTCTATATTTTAACCAAGGACCAGCCATAGAAATATGATCGGTAGTACATTTACCATAAGCTTTAATTAAAAGCTTAGCTCCAGTAATACTATCTCCTAATGGTGTAAATGGCGTTAATAATTCTAAACGACTTGAATTTTCATCAACAACTACCTCTACCCCACTTCCATCTGCAACAGGATCAATATAACCTGCATCTTCAACATCAAATCCTTTTGGTGGTAATTCTAAACCAGTAGGCTCATCTAATTTAACTTGCTCTCCATTTTTATTTGTAATGGTATCTGTTAATGGATTAAAATCTAATCTTCCAGAAATTGCAATTGCAGCAACCATCTCTGGTGAAGTAACAAAAGCATGTGTATTTGGGTTACCATCTGCTCGTTTAGCAAAGTTTCTATTAAACGAATGAACAATACTATTTTTAGGAGCATTTTTAGGATCACTATATCTTGCCCACTGACCAATACATGGACCACAAGCATTTGTAAATATAGTTGCATCTAAATCCTCAAAAACATCTAAAATACCATCTCTTTCGGCAGTATATCGTACTTGCTCTGAACCTGGGTTAATACCAAATTGAGCTTTTGTTTCTAATCCTTTATCTACCGCCTGTTTAGCTACAGATGCAGCTCTTGATAAATCTTCGTAAGATGAATTCGTACAAGAACCTATTAATCCCCATTCAACATCTAATGGCCAATCGTTAGCTTTCGCTTTCTCGGTCATAGTTCCAACAGGTGTAGCTAAATCTGGAGTAAAAGGACCATTTAAATGAGGAATTAACTCATCTAAATTAATTTCAATTACTTGATCAAAATATTGCTCTGGATTAGCATACACCTCAGCATCACCTGTTAGGTATTCAGCTACTTTGTTAGCTTCATCTGCAATATCATTACGATCAGTAGATCTTAGGTAACGTTCCATAGAATCATCATAACCAAAAGTAGAAGTTGTTGCTCCTATCTCAGCTCCCATATTACAAATTGTTCCTTTTCCTGTACAAGAAATAGACTTAGCTCCTTCTCCAAAATACTCAACAATTGCTCCAGTACCTCCTTTTACAGTAAGAATCCCTGCTACTTTTAGGATAACATCTTTAGGAGATGACCATCCACTTAATTTACCTGTTAACTTAACACCAATTAATTTAGGAAATTTAAGCTCCCAAGGCATTCCTGCCATTACATCAACAGCATCAGCTCCTCCAACACCAATCGCTACCATTCCTAACCCTCCTGCATTTACAGTATGAGAATCAGTACCAATCATCATTCCTCCTGGAAATGCATAATTTTCTAATACTACCTGATGTATAATACCTGCTCCTGGCTTCCAGAAACCAATCCCATATTTATTAGATACTGATTGTAAAAAGTTAAATACTTCATTACTCGTATTAATTGCCTCTTGTAAATCTTTTTCAGCACCCATTCTTGCTTGAATAAGGTGATCGCAATGAACAGTAGTAGGTACAGCTACTTTTGGTTTACCTGCTTGCATAAACTGCAACAATGCCATTTGAGCGGTAGCATCTTGGCAAGCAATTCTATCTGGAGCAAAATCTACATAATCTTCTCCTCTTTTAAATGCTGTATTAGCAGTACCATCCCAAAGGTGGTTATATAATATCTTTTCAGATAATGTTAAGGGTTTACCTACTATTTTTCGTGCTTCATCTACACGGTTTGCCATTCTTTCGTAAACGGCTTTAATCATATCAATATCGAATGCCATGGGCTGTAATTTTGAATTTTAGGTTCAACAATACGCGAATTTAATGAATTTCGAGATGAATTGAAAGTCATAAGTTTATTTAGGTTCAGTACAAATAATGAGTTTAACACTTAAAAATTAAATCCAATAACAAACTTTACTGCAATATTATCTTTGAATAAACTAAAACTATTAGGTCCTAATCTATAATATCCTCCCACACCAAAACTAGACAGCCCCATACTAAGTAAATTATGTATTCTTAATCCACTTTCATAGTATCCATTTTCTAAAGTAGAAAACTCAATATTTTCATGAACATCTGGGTTATTTAATGAACCAACTCCAGCATTAAATACTGCTTCTAATTGCGGATTAAATTTTTTGCTAAAATTAAATGCTTTAAATCTATGTCTGTAAAATGCATATGCATACTTATCCGATAAAAACTCATTTAATCTCATGGTTTCAAATACATTATCGGATGATACATTAAATTGCCTAAAAAAACCAGGCGCATTACTTAACAGGGTATATGGCACATCTCCCTCCACAACACCTGTTGCTAACGTAACATTAGACACTCCAAATTCACCAAGCTTAATGGTTTTATTTAATTTTAAATCTAATTTTGTATAAGATAGATTTCCATAATTAGTTGGTATTCCCATAGATACTTTAGCATATACAACCGGATATTTTGTTCCTAAACTAAATTTATCTAGTCCATCATAAAAAAACGTTTCTTTATATGCCCACCTAACATTAACACCAACTTCTGATATAAAATGTGTTCCTTCAGAAACACTAATGTTTTCATTGGTTGTAGCTCTATTAAATAAATACTCACTATTGGCTTTTCTAGTTTGAATATTACCAAAAAGATGAACTTTAAAGTACTTCAATGTTCTCATAGACAAATAAGCTTCATACTTCTCTATATTATCCATTTGATTAATTAATAGTGTAGCGTAATCTCCTACAGTAAATAATGATTTTCCTTCTTCAAAAAAAGTAGGGTAACCAGATGCTACAACATCATTTGTGTATGACGTGTTAAAATTTACCTCATGTCTTTTTGATAATTGAAAATTAAGATCTCCTCCATACTTCCATTGTTTATCTTTGAAACCATAAGCAAAGTACCCTCCAACTTGAACTAATTTTGATAATCGCTCATTAGTATGAGCTCCTGCTCCTAGTCTAAAACCTTCAAAATCATTAAACCTCATAAAACGATCTAAATCTATACTAAACACACCTAACGGTACTTTTCCTGTTCGATAATACTTCATTGCATCAATCATACGATCAAACGACATTCCTTTTGGCATGGAATCTTTATATTGCTCTAGTACAGCAAATTTTTCTTTTGAGGTTAGTTCTATTTTTCTTAGTTTGTCCCATTCGGTAGTATCTACTTTATGTGCATTGGGTGTAATTTCAAAAGCGATATTATCAACATCTCTACCTCTTACTTTAGTTTGATAATCAAAACTATCTATATATGTTTTAATTTCTCCAACCATACTAGTACCACTTACTTGAAGCCAACCAAATGAAAGGGTTCCTAACAATTGCTTAGGGATCCATTTATTATTTTTATCCTGCTCATAAAGTTGTTGCACAGTAATTTTAGTCATAGCATTAGAATCAGCTGGTTCTGCTATTACATTTTTAATAGCCCAGCTACTTGAAGAAATTTGCAATACTCCTTTCATTCCGTCAAATACTTTTCCTTTATATGGTCTGTAACTGATAACAAAAACGGTATCTATATTTTCATATATCGTATCTTCTATCAGATAAAAATAATTTCGAAGTCCTGCCTTCGAAATGGGTGATAAAAATCGATCTTTATTAATTTCAAAGTAATTTTTATAAAAACTAAACGATTGAATTTTAGTAGCCAAAGCCATAAAAGAAGGATTCTTAACTCCGCTCATTTTAGTTGCTGTAATTTTTTCTTTGCTTCTATCTGGAGCAATGTGTTTTTTTTCTACATAGGTTTCTAACGTCATTAAAGGTCTTTGATAAAATAACTCTACATCACTTTTGTACAATACGGAATCTATCGGTATTAGTCTATTTTTATATTGAACAAAAGCTTCTCTTTTTATACCTACCTGTATACTGTCTATCGGTAATAAATTACCATCTGTCGTTTTACCAAAAGTTGTATTGGAATTAATTAAACTATCTTCAATTACATACATGCCAACTGTATCATAGTTAACATTTATCTTAAATAAATTATACAGTTCACATGCATAATCCATTTTTTCAACATCATTAATTTTTCTGTTTTTTATGACATTACGAATAATCCTCAAAGCAGGATTTTCTTCTGGATTAATGACAACCTCATTTAAATTAAATGTTTTTTGTTTTAATGATATAACAAGCTCCTTATTTTCCCCAATAGTAACACTCTTAGGTTCATACCCAACATAAGAAAATTGTAATGATGTAACGGTAGTTTTTAAATTCAGCTCAAACCTACCATCAATATCAGTAGATGTTCCATAAGATGAATTATTTATTTCTATGTTTACAAACGGAAGTAATTCCTTTGTTGTAGCATCTACAACAGTTCCTTTTATATTTGTTTGCGCAAAGCTTTGTAAAGTCAATATACAACCTAACAAGAATAATAGTCTCATGTCTTTTTATTTAATACAAATAAAAGCAATAAAACCCCTATTTCGTATATTAATTTGAAATAAGACGAATAAGTATTTCGAAAAGTTACAGGCTATCTAACTAAATTAACATGACCTATCTTATTTTCTTTTTGAGTTGAAGTAACTTGCTTAAAAGAATATTTCCATGCAAAAACATCACTTTTACATTTCACATTTTTAAATTCTCCATTCCAACCTTGTTTTGGATCGGTTGTTTCAAATATTAATGCACCCCATTTATCAAAAATCTGGAAAATGTAATCTTCGATTAATGTTACATTAGAAAATTTCGGTTTAAATACATCATTATGCGGGTCATTATCTGGTGTAAACGCATTTGGAACG
The DNA here is from genome assembly GCA_020630395.1 of Flavobacteriales bacterium. GTDB lineage: Bacteria > Bacteroidota > Bacteroidia > Flavobacteriales_D > CAJJDF01 > CATLPG01. The sequence continues at coordinate 13,012 of JAHDBM010000029.1, forward strand.
AAACAAATACTTGATCCACATTGTTTTTCTACGTGTGTTACTTTTTCTGTATTAGAAATAGTACAAGAATTATCTGGATATATAATTCTATACTGATAATTACCTTCTTCTGATGTATCTACTGATAGAATTGAAGTATTTTCACCTACTATAGATATACCATCTTTATACCATTGAATTGTTTCTCCAGGATTAGTAGTTCCCATTAATAACAAATTGTTTTTACAATATGTTCCTGACTTTGTAATTGTTCTAGATTCTTGAAATGCACTTTTTTCATTAACTGTTAATCCATCAGCAAAATAATAAGGTTGTTGATTATCACTATCTGTAGAAGTAAAACAATCTGGACCAATAATTATCGTCTCCATATTAGTGGTTGGTGTAAATTCCATCTCAACAGTAACCCATTCATCATTACCGACAACTAATTTAGAGGCTAATTGTACAAACCCTCCTCCGGAGTTTGCAGGACATTCAAAACCCGCAAACGGTATATCCGCACAATTAGATGATCCAAAAACAGCTATTTCTACTGAAGGCAATGACGTTAAATCATAAGTAAAAGCTGGATCTCCTTTTGCGAAACCTAATAAAAATTTAAGCTTATATGTTGTCCCTGCTAACATTGGACTGCTTAAACATGCTCCAACATATTCTTTATAAATACCTATTCCTGTTAAATTAGATATATCATGAAAACCAATATAACCATTATCTATTGGCGATCCATTGGAGGGTAAAAAATTGTATCCTACTAAATAGCTATAATCACACGTGTTAAAATAATCTGATGTTGCGCTAGAGGCTTGAATCCAACTAGTTGCCGCAGTAAGTTGGCTATGTGAACTAGGACAAGATGTAAAATCTTCAAAATTACTATTTGGTATTAAAGAAGGAACATCATCCCACCCTCCTGTATTACAATCACATTCGTCATCAAGTAAATCAATTAATCCATCACCATCATTATCAATGCCATCATCACATATTTCTTGCGACAATATCATAGATGATAAACTAACAAATAATATGATTAAACTACTTTTCATTGTATACTATATTAAACTTCTTATTTACTATAAGACGTAACCAATTTAAAATGGTTGACTCTAACTTACAAGTATTTACAGATAACATTATTTTGCGGTTAACATACCATTTTAATGGTTTGAAATTCATAAACGTTTAAGCTTTAAAAAACTTTGTATCATAAAACTACCTATAAAACCTACAGTAAAAACTTAAATTATTTTAAACAAAGCATTGACTTTATGAAACCTATTAAAAATTTCATCAATTAAAATTTCGAGAACAAAGAAATCACAAGTGGAAGTATTAGAAAGAAAATTAATATTCCGTATCCAATATAATAGGATATATAAAAACCTCTCAAATAACTTTTTATAGTATTAAATGTAAACCCTTTTAATTGTTTAAAAGGCATATGATACATGGTTTGTTCTAATCTATGTTCATCATTTGCTAACAGTAATACCGTTAACTCTTCATTATCTGGATTAATACCCATTTGAGTTAGTGCCTTTTTTTCGGCTATTTCCAATGCATGCACCAATGACCAATGCATCACTTTCTTTTTAAACCAACCTGAATGTTCTGTTTCGTTTAAAAAATCACTTACTATTTCATCATTAGTAGGCACATGATTTAAATCTATATAACTCGATAGGTTTTGGGTCACATATTTATTAAACATTCCATATAACCCTTCTTCTGTTTTATTGATAGAAGTATTTAACATGTCATAAGCATCCTTTTCCACATGCTTTGTAGCTGCAAACAACCAAAATAACGAAGCTAAACCAATAGGATATATAATGTAATAGATGCTATTTCTAACAACTTGAAAAAACGTGTCATTTTTTAGAATATTTCCTTTTCTAAACAAATAAATGATGAATATACCTAACAAAAAACCTATTGCTCCCCATTTGAAGCTATTCTCTAATTGATCTAAAATAAGAAGAAAGAAATACCACATAACAATCTGTTTTACTCTTATTTATAACGCTACATATAATACGTAACCATCAAAACTAAGATGTTGGAATATGGTCATCCCATTTTTGTTCAACAGGATCATTTAGTTTTCCTACAGATTTTGCCACCAACATTGAAACCGTAGCATCTCCAGTAACATTAACTGTAGTTCTACACATATCCAATATTCGATCGACTGCAAAAATTAAGGTTAACCCAACTAGTATTTGATCGCCCGTAAATTTTCCTACAGACTGTAATACAATAACTAGCATTACCATTCCTGCTCCTGGAACAGCTGCAGACCCTATTGAAGCCATAAGCGCAGTTAAAATAATGGTCATTTGATCTCCAAAGGTTAAATCTACATGTAAAACTTGTGCTATAAACACAGCTGCAATGGCTTGATATAAACTTGTTCCATCCATATTGATAGTTGCCCCCACAGGCAATACAAAACTTGCTACTTCTTTATCTACTCCTATATGCTCTTCAACTCTTTCCATAGTAACTGGTAAAGTAGCTGCACTAGAACTAGTGGTAAAAGCCAATAACTGAGCTGGCGCTAATTGTTTTAAAAACCAAAATGGATTCTTTTTTGTGAATACTGCTACAAGAACACAGTAGAACACAATCATTAACGATAACCCTAATACTACAGCTAGTGAATATTTACCAAGAGCATATATAACCTCCCAACTTTCGGATGTAACAACAACAGTACATAATAATGCAAATACAGCATAAGGAGCCGTTAACATAATTAAATCGACCATTTTGAGTACAACATCATTTAATGCATCAAACAGATTCTTTAATGGTTTTACTTTTTCTTCGGGCAAAAGAATCATACATATTCCAAAAAATATGGCGAAGAAAATGACTTGTAACATCCTGCCATTATTACCCAATGCACTGAATATATTACTTGGAAATACATCTACAAGAGGTTGTAAAGGTCCTACCGATTGTTGATTTTCGGCTTCTGCCATTCGACTGGCTATCTTATCATTTCCCTTGTACGAATTAGTTAGCTCTGTTATCGTTTCATCACTAACTCCATCTCCTGGCTGAACTATATTTACTATTAATAACCCAATACATATTGCTATAACAGTGGTTCCTATATATATTAAGATTGATCTACCTCCTATTTTTTTGAATTTTGATATATCCTTTAAATCACTTACCCCTTTAATTAAAGATGCTAATATCAAGGGTACAGCTATTAACTTCAGTAAATTAACAAAAATAGTCCCCCATGGTTTTATCCAATCTAACACAAAATCTTTACCATGCTTTAGGATAATAATTTTACCGTCTTCATCTAAAAGTTTTGTACCCGTTTCTGGATCAATTGCTTCTTCTGTCCAAAAGGTAAAACAAACTCCAGCCAATAAGCCAAGGAGCATACCTAACAGTATTTTTATGTGTAAGGGAAGCTTTTTCATACTATGCAATTCTCTCTACATCTTTTTGAAACTTCTTAATCAAATCATTGGAAAAAGAATCAATCATTTTTTGTTCGCTTTCATCAACACCATTACTAGCTGCTGCAATTTGATTTAATAAATCTAGTATTTCATCATATTCTTTAGTTGGACCATAATCCATGCATCTATTAATAGCCTTCTTGTAAATTTCTTCGGCAGGCTCATCTCTTAACCATTCGTAATTAAATGACCATTTAATATTAGATGCCCAAGGATGTTGTTCTAAAATCTCTGTTAACTTTCCTATTTCATCACCATCAATTAACCCATCAGCTTTAGCAATTGCATACGCTAATTCTCCAATTGCATCATATAACCTGTCTTTATCAGCCATTTTGTTTCTTTTTAAATTGTAGATAAGCAAACACTCCTAATCCTATACCAATTAATATAAGTGCTATTGATATAATTTCTGCTTGTGTATAGCCACTTCCATACTTTGTATTTACCCTAATTTGCTCAATTAATAACCGCTCTAATCCAGTGCATAAAACATACAAAGAGAATATGATAAATGGTATCTTAATTATTTTTCTAACAGACCATATTCCAGCAAATAGAAGACCACTCATAATCATTTCATAAAAAGCTGTTGGGTAAACTGGATTAGGTAATTTATTACAATATTCATCATTGTATATACAATCAGTAATAGGAATACCTTCTCCGTTAACATTATTTGGATAATCATAAGCCCACATCCAATCGGGTAAAAATCCCATCCAACCTGGCTTAGGCTCTAAATTTTCGATTCCCCAATCTCCATCTCCCGACATGTGACATCCAATCCTACCTATTCCGTAGGCTAATAATACCAGAGGTCCTAATGCATCTAAATACTGTATGGCATTAAGTTTATTTTTCCAGAAATAATATACATTAGCTATAACAGCTAAAATAACGCCTCCATATACGGTTAACCCATTATATAAATGAGTAAACCCAACTTCTTGTCCATTAGCATCTTCTCCTGCAAAAAACTCACTTATTAAATGTGGTTTTTCCAGTGTTCCAAAAATAACAGCTCCTAATATACCACTTACCACACTCAACATAGTGATGTTACTCATGTGCTCATGAGGATGAAAATCTATTTGTTCTTCTTTAGGCTCTGGTAATTCGTTCTTTTTTGATTCCCTATATTTCCATGCTACCATTGCAATAGCTACTATAACTCCTCCTACTACACTTCCTTTACCAGACATAATAAAAGAAGGGAAATTTTCAGTTACTTCTGAGTTGTAAAAAATATAGATGAGCTTAAACCCCAAAATAAAACCTATAACTCCATTTGATATATAATCACCCATTGAAGCTGGTTTACCTACAGTAATCGTTTTCTTTTCGGAAAACAGCAATCCTTCTGCTTCTTTTCTTTTTAATTCTTTAACACCTAACCAACTACCAACAATAAACGCTATTCCCACCCAAAAACCAAACATTGGGATGGCTTTTAAAAAACTTGGAGCAGAACCAAATACATCAAAAAAGAAATGGTATAAAGTTGGGTACATATCAGTTATAAATTAAGGAACTAATATAACAGTTTTAGTTGGGTTATTACAGATGATGTTATAGGATTTATGAACGAGTCTTAATAACTGTTGTTCAATTTACACTTTTCAAAAATTCTACAGGATTTCTTCATCTCGAAAACTATAGTAGGATTGATCTCCAACAATAAGATGATCCAATACCTCAACATCAAATAACGAGAGAGCTTCTTTTACTTTATTAGTTAACTCAATATCAGCTTTACTGGGCTTTAGATTACCTGAAGGATGATTATGTGCAAGAATTACAGCACTAGCTAAATGTTCTAATACTAATTTTCCAATAATTTTAATATCGGCTGTTGTTTGAGCAATTCCGCCTCTTCCAATTAATTTCTTCTCTATAACCTTATTAGATCGATTAAATAATAAGATCCAAAATTCTTCGTGTGGTAAATCTTGTAAAACAGATTTTAATATTTCATAGGCTTGTTTACTAGATGTAATTTTTTCTACTACTTCAATATCCATTGCCTTTCTTCTTCTTCCTAATTCTAATGCTGCTACTATGCTAATTGCTTTTGCTTCACCAATGCCTTTAAATTTCATTAAATCATTAACGGTTAAACGTGCTAATTGATTTAAGCTATTATTAGATTGATGAAGGATGCGTTTACATAATGCTATTGCACTTTCCTCTCTACTACCAGACCCTATCAATATAGCAAGAAGCTCTGCATCTGATAATGAAGATCGTCCTTTTGATAAAAGCTTTTCTCTTGGCTTATCGTCATCTGCCCAATCTTTGATGGATAGTTTTTGATCTAGTTTATTCATATAAAACAAATATAATAGAAGAATTAAACTAATCTCTACATAAAACACTTAAAGTAAATTCTTTATATATTGTATTAAATATACTATACTATGAAAAAAATGACATGTAAAGAATTAGGAGGTGCTTGTGATTTGGTATTTGAAGCCAATACATTCGAAGAGATTGCCAACATGAGTAAACAACATGGTATGGAAATGTATCAACAACAAGACCAAGCACATATAACAGCTATGCAAGCAATGCAATCTTTAATGCAAAATCCCGAACAAATGAATAAATGGTTTGCAGATAAAAGACAAGAATTTGAGAATAAGTAAGCTTATTTTAGGCTACTTTTAACTTACTCAGTTTCGATTTACTAAATTTTTCTTCTGCGTAGGCTCTATCTACTTTAAGCTCTTTTATCTTATCATCAGATGGAATTTCGAACATTGCATCTGTAAGTATTGCTTCGCAGATAGATCGTAACCCTCTTGCTCCAAGCTTATATTCTACTGCTTTTTCTACCATAAAATCTAACACATCTTTACCTAACACCAATTTTACACCATCAAGCTCAAACATTTTAACATATTGCTTAATTAGTGCATTTTTAGGTTCAGTTAAAATTCTTCTTAGCGCTTCTTCATCTAAAGGTTTTAGATGAGTAATTACAGGAAAACGTCCTATTAGCTCAGGTATTAAACCAAAACTTTTAACATCTTGCGGTCCAATATACTCTAATAAATCTTCTTCTTCAATGTATTCTTTGCTAGACCCAAAACCTAAAGGTTGTGTTTTTATTCTTCGCTCAATTAATCGTTCAATGCCATCAAATGCTCCACCAGCAACAAATAATATGTTCTTTGTATTAACCGTAATCATTTTTTGCTCAGGATGTTTTCTTCCTCCTTGTGGCGGCACCTTAATTTCACTTCCTTCTAATAATTTTAATAATGCCTGCTGAACACCTTCACTAGTAACATCCCTAGTGATAGATGGATTATCTCCCTTTCTCGAAACTTTATCTATTTCATCAATAAACACAATTCCTCTTTCTGTAGCTTCTACATCATAATCGGCTGCTTGCAATAAACGAGACAATATACTTTCAACATCCTCACCAACATAACCTGCTTGAGTAAATACAGTAGCATCAGCTATACAAAAAGGGACATTTAATAGCTTTGCTATGGTTTTAGCTAATAAAGTTTTGCCTGTACCTGTTCTACCTACCAACATTAAATTAGATTTTTCTAACTCAATATCTTCATCTTTAAAAGAGGGATTGATTAACCTCTTATAATGATTATAAACCGCAACTGATAATATTTTTTTAGCCTCAGTTTGCCCTATCACATATTCATCTAAGTGCTTCTTTATTTCTAACGGCTTTAATAAAGCAAAATCTTTCTTTAAATCATCTCCAGATTGTCCTGTAAATTCCTGCTTAACAATATCCCCTGCCTGCTCAATACAATTATTACAGATATGACCAGAAATACCTGCAATTAAAATTTTAGTTTCCTCTCTCTTTCTTCCGCAAAAAGAACATGTAGAATTTTTATCTGACATATAGATTTTTAAATTTTGTCCTATCAAATTTAATGAAAAGTACTCTATTTATTTTATTATACTTAAATAAAAAAGATTAAAATAAAGCTATAAATAATGTAAAAACGTTAATCTTGATAACATCATATTTTTTGATCTAATATGTGTTCATCAACAAATATTTTCTGATTAGAGCCTAAAGAAATAAGGTATAACCCTAAAAAAGTAAATAATGAATTTACAATAATTAATGTTGCTCCAAATTTAAACCCTCCAAATAAATCTGCTGAAAAATAATTCAAACACCATGTTAACACGGGTGCTAGAATACACACCATAATAACTAGTGAATCATTAATTTTTCTTTTGGTTAGTATTCCAAAAAAGAATAACCCGATTAATGGACCATAAGTATATCCTGCTAAAACTATTAATTGCCATATTGCACTTTCATCTAATGTATGGTGTAATATAATAATCGTTATAAATAATACGCATGACATAATAATATGCACTCTTCTTCTTTTAATTTCAGATACCTTTTCTTTATCCTCTAAAAAATCAACACAAACTGATGTTGTTAAGGCTGTTAAAGCAGAATCAGCACTTGAATATGCGGCTGCAATAAGCCCTAATAAAAATAATACTCCTACTCCTATTCCCATTTGAGATTCTAATGCTATTGTAGGAAATAATAAATCTGCTTTTTCTGGAACGGTAATTCCCTTTTGATTAGCATACATGTATAATAATGCTCCTAATGCTAAAAATATTAGGTTAATCACAACAAGTAACCCAGCAAAAGACACCATATTTTTTTGAGCTTCTTTTAAGCTTTTACAACTCAAATTTTTCTGCATCATATCTTGATCTAGTCCAGTCATTCCAACTGATATAAATATCCCTCCTAAAAACATTTTAATAAAATGATTACCCTCCATTATATCATCAAAAAAGAATAATTTGGAATATTGACTATCTGTAATAGCTCCAATTACACCTTGACCTTCTTCAAAAGTAAGTTCTTTAGATACAAACCAAAATGTTATTCCTAATGATAACAACATAAATAAGGTTTGCAATGTGTCTGTCCAGATAATGGTTTTAATGCCACCTTTAAAGGTATATATCCAAATTAATAAAATAGACAGCAAAACAGTCACCTCAAAAGGCACTCCTAAATCATCAAACACGAAAGCTTGGAGCACGTTAGCTACTAATAAAAGTCTTATAGAAGCACCAATTATCCTTGATAATAAAAAATAAAACGCCCCAATTTTATGAGCATAATACCCAAATCTATTCTTTAAATAGGTATAAATAGAAGTAACATTTAATTTGTAATAAATAGGCATTAATACATAGGCTATTATAAGATAACCTACCAAATATCCTAAAACCATTTGCATATAGCCAAACTGCTTGGCTTCATTACCAACCCAGCCCGGTATTGAAATAAACGTAATTCCAGACAATGATGCCCCAATCATTCCAAAAGCAACTAAATACCATGGAGATTTTTTATTCGCTAGATAAAAACTTTCATTATTGGCTCCTTTACCAGTAGCAAAAGAAATCACTACCAATACTAAAAAGTAAAGCCCAATTATAGATAATATTAGAGCTGGTGTCATAATTTATAATTGTCTATTAATCCAATTGATAACATCTTCATACACCTCTTCTTTATTAGTTTCATTTAACATTTCGTGTCTACCTTCTTCGTAAATTTTTATGGTTACATCCTTAAATTCTAACTTCATGAATGTTTCAACTACCTTATTAATTCCTTTTGTGTACTCTCCAACTGGATCCATACTACCTGAAAAAAATAAAATAGGTTTAGTTTTATCACCTTTATTAATATTAGTTTCGTTATTAACTTCTAATACTATATTAGCCAAATCATAAAAAAATTGAGCTGAAAATGTTTGCATACAATATGGATCATTGATATAATCGTCTACTACTTCTTCATCTCTAGATAACCAATCTTTAAGTGTTCTCTTTTTCTCATATTTATCATTAAAATCACCAAAGGCTATTTTATCAAAAAATTTACTTCTATTTCTTTTTCCAAATGCCTTAACAATAGCCGCTAACTTTACTCCAATGGTTCCTTTTAGACCAGGATGTCCTCCGGTTGCGCTATACATATATCCATCTGCTAGTTCAGGGAAATCGTATGCCAATTTCCGAGCTACAAAAGACCCCATGCTATGTCCTAATATAAATAGCTTAGCCGATTTATATGTTTCTTTAGCTTTTTTATAAACCTCAACTGTATCTGCTACAATCTTTGTCATGCCATCTTTATCTGCTAAATGACCTACTCGCTCTATTTTATCGGCTGTTTTCCCATGTCCTCTATGATCATGACCTATAACTGCAAAACCCTTACTCACTAAAAACTCTGCAAAATCATTATACCGAGCCAAATGTTCACTCATACCATGAACTAATTGAACCACAGCTTTTGGTTTTTCAACTGCCCAATGATAACATACTACTTCTTCATTATCTTGAGTTTTTATCTTAAAATTTTCGTATGCCATAACTGTTTTAATTTAATCAAGTTAAAGATAATAGAACCTACGATAATTTAAACCAAAAACCTTTATATTCGTTTATGAAGCTGATCTTAAAAATCATTATTCTTAACAAATATAACCTAGCTAAGCATAGCGTGTTTTTTGTTATACTAACCTTTTTTTTAGGCTCTATCTCTTTTTCACAAACTACAGATACTATCCCTACCATATTTTACAAAAAGGATTTTATCGGTAAAAAAGACTCACTACTTAAACTTTATGGTAGCAACAAGGTTTTTATGGATAAACTTGAACTACAAGCATTAGTAGCGCTATCCTACTACCCCGAATTAAAAAACGTTACCATAAAATTCAAAAGCAACAAACTCAATAGTACCATGGCTGCTAGACCAACTTATGGATCGGTTTTTAAACGAAAAGGAAAAAGGAAGTATGTCATTACATTAAATGATAAACAATCTGTGAATGTTCCTTTTGATTCTGCTAGTTTTAATGCTCAAGTAGGTGTTATTGGTCATGAATTAGCTCATATTTCTTATTACGAAAAAGAAAAAGCAGGAAAACTAAGAAGATTAACCTTTAAATACCTAAACAAAAAATTTCGAGCTAAATTTGAAAAAGACACAGACAAAAGAGCTGTACTTCATGGATTAGGATGGCAACTATATGCTTGGAAAAGCTTTGTAGAACATTATCCTTATGTTCCTAAAGAGTATCTTGAATACAAGGCCAAAACTTATCTTGGATCTGCTCAAATAAAAGCCTTAACTATTTCTTACCTAAATGGTGAAATTAAACTCGAACAATAATTAAACATGAATTATTATATATATATACTATATGCTCTTTTAGTATTTACTGGTTGTTCAAGAAATAAAGAATTTCCTATTTGGAAAATTAGCAAAGATGATATTCCAACTTCATACTTAATGGCTTCTACTGAATATTTAACAAAAGAAGAGGTTAATGAACGATTAAGTGACCGAATTATAGCTTTTTTTGATTCATGCAAAACCTATGTAAGCTTTTGGGATTTAACACATTCGAAACTATCAGAGACTTCTTCACTTATTGAAAATGATAGTGGGAAATTTTTAAGTGAAACCATGCCCCATGATTTATATACATCTTTTAAAACTCAATTATCCAACATATATCATGAAAAACTACCTATTGATAGTATTAAAATGAAACCTCAATTTTTATTATTTGACGTTTTAAATAAAAAACCTGAAACAGCTTACAGTATTGATAATATGTGGTTTAAAAAAGCCATGCCCTCTTTTAAAAACCTTGAAGGAGTCATTACATTTCAAGATTATTACAAGTCTCTTAATATGCCATTTATCAAAACGCTACAAGAGCTGCTGGCTAAAGACTCTATTCATAATTTAAAAACTAATATCTTAAATGACCAAACACGATTATGGAGTAGTGATGATGTTAAAAACATAAAAAACTACACGCATCCTAATGACATTTATTTTACCTCTATAAATGAAAAAAATCGTTATTATGAATGGTTTAACCAAAGTGTTGCAGATAACATCTGTCTACACCTAAATAAAAACTCCTGTTTTATTAATTTAGATGCTTATTATTTATTTGGGAAAAATAATATTAGAGACTTCTTGTTATTAAAAGGTTATCAAGTAACTCAGCTAAACTAGTTTTAGTATTTTTAAATCAATAAATATTTAATTATGAAATTTGCCCTTTTAATCGTATTGCTTATAACATCTCTTTTTTCTTATTCACAAGAAAAATTCTCGCCTTTACCAGCAAGCGAGATAGAACATATAGCTAAAGGCATATCTGGTGTTGAAATAACCTTCTACGAAAGTTCTCAAAGTGTATCTATGGAAGGGAATACCAACTGCTTATTTTTACCTGCATCTTGTGATACTATTGTGCCAGATAGCCTCAATAACAAAAAGCATGCTTACATCATGATTATGGTTAATGATGATTTTTATATGGATGCTGAATTATCTTGGAGTGACACAAACCCGTATTTAATTTTGAAAAAAGACGGAATAAAATATCATAGTAAACTAACAGAGCAAGGAGCCTTTATGTTTAAGCAATTACTTGGTAAAAAGTAATTTATAAAATCATATTTATACCTGTGTAGTTATGTGGGGAAATTAATTGAAGCTCTTCCTTAATGATATCATCCACATCTAAATTTTCAATGAAGACCTTTATTTCATTCTCTCCTATTTGGCTATTACTTCTGGTTAGTTCTTTAAGTTTTTCATAAGGTTTAGGATACCCTTCTCTCCTTAAAATTGTTTGTATTGCCTCAGCAACAACAGCCCAGTTATTATCTAAATCAGCATCAAGTGCTTTAACGTTAAGTTTTAGTTTACCTAATCCTTTCGCTAGCGATTTAAATGCAATTAATGTATGTGCAAAAGGCACTCCTACATTACGTAAAACTGTTGAATCTGTTAAATCTCTTTGCAACCTAGATATCGGAAGTTTTACGGTTAAATGTTCAAAAATAGCATTTGCAATTCCTAGATTCCCTTCCGCATTTTCAAAATCAATTGGATTGACTTTATGTGGCATAGCAGAAGATCCCACTTCATTAGCTACAATTTTTTGTTTAAAATATTCCATAGAAATATACTGCCATACATCTCTGCTAAAATCTATTAGAATAGTGTTGATTCTTTTTAAACAATCAAATAAAGCCGCTAAATTATCATAATGTTCGATCTGTGTCGTAAATTTTGATCGATCAAGCCCTAATCTAGCATCAACAAACTTATCGGCAAATTTCATCCAATTTACTTCTGGATATGCGATATGATGAGCATTAAAATTCCCGGTAGCCCCTCCAAATTTTGCAGAAAAAGGAATCATTTTTAATTGCTTTAACTGACTTTCAATTCGTTCTACGAAAACCTTTATTTCTTTACCTAATATTGTTGGAGAAGCTGGCTGACCATGAGTTTTCGCTAACATTGGTATTTCCGACCATTCTTCACTTAAATTATCTAATTGATCTACAATTCCTTTTATTGTAGGGATGTAGTTATGCTTTAATGCATCCTTAATCATTTTAGGAAAAGCAGTATTGTTTATATCTTGAGAAGTTAATCCAAAATGAATAAACTCTTTATATTGAGATAAATTCAATTCATCAAATTTATCCTTTAAAAAATATTCAACAGCCTTTACATCATGATTGGTAACTTGCTCTACATCTTTAATTTTTTGAGCATCAGCTTCTGTGAAATTTTCATAAATACTTCTTAAATTTTTAAAAACATCTTCATTAAATGCCTCTTTTAATGATGGTAAGGGCAACTCACACAATGAAATAAAATATTCTACTTCTACATAAGTCCTGTATTTTATGAGTGCATATTCAGAAAAATAAGGCGATAAATCCTCTATTTTAGATCGATACCTACCATCTATAGGTGAAACTGCACTAAGCTTTGATAAATTCATTTTATTTGAGTTATGCTTTATACAAAAGTATAACTTTTAATCATTGATAGAAGATAAATAATAAATTGAGTTAAAATTTTGTCATCTATTTGCAAAATACAAGAATTAGATTTTTCTTTATCTACTATAAGAAAAAAAAATGAAGTTCACAAAACACTTGTTATTAGGTTATAGAAATTATTGGGGAGCTATTCAATTTATTGGAGAACACAAACTATGGCGTTTTTTCTTATTCCCAATGATTCTTTTTGGTGTAATATTTTATTTCGGATATTATTTTCAAGAGCTGAGAGATGCATCTCAACATGCGATTGATGTTGGTGACTATACATTAGGTTTTATCGGTAAGGCATGGCTTTGGATAAAAGGACTATTTCAAGGGTTATTAGCTTTTTTATTCTTAGATGCTACTAAATATGTTGTCATGATAGTACTATCTCCTTTAATAGCTTCCCTATCAGAAAGGACAGAAAGAATACTTACTGGAAATAAATACAAATTCAATTTAAAACAACTTATAAAAGATGTAAAAAGAGGTATCGGTATTGCTATTCGAATGCTACTTGCAGAGTCTATTGTTGTTTACCTAGTTTGGATGCCAATTTGTTGGATATTTAATATAAGTGAGCCTATTTTTTTATTGGTTAAAGTATTTATTGGTTTCTATTTTTATGGGTTTGGGTTTATCGACTATATCAATGAACGGTTAAGACTAAGCATATCAGAAAGTTGGACATTCATGAAAAAACATGCTGGGTTAGCGATAGCAATAGGATCAGTTTATTCTTTATTGTTTTATGTACCTTCTTTAATAGAACCTCAAAATAAATGGATTGATGTTATTATTGATAATATTGGCGTTATTTTTGCTCCTGTACTAGCAGTAGTAGCTGCCACTATGGCTATGCACGAATTAGTAGATTTAAGTAAAAACAAATTTGCTGTTAAAAAAGAAAAATAATAAATTACAATATATATCGTATATTTAGTAGCAACAGGTGTTGCAACAAAGAAATGAATTTTAGTATATGAAGAAAACAATTACACTACTTACCATATTTACATGTTTAACATTAGGATCTGAAGCTCAAGTTATAGATCAAGCAAAAGTTCAACTTAAACTAGCTGATGGCAAACAAAAGTTATATACATACAACTACAGAGGAGCATTAAACGTTTTTAGAGAGGTATTGTCTATCGATCCAGATAATGCTACCGCTAACTTTAGAATAGCTCAATGTCAGGCTGGCTTACAAAACTATCGTCTAGCTAAAAAGTATGCTGAGAAAGCAAAAGAAAAAAACCCTAAAGTAGATAAAGAATTAGACTATGTTTTGGGAGAAGCTAATCATAGACTAGGAAATTTAGATGATGCCAAAAAGCAATATGAAGCTTTTAAGATGACATTATCTCCAAAAAAACAAGAGGAGTATGCCATTGCTAGAACAATTGAACAAATTGATTACGCTAAAAAAGCAATGGAGAATAAAGTTGATGTAGAAATCACCAATCTTGGAAATAAAATTAATTCTAGCGCTCCAGAATATGGTGCTTCAGTTTCATCTGATGGTAAAACGCTAATCTTTACTTCTAGAAGAGCTGATACGAAAGGTGGAAATGTAGACCAGCAGTTTGACCATCAATATTATGAAGATATCTACATCTCAAATTGGGATGAAGAAACTGGTGATTGGGAAGAAGCAGAATCTGCAGAAGGCAGATTGAATACAGAATTTCATGATGCGTGCTTAAATATTTCTCCAAACGGTAAATACATATATGTTTACCGAAATATTCCTAGAGCGACTAAGAGTGGAGACATTTACATCTCAAAAAAGAGTAAAAAAGGAAAATGGGGATCTCCTAAACCAATTAGTAAAGGAAAAAAAATTAACTCAACTTACTTTGAAAGTTCTGCTTCTATGACTGCAGACGAAAATACTTTGTTTTTTGTTAGTGATCGTCCAGGAGGAAAAGGAATGGCTGATATCTATGTTGCTAAAAAAGAAGGACGTGAATGGGGAGATCCAGTTAACCTTGGAGACTCTATTAACACGGATTTAGATGAAAAATTTGTGTTTGTACACCCTAATGGTAAAACATTATTTTTCTCTTCACAAGGGCATGACAACCTAGGAGGATATGATATTTTTGTTTCGCATTTGGTAAATGGAAGATGGAGCAAACCAAAGAACTTAGGCTACCCTATCAATACAGTTGGAGAAGAAAAAACATTCTCTGTAACCGAAGACGGAAAAACAGCCTATATCTCATCTGCATATAAAGGTTCTAAAGGGGGATATGATATTTTTAAGATTGATATTTCTAAACTGGGATTAGTGCAGAAGTAATACTTATTAAAATATACGTTTTGTAAAATCCAGTTGATATAATCAACTGGATTTTTTTTGTCCAAATTTTGTGTGAATAATGATTAGTAACGTAAGTATAAAAATGAATTATATATCTTTTTATTCTTAGTATTAAATGACAATTTTAAGTCAAATAAAAAACCCATCTATATAATCTTTCCATGAGTACACTAGTTGTCTTAAATCTTTTCTACGAGTATAAAAGCAATCTTTTTATAGTTTAAAAACACTTTATAGCGTATAAATATAACATACAACTACTAAAACAAAAGTAACTAACACAAAAAAGCCTTTCATTTATTAATGAAAGGCTTTTTGTTAGTCGGGGTGGCAGGATTCGAACCTGCGACCTCCTCGTCCCAAACGAGGCGCGATAACCGGGCTACGCTACACCCCGAACTCAATCGGTTTGCAAATATAAAACTTCAAATGTTCTTTGCAAAAAAAACTTTCTAAGAATCTATGTTTGCGTACTTTGCATTGTCTTCGATAAACTGTCTTCTTGGTGGAACCTCATCTCCCATCAACATAGAAAACGTTCGATCACTTTCAATCATGTTTTCTATAGTAATTTGTCTAAGTGTTCTGTGCTCTGGATTCATAGTCGTTTCCCATAATTGCTCAGCATTCATCTCTCCAAGACCTTTATATCTTTGAACACCCACAGATGATTCACTACCTGCCCCTTTCATTTCCATGATTAAACGATCACGATCATCATCACTCCAAGCATATTGAGACTTTTTACCTTTTTTAACTTGGTATAATGGTGGTGTTGCAATATAGATATACCCTTTTTCTATTAACTCCCTCATGTGACGGAAGAAGAAGGTTAAAATTAATGTTTCAATGTGACTACCATCAACATCTGCATCACACATAATAATCACCTTATGATACCTTAGCTTTTCTAAATTAAGTGCTTTGCTATCCTCTTCTGTTCCAACTCGAACACCTAATGCAGTATAAATATTTTTAATCTCTTCGTTTTCGAAGATTTTATGATGCATAGCTTTCTCAACATTCAAGATTTTACCTCTTAATGGCATAATCGCTTGAAAATGTCTATCTCTTCCTTGTTTTGCGGTACCACCTGCAGAATCTCCCTCCACTAAGTATATTTCACACTCAGCAGGGTCTTTACCGGCACAATCAGCAAGTTTCCCAGGCAAACTACCAGAAGACATTACTGTCTTTCTTTGTACCATTTCTCTTGCTTTACGAGCTGCATGACGAGCTTGAGCTGCAAGAATTACTTTTTGTACAATCGTTTTTGCATCATTAGGATGCTCTTCTAAATAATCGGTAAGCATTTTAGATACAGCCTGACTAACAGGAGCATTAACTTCTCTATTACCTAATTTCGTTTTTGTTTGCCCTTCGAATTGAGGCTCAGAAACTTTAACCGATACAATTGCCGTTAATCCTTCACGGAAATCATCTCCAGATATATCGAACTTTAACTTACTTAATAAGCCAGATTCTTCAGCATATTTTTTAAGGGTAGCTGTTAATCCTCTTCTAAATCCAGAAAGGTGAGTACCTCCTTCATGCGTGTTAATGTTATTCACATAAGAGAATATATTCTCAGAATAAGATGAATTATATACCAATGCAACTTCTACTGGAACATCTCCATCCGTAGCATCTAAGTGTATAACATCTTCTATTATTTGCTCTCTGTTACCATCTAAAAACTTAACAAATTCTCTTAATCCTTCTTCTGAATGAAAAGTTTCTTGCTTGTGAGCTTTTGTTTCTTCATCAATTTCTCTCTTATCTGTTAAGGTAATTGTAATTCCTTTATTTAGATAAGCCAGCTCTCTCATACGAGTAGCTAATGTTTCATAATCATAAACAAGTGTACTAAAGATAGTGTCATCTGGAGAGAAAGTTACTGTAGTTCCTCTTCTATCGGATTTACCTGCTTCTTTAACTGGATAAAGTGCTTTACCTCTTTCGTATTCTTGCTCGTAAACCTTCCCCTCTCTTTCTACAACAGCTTTTAAATGATTAGATAATGCATTAACACACGATACACCAACTCCATGAAGACCTCCAGATACTTTATAAGAATCTTTATCGAACTTACCTCCTGCTCCAATCTTAGTCATTACAACTTCTAAAGCAGAAACTCCTTCTTTCTTATGCATTCCTACCGGAATACCTCTACCATTATCTTGAACACCTATTGAATTATCTTCATTAATCCATACATCAATTCGATCACAATGACCAGCTAAAGCCTCATCAATAGAGTTATCTACTACCTCATAAACCAAGTGGTGTAATCCTCTTGTACCAACATCTCCAATATACATGGAAGGACGCATACGTACATGCTCCATTCCTTCTAATGCCTGAATACTATCAGCTGAATATCCTTTTTTATTTTCTTCGCTCATAAAATTTGTTTGTCAACTCACAAATATAAGTGAATTACCCCTTGATTTTACACGAAAAAACAGGACTTTTCAACAAACCAATTAACAAGGTTATTAACAAAAAAATAAAGCCTAATTTTGACTCCATAATTTTATTCATGAAACAAAGAATTGCTCAAATAGCTATAGTCGTTAAAGATTATGATGAAGCTATAGAATTTTACTGCAAAAAATTAAATTTCAGTTTAGTAGAAGATACTATACTAACACCAGAAAAAAGATGGGTTATCGTTCAACCTCCTGGCTCTAATGGCTGTGGTTTATTACTTGCTAAAGCTGCTAACAAAGAGCAAGAACTGAGCATTGGTAATCAAACTGGCGGACGAGTATTTATGTTTTTATTTACTGATGATTTTGACAGGGATTATACTAACATGTTGAATAATAATATTGAATTTGTTCGACCTCCAGAAGAACATGCTTACGGCAAAGTAGCTGTTTTTAAAGATTTATATGGAAACTTATGGGATTTTATAGAGCCTAATGAAAAAAACTCATTGTTTTAATTAAAAAAACCTAATAATCAGTTAAATAAAATAATTTTTATACGCTTCAAACACAAACAGACAAGTCTGTCTATTTATTTTTATATCTTTGTTATGTGAAAAAACACATTAAGCAACATATAATTGAAACTGCATCTGGTCTTTTTTATAAAAACGGGTACAACTCTACTGGAATAAATGAGATTATAAAGGAATCAAATATTGCAAAAGCTACACTTTATAATCACTTTAAATCTAAAGAAGAAATATGTATAGCCTACTTAAAGTATAAAGGCAATAATTTTTTATCCGATATTAAGCAATACTGCTTAGGAAAACCAAAAGGAAAAGAACAAGTAATTGGTATATATAATTTCCTCAAAGATTTTTTTAGCTCTAAAGGGTTTAATGGATGTTGGTGCATAAAGACTGCAGCTGAAATTCCTATAGACAATAAAACCATTAAAGAAGAAATTCAATTACAAAAAAGAGATTTCATCATTATAATAGAACACTTAATTGAGGAAAATTTAGCATCTCTAAACACGGAAATATTAGCAAAACAATTATACGTACTATACGAAGGTGCTGTTGCTGAAAGTCATATACACAATGAGGTATGGCCTATAAATAGTGCTATAGAAATTTGCAACAAAATAATAGAATAAAAAAATTTGAAAACAAAAAGACAGACTGTTCTGTCTATTAAAAACAAACAAATGAGTAAATACACAAACAAAACAGCTCTAATAATTGGAGGAACTAGTGGAATTGGCAAAGCTACAACAGAAAAACTATTAGCCGAAGGTGCTAAAGTTCATGTTGTAGGTAGAAATGTATCAAAGATTAATGATACAAATAACCTAATAAAGCATAGTATTGACATCACTAATCAAAGCGAAGTGAATAAATTAATAGACAACATTAATGAGTTGGATAATTTAGATTTCTTAGTAAATGCCTCTGGAATTTTTGAGCCTAAACCATTTCTTGAATATTCTATAGAAGATTACGATTCTTATCAAGATTTAAACAGAGGTTTTTTCTTTATCACTCAAGCTGCTGCAAATAAAATGAAAAACACAAAAGGTGGAGCTATAGTAAATGTAGGATCAATGTGGGCAAAACAAGCTGTTAAAGCTACACCATCTTCAGCATATTCTATGCAAAAAGCAGGATTACATTCCTTAACTCAACATTTAGCCATGGAACTAGCAGATTATAATATTAGAGTTAATGCTGTATCACCAGCAGTAGTAAATACACCTGTATATAATAGTGTTTTTGGAGGAAAAGAAGAAGCTCAAAAAGCACTTGTTGGATTTGATGCATTCCATCCTATCGGACGTGTTGGAACTGCAAATGATATTGCAAATAGTATTAACTTTTTGTTATCTGATGAAGCCTCATGGGTAACTGGAGCTATATGGGATACTGATGGAGGTGTTATTGCTGGAAGAAATTAAATAACCTATACATTAATAAACATATAAAAAGTCAATCATATTTTACATGATTGGCTTTTTACTTTTCTTCAACTCCAGCACAGTAACCTCTGGCATAATGCCCACTCGACCAGGGAAACCAAGATGTCCAAAACCTCTGTTAACATATAAATTTTGACTTTGTTCGGTATATAAACCTGCCCAATTCTTATATCTTAAACTAACTGGGCTCCATTTAAATCCTGGCAAATCAATTCCCATTTGCATACCATGAGTATGCCCACTTAAGGTTAAATGAATATGTTTTTTACTTGGTAAAACATGATCTTCCCAATGGTGAGGATCATGAGATAATAGAATCGTAAATTCATCATCTCCTACTCCATTTAATGCTTTGTTTAAATCTCCATGGGGAGGAAATGGTGGTCTACCCCAATTCTCTACTCCTGCTAACCGAATTGAAGCCCCATCTTTTTCTATAAGTTGATTAGAATTTTCAAATAAATGAAACCCAATTGATTTATGATGATTTCTAATTCTTTGATTATTGGCTTTTTCAGCCTCTTTTGTTTCCCAAGGAATATATAAACCATAGTCATGGTTTCCTAAAATAGAGTATTTCCCATACTTAGCTTTTAAGCCTTTAAACAACTCAATATATGGATCAAATTCTTCTGATAAATTATTAACCAAATCTCCTGTAAACAATATTAAATCAGGCTGTTGAGCTTGAATTAAGTCTACTCCTTTTTTCATGGCTTCAAAACTATCAAAACTACCTGCATGCAAATCACTAAACTGTACGATTTTGAAACCATTAAAAGCATCTGGCAAATCACTAAATACTAGTTCTTCTTTAAATACAGTAAAATTGTATCTTCCTTTAAATACTCCATAAATAAAAGATGCAAATGGTATTGATGCAACCACTAGTCCTGTATTAGTTATAAAACTTCTTCTAGAATCCATTAAGACATCTGCTGAATCTTTTCTAAAAAACTGAATAATCCAATCAAACAATCTATATACATCTTCACCTAATAAAAAAAGTGCAAATACCAACTTTGTAACTGTGAATGTAACGGCTAAACCAAGTAAAATGTTAATCCACCATATGGTAACACTTAATCCTTTTTTATAAAAAATCCCCATAGATATAAAAGCAGCTATAATAACTAAAAACATTACTATACTAATTGCTAAAACCCAATTACCACTAGTACCACTATAACTTGTTCTTAAACCAAAAAAAACATAAGCTTCTAATACTAAAAATACGATAAATAAAAATGCTAACATTACCCTATGATCATTTAATAACTTCAACTGTTGATATATATATTGATTTAACTGGCCAATCTCCTTGTTCAGTTTTTACATTAGATATTTTCTTAAGCACACTAAAGCCCGAAATAACTTCTCCAAAAACAGTATAATTACCATCTAAATGTGGAGCTCCTCCTTTATTTAGATACCTATTTTTATTCGTTTTTGTAATGGTTATTTCTCTTTCTTCTATTTCTTCTAAATATCTATTGCTTAGTTTTTGTCCTTCTACTATGTAAAAATTAAAGGCACTTGATTTTTTTTCAAACTCTTGCTCCTCTGGACTAACTGCCATAGCAATGGCTCCTTTAACATGTGCAAACTTAGGATTGATTTCATTTGGTATTCTGTAAGCTCCAATAGCCGTCATTTTGGTTGTAATTTCATCATCATCAGTATTACCTCCTTGTATCATGAAATTGGGTATAACCCTATAAAACAATGTACTATCGAAATATTTCTTTTTTGCCAACATAATAAAGTTGGCTCTATGAAGAGGAGTTTCGTTATATAAACGAATTTTCATATTACCATAAGTAGTTTTCATCAATACAATAGTCTCAGCATTCTCTTCTCCATAAGAAGTAAGCTTTTCAACTACATTCATATTGGTTATAATAGACTCCTTAAGTTTCTCTACTGTATCGATAACTTGCTCTTCAACCTCTTCTTGAACTTTTGCTGTTTCGTCTACAACCGATACTAAATCATGATCTTCTGAAGCATCACAAGCAAATAATACCGAAATTAATATGAAAAGAAAAATAAGGTTTCTCATGATGAAAATTAATGGCACAAAAAATGGCAAGCTACTCATATCGCAATGCTACAACCACCTACCCTTGCTACATTCCTGTCCTGGGGGATTCAATAGGAGCTAATCGTATGAGACTTGCCAATGCAAAGATAGTATAAGTATCTAAATATTCAAAAAAGATATTACAATCAATCTTCAGCCAACCATCCTTTAGCTAATTGAACTGCCTTTTTCCATTTATGGTATAGCTTTTTTACTTTTTGTTCTTTTAAATTGGGGTTAATATAATCAGCATCATTACTTATCTTTTTCAATGCATCCATATCCCAAAAACCACTTGATAATCCTGCCATAAAAACAGCTCCCTTCGCAGTTGATTCATGGTTTTGAGATCGTTTAACTACCTTTTCTAAAATACTAGCTTGAAACTCCATTAAGTAATTATTTAGTGAAGCACCACCATCCACACTTAATTCTTTTAATTGAACTCCAGATTCTTTTTCCATTAAATCAAAAATATCTTTAGTTTGATAAGCTAAAGCGTTTAAAGTTGCTTTCACAATATCATTCTTATTCGTATCTCTAGTTAACCCTATCATTAATCCTCTAGCTGTTTCATCCCAATGAGGAGCACCCAAACCAACAAAAGCGGGTACTACATACACACTATCTTTAGTTGATTTTCTTGCCATTTCTTCAGATTGTTTTGCATCTTCCAAAATTTGCAATTCATCTCTTAACCATTGTACAGCAGCCCCAGCAATGAAGACGCTCCCTTCAAGGGCATATTCAACTTTATTATTTACCCCCCAAGCTATAGTGGTTAATAATCCATTTGAACTCGATTTAATTTCACTCCCCGTATTCATCAGCATAAAACAACCTGTACCATAGGTATTTTTAGCTTCTCCTTTATTAAAACAGCCTTGTCCAAATAAAGCCGATTGCTGATCTCCTATTGCACTATGAACAGGTAAAACATTACTCTGTATGTTTATATCACCATAATAATATGATGATGGATTTACTGTTGGAAGCATGGATTTATTAACTCCAAAAAATGTTAACAAACGATCATCCCATTGTAGGGTTTTTATATTAAACAACATGGTTCTAGATGCATTGGAATAATCAGTTGCATGAATTTTCCTATCACTCATTTTCCACATTAACCAAGTATCAATTGTACCTATCAATAAATCACTTTTGTCCCCATCATATTGATCCAGTAACCATTTTATTTTTGATGCAGAAAAATATGAGTCGACTATTAAACCTGTATTGTCTTTTATATAATTACTTAATTCTAAATCTCTTTTTATTTCATTACAAAAATTGGCCGTCCTAGTATCTTGCCAAACTAATGCATGATGTATTGGATTACCTGTATGTTTATCCCAAACAACAATAGTTTCTCTTTGGTTGGTAATACCAACCGCATCAATATCTGAATGATTAATTCCAGCCTTTCTTATTACTTTTTCTACAACTGATAATTGAGTATTTAATAATTCAATAGGGTCGTGTTCAACCCAGCCAGACTGAGGATATATTTGTGTAAACTCCTGCTGAGAAACAGCTATAATCTCTCCTTTTTTATTAAAAAGAATAGCTCTGCTACTCGTAGTTCCTTGATCTAAAGCTAAAATATATTTATTCATTATTATATTCTTTTTTAAGTCACAATCTATCCTCTAAGGTAATAAAGTTAATCCTCAAAATACTGTCCAAAAACCAGAGATAATAAACAAAACAAATCCAGCCGTTAAATTCCTAATAATCAAAAATATAAACCTATTTGTTTTCGTTTAATTTATATTTTTCGTATATTAACTTAATATTAAAGCAACCTTAGCTAAACATTAACGTTTTAAGGTTAAATTTGAACATATTCATAACAACAGAAATGAAATTTAAATACCTTTTACAATCTTTTATCATTATTATGTTATTGGTTTTCACTAATAATACTAATGCCTCTCACATAAGTGGAGGTGATATTACTTATCGTAATGTAGGGCCTAATCAATATGAAATTACTGTTAAACTTTTTAGAGATTGTAATGGTATTAATGCCCCAACATCAGTCAGAGTATATTTTGAAAACACTTGTGGATTAACAAACCCTACATCATTAACGTGTACCAGAATTAATAATCCTATTACTGGTCAACCACATACAAATATTTCTCAATTATGTAGTAGAGATAGTTTAAATAGTACGTGTTTTAGTGGTTCTTTACCGGGAATGCAGTTATATGAATACAGAGGTACAGTAGCTTTGCCTGCTCCTTGTAATTCATGGACTTTTTACTACACAACATGTTGTAGAAACTCTGCGGTTACTAATGTTTCTTCTAACGGAACTTACCTTGGTGCAACATTAAACAGTGTTAGTGCGCCTACTAATAATTCATCTGTATACACTTCACATCCTGTTCCTTATGTTTGTGTAAATCAATTAACAAATTATAACTTTGGAGTTATTGAGCCTGATGGAGATAGTGTTGTTTATCAATTTATTAGTGCAACACAAAATAATCCGCCTGCTCCGTTAACATACAATGCACCATATTCTGCGACTAATCCTGTTAATGGTATCACATTAAATACAGCTACTGGTCAATTAACATTTACACCTACAACATTAGGTAATTTTGTTGTGGTGGTTCAAGTTACCGAATATCAGCCTGGGACAAACATAGTTAAGGGGGTAACTTTTAGAGACATACAATTTGTTGTTCAAAACTGTAATAACCAAGTTGTAAATGCCAACACAATTACAATTTCTAACCATCAGGGAGCTGGTTCTGTTAATGGAAGTGAACTTACCGTATGTGAAGGTGATAATTTTTGTTTTGATATTGTTATTACTGATCCAGATGCAG
>JAHDBM010000102.1:0-3816 GCA_020630395.1 Flavobacteriales bacterium
TAATAATAGAATGTGCCTTTTCATAAGTAATTATTTTAATCTTTATTAAAGAAAAATTCATGCCAAATATACATAAATCGCTATATGTTTAGCTTAAAAGTCGATTTTTACAAGATTCTGCTGTATATTTGCAAAAATGAACCTGTTTTATGGCATTTAATAAAAAGAATATGGCAAAAGGAGCTGATAATAGTCTAACTGGTAAATTAAACCAGTTGGTAGAAGGAACTGAGATTACTGGAAACATTACATCCGACAGTAATTTTAGAATTGATGGAAAAATTAACGGAACGCTCAATATTAAAGGAAAATTAGTTCTTGGAACCAATGGATTTATTGATGGTGAAGTTAACTGTGAAAACGCAGAGATTGAAGGTTCTTTTAATGGAGTTCTTAATGTAAAAAGCTTTTTATCGTTAAGGTCTACAGCAAAACTTACTGGTGATATTTATACACAAAAAATTGCAGTTGAACCAGGCGCTACCTTTACTGGAAATTGTGTGATGGGAGAAAAAAAACCATCTATTAACAGCACTGTTTTACAAAAAGAAGAAGTACTAGCCTAGTACATGTATAATCCTTTTCGTAAATTTTCTTCTTGGTTACTTGGTAACGTTCAAGTAACAATAAAAGCGGTTATTTTTATTGTTGTTGCCATTGCTGCCGGTCACTTATGTGATGATTATTTCCAATCGCATTTTCCTATTTTTAAAATTGTCTTTGGATTAGTAGGACTTATGATTTTTTCAATTTTATTGAATAACGAAAAATCTGCTAATGATGGAGGAGAAGATTAAATCAACTTCTAAAAAAGTTAATTCTTTTGCTAAATATTCTAGCTTAGGAATACAAATGGGAGTTATAATATGTATTGGAGTTTTTGGCGGTCAATATCTTGACGAATATTTTAATTTTGAATCTCCCTGGATGACAATAGTATGCTCATTACTTGGCGTCTTTGCATCTTTATATATTGTTCTTAAAGGAATCATAAAAATGAATAAATAATATGAAAAAACACCTTGTTTTATTTGTGATTTTTAGTACAGTACTATTTGGCTTACATTATCTTATTAATTCCTCTTTTGAAAATGCTCTCTCACTTATTGATTTAATTTCTTCTCATGTAACGTTATATGTTTCATTTTCTTTGGGAATATATGCTCTCCATTTAATTAACTCTATTGATAAAGATAAAGTTGGAATAACTTTTTTAGCTCTTTCTGTCTTAAAAATGTTAATTGCTTTAACCTTTATCTTAATTCAAATTAAAGGAAATAATAAACCTAACACATTGGCTTATCATTTTTTATCTCTTTACTTTATAGACCTAATATTTGTTTCGATTGTAACATTCCAAATAATCAACAAAAATAATTATGCGGCAAAAGAAGAATTAAAGAGTTAATTGCTTTTACAATAGATAAAGTTTATATAAATTTGCACTAAAATTGAGACATCTTACGGTAATGCTAAGAAAAACAAACCTTTTACTCCTATTATTTTCATTCGCAACTTTTGCGCTTAATGCTAATAATCCAGAAGAACATTCTGATCACAGTGATAGTCATGAATTAAATGCTCATGATGAGCATGGAGGGAAATTTGACCCTGTTCCTATGATTATGGAGCACATCTCTGATGCTCACGAAATCCATTGGTGGGGACATGGTCATGATGCCGTATCTTGGCCTCTTCCTGTTATTTTATGGACAAATGATGGTTTGGTTACTTTTATGTCTAGTGAATTTCATCATGATAATGAAGGTAAGCACCTTGTAGAAAAAGGTGGTCAACAATTTGTTCGATCTCATGGTAAAATATATTATGCTAGTAATGAACTTAACAAAGAAGGTAATTATATCGCATTAAACAATGAAGGTGAAGCCTTAAGTAAGCCTCTTGACTTTTCAATTACCAAGAGTGTTGTTGGGATGTTTTTAATCATGATTATTTTATTGTTGATTTTTACAGCTGTTGCTAGAAGTTACAAGAAAAACGGAGGTATACCAAAACGTCTTACTGGGTGGATGGAGCCGCTAGTGATTTTTATACGAGATGATGTTGCTAAACCTAATATTGGTGATAAGAAGTATGCTAAATATGTTCCATTTCTATTAACACTTTTCTTCTTTATATGGGGGCTTAATCTTTTAGGGTTAACGCCAATTGGCTTCAATGTTACCGGTAACATTGCTGTAACCATGGTGTTAGCTGTTATTACCTTAATTGTTACGTTAGTTAGTGCTAATAAAAATTATTGGGGGCATATTTTTAACCCTCCTGTTCCTGGTGCACTTAAACCATTAATGGTGCCAATAGAAATAGTTGGTGTTTTCACTAAGCCATTTGCCTTAATGATTCGTTTATTTGCAAACATTACTGCAGGTCATATTGTTATTTTAAGTTTAATCTCTTTAATCTTTATTGCTCAAAATGCTGGGGGAGATGGTTTAGCATGGGGAATGTCATTACCCTCTATGTTATTAGTATTATTTATATCTGTTTTAGAATTACTTGTAGCAGTGTTACAAGCATATATATTTACATTATTGACTGCACTTTTTATAGGAATGGCAGTCGAAGAACATCATTAAACATAATTATTAACCAAAAAAACAAATAAAATGACAGGAAGTATTGCCGCAATCGGAGCTGGTTTAGCTGTAATTGGAGTTGGATTAGGTATCGGAAGAATAGGTGGTTCTGCAATGGACGGTATTGCAAGACAACCAGAAGCTTCTGGTAAAATTCAAACTGCAATGATTATTGCAGCCGCTCTTATCGAGGGTGCTGGTCTATTTGGTATTGTTGTTTCTTTATTAGGAAACGGATAATCCAAAACCCAATGTTAAAAACCTGTAACGGTTGGTTACAGGTTTTTAATTTTATTTATTTTGAGTTAACAAACATTAAAAAAAGAAAATTATGGATTTAGTAATGCCAAGTGTAGGTCTTATTTTTTGGGCCACTGTTTCCTTCGTTATTTTATTAGTTCTTTTAAGAAAATTTGCATGGAAGCCAATTCTTACTGCAGTAAATGCAAGGGAAGAAAGTATTTCTAAAGCATTAGAAAGTGCTGAAGAAGCAAAAAAAGAAATGGCTAATTTAAAGTCAAGTAACGAAAAATTACTTATTGAAGCTAGAGAAGAGCGAGATGCTATGATGAAAGATGCAAGAGAGATCAAAGCTAAATTAATCGAAGATGCAAAAACAGAAGCTTCTGCTCAAGGAGAAAAAATGATTGCACAAGCTAAAGAGGTTATCGAGAATGAGAAAAAAGCTGCTATGGCCGAAATAAAATCTCAAGTTGCTACTCTTTCTATTGATATTGCAGAAAAAGTTGTAAAAGGAAATCTTTCGACTGATGATAAGCAAAAAGAGCTTATTAACGGGTTAGTTGAAGAAGTAACATTAAACTAGTCGATAATGCAAAACATTAAAGCTGCGTCACGATACGCTAAAGCTATACTTGAGCTTGCAATAGAATCAAAAAAAATGGACGAAGTTCATAACGATATGGTTTCTATTCAACAAACTGTAGCAGATAGTAAAGAATTAAGAAGACTCCTTGTTAGCCCTATCGTTAAATCTGATAAGAAAGCATCTGTATTAAAAGCATTATTCGAAAAAGGATTTACTGATATTTCTACGAAATACATAGACCTTTTAGCAAGCAAAGGGCGTGAGGCTCTAATACCAGCAGTTGCTTCTCAATTCATTATAAAATATAACGAGAATAAAAATATTGTTAAGGCTGAGGTTATCTCGGCAGTTAAACTAGATGCTAGTCAAAAGAAAAAAGTACTTGATCTT
>JAHDBM010000102.1:3916-6987 GCA_020630395.1 Flavobacteriales bacterium
TAACCTGATCATTAAATAACACAACAATGGCAGCAGTAAAACCAGCAGAAGTATCTGCAATATTAAAAGAACAACTTTCAGGATTTAAAACTGAAGCTCAATTAGAAGAAGTAGGAACTGTATTACAAGTAGGTGATGGTATCGCTCGTATTTATGGTTTATCTAGCGTTCAGTCTGGTGAGCTAATCGAGTTCGAAAACGGATTACAAGCAATCGTACTTAACCTTGAAGAAGATAATGTAGGAGCCGTAATTTTAGGTCGTTCTAATCACGTAAAAGAAGGTGATGTCGTTAAAAGAACTGGAAAAATTGCCTCAATAAATGCTGGAGAAGGCATTGTAGGTCGTGTTGTTGATACATTAGGTAACCCAATTGATGGTAAAGGACCAATTGAAGGAGAACTTTATCAAATGCCAATCGAAAGAAAAGCTCCTGGTGTTGTATATAGACAACCAGTAAATGAGCCATTACAAACAGGTATTAAAGCTATTGATGCTATGATTCCTGTAGGAAGAGGGCAAAGAGAGCTTATTATTGGTGATAGACAAACTGGTAAAACAACAGTTGCTATTGATACCATCATAAACCAAAAAGAATTTTACGACAGAGGAGAGCCTGTTTACTGTGTATATGTTGCAGTTGGACAAAAAGGTTCTACTGTTGCAGGAATTGTTAAGAAATTAGAAGATGCTGGCGCAATGGCTTATACAACTGTTGTAGCTGCAAATGCATCTGACCCAGCACCAATGCAATTTTACGCTCCATTTACAGGAGCTGCAGTTGCAGAATATTTTAGAGATACTGGTAGACCAGCCTTAATTGTATTTGATGATTTATCAAAACAAGCAGTTGCTTACCGTGAGGTATCACTTCTATTAAAAAGACCTCCAGGTCGTGAAGCATACCCAGGAGATGTATTCTACTTACACTCAAGATTATTAGAAAGATCTGCAAAGGTTATTGCAATTGATGAAATTGCAAAAGATATGAACGATCTTCCTGAATCACTTAAAGGAGTAGTTAAAGGTGGTGGTTCTATTACTGCTCTTCCAATTATTGAGACTCAAGCAGGTGATGTATCAGCTTATATCCCAACAAACGTAATTTCGATTACTGATGGGCAAATATTCTTAGAGTCTGATTTATTTAACTCTGGTGTTCGTCCAGCAATTAACGTAGGTATTTCTGTATCTCGTGTTGGTGGTTCTGCACAGATTAAATCAATGAAAAAAGTAGCAGGTACATTAAAATTAGATCAAGCTCAGTATCGTGAGTTAGAGGCATTCTCTAAATTTGGTTCTGACTTAGATGCTGCAACAAAAGCTGTACTTGATAAAGGTTCTAGAAACGTAGAATTATTAAAACAAAACGAAGGATCTCCGCTACCAGTAGAAGCACAAATTGCTGTTCTTTATGTTGGTACTAAAGGATTAATTGGTCAAGTACCAGTAAATAAAGTAAAGCAATTCGAAGAAGAATATATAGCGTACTTAAATACGAAGCACAGAGATGTATTAGACACGTTAAAGGCAGGTAAACTTACTGATGAAGTAACAGATACGTTACGTAAGGTATGTGCTGATTTAGCTTCTAAATACTAACACGGAAGACCGTGTACCAATACTAGATGATTACTCTGAAAGTGTCGGTTATAAATTAAAATGGTTTAATTAAATTAAGACATAGCCCATGGCTAACTTAAAAGAAATAAGAAATAGGATAACCTCTATTAATTCAACAATGCAGATTACTTCTGCCATGAAAATGGTATCGGCTGCAAAATTGAAAAGAGCGCAAGATGCGATTACGCAAATGCGTCCTTATGCAGAGAAACTTCAAGAGTTATTAGCAAACTTAAGTTCTAGTTTAGATAGCTCCGAAGGAATATACTCGCAGCAAAGAGAGGTTAAAAATGTACTGTTAGTTGCTATTTCCTCTAATAAAGGTCTTTGTGGAGGATTTAATAACAATGTGCTTAAGCAAATTAAAGTATTAAGAGAGCAACATGCTGATGCAACTGTAAACATGCTTGCTATTGGTAGAAAAGCTCAAGAGTTTAGTAATAAAAACTTCACAAACAATAATGATATCCTTCCTACTGATTTAGAAACAGTTTATGACAAACCAAATTTTGGTAATGTTTCTGAAGTAGCCGAAATGATTATGAAACTTTTTGTAGATGGTGTATACGACAAAGTAATTGTTGTATATAATCAATTCAAAAATGCTGCAACACAAATTATTCAAACAGAGCAATTTTTACCAATTTTGCCTCCTGAGAATAATGAAAGTTCAAGTAATACAGATTATATATTTGAACCTTCTAAAGAAACAATAGTAGAAGATATTATTCCTAAGTCTTTAAAAATTCAATTATATAAAGGAGTTTTAGATTCTCATGCTGCAGAACATGGTGCTCGTATGACTGCCATGCACAAGGCAACTGATAATGCTAAAGACCTGTTATTTGATCTTAAACTAACTTATAACAAAGCAAGACAAGCAGCTATTACTAACGAAATTCTTGAGATTGTTGGTGGTGCAGCTGCACTTGAAGCATAACATAAAATTAAAGTATAATAAAAAGCCATTTGAAAATAAAATTTCAAATGGCTTTTTTAGTTTAACTATTTACTCTACTAAAGGATATATCTTAATCCAAGATTATAGGTCTCTCCCAGTCCAGTATCGTGACCTAACACAAAACGTGTAGTAGAAAGTTCTATATTAAGATCATTTGTAACTTGGTATTTAATTCCCATACCTGCAAAGGTAAAATCTTGTGAAAATCCAGTTTCTCGTGTCGACATTAAACGATAATGTTGTGCATTTATATATACAGTAAATTTATCATTAGGAAAATAACTTAAAAACAAACTGCCTGGTATTGCAAAAGCATTGTTGGCAAATCGCTCACCTGCATTTTCTCCTGCTGTTGCACTATCCGATAATTCACCAAAATTATATTGTACATCTATCTCAGCAAATAACTGAAACTTATCTAAGTAAAATGATTTATCATAAAAGAATTTAGTGTCCCAAACATAACTTCTTTTATCTAAATAAAACGT
>JAHDBM010000030.1:0-4250 GCA_020630395.1 Flavobacteriales bacterium
TCTGAGCCTGTTCATGTTAAGCATTTGTTTGATGATAATCTTGATCAAATTAAAGAAGAAGGTAAAGCAGAAGTATCTATTGGAGGAAGATCTTTTGAAGTTAAAAAACAATTTTTAGATGATTTGGATAAGAATAATTTGTTATCCTTAGTTCATAAACTTAGAAGACCATACCTTATTTTACATTCTCCTCAAGATGATATTGTAGGTATAGAAAATGCAGCCGAATTATACAAAGCTGCTTTCCATCCTAAAAGTTTTATAACATTAGATGGAGCTGATCATATAGTATCTAAAAAAGAAGATGCTATTTATGTGGCTGATGTTTTGGCAACATGGGTAAGCCGATATTTGCCTAACAAAGAAGAAGAGCCTTTATCTACTTTGGGAGAAGAAGCTGTAGCACATTTAGATTTAAATGATGGATTCTCAACAGATATATACACGAGTAATCATTACATTTTAGCTGATGAACCAAAGTCAGTTGGAGGAGATGATTTAGGACCAGCTCCTTATGATTTATTAAATTCTTCTTTGGGTGCTTGTACAGTTATGACACTAAAAATGTATGCTGAGAGAAAAAAATGGGATTTAAAAGAGGTATTTGTATACTTATCTCATTGCAAAAAATCACGAGAGGAATTGGGGTTGGATGAAGGAAATGGAAAAGATGTTGATGTATTTACTAAAAAACTTAAATTTGTTGGCAATCTTGATGAAAAGCAACAAAACAGATTAAAAGATATTGCTTCTAAATGTCCAGTTCATAGAACTTTAATAAACGAAGTAGTAGTTGAAACCGAAATTTTGAATGACTAAAGAAAAACTAACTAATCGTTTTATAACAGTTAGAAAACAAACCGAACAGTTATGTAGTTCGTTAAAAATAGAAGATTATTCTGTCCAACCAGAAGTTTTTGTTTCTCCTCCTAAATGGCATTTAGCACATAGCACATGGTTTTTTGAGCAGTTTGTATTATCAGTTTATGATAAAAATTATATTCCATTTAATGAAGATTATGGATATCTCTTTAACAGTTACTATAATAACATAGGGGATAAATTGCTAAGAGTAAACAGAGGACTAATGACAAGACCAACTGTAGAT
Organism: Flavobacteriales bacterium; assembly: GCA_020630395.1. Classification (GTDB taxonomy): domain Bacteria; phylum Bacteroidota; class Bacteroidia; order Flavobacteriales_D; family CAJJDF01; genus CATLPG01. The sequence continues at coordinate 1,109 of JAHDBM010000030.1, forward strand.
GCTATAATGAATTATAGAAAGACGATTACTCATAGCGTATTAAGTTTTTTATCAAATACTGATATAAGTAAAGAAGTATTAGATGTTTTAGAAATAGGACTAAATCATGAAGAGCAACATCAAGAATTATTGGTATATGACATAAAATATATATTAGGTAATCAAGTATTGTTTCCTGAGGTAGATATTGATCTTTCGTTAAGAGAAACATTAGGAGAAGAGGAATTTATTAAGATAGAAGAAGGAGTTTATGAAATTGGCTACAAAGAAGATGGTTTTTGTTTTGATAATGAATTAGGCGTGCATAAAGTGTATCTAAATCAAACTGAAATTTCTAATCAATTAGTCACAAATGAAGACTATATTTCCTTTATAGAAGCTGGAGGGTATAAAGACTTTAATTTATGGCATGCCGAAGGCTGGGATTACATTAATCAACAGAACATTAACGCACCTCTGTATTGGTTTAAGCGAAATGGAGATTGGTACAGGTATTCTTTTGATGGTTTAGTTAAAATTAACCCTAAGAAACCCGTAATACATATAAGTTATTATGAAGCTTATGCTTATGCTGAATGGAAAGGTATGAGATTGCCAACAGAATTTGAATGGGAAATTGCTTCGAAACACTTTTTTCATGGTCAATTATGGGAATGGACATCCAGTTCGTATCAACCTTATCCTGGGTTTAAAAAAGCTGATGGTGGTTTAGGGGAGTACAATGGTAAATTTATGGTAAATCAACAAGTACTTAGAGGTGGTTCAATCGCTAGTCCTGAAGGACATGTTAGACCTACTTATAGAAATTTTTTTCATCCCAATTTAAGGTGGATGTATTCAGGAATTAGATTAGTAAAATAATGAAGAGCCAATTTGCACAAGACGTATTAGAGGGGTTAACATCAGAACAAAAAAGACTTTCGTCTAAGTATTTTTATGATGATATTGGGAGCAAAATATTCCAAGAGATAATGGCTATGCCAGAGTATTACCTTACAGATTCTGAATTTGAAATTTTTGATTTTCAAGCAAAACAAATAATAGAAGCAGTAGCATTTAATACGCACTTTAACTTAATTGAATTAGGTGCAGGTGATGGGGCTAAAACAGCTAGATTAATCGCTCATTTAATTGAACTAAATATTGATTTTACTTATGTTCCAATAGATATATCACAAAAAGCCAATGATATATTAGTAGAAAAGATGAAAGAGCAATTTCCCTCTTTAACTATTAAACCAAAAACAGGCGATTATTTTAAACTATTAGCCGAAGAACAAAAAGAAAAAGACCCATCATTTTTATTGTTTATTGGTGGTAATATTGGGAATTATAGTGAATCAGATGCAATTGATTTATTGAAGTTGTTTTATACTAACATGAAAATAGGAGATAAGCTATTGGTAGGAGTAGATCTAAAGAAGAATCCTTTAATTATTCATCAAGCATATTTTGATCCTCATGGTATAACTAAGCGATTTAACTTGAATTTATTAGCTAGGATCAATAAAGAGTTAGGAGCTAATTTTCAATTGGATTATTTTGATTTTTATTGTTATTACAACCCCTTAACAGGTGATTTAAAAAGTTTTATTGTTAGTCTAAAAGAGCAATCGATTTTTATTAAAGCATTAGACAAAACAGTTGAGCTTGGTTGGGGAGAGCTTATTTGGACCGAGTTGTCAAAAAAATATGATTTAAACGAATTTTCTAGTTTATCAAGTAAGGCTGGATTTACTCACATACACAACTTCTTAGATTGCAAACACTATTTTAGTGATATTTTGTTGGAGAAAAAATAGTTATTCTTCCCATATTTCACCTTCATCTGTTATAATCCAATAATCACCTGCGTCATAAAGACAAATAACAAAAGTGTAGTTTAATTCTCCTTGAGAGATTCCAGATGCAACTCCACTTAAAGCTCTTAAGTACCTTCTTTGAAAGTCATTTTGTCCGTATGCAAAATAATCCTCATTTGTTTGCAAGTGATTTGCCATGACATTAACCCCTATTTCTTTATTAAGCCAAACTGATATCTCTCTTCCACTGCCGCTCTGCAAGCCAATATTTGATGAACTTCTTATGTCAATAAAAAGTTTGAATCTTTTTCCTTGGTAATTTCCACTTTTTGGAAGTTGAATATTAATAGCTGCATTTGTATAATCCACACCTGATATTCTCAATGGTATATAACAAACATTTTGATTTAATATATTTTTTAGAGTTGTAGAATCTAAATCAATATCATTAAAAGGATCACCTTCATTTACAGGCAGCAGAGGTGTAAGTATATTCAAACTATCAAAAGTGTTTTCACATTCACATCCAGTACTTCTTAGATTAGCTGTTGGATTTGGATTGGATGAAGTATTTGCGTCTATAGTTAATGTATTACCAGATTCATTTAATGTTATACCATTCCCTGCTTGTATGATAATATCATTTCCATTTTCCATATCTATGATAGATGTAGAAGTTGTTCCAGCTCCAAGTGTTAAGTTTTGATCATCTGTTCCTGTTCCATCTTGCAAAGAAGCTAAATTAACCGTTTGTGGAGCTTGACCATCATCTTCAATTTCTAATGTTAAAACAGTTCCAGAAAGTGAAAAGTTATCTACTTGTTGATCATCTGTTCCTGTTCCGTCTTGCAATGAAGCTAAGTTGACAGTATGAGGAGCTTGTCCGTCACTTTCAACCTCAAGAGTTAGTGTAGTACCAACCAAACTAAAGTTATCTACTTGTTGGTCATCCGTTCCAGTTCCATCTTGTAAAGAAGCTAGGTTAACCGTGTGTGGAGCTTGTCCATCACTTTCCACTTCAAGAGTAAGTGTAGTTCCTGTTAAGCTAAAATTATCTACTTGTTGGTCATCTGTACCAGTTCCATCTTGTAAAGAAGCTAAGTTAACAGTATGAGGTGCCTGTCCATCACTTTCAACTTCAAGTGTAAGAGTTGTGCCAACCAAACTAAAATTATCTACTTGTTGATCATCCGTACCTGTTCCATCCTGCAATGAAGCTAAGTTAACAGTATGAGGTGCTTGTCCGTCACTTTCAACCTCAAGTGTAAGAGTTGTGCCAACCAAACTAAAATTATCTACTTGTTGGTCATCTGTACCAGTTCCATCTTGTAAAGAAGCTA
>JAHDBM010000030.1:4350-37734 GCA_020630395.1 Flavobacteriales bacterium
CTAAAATTATCTACTTGTTGGTCATCTGTACCAGTTCCATCTTGTAAAGAAGCTAAGTTAACAGTATGAGGTGCCTGTCCATCACTTTCAACTTCAAGTGTAAGAGTTGTGCCAACCAAACTAAAATTATCTACTTGTTGGTCATCTGTACCTGTATTTATTATAGAATCTCTCATTATTGATATTATACTATCCATAGGGATGTGCTTTACAATACCTAGTGAAGGATTGATTATTAATAAATTTCTCTCTATTCCATATTGATTTAATCCCTCTATTTTAAGTGGATCAGATCCTAAAGCGGGAACAATATGAAGAGAATTTGTAGGTATAGTAGTACCAATACCAACATTTTGAGATATTAAAATTTTAGTGTTTATGAAAATAAACAGCAACAAAAGTACTTTATAATTAAAATGCATAAGTTAGTTTATATATGATACAAATTACGCGTTAATAATACAAAGGTTTGCTAAAAAAACATATATTATTACAAACACTTATTACACAGACCACTAGCGTTTATTTCAAAAGAATTTACTGTAAATCCAGGGATAGCTATAGTAGGTAATTCATCAATTTCTTTACAATATATTTTTGTACAAGAGGTGCATTTAAAATGAATGTGTTGATGTACATGTTCTTCAGAACTACAGCTGGTATCACACAGAGCAAGCTTTTTAGGCTCATTAGGTAATACAACCTCATGCAAAACTCCTTTATCAATAAAGGTCTTTATAGTACGGTATAGAGTAGTGCGATCATGTTCGCCAATTTCACTTTCAAGAAATTCTATCGATAATGCAGTTTTATTGTTATCAAAAACAGCTAATACTTTTTCTCTAAAAGCAGTTTGCCTAATGTTTTTATTTAAAAATATTTCTGTCATAATCTTTTATGCAACATTGTTGCAAATAATAAATTTAATGCTTTATATTTGCATCACTGTTGCAAATATAAGAAACTTGATCAAAACGATTCTTACATATTTAACTTTGTTTTCCACTTGCATTTCTATTTCTCAATTATCGGGGGTAGTATATGATGCAGATAATAAACAACCAATTCCATACGCTACAATTGAGTTAGTAGATTTAGCTACTGGTATCACAGCTGATGAAAATGGAACGTTTAAGTTTGATATTTCAATCCCTTGGCATTCTAAAGTTAAAATAACTGCAGTAGGTTATAGTGCTCATATATTAGAAATAGAAGATAATACTGATAGAGATAATTTAGTTGTTAGTCTTTTTTCTAAACATTACCATCTACATGAAGCAGTTATTTCTGCAGGTACAGGAATTTTACAAGATTACACCATTACAAATGTTATTTCTGCTCCTATGAGTGAGTTATCTATAATTAAACCAGCAAATGTAGGTGAAGCAATAACAAATTTATCAGGAGTGTATAATAACTCCATGGGAAATGGTATTTATAAGCCAGTGATTAGAGGATTATCTGGAATACGTGTATTGTCATTTTTAAATGGAGTTAGATTAGAAAACCAACAATGGGGTGGAGATCATGGTTTGGGTGTATCATCAGTAGGTATTGGACAGGTTGAAGTGATTAAAGGTCCAGCATCTTTACTATATGGTGCTGATGCATTAGGAGGAGTGCTACATCTTACAGATGAAACTTTTGCTAAAAACAACAGTGTTGAGGCAAAAATAGAATCTAAAGTTTCTTCCAATACAAGGGGGGTAGATAATGCAGGACAAGTGAAAATTAATACTGGAGGAATACGCTTTAATGCCTTTATAAACCATCAAGATCATGCTGATTACCAAATGGGAAATGACCTTTTTGTTAAAAATTCGAGATATAAAGGGATTGGAGGTAAATTTTTATTAGGTTACAACAAGAAAAATTGGGTAACTAAATTAGGATATAACATTTCTCAATCAAGAATTAGCCTTCCTGGCCATACACACGATAGTATCGTTAATCTCAGTTCGTTTACTTCAACTAATCAAGGGAGAAGAAAATCCAGCCCTGCACAGGTTATCAATAATCACTTAATAACATTTGATAATCAATTCTTTTTTCATCATGCCGATTTAAAAATTACACTTGGACATCAAGCCAATCAGCTCCAAGAATTTGAAAAACTTACGATTCCAGAAATTGATATGAGGCTAAATACAACTAATTACTATGCTCGTTATCATTATGGTTTTAAAGATGTAGATTTAATTGTAGGAGCACAAGGGGTAATACAAAGAAACATTAACCCGCCTGGTATTCCAGAAGAGCTTATACCTAATTATAATAATATAGATAATGGTGTTTTTGGTATTTTAAATGGTAAAAAAGGAAAGCTAAATTATCAGCTTGGAGCAAGAATAGATAATAGGTCAATAACTGTTTATGATGAACCTATTGACACTATGAATAGAGAGTTTCATTATTTAGCTGGAAATTACTCTGCTGGTTTATCTTATAAATTAGAGCAATTTGCTGTTCGTTTAAATATATCTACTGGTACAAGAATGCCACATGTTTCTGAGTTACTATCTAATGGTGTTCATCATGCTACTAATCGTTATGAAATTGGAGTTTTAAATTTAAAACCAGAACAAGGAACACAAATTGATATCTCTTTTGAATTTAATAAGGAACATATAGACTTTATTATTAATCCATTTGTCAATCAAATTAATAATTACATTTTTCTGAAACCTTTAGATTCTACAATCGATAATAACCCAGCATATACATATACTCAAACTGACAGAGCTAATTTAATAGGAGGGGATTTCTCTTTTCATTGGCATCCACATTTTTTACATGATTTTCATTTAGAATCTAATGTTTCATTTTTATATGCTGAAGCAGAGAATAATGAACCAATAACCTTTACACCACAACCAAGATTGACTAATGTATTAACCTATAGCTTTGATCATGATGAAGATGCATCATTTAAAGTGTCTAATATCTCATTGCAATATCAGCTTTTTAATGAGCAAAATAGGGTAGTAGACTATGAAATAGCAACTAAAGGCTATCAATTATTACATATTGGTACAAATGCTAAATGGGAATTAAGTAAGGATTGTGTTATCGATATTGGATTTGGTGTAAGAAATCTATTAAATGCACAATTTATAGATCATTTATCAAATTTAAAACAATATAATATCCAAGGACAAGGAAGAAATATATACGTGTCTTTAGGATTTAATTTTAATTCAAAACTAAAAACAAACAAAAACAAAGAACAATGAAAAAATTACAAATTATAGCAGTATTTGCAGGATTAGCGTTTTTCTCTTGTAAAAAAGAAGAATGTGCTCAATGCCATTACGATAAAAATGGTGGAGAGGTAGATTTAGGAGAAAAATGTGGAGATGATATTACTACTTTAGAAGCAAATGGATATGAAGAAAATGGTGTTACATACACAGTTCACTGTGGAGATGGACATTAATTAGTAATATATTTAATCATATAGCTAAAGGGAAGTAAAATATACTTCCCTTTTTTATATTTAACATATTTCAGCTCCAAGTCTCAGCATGTATGTTTTATCGGCTCCTGATAACACTATGATGTCAAAATTCATTCCCCAGTAAAGGTTCATTGCCCAAGGGTATAGTTTATTATTTCTATTTTCACTTGAAATACTTAGCTTGTAAATATTATTGAATGGTCCAAGAAAATAAATTAATGTAATCAAATTGTTCACTAAATTATCATCATTTGTTTTTAGTGGTATTTTTGGCAACCATTCTTTTGCAGTATTATGCATACTAATTTTATCAATTGTTTCAAATTGACATATTCTATTCATAAATGAATTTAACTTATTATCGAGCTCTATATGATAAGCAAGCTTAGACAATAATATATGACTACCGAATTCATTGATATTAGTTAACGAAATTTCATTAAACTCAAATACATGATTAATTCCCTGACCTGTTTCATTAAGATTTTTAATGGCCTGATACGCATACAATAATCCTTGTATATGATCTATACTTACACTATCATCAAATTCTGGTTCTTCGAAATACATTAATCATTCTTTTTAATCCAGTCCAATGCAGTTAAGAAATGATCTTCTTCAGCTAGTTTATGAGTTAGAATATCAATATGATTATAATCATGAAGATTACCATAATTTTTTCCAAGAATTGATATTTCAAGATCTTCATGTTCACCAGCTTCTTCGGCTAGTAATGCCACATCAATAGGGTTGCCAAGAACTTTGTCTTTAATACCTGTAAGGTGTAAAGTAGGAGGTAAGTCAATTTTAGATAAGGTTTCCTTATAATCTAACTCATCAACTTTATCAATCCATTGTTTAGTATAAACCCAGGTGTTCATATCCAAAAAGAGTTGTTTGGGCTCATTTTCTGATCCAATTCTTGGTTTTTGAAATAAAGCTATTCCACTTAACACACTAGATATTCTACCATATCCATTCCAAATAATATCTGCAAATAATATTCGCTTTGGAGTCCAAACAGAAATTCTTCTTTTAGAGGCAAACATCACCATAGATTTAACTTTGTATTGATTATAAAAACGAGCTAAAAAAGAATAAGCCCAAACTCCTCCCCAAGAATGGGTTACAAAATGAAACTCATCTTTATTGGTAAGTTCTTTAATCTTATCTAAACAAGCTGGTATATCTATTGTCAATAAGTCTGTTTGAGAATAAGTAAGTTTTTTTGAGACTTTAGGCTTACTTGATCCTTTCCCTCTCATATCTACTATAAAAACATCAAATCCATTCTTGGCTAAAAATGGACCAATTCCTTTACCAGATTTACTATAAAAAATTTTACCATCTTCAATAGCTCCATGAATCATGAAGATTGGGGTCCTGCCATTTCCATTTGTAAACCTATGTATACAGAGAGTGTCAACATTATTTACCTCTATGAAATGTTTGCTGTAATTCACTTTAACTTTAATCAGCTTTAGTAAAACAATAAGTAATTCGGTTACTGCTTAATATTAATTGATTATTAATAAAATCAAATTTAAATGTCTCTGAAGATGCTTTAAAATAATCTCCAAATCCTGTAGAGCTTAGTTTTATCGTCTTTTCCTCTAGATTTAATTTAAACTTACCTTTTTGACCTAAATTTTTGGCAAATGTTTTATTCTCTCTATAAACTACACCATGAAATGTTTTTTTACCTTCTAACATAATTCCACTAAGAAACCAACCTACTAAATTACGTCTGTTATTTTCTTCAAAAGTTGTTTTAATCCCATTAGTTTCAGTATAAACTAAATTCCATTGTCCTTTAATCTTTTTACTAATGTTTTCTTTTTGAGAAAAACTAGTGAAAGAACAAAATAGTCCTACTAATAAAATGGCAATATGTTGCTTTGAAAAAACTATTTTGTTAGCCATTTTGTTTTATTTTCTTTTTGAGTTGTAGATAAATCTGTTTTTTCTGTAATGGTATATTTTTCAGAAGTAGTTTCAGCTAATTTAAAATTAAGCGTACGCTCAATATTATCTCTAGAAACTGTTATTTCAACCATATCTCCAGCTTTTTTCTTAGAAAGAGCTTTAGATAAATCTTTTACTTTTTTACCGTCAATTGTAAGAACATAATCATTAACATTTAACCCGCCATCATATGCGTTTCCACCTCTTCTTAAACTCGTAATTCTATTTCCACTAAATCTAGCTCCTAATGATGCATCTTCTTTAACTACAGTTTCTTTATTAAAATCATAGCCAACATAATTAAATCGAGTTTTATAGTCTACTTCACCAGGTTTAAAAACTTTTTCTTGAAAGAAATTATCCAACTTTTTACCAGCAATTAACTCAACAGCATCTTGAAATTCTTTATCAGTAAATCCTCTTTTTTTCTTTTTAGCATATTCTTCATAAAGGTATTTCATTACATCATCTAGACATTTTTCTCCTTTAGTATTATTAATAATTTCAAATTCTAACATCAATGCTAATGTAGCGCCCTTAGAGTAGTATGAGATTGTTGTATTAGCACTGTTTTCATGTGGTCTGTATGCTTTAATCCAAGCATCAAAGCTAGATTCTGTAACACTTTGAACTTTATTACCTACAGAATTCTCGATATAGCTTATTTTGCTGCGCATTTTGTTAACTAGATCTTCTTTAGAATATATTCCAGCTCTGTAAAGTATTAGCTCTTGATAATAACTTGTAAAACCTTCCATTACCCACAATAAGTGAGTATAGTTTTCTTTTTCATAGTCAAAAGGTCCTAGTGCTTCTGGACGAATTCGTTTAACGTTCCATAAATGGAAATATTCATGAGCAACTAGATTTAAAAAGCCTTTGTATTTGCCACCTTCATATGTGTTTCTATTAACCTGTAAAGTGGTAGAATTAATATGCTCTAATCCTCCAGAACCAACCGTTAAGTTGTGTACAATAAATAGATACTCTTTGTTTGGATTTTCCCCAAAAATATCGGTAGCAGATTGACAAACCTTTGCCATATCCCTTTTAAGGGTATCGATATTATAGTTTCCTTTACCATATATAGCTACTCTATGTTTTGTTCCTCCTGCTTTAAACTCAAATTCTTCATGATTTCCAATTTCAATAGGAGCATCAACTAAATAATCGTAATTAATAAAAGAAAACGTGTTTTTTCCCTTACTCTTAAGACTTGTTGCTATCTTTTTAAAATTTGAATGAGGAATAATCTTTATTGTTCCTTCTTTTTGTTTTAATTCGTCTACATACATAAAAACACTTGTACCATTAAAATAGGCGTGAGAATCATCTACAAAACTTGTTCTTACAGATAATTCATTACAGTACACCTTGTAACTAACTGTAACACTAGATTGGTTATTTGTGTATACTCTCCAGGTGTTTTTAGTTATTTTTTCTGATTTAAGGTCAGATCTGCTGTAAGAAGCTTTAAAGTCTTCAACAAACCTAGGAAACTCTCTTATTAAATATGATCCTGGTGCCCATACAGGTAGTTTAAAATCAATATACTCTTTTGTATAATTAGATACTGTTAAACTCACTTCGGCATAATGAGTATGTGGTTCAGCAGTAGATATTGTATACGATATTTTTGCATTTTGAGCATCTTCATTTAATGGAGTGCTGTACGTATATATTTCATTCTTTTGAGTTTTACAAGAGTAAGTAGCAAATAAAACAAGTGTTAAAAGTGATAATCTAATCATGTTCAGTATATCTAAATATTAATTGATAAGGATGTAAAGATAGTAAATAGTAAAGCCAACTAAAAAAGCAATTCCAATCCAGCTTAAAACCTTCATTAAGGTGTTAGGCTGATGTTCTTTGGGAAAGTTATTATTTGTTACAGCCAAATAGTTCATTATGGCCAATACTGGTGCAGAAATAAATGATATTGCAGTAGCAATAGTAATCATTAAAGACATATCGTTTACAGCTCCAATTATTAATGTCGATATAATGGCTAATAAGATTAATGACAACCAATATGTTTTAGGTTGGTAATTTCTTTTTTCTATCCATTTAATATTCGATAAACTTCTTGGAAATGCATCTAAACAAGTAAGAGTTGTACTAAACATAGTAGCTAATGCCGCAAAAGCAACTAAATAATAAGACCAATCTCCTAAATTATTAGTAAATAATTTAATAATTTGTTTAGCAAATCCTGCTCCTTTGGTACTTAATTCTTCCTCAGTTCCATATATCATTAAGGCGCCAAGTAATAGAAAGCAAACAGCTAAAAAAGTTGTTCCCCAATAGCCTATCTTAAAGTCAAAAAGGGCTTCTTTTAGTGTTCTTTTATTTGTTTTATCTTTTTCGGTAGTCCAAACAGAATTCCATACGGCTATATCAAATGGAGCTGGCATCCAGCCAATTAGCGCAATAAAGAATAATGCGTCAGGTGTGTTCATAATATCAAAATCACCAAATTTAAGGTTGTTAATCGGATTCGAAAAGGCTGCAACAACTGTAATGATAAGTGTCATGGATAAAAGTAAGATTACCCATTTAATAAGGCTATCTAACATGTTGTATTTACCTACTAATAAAATTACAATGCATGTTAATAATAATATTGTACTCCATAAAACAATTGACCAGCCAAATTGAAAAACTTCTTCTAATAAAACTGATGTAACAACTGTAACTGCTGCTTGAACTGTAAACATGGTTGATACAGTTACAATGGAAAAAAGGGGAGTACCAAACTTTCCTAATTCTTCATATCCATTTAGTAAAGAAGCTTTTTTAACAGTTGCGTATCGAATACCAAATTCAAAAAACGGATATTTTAGTACGTTTGCAAGAATTACAATTAGTATTAATGTACCTCCGTATAAAGCTCCGGCTTTACTTGACTGCACTAGGTGAGATACACCAATTGCAGCTCCAGCATATAATAAACCAGGACCTAATTTAGAAAGTTTCATTACTACAATGTGCTTGTTTTATCAAGGATTAATGTTTTTTCATTTACCTCCTTTACTATTAGTTGTTTATATACTTTACCATCTTTTAAAAGATCAATCTTTATTAAAGGTATTGTTTCTACTATATTCCAAGCTCCCTTTTCCATATAATGAGCGTCAACTGGGGATAATTGCATCCAAGAACACGAATGATCATTATTTAAGATAATTTTATTCCTAAACCTACTAGCAGGAAATTCTCTTGATTCACATTTGTAAAATATGAAAGTTAAATTATTATCTTCTTCTTGACTATGTTGCCAACAACCATATATGTTTTCGGGCAGTTTGGGTTCAACATTTTTATTGATCGTACAGGAAGATATTAACACCAATAAACTGGTAATAACAAGTAATACAAACTTAATCATACATTTTTTTGATGAAAATACTATTAAAATTAAAAACCTGTGATTAATTGTATAATTTTAGTGAATCAATCTAGTGTTAAGAATGAGAATTACGTTAATTATATTGCTTTCAAGTACCATTATAGCTTCCTGTAAAACCAAGATCAATTTAGCTAAAGAAATGAAAGATGAGGGTTTTGAGGCTAGTATTGAAAAAACATATATTGATACTATCCAAACGAAAGGAGTAAAACATCATCTTGAATATTTACAACATGAATGGGCTAATGTGCCTAATCCATTTATTGCAAAATACACTGGAGCTTCTATTGGAGATTACTTTCATATTATATTTGAAGACAGTGTAAAACAATATGATTTTGGTGATGGATATTTACACAACAAAACCACTCCTTACAAATTATACTCATCTGATAACCATATTGCAAATAAGAGTTTATTAAATAAAAAGTTTAATGTTTTTTGGGGCTGGAAAGAATCAAAATTTGCTTGTTGTGAAGGAGAAATGGATATAGTATCTGCAAAAGTACCTTGTATATACAAACTAATACTTATTGAGTAAGCATGAAAATTGGATTACTTTCAGATACACATGGTCATTTAGATGATAAAGTATTTACATATTTCAAAGATTGTGATGAAATTTGGCACGCAGGTGATATTGGAAATATTGAAGTAACGGATAAATTAAAAGCATTTAAACCATTAAAATGTGTTTATGGCAATATTGATGGAGGTGATGCGAGAAAAGAATTTCCTGAGAATTTAAGATTCGATTGTGAAGGCATGAATGTATTAATTACTCATATCGGGGGAAAACCTTATGTATACACCAAAAACATAAGGGAAGAATTAAACGATAACCCTCCAGATATATTTGTATGTGGTCATTCACATATTTTAAAAGTTCAATACGATAAAAGACTTAATTTTTTATACTTAAATCCAGGTGCTGCCGGTATTCATGGCTTTCATAAGGTTAAAACATTACTAAGGTTTGAAATAACTGCAGGGTCCATAAAAGATATGGAGGTAATTGAATTAGGAAAGAGGGCATAAGTGAATGAAAGCTAACAAAACATATAGTGTATTATTATTAATATTGTTTGTGTTAATGGTATTATCCATGCTTCTTGGAACTGTTTATAAAGGATTTGAACAATCATTTGATTTATCAAATGCAATGACTCAGTTAAGACTATCAAGAACAGTTACCGCTATTGTTGTGGGTATTGGAATAAGTGTATCAGGACTATTATTACAAACTCTGTTTAGAAACCCATTGGCAGGCCCATCAGTTTTAGGAATATCATCTGGAGCTACTTTAGGTGTATCTGTAGGTTTATTATTATTACCTATGCTTGGCATAACGTTATCAAGCTTTTCCGTAACGCTATTAGGTATTATCGGTTCATTTTGTATCACGCTAATGCTACTCATCACAACTCGCTACATAAACAACAACAACACATTACTTATTATTGGATTAATGCTAGGTTATTTTACTTCTTCTATCATTAATGTTTTATCATTTTATACAGATAAATCTAGCTTGCAAGAACTTGTTTTTTGGGGTTTAGGAAGCTTTACAAAAGAAATATCATTAACAACCATTGGCATTTATAGCTCTGTTATTATACTACTTGTTATGTGCTCTATTGTTTTTGTTAAACGATTAGATCTATATCTACTAGGAGATAACTATGCGAGAGCTCTTGGATTAAATGTAAAGCAAACAAGATACATCATTATTTTAATCGCTAGTTTATTAATTGGATTAATTACCTCATGGTGTGGGCCAATAGCCTTTATTGGCATTGCAGTGCCTCACATAGCCAGAAATATATTAAAAAGCTCAAAACATTTTAATGTAATTCTTATTTCCATTATTATCGGGGCAATTTTAGCGCTAGTTTGCGATATTATATCAAGGTTGCCAGGATTAGATCAAACTCTTCCGTTAAATGCAGTTACCTCTATAATTGGAGCCCCTTTAGTTATATGGATTATTTTTAAAAACAAATTGGTCTAGTATGAGTAATAAAAGGTTAAAGTTTAATGGTGTAACTATTGGATATGATAATCAAACATTGATTCATAATATTAATTTGGATTTACCTGCTAACAAATTAATTGGCTTAGTAGGTGAAAATGGATCTGGTAAAACAACATTATTCAACACCTTATTAGGTAATATTCCCTCTTTAACTGGTCAAATAACATTTAATAATCAACCCATAATTGAAGTTGAGAAAATTTTTAGTGTAGTGTTTACCAAAAGAGTTAGTATTCAAGGGTTTTCTGGGCTTGACATGTTAAGTATGGCTAAGATTACAAATGCCAATTGGAAAGGGGGTATTTCTCCAGATGACAAAAAAGAAATAATCAGTTTTGCTAAAACATTAGTAATAGAAAACCTACTAAATAAACAAATTAATGAACTTAGTGATGGACAATATCAAAAATTAATGGTTGCAAAAGCTGTATTACAAGATACTCCAATCATATTAATGGATGAGCCAACTGCATTTTTAGATATAAAAAACAAAAAACAAATTAACAATCTTTTATTATCATTGGTTAAAGATCAAAACAAGACAATCATTGTGTCAACCCATGATGAAATCTTCTGTACGCAATATTGCGAAAACTTAATGGTTATTAAAGAAAATACATTAACATTAACTGAATCTAATATAGGTTTGCAAAGTATTTTCGAATAATAAAAAGATCCTCTGCACCATAATGACACGTTCATTCATGATCCAATGTATCTATTATACTGAATAATATTATTTTAATTAGTAATTTGTATTAATGAATTCTAAAAAGTCCTTATATAAACCATTATGTTTATGCATAGTCATTTTAATGATTGGGTTAAATGTAAGTGCGCAAAAATCAAAACATTATTTAAAAAAGATTAAAAACCAAGCAGATTTTAGTGTATTACAAAGCAATCCTGCAGTAGCAAAATATTCGAATGTACAGTCGGTTAAGGTAGTGTATGATTTTAAAAAGAAAAGACTGTATTACATAAACGGGAATAAATATGAGTTTCACCACAACTTCTGTTATGAAGTATTAAAAGATAAACGATCACTCCCTTCATTTAATCGAAAAAATTATAACGATAAAGACAGGAGATTCGGATTGGTAAACATCAATTATTTTAAAGAGAAAAACATCTATTCCTTAGAATATAATGTTTCAGATGATATTAGTTTTGATAATATTAATTTTATATACTCCAAAATAAAACAAACGTTTTACGATTCAATTGGAATTGTACTAAACAACAATAAAAGACTTTCTTGGAAAGATGATTTTACTAAAAAAAGTATTCCTATTTATTTACCTGTAGATTTATTTGGCTCTCAAAAGCTCCAAATAGTCAATAAAGGAAAAGCAAATGGAGAATTAGTTTTTATCACTAAAAAAGAACAGTTATTCAACCAAAATTTAACAGGTAAGATTTTAGTCTTGAAGATTGATATATTGGAAGTTCCTAATTGTTCAGGTATTATTACTAAATTATTTCAAACACCTTTAAGTCATATTTCTTTATTATCAAAAAACAGAGGAATTCCTGTTGTTGCTTATCCAAAAGTGTTTAGTGATGATAATATTAAAATGCTCGAAGGAAAGTTTTGCTGTTTAAATGTAAAAGATGATGCTTACACGCTAAGAAACTGTAAAAAGGAAAAATCATCTATTCAAAATAGAAAACGAATTATAATTTCAAGTAATCTAGAAGAAAAAAGATTAAAAAAAATAACACGATTAAACCTAAAAGACAAACTAGCTTACGGAACCAAAGTAGTCAACCTAGCTGAACTAGGTAGAGTTAGCGATAGAAAATATAATACACCTGAAGGTGGTTTTGGAATTCCTTTTTATTATTACAAACAACATTTATCGAATAATAAAATTTATAAAAAAATAACCAAGTTTTTAGCTGACACTTCTTGGGTAAAGGATAGAAAGCGCTTAAAAAAGAAACTAAAAAAAATACGAAATGCTATAACTCATTCCCCTTTTGACTCACTTTTAATGAGTAACATTCTAACTAAAATAGATACCAGTAAAACAGGAATTAAATACCGTTTTAGGTCATCTTCTAATGCTGAAGATTTAAACGGATTTAACGGAGCCGGTTTATATACTTCTAAAACAGGTATAATTGATAATGATGATAAATCAATTGAAGAGGCAATAAAAAAGGTATGGGCATCAGTATGGACATTAAGGGCATTTGAAGAAAGACAAATATTCAATATCGATCAAGAATCTGTTTTAATGGGTGTTTTAGTGCATAGATCGTTTCCAAATGATTATATGAATGGTGTTGGGATTACTAAAAATTTATATCGTGATTACAATGCTGGTTTTGTATTAAATCAACAAATAGGGGAGCATAGGGTAGTGGATAATCAAGAACATTTACCCGAGCAATTAATAAGCTATTATAATTCTAAAGCAGATTTTTTTAATCAAAAAGATGCAGTAGAGTATATTGCTACATCCGAATTAAACAATAACAAACCAATTCTTACTTCTAAAGAAGTTTTTGTGTTAACCAAAGAGCTAGAGCGCATAAAACGACATTTCTATAAGAAGTTAAAAGGAAAGAGCTACCGTAAATTTGCTTTAGATATCGAATATAAATATGCTGATGATTTAACTGGTAAAAAGAAGTTGTATATAAAACAGGTTAGGTTATTATCTAAAGATTAAAGTTGTATATGAATATGATCATCATGACTAACAGATTTACAGCCTTGATGTCTAATTTTTGAGTTCTGTATATTCATTCGATTCTTTAAATGGGGCTCAACAAACATTTTTTTAAGTTTTGGGTTCGCTAATAAAATTTCAATTAATTGTTTTGTCCCTTTTTCAGAAAAAGTTAAGTCATCATTAATGCTTCCAAAAGTCAAAAATTGGTTGTAATCATATTGCCAATACCCTTTGTTTTTGCATGTACTAGTATAGTTTACTTCGTTTGGCTTTGGTGATTCACATACACCATAACCGCTTATAGACTTTTGTTTATTTGTAATGTTTCCGTTTTTATCTTCATAAATAAAACTTAAATCTAGTTTCTTCCCATCTGAATGACTTAAATGGGGTATTAAAGGAAATCTATCTATAAAAGGAAAAGAAGCATCTAAATAGTGTATTTGAACATCAGAATTTAGTTTATCTAACCTATCCTCAGTTTCTTTTAATAATTCATTCATTTTTGGTTTTACATAGTTCCTATTTAATAAAACAGTTAAATAATTAGTTGGATGAATTCTCTCAGTATGTTGTATAGGTTCTCTACCGAACAATTTTGCTAATGGAGGCACAACAAAACATATGGTAAATAAGTATAATGTTAAAAAGCTAAGGTGATATTGAAATCTAAAGGATTTCTTCCAGTATTTTTTAATAAGAAATACGTTCAACAGGTATATTATCCCTCCAATTTGTGTTAAAATAGTTAATGATAAAAATGAGACTATTATTAAAAAAATTCTTAGTATTTTTTGCTTTAAAGTTAGATTAGATTTCATAGGATAGACTATCGGTATATTCTCAAGAACAAGGTGGGAAAATGATTATTGTAGTCTTAACAAGAATTAACGATAATTAAGATTATATCATCCTAAACTTGATTCAGTATGTATTAGGTTACAGTAATATTTTAGATTCCTGATCGTATGGAATCATCTAATTACTTATTTGTTTTGTTAATCTAAAACTGCTTGCAAAGCTTTTAAATCTTCAACTTTGTGTTTGTAACCTTGTTTTTCATAAGAAAACATCAAATTATTAATCACACGCTTAATAATTTCGATTGTAGTACAAGGCTCAAAGTAAGAGGGTTTAACTTCAATTTTTAATTGCGCTAAAAATCGTTCAATTTCTTTTTTATTAAAAATAGTGCCTCTACTAAATGGATTTATGTACATTAACACTTCACTTTCTTGTTCTTCGGGTGTAGCTTCAAAATTAATGTTTAGTTCATCCAAGTAGCAAAGAATGAAATGACTAGGCAAATTAACTCCATAAACAGGTAACCCAAGTTGTTGCGTAACTAACAAATAAATGACAGATAATGAAAGCGGATTCCCTTTTTTAGTCTCGAATACATCACTTAAATAAGAGTTGTTAGGAGAATGGTAATTCTGTTTATTTCCCGAAAACCCATATATATCAAATAGAACTTGATTAATGATGTTTATCTTTTCAAAACTGGTTAAATTATTATTTAATTCAATCCAAATATCACGCTTAATTTGATCGATCTTATCTCTAATAGGTTGCACATCAAGATCAGGGTACTGAAACTTATTAAGTAAAAGCATACCTTCAAGTAAATCTGGTTCTGACTCTGATTTCCATTCTTTTAGACCAACAACTATCGCGTCTTGTTGTATTTGCTGAATAATATTTTCAATTCTACTTTGCGACTGAATATCTAAAGGATTGCTTTCCCAAAAATTCTCTAAAAATGGAATAACATCACTGCCATAAGATAAGAGTTTAGATTTAACTTCGTTAAATACAAAATCATCTGGATCATCCAGTAAACTTATTAATGCTGATATTTCATTTTTAGGTAACACGGTATTATATAGACGTATAGTTAAGTTAAAAGGTTTGTTTTCCTATATAAAAGATAATACTTTTAATTTATTAAACCAATTTTGGTTAGTTAACGGACTATAGCATATCCTTGAAAATCCCTCTAGATACTAATAACTTCATAATCTCATTAGTACCCGCATAAATTCTTGCAACTCGATTATCAGCATACATACGAGCAATAGGATATTCCCAAATATAACCGTAACCACCATGCAATTGAACACATTCATCAGCTATTTCTCCATGCATATCAGTTGCAGAGCATTTTGCCATAGATGCAGCCTCTGCGCTTAATTTACCATCAGATAATAACAATGTACAGTCATCTACAAAACTTTGATGCATTTGGAGCTTCATTACGCATTCAGCTAATTTAAATTGTGTATTCTGGAATTTAGCGATAGGCTGTTTAAAAGCAGTTCGCTCAGTAGTATATTGCATAGTAGCTTCAATTGCGCCTAAAGAACCACCAATAGCCATTATAGCAACAATAAGTCTTTCACGCGCTAATTCATGCATCATAATTTTAAAGCCCATTTTTTCTTCGCCTAATAATCTATCTTTTGGGACTTTAACATTATCAAAGAATAACTCACACGTATCTTGGGCCTTCATTCCAACTTTATCAAAAGGAGTACCTTTAGTAAACCCTTCCAAATCACTATCCATTAATAATAAAGAGATTCCTTCATCATCCGTGCCGGGATTTGTTCTAACAGCCACAATAGTAACATCTGCCATATAACCATTAGTAATAAAGGTTTTTCCTCCATTTACTAAATAATGATCTCCTTTATCAACAGCAGTTGTTCTCAATGCTCTTAAATCACTTCCGCAACTTGGTTCTGTCATTGCAATTGCAGCAATTTTTTCACCTTTAGCCATTGCTGGTAAATATTCTTTCTTTTGATCTTCAGTACCGTATCTTAAAATATATGGCGCAACTATATCTGAATGTAAAAAGAAACCAGGACCAGTATATCCGTGTCTGCTTATTTCTTCAACAACTAAGGCACTATAAGAAAAATCTAATCCACCTCCACCATACTCAACTGGCATATCAATACATAATAAACCAAACTCACCTGCCTTCTCCCAAACTTGTCGGCTAACCATTTTATCTTTTTCCCATTGTTCATGAAAAGGAGCAATCTCTTGCTTTATAAAGTCCTTGGTTACTTGTCGTATCATTTGGTGTTCCTCACTAGTATACACCTTTCTTTTAATTAAAACGTCCTTTAACATCTGGGGTAATTTATTTTAGTTAAGTAAATATAAGAATTGAGAAGGTAGATAACGAAGAATTAATTCAAGTTCTGAGATTTTTTTATAACTTGCTATGCGTTAATAATTAAATTGTAATAAATGAACACAAAACAAGTAGCTGATAGATTAGTTGAACTATGTAGAACAGGACAAAACATGCAAGCATTGGATGAATTATATGATAATAATATTGTCAGTATTGAAAGAGAAAATGCTCCTAATCCTAGAGTTGAAGGTAAGGAAAATGTTATTAAGAAATCTCAACAATGGTACGCTATGGTAGAAGAATTTCACAAGGGAGAAGTATCTGAACCATTAATTGCAGGAAATCATTTTACTGTTACCATGAATATGGACATAACCATGAAAGAAAGTGGTAGAACACTAATGGAAGAAGTTTGTGTATATGAAGTTAAAGATGGTAAAATAGTTAAGGAAGAATTCTTTTATTAATAAATAACATGAAAAATATATTAAAAGAAGAGGTTGCTAACGAAGTTATAGCACGAATAGAAAAATTAACTCCAGATACTAAAGCTAACTGGGGAAAAATGAGTGTAGATCAAATGTTAGCACACTGTAATGTACCATATCGTATGGTATATAATTCTGAGGATTTTAAAAAGCCAGGTGCATTTGGAAGATTTATGATTAAGCTATTTGCTAAGAAAATGGTAACAACCTATAGCAAGCCATATCCTAAAAGTGGAAGAACAGCTCCAGATTTTGTAATTACTGATAAAAGAAATTTTGAAAAAGAGAAAAACCTCTTAGCAAATTATGTCAAGAAAACTGCTGAGCACGGAGAGTCTTACTTTGATGGAAAAGAATCTCATGCCATGGGGGCATTAACAAAAGATGAATGGAACGTTATGTTTTATAAACATATTGACCATCATTTAAATCAATTTGGAGTTTAATACTTAATCAAAGGAAGGTGTTTACGCCTTCCTTTTTTCTTATATCTTAAATCCAATTTTTAAGCCTCCCCATCCTATATTTGGCCCGTTTTTACGCTCTTTACTCATTTCTGCTCTAAAATATTCTATAAACAAGCTTTTAGTTTGAATAACAACACCATAACTAACTTCATAGGTAATCCTTTCAATATTTTCGGATGGTATAGTATAGGTACTTGTTCTATTAAATAATCCTCCTTGTAAAGTTGCATCATACCCAATAGCATTAATGATAGGGTTTGCGAAAAGATACAATTGAAAATTAGATTTTTTACTAGTAAAAAAAACAGATTTACTCTTTCCTATTGTCATATTAAAACCAGCCGATAAATTAGTATACAAAGTTCCTAATTTACCTCTAGCTGAAGCCATTAAATTAAATACGTTTTTATACCTATACACCTGTTTCTCGATATCTAAACCATAATTAATAACTACATCATTTTTTATTTGATGTTTCCAACCACCAGGTATAGTATAATCTATTGCTTTGTGTATACCGGTTTGCATTTCTTTTCCAAATGCAACTGGACCAATAGCTCCAATGTTTAAGGAAGAACTTAACCTTACTCTATTACTAGAATCAGTATCTATTAAATAACTTTTTAACATAAAAGCTGAAGCAAAAGGACGATCTCCGATTTGTAACTCAATACTTTCTATATTTACTGGAGTAAACCCAATATGCTCCCATAATAACCCATATTTTTTAGAAGAATGATTCTTTTTATAGAAGATATTGTTAATAGGGTTATTGGATAAAAAGGGATGTGCAACTTCCAAACTGTATCCTTGAGAATAATCACGATCAGTTTCACTGAAATAATCATTATCATATATTATTCTAGCATATCTATCGGAATCAATGTTTCTATAGGAAACCATTTGGTCTATTTTTTGGGAATAGATATCAAATGATATTATTGAAATAAGTGTTAATAGTGTTTTCATATTATACATACGACAACAAATAAGTTTTGGTTTTCATCTTAACACACGTTTTAAATAATTAAAAATCAAGCATATGAATAAATAATTAGTCATTTACTATCAATAATAATAGCAATACTATTACATTTGTATGTAATTAAAACTAAAATGGATAAATTTCAATCTAAAATTATAATTCAAGTTAATGAGCAGGTGTACCTAAAAAAACCAACATCATCTTCATTAGGCGAAAAAATAGTAGAAGGAGGTATTAATTTAATTGATGAAATTGGTTTTGAAGATTTTACATTTAAAAAATTAGCGAAAGAAATTGGCTCTACAGAAGCATCAGTCTATCGATATTTTGAAAGCAAACATCATTTATTAATATATCTAGTATTATGGTATTGGGGATGGCAAGAATATCGATTAGTTATGAAATTAACTAATATTGAAAATCCAAAAGAAAGATTAACTAGAGCAATAGCAGTGTTAACAGACAAAGTAGAACAAGACTCTACTTTTTCTCAAATTAATGAAGTAAAACTCAACCGAATAGTTATTGCAGAATCATCAAAATCCTACTTTAACAAAAAGGTAGATAAAGAAAATGAATTAGGCTTTTTTAATCAATATAAAGAAGTGGTAGAGCGTGTTGCAGATATTATTTTAGAGATTAATCCAAAATTTAAATATGCTCAAATGCTAGTTTCAACTGTTATAGAAGGATCTCATCACCAAAGATTTTTTGCAGAGCATTTACCTAGACTTACGAATGTTTTGGATAATGATGATTATATAACTAGCTTTTACCAAGAATTAGTATTTAACGAAATAAACAACAGTAAATAATAATCGAATAATGGAAAAAAAATTAACACCAACTAAACGGTTTTGGTTATTATTAACACCTGATAAAAAAGAAATTAGAAACATATATGTCTATGCGTTCTTTTTTGGATTAGTCAACTTATCTCTTCCAGTAGGAATACAATCTATTATTAACCTTATACAAGGGGGGGTAGTTAGTACATCATGGATAATACTTGTCGTATTTGTTATTTTAGGGATAGTTGTAGCTGGAGTTTTACAAATATATCAACTTAAAATAACCGAAAATTTACAACAAAAAATCTTTACTCGAGCAGCATTCGAATTTGCTTATCGCATACCAAGAGTAAAACTAGAAGCATTATATAAAAAATATGCACCAGAATTAATGAATCGGTTTTTTGATATTATATCTGTTCAAAAAGGATTATCAAAAATATTGATAGAATTTTCTACAGCATCAATACAAACTGTTTTTGGTCTATTATTACTATCCA
Organism: Flavobacteriales bacterium; assembly: GCA_020630395.1. Lineage (GTDB taxonomy): Bacteria > Bacteroidota > Bacteroidia > Flavobacteriales_D > CAJJDF01 > CATLPG01. The sequence continues at coordinate 24,283 of JAHDBM010000030.1, forward strand.
TGTATCATCCATTCTTTATAGTATTTAGTTTAATACTTATCATGTTGGTTTATTCTATTTTTAAGATTACATCTAAAAAAGGATTAGAAACTAGCCTTAAAGAATCTAAATATAAATATTCAATAGCACATTGGCTACAAGAAATTGCAAGAGCTAGAATAAGCTTTAAGTTAGCTGGAAAAACAGATTTACCCATGGATAAAATGGATAGCCATGTAGATTCATATATAAGTTCTAGAGATGAACACTTTAAAGTTTTAATTAATCAATATATTTTAATGTTAGTTTTTAAAGTACTAGTTGCTGCTGGCTTGCTAATTGTAGGTAGTATTTTAGTTATGGAACAGCAAATGAATATAGGGCAATTTGTAGCTGCTGAAATCATTATACTATTAGTTATAAGCTCCGTAGAAAAACTAATATTGAGCTTAGAAACGATATATGACGTTTTAACATCTCTTGAAAAAATCGGGCAAGTTACTGATCTTGAATTAGATGAAAGTACTGGGATAGATATATACGAATCTTCAAATGGTAAAGCACTAAAAGTCGAACTTCAGAATATTGAATTCAGTTACCCATATAGTGATAAACTTATTTTTAAAGATTTAAGTTTAAGTATTGAACCTAATGAACGAATCATAATATCTGGAGATAATAATTCTGGAAAAACTTCATTATTATTTTTACTTGCTGGACTTTATAAAGTAAATAAAGGTAATGTTGTAATAAACAATTTGCCATTAGGAAATTATAATCCTGAACATTTAAGATCTATTATTGGTGACTGTTTAATGGATGAGTTATTATTTGAAGGAACACTATTAGAAAACATTACCATGGGAAGAAAAAATGCAACATTTGATAATGTATGTTGGGCAATAGAAAACTTAAACTTATCAAACTTTGTTAAATCTTTGCCTAACGGACTTGATACCGTTATTTACCCGCAAGGTAAACGGTTTTCAAAGGGGATAATAGATAAGCTTATTTTAGCAAGAAGTATTGCTGACAAACCCAAACTACTGTTAGTAAAAGATGTATTTTCTTCAATGGTTGGTGATGAAAGAAAAAAAATAATGAAATTTTTAACTGATAAAGATAATGATTGGACTATGGTAATTGCTTCTAGAGATAAACAGCTAGAACAAATGGTAGATAGAGCAATAGAAATTAAAGATGGTAACATAATAGAAAAAACAAATTAATATGTTAAACATTTCAAATAATAAATTAGCAGGTAGGATAAAACCTGATTCTTATTCTAGTCTAAACAGAGTAGAAGCAAAAATATCGGGTAAGGTATTTCGAAATATTGCATATGTACTATTTATTTTATTCATTATAATTCTATTTATGCCATGGACACAAAACATTAGGTCTACAGGTACTGTAATCACATTAAAACCAGAAGAAAGGCCTCAAAGTCTTAATTCTATCATAGCAGGGCAAATCAAATCATGGTATGTACAAGAAGGAGACTATGTTGAAGCTGGTGATACTATTTTAAAAATTAGTGAAGTAAAAGCAGAATACTTTGATGATAAACTATTAGATAGAACTCAAAATCAAGTTAACTTAAAGAAGCAATCTGTTGTAACGTATGGTGATAAAATAGATGTATATGATCGACAGCTTAATGTGCTAACTAAAGAAAGAGAACTTAAGCTAAATCAAGCTAGAAATAAATTATTTCAAGCTAAAAATAAGGTTCAAAATGACAGTATGACTTATCTAGCCGCAAAAAACAACTATAACATTGCTCAAAATCAATTTAATCGTATTGATAGTTTGTTTAAACAAGGATTAAAATCTAAAACAGATTTAGAAAAAAGAAATAGTAAGCTTCAAGATACAAAAGCATATCAAACAGAAGCCAGAAACAAGTGGGTAAATAGCCAAAATCAAGTATTAAACTTACAAATTGAATTAAATAATATTGATGTAAAATATCAATCCAATATCAATAAAGTTAAATCAGATAAATTATCTACAATATCTACTAAATTAGATACTGAAAACAGCCTTACCAAACTAGAAAACCAATACAGTAACTACCTATTTAGGAATGGCTTATATTATATAACTGCACCACAATCTGGCTTTATAACTAAAACAATATCTAGTGGTATAGGTGAAACAATCAAAGAAGGTCAAAAAATACTCACGTTAATGCCTAAAAATTACCACTTAGCTGTAGAACTTTATGTTGATCCAATAGATTTACCATTAGTAAAAGTAGGAGAGAAGGTTCGTATTCAATTTGATGGTTGGCCAGCTATTATATTTTCGGGATGGCCAAATGTAAGTCATGGTACATATGGCGGAGAAATATATGGAATGGATCAATTCATTAGCGATAATGGTAAGTATAGAGTTTTAGTAAAACCTGATACGACTGATTATGATTGGCCAGATGCACTGAGATATGGTTCTGGAACTTCTACATTAATCATGTTAAATGATGTTCCTATTTGGTATGAATTGTGGAGAAGAATTAACGGTTTTCCTCCAGATTTTTATAAAGGCGAAAAGAAACAGCCTCTTCCTAAAATTAAAAAATAATGAACAGTAGCTTAATATATAAAGTATACATCCTTCTGTTTTTAATTTCAAATACTATTGGATACAGTCAAGATTCAATTTCAGTAAATGAATTAAAATATAACGACTATCTGGATATTGTAAAAAAACATCATCCGATAAGTACTCAAGCTAATCTTACTAAAGAATCTGGAGCAATGTTGGTTAGAAAAGCAAGAGGAGCTTTTGATCCAACTTTAGAAGGTGGAGTTACACAAAAATATTTTGATGATAAAAAATATTACAGTTACCTAAATGCTGGCTTAGAAATTCCTACATGGTATGGCGTAACTTTAAATGGTGGGTATAATAATAATGAAGGAACAAGGCTAAGCAATGAATCATACACTCCTTCTTTAGGACTATGGAATGCTGGTATAGAAGTAAACCTTGGTCAAGGTCTATTTATAGATCAAAGAAGAGCTGATTTAAAACAAGCTAAAATATTTGAAAACAGTACTGAACTCGAGCAAAGATTAATGATTAATAAATTATTATTTGATGCATCTACAGCTTATTTTGAATGGTATAACACTTATTTAAAAGTTATCTTGTATGAAGATGCTGTTACAGTTGCTTTAGATAGACTAGACAACACAAAACAAAGTGCTATATTAGGCGACAAACCATTTGTAGATACGCTCAAAGCTTACATTCAATTACAAGATAGATCGGTAAAATTAGAAGCCAATAAATTAAAACTACAAAATAAAAGAGCCTTATTAAACACTTATTTATGGCAAAATGGAAATGTTCCATTACAATTGAAAAAAAATACTATTCCCGAAGAAATAAATAATATTATTGATACAACCAAACTAAACAAATTAAGCATAGATAGTATTGTTAATGGTCACCCTGAAATTTTAATTGCTAATAATAATATAGAAGTTAGTAGAATTGATTACAGACTAAAAAGGGATAAACTTAAGCCAAAAGCAAAGCTAAAATACAATGCATTGTCTGCATATGACGCTAATAACATAGTTAGTGAATATAATATGAACGATTATAATTGGGGAGCATCTATAAGTTATCCATTATTCACACGAAAAGAAAGAGCGAATTCAAGATTAGCTAAAATTAAATATATGCAAGCAGAAGCCAAACAAGCTGATAAAAAAGCAACTGTAGAGTACAAAGTTATTGCTGCTTATAACAATAAAAACAATTTGATAGATCAACTTATATTAACAGATCAAATGGTAAATAGTTATACCGAATTATATGATGCTGAACTAAAGTTATTTAATATTGGCGAAAGCTCTATGTTTTTGGTAAACTTAAGGGATCAAAATCGAATCAATGCTGAACTAAAGTATATCAATATGGCTTATGATAAACTATACGCAGATGTATTATACAAATATCAAACATTTGGTTTTTAATGAGTAAAAAGAAAAAATGTTGTAAAAAAAAATGCTGTAAACAATACAAGGAAAAGAAAAAAGACTATTGCAAAAAATGTCCTAAAACCTGTAAGAAGTGTAACTAGCTGTTATTACCAACTAATATTTCCAAATCGGTATGTTCATTATTTTCAAGATATATTTTTATCATTCCCATTAAAGGAAGTGCTATAATCATTCCTACAACACCACCAATAGCCCCCATAATAATGATACTTACAATTATTACCAATGGATTTAAATTTATTGAATCACCTATAATTTTGGGCGTTATATAGTTTCCTTCAATAAATTGAATTACTCCGTAAATAATAGCCACACCAATAGGGTACCACATAGAATCTTTAGTAATTAAGGCTATACTAATTGGAATAATTGCACCAATAATAATACCTATATATGGCAATATAATAAGAGCTCCTGTAACCATTCCTATTAAAAATGGGTGACCAATCCCTAAGCATAAAAGTCCAATACTATTTAATAATCCTACAATAATAATTACCAAGAATAATCCTTTAATATATTGTTGCATCATGGTTTGAACCAACTTGAAGATTTTAATATTTTTATCTTTTTTAGATTTAGATGAACTTACAATTAAATAACTTTTAAGATTATTCCTATAATATAACATGAAAAACACATAAATAGGTACTAAAGAAAAAAAGACTAAAGTAGATTTTAATCCTTGAAATAAGTAAGTAAACCATTTACCTGATGATTTTAAAGCTGAATTAGTTAAAGAATCTATCGCTTTTTTATCTCCTTTAAAATTCAATGAATTTGTTACTTCTGTAGAGATTTTATCAAAAAATGAAACAGGCTCAATATCATTTTTCTCACTAAATTCATTAATCAAATAATAAGATTCGAAAGACATAAAGCTAATAATTGCTATAAATAAAATGGTAAATCCTAACACAACTAATATACAGCTTATAAGTCTTGACACCCCTTTATTTTCTAGCTTAACAACTAATGGATAAAATGTTAATGCTACAAAAAAGGAAAACAGCAAAGGAAAAATGATAAATCCAGCTAAATATAAACCTGCAATAACAACAATGCCAATAATTAACCAATCTCTAATTATTGAAATTTTATTATTACTATCTCCTAATGATGATGTTAACATTATTGATTTTTATACTTGACTATAAACTTAATGTGAAGTTAATAGGTATTTTAAAAAAAACAACAATCAACTCAGTATTAAAAGCTAATGATGTAAAGATTAAATTAATGAAATGATATTAAATCAGTTTTTTTGTTAATATTGTAGCACATTAAAATTTACATGTATGGATAGTAATCAAATATTCAATCGACTAAAAAAAGGAAATGAAAATTTTGTTTCCGATAAGCTTGAAGGCAAATTGCAAAATGACGCGCGAAGAACTGAGTTGGTTAATGGACAAGAACCACATACAATTGTTTTGAGTTGTGCTGATAGTAGGGTTGTGCCTGAATTAGCATTTGACACTGGTTTAGGTGAGCTATTTGTATTAAGAGTAGCAGGTAATATTGCCAATACATCTACAATAGCAAGTATTGAGTATGCCGTAGCTCATTGTGGTTCAAAATTAATAGTAGTGATGGGACACCAAAGTTGTGGTGCTGTTACTGCTGCAGTTAATGGAGGAGATAATGGTTATAACTTAAATCATTTGTTATCTCATATTCAACCAGCATTAAGTGTTGCAAAACCCAATGACCAAGTAAATGACATAGTTAAAATCAATGCTAACCTTACTGCCAATGATTTAATGTCTAGGTCTTTTATCATTAAAAATGCTGTTGACAAAGGTGATGTTAAAGTAGTAGCAGCTTATTACAATTTAGATTCTGGTAAAGTAGATTTTTTATAATTTAAGATACATATTAACTTCAAAAAAAAGTCTTCATGAATACTCATGAAGACTTTTTTTGTTAGTGATTATTACATAAAAAAACCAATTAACATTGTTAATTGGTTTTTAATGATTTTATCAAAACCTTATTTCTTTAAATGCTTAGCGTATCTATTTTTAAACTTATCAATTCTACCAGCAGTATCAACAAATTGCATTTTACCTGTATAGAATGGGTGAGATTTGTGTGAAATCTCCACTTTTATTAATGGATACTCAGCACCTTCGTGCTCAATTGTCTCCTTAGATGGAGCACAAGATTTAGTTAAAAATGTATATCCGTTAGACATGTCTTTAAAAACAACAAGTCTGTAATCTTCTGGGTGAATTCCTTCCTTCATAACGTTTCTATCTATTTTTACGAACAACAAAATTACACTTTATCTTTTAAAAAGAAAATAATATGGCAAGCTATTTAAAATTTTTTCAAAAAAATCACGTATTTTCGATATACATGAAACAAAACATGATAAAAAGTAAATCTTTCTCAGCAATAGCTGTACTTATTTTATTCTCTCTATTAGTAACACTCAGCACTAATTGTAAAAAAGAAAAAATATTCACTGATTCTTCTGCAACTCTTAATTTTTCAAGTGACACATTAATATTTGATACAGTATTTACAACTATAGGCTCTACCTATAGAAGATTCACTGTTCGTAATCCATATAACCAAAAAGTAATTATTAATAATATTAAGCTTAATAGTGGTACTCGTTCTTCTTTTAGAATTAATGTAGATGGTATTCCAACAGTAAATATTAATGATGTAGAAATAGCTGCAAAAGACAGTATTTTCATATATGCTGAAGTTACTATTGACCCAAATAATACGTTAAATCCTTTTGTAGTAGAAGATAAAGTAACATTTAATACAAATGGTAATATTCAAGAAGTATTGTTATCTGCTTGGGGACAAAATGCATATTTCCATTACAATGAAGTAGTTTGTAACGAAAATTGGGCAAATGATAAGCCCCATGTTTTATATGGAATAACAGCTGTAGGGTTTCCTGGAATTGATTCTAATTGTTTTCTTAACATCCCTGATGGAACAGAAATATACGCTCATAATGATGCGGTTTTATATGTTTACAAAAGTTCTATTAATATTAATGGAGTAGAGGGCAATGAAGTTATTTTTAGAGGAGACAGACTGGAAGAAAGGTATGAGGATGCTCCTGGACAATGGTTTGGTATCAGAATGTTTCAACCAACAGAAAGTTTTATTAATCATGCGATCATAAAAAATGGAACTGTTGGTATATGGATAGATACTGCTAATGGAACTGATAAAGTAAATATTAATTATACCATATCAGGTAATCATAATTATAGTTCTTTATTTTGCCAAGGAGCTAATATAGTAGCAGAAAACTCATTATTTTACAGTTCTGCTGTTCATTCAGCTTTATTAAATATTGGAGGCAGCTATGAGTTTAATCATTGTACTTTTGCCAATACATGGGCAAATACCACAAGAACAACCACTCTATTAAAACTCAACAATTACTTTTTAGGATCAGATAATGTTATTTACCATAGACCAATTGTTAAAGCTACTTTTAACAATTGCATTATACATGGAGATAAAGAAAATGAATTAGAAATTGATACGTTAGCCACTACAACACCTAATTATAACTTTAATTATTGTGTGTTAAAAACCAATATAAATACAAATAACAACCACTTTCCTAATATTAGAAAAAACGGAAACCCAAGATTTTCAAGTACCTCCTCATTTAATTATCATATTGGATCATCATCTGCAGCTAAAGATTATTCAGATCCATTATTTCCCCCAACAGGCGGAGATGATTTAGATGGAGAGTTTAGAACAGCTCCTAATGATGCAGGATGCTATGAACACATACCTTAACTTAAATTGAACTATAAAAGAACACAAATGAATAAAAAAGTACAATCAATTCTTGTCGCTTCGGTCTTAGGAGTATCAAGTTTATTTAGCCAAAACAAAATAACCAATAAAAAGGGAAGTGATTACGAATTTACAGTAGTTAAAGACTTAGAAGAAAATGAAGTTCAAAATCAAAATAGAACAGGAACATGCTGGAGCTTTTCCTCTTTATCTTTTTTCGAATCAGAATTAATACGAACAGGTAAAGGAAAACATAATTTATCTGAAATGTTCATTGTTAGAAACGCATATTTAGGTAAAGCTGAAAACTATTTACGCTATTATGGAACATTTACATTTGGTCCAGGAGGAGCTTTTCATGATATTCCATGGGTAATTAAACGTTTTGGAATTATCCCAGAAGAAGCATATAAAGGATTAGATTATGGAACAGAAAGACATAATCATGATGAAATGCATGCAATGCTAGAAGCTTCTGTTAAAGCGATTGCAAAAAAACCTCAAAACGGAAAGCTTACTAAATCATGGAAGAAAGCACTAATGGGAATTACTGATGCATATTTAGGTGATTTACCAGAAGATTTAGAAACTATGAAATTTACTTATGAAGGAAAAGAATATACTCCTAAAAGCTATGCTAAATCATTAGATTTAAACATGGATGACTATATTTCACTAACATCCTATACTCACCATCCTTTTTATTCAAAATTTGTGTTAGAAGTACAAGATAATTGGGCTTTACAATCTAGCTACAATTTACCTCTAGATGAATTTATGGATGCAATGGAAGATGCTATTAATGGTGGTTATACATTTGCCTGGGGTGCTGATATTTCTGAAAAAGGGTTCTCTGCAAGAGATGCATTAGCTATTTTACCTGAAGATCCTTCTACAATTAAACAAAAAGGAACAGACAGTAAATACTTCAATAATGCAGGTGCAGAAAAAATAAGCAATGCGTTTTTACAACCTGTTAAAGAGAAAGTTGTAACACAAAAAGAACGCCAAGAAGCTTTTGATAATCAAGAAACTACTGATGATCATGGAATGCACATAACGGGTATAGTTAAAGATCAAAAGGGTACAAAGTATTTTGTTGTAAAAAACTCATGGGGAACAACATACAACCAATGTGATGGTTATTTTTATGCTTCATTTCCTTATGTTAGGTATAAAACAATGAATATTCAAATTCATAAAGATGCTTTATCAAAAAAACTAAAGAAAAAGTTAGGAATTAAATAATTAGTAAAAGGACGATCAAATGATCGTCCTTTTCCATTTACAACCTATATCTTTATAATATGAACACTACATTCTCTTATAAAAATCAATTAACAGCATTTCCCGAGTTAGAAAAAGAAACATTTGATTTAATTGTAATAGGAGGAGGAATCACTGGAGCTGGAATTGCGCTTGATGCTGCCAGCAGAGGGTTATCAGTTTGCTTATTTGAAAAACAAGACTTTGCATCAGGGACGAGTAGTCGTTCATCTAAACTTATACATGGTGGATTACGCTATCTAAAACAATTCGATTTTAAATTAGTTCGTGATACAGGATCGGAGAGGGCAGTGGCTTATAAAAATGCTCCACACATTGTTATTCCCGAAAAAATGTTGCTCCCTATAATAGAGAAAGGGTCTTATGGCAAATTTATGACATGGGTTGGCTTAACTATTTATGATTGGCTAGCAGGAGTTAAAAAAGAAGAAAGAAAAAAAATCCTTAATAAAGAACAAGTAGTCAAATTAGAGCCTAAACTTAGAACAGATATTTTAAAAGGAGGTGGTTATTACACGGAATACAGAACAGATGATGCCCGATTAACCATAGAAGTAATCAAAACTGCTATTGCTAAAGGAGCTAAATGTTTTAATTATACCACTGTCGAAGACTTCTTATATGATACTGATGGCAAAATAGAAGGAGTAAAGGTTAAAAATGAGAGTAGTACTATATCCGTTAATGGAAAACATGTTGTAAATGCAACAGGACCATGGACGGATGGGTTAAGAGAAAAAGATGGGTCATTATCCAAGAAAAAACTTCACCTAACAAAAGGAGTTCATATTGTAGTTCCTAATACTGTGTTCCATTTAAATGATACCATTTATTTTGATGTTCCTGGCGGTAGAATGATTTTTGCTATTCCTAGAGGAAATATAACGTACATAGGCACTACTGATACTAATTATAATACTGAATTAGAAGAACCTAATGTTACGTTAGATGATGTTAATTATTTGCTTAATGCAGTAAATAATATGTTTCCATCTGTAAACCTTAAAACAGAACATATTATTTCATCTTGGAGTGGTTTACGTCCGCTAATTCATGAAGAAGGAAAAGATCCTTCTGAAATTTCAAGAAAAGATGAAATTTTCCAATCAAAAACAGGCTTAATTACAATTGCTGGAGGCAAATTAACTGGTTACCGATTAATGGCAAAAAAAATCACTGACTTAGTTTGCAAAAGGCTCAATAATAAAACTAAATGTAAAACAAAGCATATAATATTATCAGGTGGTACAATAGCAGATGATAATAAAGAGTTGTTCATTCAAGGATTAACCACTACATTATTACCACTATTAAAAGATAATAACCTAGTTAATAATGAAGTGAGCCGACTATATAATTTATATGGTGCGAATACAAGTACGATTATTGAAATAATGATAGAACATAATCTTCAAACTACTTTAGAAGCAGAAATCTTCTATTGTATTGAACATGAATCAATAAAAACATTATCAGATTATTTTATTCGTAGATCAGGTAAGTTGTATTTCAATCCGGAAAATATTGAAAATGAGATGTTAATGGTAAAAAACGCACTAAAAGAACATACTTCAATAACAGATGCATCTTTAGATAAACAAATTAGCATCTTAAAACAGCTATTAAATAACACGGTTAATTTTCATTAAAAACTAGCATCATTTTTTTTGTTTAGTTTTTTATATCAAAAACTTAAACTAAATTTATCTAATACGTAATCAATTATAGATAAGATTTCGATAAAGTTAGTTTATGAGCCTACTTAAGTTTACATCTAAAGGTATATTCTGTCCGCAAGCCAATGTCTATTTAGACCCATGGAAACCAGTTGGAAAAGCTATTATTTCCCACGCTCATGCCGATCATGCGAGGTGGGGCATGAAAAACTATTTGTGCCATAACTTATCCAAAAATATTATAAAGCACAGATTAAAAACAGAACATGTTGAAAGTTTACCCTACAATAAAACAGTAAATATTAACGGAGTTAAATTTTCATTTCATCCTGCTGGACATATTATTGGATCAGCTCAAATTAAAGTAGAATACAAAGGAGAGATTAGTGTTTTTACAGGCGATTATAAAGTAAAAAAAGATGGCTTAGTACAACCATTTGAACCTGTAAAATGTCATACCCTTATTACAGAAAGCACATTTGGTTTACCAGTTTACAAATGGGAAGATGAAACAATACTAAAAGAAAAAATTAATAATTGGTGGAAACAAAACAATGAAAACGGAATTACATCCATCATTCTTGGTTATAGCTTAGGGAAAGCTCAAAGAATTTTACATGCTGCTGATCCATCAATAGGACCAATATATACGCATGGTGCCGTAGAAAATATTAATGAAATTTTAAGACAAGATGGTGTTCAATTAACCGCTACTGCACGGGTTTCTAAAGATATTTCTAATGATCAATATAAAGGAGCGCTAATTATTTGTCCTCCTTCATCATTAGGCACACCTTGGATGAAAAAATTCAGACCTTATAAAACGGCTATTTGCTCAGGATGGATGGCGATTAGAGGCGCAAGAAGAAGGAGAAATGTAGATACAGGATTTGTAATGAGCGACCATGCTGATTGGGATGATTTAAATTATGCAGTAAAAGCATCTGAAGCTGAAAAGGTCTATGTTACGCATGGTTACAGTGAGATATATGCACAATGGTTAAATGAACATAATATTAATGCAGAACCATTAGTTACAGAATACGAAGGCGAATTAAGCGAAATAGGAGAGGGGAACACGCTAAAAGAAGAGATATGAAACAGTTTGCTTCTTTATTTCGATCTGTAGATGAAACTACAAAAACGACTAACAAAATAAATGCCCTAGTTGCTTATTTTGAAAAAGCTAACCACCAAGATAAACTTTGGTTAATTGCTTTGTTTACAGGGAAAAGACCTAAAGGGTTAATTAAAAATAGTTTACTAAAAGAATGGATAATTGAGTTAAACAATATCCCATATTGGTTGTTTGAGCAATCCTACCATATTGTTGGAGATTTGGCAGAAACTATTGCATTGTTAAGTCCAAAAACTGAACAATCATCATCATATTCATTAACTGAAGTCATTCAAAAAATTATTGCTCTAAAAAAAGAGCCAGATGAAACAAAAAAAGGATATGTACTTAACCAATGGTCTAGTATGACTAAAGATGAAGTATTTGTCTTTAACAAACTCATTACAGGAGGGTTTAGAATTGGTATATCTCAAAAAACGATTACGAAAGCACTTGCTAAACACCTAAAAATTGAAGAAAATACAATTGCTCATAGGTTAATGGGAAATTGGGATCCATCTACAACATCTTTTGACGAATTATTACTATCAGAAAACAGTGCTGATAATGATAGTAGACCTTATCCTTTTTATTTAGCTTATGCTTTAGAGCAAGAACCGGAAGAAATCGGAAACACAGAGGACTGGATTGCTGAAAAGAAATGGGATGGTATTAGAGGGCAGATTATTATTAGAAATAATGAACTCTATGTTTGGTCTAGAGGAGAAGAATTAGTAACAGACAAATTTCCAGAATTTAAAGAGTTGATTGGTGTTATTCCTAATGGCACTGTATTAGATGGAGAAATTATTGGGTATAAACAAAATGCGCCATTAGGTTTCAATAAACTTCAAAAAAGAATAGCTCGTAAAAATATAACAAAACAAATTCTAGAAGATGTTCCTGTAAAAATGATCGTATATGATGTATTGGAATTTGTTAACAAAGATAGGAGGGAACAACCTTTAATAGGTAGAAAAAAAATACTTAAACTAATATTTCAAAATTACACGTCTAATAAATTGATTTTAAGTAGGAAAATAAATTTCAAAACATGGAGTGATTTAAAAACTATAAGAGCTAAAAGTCGTGAGCTACATTGTGAAGGAATAATGCTTAAAAAGAAAAACTCCATCTACCAAGTTGGTAGAAAAAAAGGTGATTGGTGGAAATGGAAAATTGAACCTTTGGTAATAGATGCTGTACTTATTTATGCTATGAGAGGACATGGAAGAAGAGCAAATTTATATACTGATTATACGTTTGCAGTTTGGGACAATGAAAAATTAGTTACTTTTTGCAAAGCATACTCTGGCTTAACAGATGTAGAACTGAAAGAAATTGATAAATTTATTAAGAAGAATACGATTGAAAGATTTGGTCCTGTTAGGTCAGTTAAGCCTCTATTGGTTTTTGAAATAGCATTTGAAGGCATAGCAAAAAGTTCTCGTCATAAATCGGGTATAGCTGTGCGTTTTCCTAGAATAAACAGACAAAGACTAGATAAAAAAGCTAAAGAGGCTAATACTATTCAAGATTTACATGATATGCTAACTGTTTATGGAGGATAAAATTTCATTAAAAA
>JAHDBM010000031.1:0-26309 GCA_020630395.1 Flavobacteriales bacterium
ATGGTGTAGCCGAATTTATGCCTGCAGATGGTGGTTATGCCACTTTTATGATGGGAAGTGTTGTAGATATGCTTCAATTTACCGTTAGTTGGCCAGAATGGATGCCATGGGTTGGAGGAGATGATATTTTTCCTCCAATATTTAACATTGCAGATGCATCAATAACATCTGGTGTGTTAATGATCATATTTCGTCAAAAAAGATTTTTTAATAAAAATAATGAAAATATGCCTGGAGCTATCGCAGGTAATAACGAAATAAAGGAATACACAAAAGAGGAAGAAGAATAAATATGTTTTCATTACTAAGTTCTATACATCTTAAGCCAGAATATATTGCTATAATGGCTGCCTCACTGATTATCATTATCAGTTTTATATTCAATTTTATATCAAAGAAAACGAATATTCCAAGCGTCTTATTATTGCTTGTTTTAGGTGTTGGTATACAATTTTTAGCTCCCGAATTAAAAGCTGATCCTATTGTTTCCAAATTATTAATTATAGTTGGTAAAGTAGGACTAATATTGATCGTGTTAGAAGCTGCGCTAGATTTAAAACTCAAAAGAGATAAACTAGGTTTAATAGGTAAGTCGCTTGTTATGGCTTTATTAGGTCTTGTTGTCAGTGCTGTTCTTATAGCTTATGCCATACAATATTTTTTAGACGCTCCTTTCATTAATAGTTTAGCGTATGCTGTTCCATTATCGATAATGAGTAGTGCTATTATTATTCCTAGTGTTGGAGGTTTGGCTCCAAGTAAAAAGGAATTCATGATATATGAAAGTACCTTTTCTGATATTTTTGGTATAATATTTTTTCAATTTCTAACCTCAAGTGAAAGTTATGAAAGTGCAGGAGCACTAGCGTTAAATGTTATAGTTGATCTAGCTATTACCATAGCTATAGCTGTTGTACTAAGTTATTTAATGGTTTGGATGTTCCAAAGAATAACAAGTCACGTGAAGTTATTTTTAATAATAGCTGTATTGATGCTAGTGTATGCAGTAGGATCTGTGTTGGGAATATCATCATTAATCATCATTTTATTTTTTGGTTTAATATTAAATAACGTTAAACTATTTTTTAGAGGTCCATTGAAAAAGTTAGTTGATGAAGAGGAGATAAAACCCGTTTTTCATGAGTTTCATATTATCACGTTAGAATCTGCCTTTGTACTAAGAACATTTTTCTTTGTTATGTTTGGAGTCTCTATATCGTTAATGTCATTAGTAGATTGGCATGTAGCAATGTATAGTATTGTAATTGTAGCAATATTATATGTTGTAAGATTTTTGTTCCTAAAAATTATTCTTTGGGGAGAAAAAGTTACTCCCGAATTATATTTAGCTCCAAGAGGATTAATAACAGTATTATTATTTTACACCATTCCTAATGGAATACAAAATTATACGAGTGAGGATTTAGCCAAATTGAAACAAAATGATATCGACTATGTTTATATGGATGCATCAGATGATAAACAAGTTAAATTAGCAATAGACAGTACATTGTCATACGATAAAGCTTCAGATGCATTTTTAGTTGAAGTTGAGGAAGAGGTTAAGTTATTGTCTAGTATTCAGCTCAATAAGCTTACAAGAGAAAATGTGTCATTTAATTATTTGGTTGCAAAATATTTAAAAGGGAAGAGGTTAGCTATTGATAGCACTCTAGCATATGATGCAAAGAATAAAACGTTTTTAGTTCAAATTCCTTCACAAGATTTAACCTTAAAAAGTTTTGATCCAGGTATTTTATTATATACCATTTTAATTACAAGTTTAGTGATGACCTTTGCTCTGATTCTCTCAAGAGGTCAAAAAGTGCGGGAGGTATTAATTGATAATCTTAATTTTAATATTTTAGAAGATCAAATGCAGAAAGAAAAGGAGGAAGATGAAGAAGAATATTTTGATGAAATGGACAAAGCCATAGAAAGTGAAGAAGAAGTTGATGATGATGAAAATATTTCCGATATTGATACTGATGATCAATCAGTAGAAGATGATAAATAACATAATTCTTTTTTTTACAAGCATACTTTTTATTCATAACATGTATGCTCAACCAATACCTAGTTCGAGAGTAACAAACTGGAGTAATGTAGGAGCTAAAGCTAGCTTTAATGATACAACTATTAGTATCTTATCAGCTGGAGGCGATAATACAGGGGTGAGTGATAATACTTCAGCTCTTTCATCTGCTTTAGGAAGTTTACCAAGTGGAGGTACAGTTTTTTTTCCAGCCGGGACATATTTATTTAATTCTAGACAAACAATACCAAGTGGAATAAAAATAAAAGGAGAAGGAGCCAGTCAAACCATATTAAATTTTGACTGTGGAGGAAGTGGAGATGCCTTTAGAGTCATAGGTAGTGCTAATAATACGTTAGATACTGCTTTAAGTGGTTATGTAAAAGATTCTAGTTCAATTGTAGTCTCTAATGCTGCTTTATATATTATAGGTGATTATATTAAGTTAGTAGAAGATGATAATGGAAGAATTTTTTCTTCTTGGGCTAATAATTCCATAGGGCAAATTTTAAAAATTGATAGCATTTCTACTAGCACGAATAGGTTGTTTTTTAATCATCAATTAAGACAGACTTATCAATCAAGTTTATATCCAAGAATTCAGAAGTTAAACATGAAAAAAAATGTTGGATTTGAATGCTTTACTTTAAATAGAATAGATGCTACAACAGGTCAAACTAATAATATAAATTTCACTTATGTTGAAAATGCTTATGTTAAAGGAGTTGAGAGTTTCAATTCTAATTTTGCTCATGTTAAAATTCAAAATTCAACTCATGTTACTGTTAGTGAATCGTATTTTCAAGATGGACATGGTTATGGTGGAGGAGGAAGAGCATATGGAACAGTAATGCAAGCTACATCCGGAGATAACCTTATAGAGAATAATCAGTTCAAACATTTAAGACATTCAATTTTATTGCAGTCATCTGCAAATGGAAACGTTATTGCCTACAATTATTCTACTGATCCATATTGGACAGGAGTTTTTTTACCATCAAATTCAGCTGGAGATATGGTGTTACATGGAAATTATCCATATATGAATTTATTTGAAGGTAATATTTGTCAAAATATAGTAATCGATAATTCGCATGGTATAAATGGGCCTCACAACACTTTTTTTAGAAACAGAGCAGAGTTGTATGGTTTATTTATGAATTCTTCGCCTGCAAGTGATACACAAAACTTTGTAGCCAATGAGATTACTAATACATCATCTACTTTAGGCTTGTATTCTTTACAGGGCAATGGACATTTTGAGTATGGAAATACAGTAAAAGGTACTGTACGGCCAACAGGTACTGATACACTAACCTATAAAAGCTATTATAAACAAGAAATACCTTTATTTTGGAATGGTAACTATAAATGGGATAACATAGGTGTGACCAATGTATATAATGTATTAGAAATACCCGCCAAACATAAATTTGATAATGGGAATAATAGCGTATGTAATGGAGATACTCTAATTAGAAGTTTTAATATATGTCCTAGCGAAGTGTTTGCATTTGCTGGTAAGCAATATTCAATAGCCGGCAATTATATTGATTCCACCATAAATGGTAATGGAGATAAAGTATATCTCGATATCACTATTTCAATACTACCAAAACCAACTATTCAATTTTTAGGAAATAGGCTAGAAGCCTCTGTAGGAGTATCATATCAATGGTATTATAATGGCGCAATAATGATTGTTGAAACTAATCCATCTTTATCTTATGCGTTAAATGGATATTATCAAGTAGAAGTTACTGATACCAATGGATGTACTCAAATTTCTGATTCAATGCAAGTGCTTAATGCAGGATTGGCTGATAATGTTAAAAGCAATATAAAAATTTACCCTAATCCATCAAAAGGTTTTGTAAATATACAACAAGTTGATTATCATTTTAATAGTGTTAGTGTTACAGATGTATCAGGAAAATTAGTGTTAACCCATGCTTTAAAAGGAACTAAAAATGATATACTTTCTTTAAAGCATGTTAAAAAGGGAGTGTATTATCTTGTTTTTAAGAATGAGAATAACCAGTTAATAAAAAGGCTAATTGTCGATTAATTTTTTTTTATCAATATCCAATCATCTTTTTGTAAAACAATAGAGTCTTGCTTGTAGTTCCATTTGTAAATTAATTTGTAGTCTTTATTATGGTCTAATGCTCTAGAATGAATATTGTGGTAACGAATAAGATATCCTCTTAGCGTAAAATCATATTCAACCTCAGTGTCAACATCTATTTGTCTAATGTTATCAGGTAGTTTATAGGCTACTTCATGAGCAAATTCGATTTTATCGTTATCGTTTGTAATTGCGTTAAAAGAGTTTATAATAATATAAATACCAATAGCTAAAGTAGTAATTGCAGCTAGTCGAACGTATATGGTATATTGTTTAAGCCAGTTTGTGATTTTAGGGAAATCAACATTAATAATAGAGCTCATTGCTAAAGCAAAATATGGGATTGCGGGAACAATGTAAAATCCATGAGATTTAGGGCTTATCATTAGTGGGAGTGAAGCGCTAAAACCAATCAAAACTAACAACCAAAAAGCCTTTTTGTTAGCATTAGTAAAGGATATTTTTTTTAGAAAAAGAAGCAGTAACGAAAGACATACAATTGGAGTTAATTCAATTATAAGTTTCATGAGTATAAAAAAATGACCTTCACTATTATTCATTCTTTCGCCTTTAATACTTGGGAGTAATTGAGTGTTAAAATAATTGGTGAACAAATTATGTATAGCTTCTATATTAAATAGCGTAATGCCTATTGTTACCAAAAAAAGCAGTTGATAACAAAAACTGATAAGTGTTTTGTTATCACGATAAATGATAAAATAAATAGGAATAACAGCAAGCGGGAACAGACCTACAAGACCTTTTGTAAAGAATGCTGCGGTTAAAAACAAACAAGAAAGTAGCGGGTAAATTAGTTTTTTAATTGAAGGATTTTGAGCAGATAATACTCCGTAATAAACACTAAGCATGCATAATGGACAAAGTAAGTTCTCTAGCAAGTTATTAGAAAAACTCCAAAATATTACTGGAGTTAATATCCAGAAGAATAACGGCAATAAATCAAATTCTTTTCTTTTTGGGATAAGCAATCGCCATAAAAGACGAATACTAATAATATTTAGAAATAATAATATTAGCGTGTAAAGAGCATGTGGAATTATATCGTTCTTTGGAAATAAATAAAACAAAGTAGATTGCATCCACATAGATAATGGAGGATGATCATAAAAAGGTTCTTCGTAGTCTAAATAATAGTAGGTGAAAGCAGTACTTTTTTCTAGTGCTATATCTTTGGCAATAGAAGAGTAGGTCATACTATCTACAAATTGATTTTTACGAACTAGTGCAGGTAGGCAGATTAAACAAATAATCCCAATAAAGAATATCCAGAATGAAGTTTTAATCTTCATACTTATTTACCTAGTTTCTTTTTAATATCGTTTAGTTTCATTAAAGCTTCAACAGGAGTTAATGTATTAATATCTGTAGCTTGAATATCTGTTCTAATTTCTTCTAAGATAGGATCGTCTAACTGAAAAAAGCTAAGTTGCATGTCATCTTTTGCTTTTTTTGATATCACTTCTTTTACCTCTTGTTTACTCCCGTGTGATTGTTCTAGTCTGTCTAAAATTTCTTCAGCTTTAGAAATCACATAATTAGGCATACCAGCCATTTTTGCTACATGTATACCAAAACTATGGGCACTACCGCCTTCAATAAGTTTACGCATAAAAATTATTTTTTTATCAATCTCTTTAACCGATACATTATAATTTTTAATTCGTTTAAACTGGGTGCACATGTCGTTTAGTTCGTGATAATGAGTTGCAAATAATGTTTTTGCTTTTTTTGCAGGATATTCATGAATAAATTCTGATATCGCCCAAGCAATAGAAATACCATCATAAGTGCTAGTTCCTCTTCCAATTTCATCTAATAGGATTAAGCTTCTGTCTGAGATATTATTAAGAATACTAGCTGTTTCATTCATTTCTACCATGAAAGTAGATTCTCCAGAAGATATATTGTCTGATGCACCAACTCGGGTAAATATTTTATCTACAAATCCAATTTTAGCTTCATCTGCAGGAACAAAGCAGCCAATTTGGGCTAGTAGAACAATCAAAGCTGTTTGTCGTAAAATAGCAGATTTACCAGACATGTTTGGTCCAGTAATCATTATTATTTGTTGGTTGTCATTATCTAAATGCACATCATTTGGGATGTATTCATCACCAGCCGTTAATCGAGTTTCGATTACTGGATGACGTCCATTTTTTATATCAATAATTAACGAATCATTTACTTCGGGTTTGTTGTATTTGTTGATTATAGCTAATTGCGCAAAAGAGGCTAGACAATCTATTTGAGCAACTAAAAACGCATTATGTTGAATAGGAACAGTATAATCAGCTAAACCCAAAACAAGATCATGATATAACCTAGCTTCAATTTCTTGTATTTTTTCTTCAGCACCTAATATTTTGGTTTCATACTCTTTTAACTCTTCTGTGATGTAACGCTCAGCATTTACAAGTGTTTGTTTTCTTATCCACTCTTCAGGAACTTTATCTTTATGCGAGTTTCTTACCTCAATGTAATACCCAAATACATTATTGAATGCAATTTTTAGTGAAGGAATACCAGTTCGTTCACTTTCTCTTTGTTGCATTTTTAATAATAAATCTTTTCCGTTAAAAGCAATTGCTCTAAGCTCGTCAAGCTCATCATTAACTCCTTCTTTAATAACTCCTCCTTTAGTAAGTAATACAGGAGCTTCTTCTTCTATTTGGTTGTTAATTTTTTCTCGTACTAAATCACACGTGTTTAATTGCTCAGCCAGTTCTTTTAACGGAGTTATTTTTGATGATCCACAAATCTTTTTGATTGGAACAAGTGCATCTAATGAACGCTTTAAATGGACAACTTCTCTTGGCGATATTTTTCCTACTGCTACCTTAGATACTAATCGTTCTAAATCACTAATCTTACTTAAATCTTCAGTTAGTGTGTACAGTAGCTCTTTATTAGACAAAAATCCATCTACCGTATTTAGTCGCTTATTTATTTTGCTTAAATCTTTAAGCGGTAACAACATCCATCTTTTAAGCAATCTACTACCCATTGGAGATACCGTTTTATCAATAACATCAAATAAAGTAGTTGCATCATGATTTGTTGAGCTTATTAGCTCTAAGTTTCTAATTGTAAAACGATCAAGCCAAACATAATGTTCTTCCTCTATTCGAGAAATGTTGGCAATGTGCTTTATTTTATTGTGTTGTGTTTCTGCTAAATAATGTAAAGCTGCTCCTGCAGCTATGCTAGCCTCTTTTAGATCATCTATCCCAAACCCCTTTAATGATTTAACATTAAAGTGATTAAATAAAATATCATTCGAAAAATCAAATGAAAACACCCAGTCATCTAATTGAAAAAAGTAGAACTTATTACCAAAATGCTCAATAAACTTCTTTTGATTTCCTTTTTGAAACAGTACTTCAGTAGGTTTTAAGCTTTGTAATAATTTGTCAATGTACTCGATAGAGCCCTGAGCGACTAAAAATTCTCCTGTAGAAATATCTAAGAAAGAGACTCCAACATTCTTTTTTGTAAAATGTACTGCAGCTAAAAAATTATTTTCTTTTTGGTTAAGTACATTATCGTTCATAGTAACTCCAGGAGTAACTAATTCAGTAACCCCACGCTTAACTATTTTTTTAGTCATTTTGGGATCTTCCAATTGGTCACATATAGCAACTCGGTATCCAGCTCTTACTAATTTAGGTAGATAAGTATTTAATGAATGGTGGG
Source organism: Flavobacteriales bacterium (assembly GCA_020630395.1). GTDB lineage: Bacteria > Bacteroidota > Bacteroidia > Flavobacteriales_D > CAJJDF01 > CATLPG01. The sequence goes on from JAHDBM010000031.1 coordinate 7,878, forward strand.
GGAAACCAGCTAATTCAATATGAGATGCAGCTCCATTTTTTCGTTTAGTAAGTACAATGCCTAAAACATTTGAAGCACATATAGCATCCTCACCAAATGTTTCATAAAAATCTCCAACCCTAAATAATAATAATGCATCAGGGTGTTTACCCTTAATAGCATTATACTGCTTCATTAATGGAGTTTCAGCCGGTTTCTTTTTTACCATATATTAAGACTAATTATACCTTAAATGTCTAACTGATCTACCATCATTTATCAATTCACTAAGCGAATCAATACCAATTTGAATGTGATGGTCTACAAAGTTAGCCGTTATGGCTTTATCGCTTTTACTTGTTTTAACACCATCTGGAGTCATGGGTTGATCAGAAACCAAAAGAAGTGCTCCAACAGGAATTTTATTATGAAAACCAACACTAAAGACAGTAGCAGTTTCCATGTCAATTGCCATGGCTCTAATCTTTCTTAAATACTCTTTAAAATCCTCATCATGTTCCCACACTCTTCTGTTAGTAGTATAAACAGTTCCAGTCCAATAATCCATTCCATGCTCACGAATACTATGCGAAACAGCCCTTTGTAGATTAAAAGAAGGTAATGCGGGTACTTCAGCAGGGAAGTAATCATCAGATGTTCCTTCTCCTCTAATAGCTGCTAGTGGCAATATGATATCTCCAAGTTTGTTTTTCTTTTTTAACCCGCCACATTTACCTAAAAACAAAACAGCTTTAGGCTTTATAGCAGATAATAAATCCATTATAGAAGCTGCATTAGCACTCCCCATTCCAAAATTAATAATGGTAATTCTCCCAGCAGTAGCATTAGGCATAGCTTTCTTTTTACCCTTTACTTTAACTCCTTGTTTTTTTGCGAAAATTTCTACGTAACCTTGAAAATTAGTTAGTAAAATATAATCACCAAATTCATCTAATTCTTGACCTGTATATCTAGGGAGCCAATTTTGAACAATCTCTTTTTTTGTTTTCATAGAATTTTAAATCAAAATGATTAACTATATTTTGTGCAAAGATAGTGTAACAAAGTGGTTAACTTTAAGCACAGAATATAATAAATTCTAATTTACTTAATTATACAGGATATACCTAATTATGGATTTACCCAAATTAAACTTACCCTCATATCCTTTTGATATTAAACGTCAAAAAGGAACCTTATATATAGACTGTGTTATTCGAAAAAGAAGAATGAAGTTAACTCCTGAAGAATGGGTTAGACAAAATTTTATAGTTTATTTAATTCATGAGCTTGGAGTATCTAAAAACTTAATTGCAGTTGAAAAGCAAATAGAAGTAAATGGATTAAAAAAGAGGTTTGATATATTAATTTATAAAGATGCTCTTCCATCTGTTCTTATAGAATGTAAATCGGTAAATGTAAAGTTAACAGATGAAGTATTTAAACAAGTGGCAAATTATAATTTGAAATTGAAAGTTCCTTATTTGTGTATCACCAATGGTTTAAGTCATTATTGGGCTATTGTTGATCAAGAAAATGGGAGTGCAAGAGTGTTGAGTGAATTTCCTGATTTATAATTAGTTAAAAAGGTTATGAAGAAGTAATTAACAATGAAAAATTGTTTTTTCTAGATAAATTATTTACCTTTCTTATTAACTATAGAAGTTAAGCCCTATGAAAACAAAAATACTTATCATATTATTCGCATTAGTATGTGGAAATTATATTGCTCAAACTTCAGAGCAATTGACTAAAGAAGTAGAAGTTTTTGAAACAGTTGAAGAAAATAAAAGAGATGTGTCTGTTGGAGCAATTGTAGGGCCTATCAAGTATCTAGGTGAATATGCAAGTGAAACTAACCTTGGTTTTGGTATAGTTATTGAAAAACACATTAACCCAAAATTTAATATGCAATATAATGTATACTCTGGTAAAGTTGGGTATACTGATTCATCTGATGTAGTAAATAACACAACTTATTTTGGTTTAGATGCTATGTTTAGTGCTAATATCATTGAACTCATTAAGGATAAAGAAGAAAATTCAAGATTTTCACCTTATTTATCGCTCGGTTTAGGTGTTCTTAACTCAAAAGCAAACCATTATGTTGGAGATGGGCAAATAGATTTTAGTATACCTGCGGCAGTAGGAGCAAACTTTTTTGTTACTAGAAAATTATCAGTAGGAGTAGATATTAATGCACGTTATTTGTTTTCGGATAATTTTGATAATTCATTAACATCTAGTATCAATGATATTATTTTAACACCAAGTTTAACGCTTAAGTTTTTAGTGGGTCAAAAGAGAGTTTCTAAGCGTGTGAGTAAGTATAAAACAATTTCATACAATAAGCCTGTAGAAGAAGAGAAAACATACGAGATATACAAAGAGCCAGAATATGATATCTCAGCTGAACCATTTGTTGAGGTTGTTGTTAAAACTCCTGAAAGAAAAGTTAGTAATACTAATGGAGATGTTGCTTCAAATTGGACTTCTAGAGATAATTCTTCTAATGAAAGCGAAGAAGACAACAATGATAAGGAAGATTATGTAAAAGAAGAAAACAATACCGATACTGATAATGGTAAGGTATATGATGAAATTGTAAATGATGATAATTTATTTTATACGATACAGGTTGGATCATATCCTGGAAAGGATGTTGATTTAAAAAGAAAAAAAGGAATGCACCAAGATTATGTGTTGTTTAATGATGATTTAAATCTTTACAATTACTTGTATGGGATGTATGGTTCTAGATCAGAAGCTGAATCAGATGCAAAAAGAGTTTCTAGAAAAGTAAGAGGATGCTTTGTTGTTGCAGTTTATAAGGGTAAACGTATCAATAAAAGAGAAGCCGATAAAATGGTAGCTAAAAATCCTAATCTAATTAATATTGAAGCATCAAAAGCAAATTACTAATCTTCTTTTAAGATATTTCTAATATTAGGTTTAAAGTAATGAGGACCTTTTAATACTTTACCATCCTCACGATATATTGGTTTTCCATTTTCGTCTAGTTTACTCATGTTGCTTTTTTGTATTTCTTCAAATACTTCGGCAATTTTATGTTGTAAACCATGGCTTAATATAGTGCCACAAAGGATATATAGTTGATCGCCTAGAGCGTCAGCAATTTCAACTAAATCATTGTTTTTTGCTGCTTCCAAGTATTCCTCATTTTCCTCTCTCATTAATTTATATCTTAAATCAATGGTTTCTTTTGGTATTTCGCTAATTGGAGCTGATTGATTAATTATTCCAAAAGCATCATGGAAGTCAGCTACGTGTTTAATAGTTTGTGATAAAGTTAATTCTTTAGACATGAGTATATATGAGGTTAAATGTTTGCGATTTTTTCCAAATATAAAGAGAAAAATAGATCTACAATCATATCCTTAAGCTTAACAATTTTTAACAGCAGGATTGTTCAATAAAATAAGTAAAAATTACATTTTTGTAACATAGAAAAATACTACAATGGAAAATCAAGAGATGAATATACAGGAAGAGGAGCCAAAGTCTAACGCTATGGATATTCAAGCATTAAGTGAACGTATAAAAGTGGAGAGTGCATTTGTCAGTTCTTTAAAACAAGAAATGGCAAAAGTAATTGTTGGTCAAGAGTATATGGTCGAACGATTACTCATAGGTTTACTATCTAATGGTCATGTCTTGTTAGAAGGTGTGCCTGGATTAGCAAAAACCCTAGCAATTAATACCTTGTCAAAGGTTGTCAATGTAGAGTTTAGTAGAATACAATTTACACCCGATTTATTGCCAGCCGATTTATTGGGAACTATGATATATTCGCAAAAAAATGAAGATTTCACCATAAAAAAAGGGCCTATATTTTCAAATTTCATACTAGCTGATGAGATTAATAGAGCACCAGCAAAAGTTCAAAGTGCTTTACTTGAAGCTATGCAGGAAAGACAGGTTACAATTGGAGAGCAAACATTCAAATTGCCTGAGCCATTTTTAGTGTTAGCTACACAAAATCCTATAGAACAAGAGGGAACCTATCCATTGCCAGAAGCACAGGTAGATAGATTTATGATAAAAGTAGTATTAGATTATCCAGAGAAAGAGCATGAAAAATTGATTATTCGATATAATATTTCTGGAGATTCTTTTCCAAAGCCTAATCCAATTATTAATCCAGAACAAATTATAAAAGCAAGAGGAGTAGTTCGAGAGGTGTACATGGATGAAAAAATTGAACAATACATAGTAGATATTGTTAATGCAACACGTAAACCAGCTGATTATGATCTTAAAAATTTAGAATCATTAATTGGGTTTGGAGGTTCACCAAGGGCTAGTATTAGCTTAGCACTTGCATCTAAGGCTTATGCTTTTATCAATCAAAGAGGGTATGTCATTCCTGAAGACGTGAGAGCAGTTTGTAAAGATGTGCTTAGACATAGAATAGGGTTGACATATGAGGCAGAAGCAGAAGAAATATCAGTAGAAACAATTATTAATAATATTTTAAATAAAGTTCAAGTACCTTAATATTAAATTAGAGTTCTTTAAACTTTAATTAAGAACTCAATACTAATTAAACAATGGAAACGAAAGAGTTATTAAAAAAAGTTCGAAAAATTGAGATTAAGACAAGAGGATTGTCTAGTCAAGTGTTTTCGGGCGAATACCATTCTGCTTTTAAAGGCAGAGGGATGACTTTTTCTGAAGTAAGAGAATATGTTCCTGGTGATGAAGTAAGAACCATAGATTGGAATGTAACCGCACGTTTTGGAACTCCACATGTTAAGGTTTTTGAAGAAGAAAGAGAGTTAACTGTGATGTTACTAGTCGATATGTCGGCATCTCAATCATTCGGATCTAATGAACAATCAAAAAAGGATTTAATTACTGAATTATGTGCTGTTATTGCGTTTTCTGCAACTCAGAATAACGATAAAATAGGAGTGTTAATGTTTTCGGATGTAACTGAGAAATTTATTCCGCCTGCAAAAGGGAAAAAGCATATTTTAAGAATAATTAGAGAAATTATAGAATTAGAACCTTCTTCTGCCAAGACCAACATATCAGAAGCATTGAGGCATTATACTAATGCAATTAAAAAAAGAAGTATAGGATTTCTTATTTCTGATTTTGAGGATCAAAATTTTGAGCAGTCATTAAAACTGGCCAATCAAAAACACGATATGGTAGCATTAAATGTATTTGATAAAAATGAAAAAGATTTGCCTAATGTTGGCTTGGTTCCATTTTACGATATGGAAACTAAGAAAGAGCAATGGGTTAATACCTCAAGTAAAAAAGTTAGAACGAAACACAAGGCTAATTTTTTAAGAAAGCAAGGAGAACTCAAAGAAATCTTTAAAAGAAGTGGAATTGATTTTGCATCAATTGAAACAGATAAACCATACATCCAATCATTAATTAACATGTTTAAGAATAGATAATGATGAAATTGATGAACATATCATTTTTAATAAAGTTTGTAATACTACTTACAGTAGTTACGACTGTATCGTCAATTGGCTTTTCACAATCTGTAACGCTAAAAGCAGATAGAGATTCAATTGTAATTGGAGAACCTGTACAGTTAACGATTTCGGTAAGAAAAAAAGATCAAGCTTCAGCTATTTGGCCTGCTTTTACCAAAGGAGATTCACTGCCTAAAGGTTTTGAAGTATTAGAGGTGTTACCAAAGCAAGTATCTAATAATAAAAATGACCTAGTAACTCAACAATTAACGATTACTTCGTTTAATCCAGGAAATCATTTTATTGATCCGATTATTATACAAGACAGCAATGGTGTTATTACATCTAATGTATTAATGATTAAAGTAGGGTTGATTGATGCCGATACCACTCAAACTATAAGAGACATAAAACCAATTAAAGAACCTCAAATTACTTTTTCCGATCATTGGTGGAGTTTTGTTCAATGGTTAAAAGCAAATTGGTACATAGCACTAGCCATTTTAGTTGGATTAGTCTTATTAATTTGGTTTTTATTCTTCAAAAAGAAAAAGGATGTTCAAGAAGCTATAGATAAACCTATAGTACAAGAACCTAAAATACCCGCTCATATTAAAGCGTTAAAAACATTAGCTTTTATGAGAGAACATAAAAGCTGGGAAACAGAAGATCTAAAAACGTACAATGATAAGTTAACAGATGTAGTTAAAGAATATATTGAAGATCGTTACGAATATAATGCTAAAGAAAGAACTACTAATGAGATTCTGTACAGAATAGATAAGGAAGCTATACCAGAAATACAAAGGCAAAATTTAAAGAAACTACTTACCTTATCTGATTTGGTCAAGTTTGCTAAGCAAAAACCATCTGAAGAAGAAAATATAAGCATTTTAAATGATGCGGTAGATTTTGTAAACACAACTAAATTGGATAAGCAATGAGTTTAGGAAGTTATACTTATGTAAATCCATGGATGTTCTATTTTCTAATACTCATCCCAGTATTGACAGTAATATATTTTATTTTTCTTAACAATAGAACAGCTAAACTTGGTTATTCTGGAGGAAAAGCTTTTGATGGAATAAGAGGCAATTGGATGAATTGGCTAAGACATTTTCCTTTTTTATTAAGAATGATTGCTCTGTTTTTTTTAATTGTAGCCATTGCTCGTCCTCAAAAAAAACTAGATGACGACACCATTACAGAACATAGCATTGAGGGGATAGATATTGTAATCTCGTTAGATATTTCCCAGAGTATGAAAGCTATGGATTTTAGTCCAAATAGGTTAGAAGCTTCTAAAGATGTAGCACAAGAATTTATTAAAAAACGACCAACAGATCGAATTGGATTGGTAGTGTATGAAGGAGAAAGTTATACTGCATGTGCATTAACAACTGATCATGAAAGTTTATTAAGAAGATTTAAATACATTAAAAGCGGTCAAATACAAGGAGGTACAGCAATAGGTATGGGGCTTTCTACTGCTATTAATAGATTAAGAGATAGCGAAGCAAAAAGTAAAGTCATTATTTTATTAACGGATGGAGAAAATAATTCAGGAAAAGTACATCCATTAACAGCAGCAGATTATGCCAAAGAATTTGGTGTAAGGGTTTATGCTATTGGTGTTGGAACAAAAGGGAAAGCAAAAATACCGGTTGGTAAAAATCCATTTACGAATCAAACTGTTTATGATTATATAGAAGGAAAGATTGATGAAGGAATGCTAACTGAAATAGCGGAAGAAACAGGAGGTAAATATTACAGAGCTAAAAACAAGAAACAATTAGCTAGTATATATGAAGAGATTGATAAGTTAGAAAAAGCTAAAATAAATACGGCAGTATACAAACGAGATGTGCCAGAAGCATTTCACTGGTTTGCTTTAATGGGATTGTTGATGTTAGCAGGCGAATTTTTGATTAAACACATAGTACTTAAAACGATTAGTTAATGAATAAATGGAACTACATAGTATTAAGTATAGTTTTATTAGCTGCTTCTTGTAATACTAACGTACAAGAACACAAAAAAGAAAGCGGACTTTCAATAAATGGAATGATGTATGATGTTGTTTTTCCTTTTAGTGATAAACAAGATGAATATCTAGTACATGCGATACCTCATGATAGTTCAAATTCTACAACTTATATAATAGATACTGTTAAAAAAGAAATAATAGGAGAAACTTATTTTTTCGATAATGGTCCTGATTATTTTGAACATGGAGTAGCACGATTTAGGAAGGAAGGAAAAATAGGCTTAATTAACAAAAAAGGAAAAGTAATGTTAACTCCTAAATATGAGTCTGTAGGAATTATGGATGGAGGTTATGGAATAGTAGGTGTTAATTGTGTTTCAGAAAAAGATGGAGAATATACTGCAACCGAGTGCATGAAATATGGAATTATAGATTCGTTAGGTAATGAGAAATTACCACTGATTTATGAATCAATTCATACAGGCTTGTTAAGCATGTCAGTTAATTTTGAATCAAATGATTCGATTGAAAGAAAACGAACTCCTGAGTCAATGAATTATCATCTATTTAAAACTAAAACAGAACCATGTAATGCAGATGAACTTATCATTTATAGTCCTTTTAAAGATGAGTTTTCTTATAATCAAAGAATATTACAATCGGGTAAGTATGTAAAAGATGGATATGAACTAATATTTTACCCAGTTTCTAATAAAAAAAATCCTACCACTATTTGTTATCAGTTTAAAGGAGATAATTGTGGTAAAATGAATGGAGAGTTTAATTTAAAGGCTCTAGGAAAATTTAAATGTATTTTTAGTGATATAGACGAGACGGTTAATATAAATTCTATTACCCCAGGTTTGTGTATGGATGATAGTTGTAAAACATTTTGTAATGGATCTTGGGGATCATATAAAAAAGTAAAATAAAGTTGAGGTATAAGATTAAAAATAGTGTTTGGATTATTCTAGCAATTGAAATTGTTTTTTGGGCAATAGCTTATGCTGTATGGAACTATTTTACCTCTAAAGTAGATGAATTTAGATTTGAACACCCTAAATATTTATGGGGGCTAGTCATAATTAGAGTTATAATTTTAATCTTTTTGCTCTCTTTATCAAGAAAAAACATCAGACTTAAACGCTTTGCATCCATTAAACTTTTAGACAAATTAGTTAAAGGGGTTTCAACTTTTCGTTCTACCTTAAAATTTATATTGTTTTTATTAGCAAGCTCATTTTTAATAATCGCTTGGGCTAATCCTCAGTTCGGTAAAAATGAGCGAAAAATGAAAACATCTGGGATCGAAATTATGCTAGCTCTTGATGTTTCAAACAGTATGCTTGCAAAAGATTTAGATGACAAACGCAATAGACTAGAAGTAGCTAAACTTGGTATAACTCAATTATTAAAAAAATTGAAAGGAGATAGAGTTGGAGTAGTTGTTTTTGCAGGTGCAGCATATAATTATATTCCTATAACGAACGATTATGATTATGTAAAAACAGAAATGTTATCGATAGACCCTGGAATGGTATCTTCTCAAGGAACAGCAATTGGAGCTGCCATAGAAACAGCTGTTCAATCTTTTGATGAAGAAAGTAAATCTAAAAAAGCCATCATTGTATTTACTGATGGAGAAAATCATGAGGATAACGCGAATGATGCTGCAAAAAGTACGTATAAAGACGGTATAAAGGTGTTTACAGTAGGTATGGGAACTCCTAAAGCCGTTCCTATTCCTAAAGATGAATCTGGGAGGAGATTTCATAAAGATAAATTTGGTAATACAGTACTTACAAAGCTTAATGAGAAAATGTTATTAGATGTAGCGACAAGTGGAGGAGGATTATATGAACGAGCAATAGGGACAAGTATCAATATGGATAATATCCTTACAAATATTGGTAAAATTGAAAAATCTACTTTTAAAGCCAAAACATTTATGGAGTATGAAGATCGTTTTCAATGGTTTTTAGGAGTAGGAATATTATTATTAATACTGGAAATTTTTATTCCAGGTAGATCAAAAATTAGTTATGATGAATAGGTTAATAATGAGCATATTGTTATTGCTTGGATTATTATATTCAAGTAGCGGATTAGGACAAAAAGAAAAATTCTTGGTTAAGGATGGTAATAACATGTATAATCAAGCTAAATATGGCTTGGCTATTGTGTTTTATGAAAAAGCGTTAGCAGAAAAACCAGCTTACACCTATGCCGAATATAATATGGCTGCTTCAAATTATAAATTAGCGTTAGAGAAGAAGGTAGATTCAATTAAAGAAAAGTATTTAAAAAAAGCAGCTGAAGATTTTTCTCTTTTAGCAAGTAATAGCAATACGAATCTAGATAAAAGCGAAGCATACTACAATAAAGGCAATGCACTGTTATTAGCAGGAGAATTAGATCGAGCAATAGAAGCGTATAAGCAATCACTTAGAAAGAACCCTTATGATGAAGATGCACGTTATAATTTATCTTATGCTTTAAAAAAGAAACTTAGGCGAGATCAAACTAAAGAAGATCTTCAAAAGCAAATTGATGATGTACAAAAGCAAATTGATGAGTTAAATAAAAAACAACAACAAGAAAAAAATCAGCAAAAAAAGAAAGAGCAACAAGATAAAAAAGATAAGCTTGAAAAAAAGAAAGAGAATTTAGAGAAGAAAAAAGATCAGCAAGACAAACAAAAGCAAGAGCAAAAAAAGCAAGAAGGCAAACAAAAAGAACAACAAGCTGAAAAAAAGAAACAACAAGCTGATAAAAAACAACAAGAATTAGAGAAAAAACAGCAAGAACTAGAGCAAAAGCAAAAAGAACTTGATCGTAAAAAACAAGAACTAGAAAAGAAAAAGCAGGAAATGAACCAGCAGCAAAAGCAGCAGGAACAGCAAAAGCTAGATAAAAAACAAGAAGAGCTAAACAAACAAAAACAACAAAACCAACAGCAGCAACAGCAAAACCAGCAACAAAAGCAACAAGCTGAGCAGCAAAAAAAGGAAGCTCAAAATCAACAAAAACAAGCTTCGCAGCAGCAACAACAAATAGATAAAGATCAATTAAAACGACAAGAAGAGCAGTTGAATAAGCAGAAGCAAGAGATAAATAAAGAGAAACAAAAAATTAATAAACAGAAATCTCAGCAAACACCTTCTGATGAGTTAAAGCAAAAAGAGGAATTAAATAAACAAAGACAAGATATACAGAAAGAGCAGGAAAAAACGCATCAACAACAAAAGCAAACTCAACAACAACAAGAACAACAAAATGCTAAACGAGAACAGGAGCAGCAAGAGTTAAAAAATCAAATGCAACAACCTGGTCAATCTGAAGAGAAAAAGAAAGAACTAGAAAAGAAATTAAATAAGTCTAAGCAACAGCAAGCAAAAGAAAACCAAGAAGCAGAGCAAAAGAAACAAGAACAAAAGCAAAAACAGCAAGGTTTACAAAACATGCAAGATCGCTTAAAGCAAATGCAAAAACAGACTGAGAAGAAGCAAGAAGGGGAGAAAGATGACGAACAAAAAAAGAAAGGCGGAGATAAAAATAATAACGGAGATAAAAAAGAAGATCAGCCAAAGAAGAATGGAGAAGATGAAAAGAAAAATGGGGCTAATGGAGATAAACAAAATGGTAATCAGCAGCCTAAACAACAAGGTGTAGTTGGTTTAAGAGAAGCAAAACAGAATCTTGACGCACTTAAAAATGATGAAAAACAGGTAATTCTTAAGTTGAATAGACAAAAAGGGCAAAAAGGAAAATTAAACGGAAATAATAAATCTGGAACTTATACCGAATCTGATAAAGATTGGTAATGTATAAAAGATAATAATGTTAGAATTAATAAATACGAATAAAATGGGAACTAAATCAATGCAAAACATGATGCTATTGTTGTTTAGCATCTTATTTTTTAGTGTTTGCTCATTTACTCAAAACACTAGTTTTACAACTAAAGTAAGTCACAAAAAAGTTGGTATAGATGATGCTTTTAATGTTACGTATACGACCAATAAAAATGGAAGTTTTACAGGACCAACATTTAAAAATTTTGATGTGTTGGGAGGGCCATCTCAAAGTACAAATTCTAGTATTAGTATCATGAATGGTAAAATGACAAGATCAAGTACCATAACGTACACATATACTATAAGTCCTAAAAAAACTGGAACGCTAACTGTACCCGGAGCAAGAATTAAAATTGGTAACGCTCAATTCGAATCTAAACCAGTAAATATAACAGTTGTTAAAGAAAGCCAAGTTAGGCAAAGACAAAATACAAGAAGAAGTATTTTTGATGATTTTTTTGGAGATAGTAGACAACAAAGGCAGCCTCAAACTATTGATGACAAAGCGTTTTATGCTAAAATTATTTTATCAAAATCATCAGCTTATGAAGGAGAACATCTAATTGCAACTTATAATATATATTCAAGAGGATTGAGTTTGAATCTTGAAGATTATAACTTTCCAACTCATGAAGGCTTTTGGACAGAAAATATCGAACTGCCCAAACAATTAAAGCCTAAGAATGAAATTATTGATGGGTCACAATATCAGGTGTATACCTTAAAAAAAGAAGTTCTTTTTCCTCAAAAACCGGGAGATTTAAAAATTAAACCATTTGATGTTACGGCAAGAATTAATCAATCCTTTTTTAGCTCGGGAATTCAAAAAAAAATAACCAGTAATGGAGCCACAGTAAAAGGTAAGCCATTACCAGAACCAAGACCTGCTAATTTTAGTGGACAAGTAGGGACTTATGATTTTGATATCACTATGAGTCATGATACGGTAAAGGTAAATGAGCCGATAGACATTAAAGTAACGATAAAAGGAAGAGGAAATATAAAACAATTTAATGATTTTAAAATTGAGTTTCCTGAAGAATTTGAAACGTACGATCCAGAAATTAAAGAACGTATATCGGTAAGTGGCGGAGGAGTAAACGGAAGTAAAACAATATCTTATTTGGTTATACCAAGAAAAGCAGGGGATTATGTTTTTGCAGATATTGGGTTTAATTATTTTGATACGCAATCTAAATCATATAAAACGATTAACGGAAACACAATGGGAGTTACAGTACTTAATGCAGATGGTACTGTGAGTAGTAATGCACCATTATCAATAGGTTCGGTTAATGAAGGAGATGAAATTGAAGACATTTTAGATATTAGTAAGGAAGGAACCTTATCTAAGAAAGGAGATTACTTTTTTAATTCGTTAGGGTTTTATGGATTAATAGGAGGTATTGGATTGTTATTTATTGGTTTTATTGTAGTTAACAAAAAAATCGAAGACAATAGCCAAGATAATGAGGCGAATAGAATTAAAAAAGCAAGAAAAGCATTGGTGAAAAAGATGGCTGTAGCTAAAAATTATCTAGATAAAGGAGAAAAAGGGTTGTTTTATACCGAAACAATAAGAAGCTTACATCAATATATAGGAGATAAATTACAAATTGAAACCTCCCAATTAACAAAACAAAACATAAAAGATCGTTTAGGAGAGCGAAATGTTTCTGATACTGTAGCTAATCATTTGGTTGATGTTTTAGAAAATTGCGAGATGGCAAAATTTGCTTCTATGGCTAAAGGAAATGAAACAAAAATTTATGAAGATAGTTTGATAGTTATAGAAAAAATTGAACAAGAATTTAAATCATAAGTCATGAAAAAGATAGTTAATATAATAGTAATTGTACTAGCATGTTGTTTTCAAGCAAATGCTGAGGTTAGTGATCCTAAAGCGATATTTCAAGAAGCTAATCAGTTTTTTGATTCCCTTCAATTCGAGAAAGCACTTAACACTTATGAAATGCTAATTGATGAAGGGTTTGAGTCAAAAGAATTGTATTATAATTTAGGGAATACTTATTATAGAATGAAACAATATCCTTTAGCGATATTAAACTACGAAAGAGCATTAAAATTACACCCAAAATGGAACCCTGCTGTTGCTAATGTTAAATTATCTAGAACTAAAATAGCCGATAAACAAGAAAAAAGTAGAGAAGGGTTTTCATATTGGTTAACTTCTGTAATACCTTTTAGAACTGATGTATGGACTTGGTTAGGAGTATTAATGTTGTTTTCATCATTAATAGCATTTGTAGTAAATAAAAGGACAAGCAGTGAACTAATCAGTAAAATAACAAGAGCAAAGCATATTGGTTTTCTAGTGTTGTTTGTATTGGCTATTACGGTTTCAGGTATAAAGTACCATGTTGAAACTAGTAGTATATCAGGTATTGTTGTTGCACCATCATTAACGGTTAAGTCCACCCCAGATTTTTCAAGCGAAAGTTCATTTGTATTACATGAAGGAGCAAAAGTTATTATTTTGGAAACCAAAGAAGATTGGTGTAATATTCGTTTTGGCGCCAATGAAGGTTGGATTGATAAAAATCAAATTTCTTTGATATAGAAAGCTAATATTACAGTTTAACCTGTAAAACATTCATGTTACACCCATAACATCTCATCATACATATTGTATTATTTTTTTAATTATAAGTCTTTTATATTCGGGCTATAAATTAAAATAATAGATAGTATGATTACATCATGGACAATGTTTTTAGTAGTGGCAATATCATTTGTATTGCTCATTATGGTACTTCTATTCCTTATGTTTAAGAAGTTTAAAATGAAGGCTAAAGTTAGTATTCCTTTAGTACTGATATTTGGCTTAATCATTGGAGGAGGAACTTTTGGATATGTTTCTTCTACACAAGGAACTCATTTTGTGGTTGTTAATGAAGATCTTTCTCATGAAACTCTATATTCTTTAGGTGAAAATGAATATGAAAGAGCCAATGGAGAAAAAATAACTATTAAAAAAATGCAATCTGTTTTAATCAATGAAACAGGAAGAGAATTAGCATTTGATGAAGTAGTATATGGATATGGAGAGCCTACTTTCGATATTATAGAAGAAGGTGAAGTATATGAATTATCGTGCTTGCCAGCTTCAGTATATTTTTTTGATGATGAGCCACCAATGGAAATGAATTTAAAGGCTGGTGAATCTAGATCTAAATACTGGGTTTCTCTTTTAGAAGAAGAAAAGTAATTAATTAAAAAAAAGACAAGATGGTTTTTGTATGGAGAGGAATTGGGATTATAGTTCCTATATTATTTTTATTGATAGGGTGGATAGTCACTTATTGGTTTGATGGAATGCAAACAAAATTTGGTAATCCAGATTATATGCAATGGGTATTATTATACTCAGGCATTATATTAACGCTCATTGGACTAGGTACTTGGAAAGGAGAAATTGTAGAAGATGTAGGAGTTCCTGCATATAGGAAAAAACATGATTTCTTTTGGATTCCTATATTAATTTGGGGATTATTCTTTTTAGGATTATCTGTTTATTTATTCTTTTTTGTAGAAAGCCAAATAAAAGACAATACTATAATTAGTAATTCAGTTGAAACAGTAGAATCACCATCTACTAGAACAATCAATTTTTATAACCCTACTGATGATACCGTAAGACTAATTATAGCAGATGATGTTGTAACCAAAGGATTAGTTACGAATAAATTGATAGCGCCAAACATGATTACTTCTGATACGTATAATGAAGGAACGTATATGTTTATGTCAAGTGTAAATGGAGAAGAGTTACTCTCTTTTCCTGCAGAGAAATATGTACGAGATACCAATAAATACAAACTGCATGAATTAGAAGATGGTCCTGTTGTTCAAAGAATTTTATCTCCCGAGACTATTGATGATAATGATTATGATGAAGCATGGTTAGTATTAGATGGAAAATTAAAATTAGCAGTTGTTTCAATTCCGATAAATAGTAAAGAGCAAGACATTAGTGAAGTAATTTTAAATCTTAACGAGTCCAATATTGTAGAAATACTAGATCCAATAGATTTAATGGAACCACTAAAAAATGTAACCTCTAAAAAGCCGATTAAAATGATCGGACCAGCTGATTATATAACCAAATCAGGTGATTTAGTAGATTTTGATGTATATGCCTTAGTTCCTTTTAAAACAGAAGAAGTAGAGATTAAAAAAATAAGAGGGTTTTTAATGCCTTGAATTTCTAATTAACAATACAATCTTTTTTAACCTCATTTCGTTAGTAATAACAGATGAGGTTTTTTATTATCATATTATTAAGTAGTTCCCTTTTTAGCCAAACTAAAATCGATTTTGAGCACATTGATTTTAAATTGTTAGAAGATATGGTACTAGAAAAAGTAAATGAAGAAAGAGCTTCAAAAGGATTAAGTATTTTAACAGATCACAAAGTACTGAAAAGTGCGGCAATCAATCATTCGGCTTATCAAGCAAAAAAACGAAGAATGACACATAGCCAAACATCTAAAAAAAGTAAAACACCTTTAGATAGAGTAAAAAATGCTGGAGGAGGCTTTACGTTGGTTGGTGAGAATGTAGCTTATACTGATGCTTTCGGAAAAATAATCTTGAAAGTTAGCCGAAAGAAGAAAGAGTTTGCCACAAATACCTATCAAGATATAGTAGATATTTTCTTTATTGGATGGAAAAATTCAAAAGTACATTATAAGGCTATAATGAATAAATCCTATACCCATTCGGGGATTAGCTTTGCTTACGATAAAAAAAATAAGCGATTTTATGGGACTCAAATTTTTGGGATGAAATAAAAAACAAGATCTATCGTATTATAAATACCCTTCTTTCCGTTAAAAATTACACCTATGAAAACGAAAAAACTACCCTTAAAAAAGGTGGCTGTGCTGTGTGCGTCCATTTTTTTTGTATCCACTATTATTTCCCAAGGAACTTTAATTTACAATGTTAAAGTCATTACTAACCAAGGAAAACCGAAAAAATATATAACCCTCACCTTTGTAGAAACGTCTACATTTTTAATAAAAAAATTTAAAACAGATGACAAGGGTCAAAAGAAAGTAGTCCTTAATGAAGGTAAGGAATGGGTGATGCATGTTGGTAACATGAAAAACTATACGACCCTAAAAATGCCTAGAAAAGGAGAAGGTTCGGGTAGAGCGACAGTCTTATATGACGAAAAAAGATGGAAAAGAATAAGTTCACCTCCAATTAACAGGTCAAAGCATACATTAGTTTCTGTAAAACAAGCATATAAAAAGAAAGTTCCAGCAACAGCAGGGAATGCTTATGTAGCGATAAAAATCAAAAGTAAAGTAGGGGATTCTTGGAAAAAGATACCTGTAAATCTTGTTTCATTTGAACAGGGTAAAGTATATGAATCTGTTACAGATAACTCTGGTAACGCGCATTTTATGGTTCCATTAAAAAACAATTATTATGTAGATGTAAATGGTGAAGAAAATTTCGAATATCTAGAAATAGATGAGTTTAATAATCAACAAATGGAGTTGGTTTATGAAACGATTAAATTTGAAGAAACCGTATCTAAAGAAGGTAATATAGAACAAAAATTTATTGATAAACCTAAGCCAATCTCTTCAAGAGTATATGTCGAATTAACGATAAAAGGAGGCCCAAATGGAGGGAAAAATGAAGATGTTTACTTAGCCATGACGTACTCTAATAAAATTTACCATACTAAAACAGATGAAAATGGAGTCGCTAAATTCCTGTTACCCAAAAAGAGAAAATACATTGTTAGTTTTCCTTTTCAGAGAGATGTAGATGTGTTGGATTTATCTCATTTTAGAGGAATTGGAAGACATAGGCAATCGTTTAGGTATATTCCTAACCCTAGAATGCAATTTCCAGAAAAATATTTACCATCAAAAGACTTAGTAAAAGACTTTAATATTAATGATTATTTAACCAAAAGCATACCAAAGCCTAAGGGAGAAAATTTAATAGAAGTTCATGCAAAATGGGGTAATAATAAGATCAATTCAGGTTCTAAAGAGTCTATTTTGGAGCTAGGTTTTTCTGCTAAGGCACCCAAAGAAAAAAGAAAAAGTAATACTCCAGTTAATTTATCTTTTGTATTAGATAAAAGTGGTTCTATGTCTGGTGAATATTTCGATTTATTAAAAACTTCAATGAAAGAGTTTATCAATAAATTACGACCTACAGATTATGTGTCATTAGTATTTTTTGACAATGAAGCAAAAATAGCATTTAATCAACAGCAAGTTAAGGATAAAGATATTCTTTATACTATTCTAGAATCAGTAAGTGCAGGTGGGGGGACCAATATATTTGAAGGGCTAAAAAAAGGCTATCAACAAATCGATAAAACATTTAATGAAGCGTACACCAATAGAGTTATTTTGTTAACAGATGGATATGGATCCAAGCCAATAGATAGTTTATTAGCATTATCAACATCCTACACAAAAAAAGGAATAAGTATTTCTACTATAGGAGTTGGAACAGGTTATAATAGTGCATTGCTAACATTGTTAAGTGAAACCAGTAGTGGGTTAAAACACCATGTTGTGTCAACAGAAGATATGGCTAAAAGTTTTGCTCATGAATTAGAAAGTTTGTTTTATCCAATCGCATCTAAAGTGAAGATAAGTGTTACCTACAATGATAATATTATTTACAAAAAACTATTAGGTTTTCCTGAGAAGTATAACAAAACAGCTGAGTTTGGTTTTGAAATACAAAAGGTTTACAGCTCATTAAATAAAGTTGCCTTAGTAAAATTTAAGTTGGATAAGCCAAATAAGAGTATAGAAAAAAAAGATATTAAAGTAATGATATCTTATTTTGATGAATCAACCAAAAAAGAAGTGTTAATAGAGAAAAATGTTCCGTTAGAATGGACAGAAGAAACAGACACTGAATTAATCATTGATGAAGAAATGAAAAGATTATATACTGTTGGCGTAATTAATCAATCATTAAAAGCTATTGTTGATCTATGTGAACGAAAAGATTATGAGAAGGCAAAGAAAAATGTATTGGAAACCCTAATGTATATTAATAAAGACAGAATTCCAGAAGACTTAAAGCCTATGGTAAGTGAATTAAAGGATTATTTATTATCCCTTAATTATGCAATTAA
>JAHDBM010000031.1:26409-37627 GCA_020630395.1 Flavobacteriales bacterium
GAGTCTTTATTTCGCTCAAATAGACTTAAGCCATTAGCTTATGAATATGGTTTTTTTTTAAGAGAGTTAAAAATAAGAGTAACACATATTACATCTTTAACTAGTTTTTATTGATCATTTGAGAGTTCTGATAATTTAATTGTAAAACTAAAGCAACTAATAAAAATTTAAGCTCGTTTAATAATTAACAAAAAACAAGAATTATGAAAAATTTTTACTGGTCGCTTATTTTATTATCATTTTCGTTTGTTGCTTCAAGTCAAAAAATAGATTCAAATTATGTAGATGGAGAAGTATTCTTAAAATTTAAGAATCACATAGTAATGCCTTCATTTGATAAAGATGGACTTACAGATATAGATAAAGTTTTATATTCATCTGATGTTAAAGAGGATTACCAAATCATTGACATTGAACAACCTTTTCGTATGACAACTTCTGAAGATTTGAAACATATAGTTGTTATCCATTTTGCAGCTCATCAAAAGGTTGATGATATACTTGAGTATTATAAGCAATTTTCAGATGTAGATTACATTGAAAAAGTACCGTTATATAAAACAACTTATACCCCCAATGATCTTGGACCTCAGTCTGGTTCTGGAAATCAATGGGGACTTCATAAAATACAAGCAGAACAGGCATGGAATATTTCCACTGGTGATTCAAGAGTAACAGTTGCAGTAGTAGATAATGCTGTTCAAACAAATCATCCTGATTTGGCACCAGTAATATGGACAAATCCGGGAGAAATACCAGGTAATGGTATTGATGATGATGCTAATGGATATATTGATGATGTAAACGGTTGGGATGCTGCAGATAATGATAATGATCCCAATCCAGTGATTAGTAGTGAATCACATGGAACCCATTGTGCGGGAACTGTTGGCTGTGCTACTGATAATGGAACAGGTATTGCTTCAATAGGTTTTGGTGTATCCATTATAGCAGTAAAATGTAACCGAGATGCAAATGCAGGAACTCCAACTATTACAAACACTTATGCTGGATTCACTTATGCTGCAACTGTAAAAGCTAATGTGATAAGTTGTTCGTTTGGTGGAGGTGGTTACTCTTCTGCTTGGCAAAGTTTGATTGATTATGCATATAATACCCAAGGGTGCTTAGTAATTGCTGCTGCAGGAAATAGCAATGCTAATAGTATGATGTACCCGTGTGGTTATAATAATGTTATGTGTGTAGCTTGGCTTGATCAAAATGATAAAAAAGCAGATTGGACTCCGTTAGGTAGACCAAATAGTGGATCAAATTATGGCTCATGGGTTGATGTTGGTGCTCCAGGAGAGGCTATTCTTAGTACGGTTCCTTTTACTGGATATGGCAATAAATCTGGAACATCTATGGCAACTCCTTTAGTTGCTGGTTTAGCAGGACTTTTGTTTTCTGTTGATACTAGTATTACAAGGGCAAATGTAGAAAGTTGTTTATTATCTACTGCAGATAATATTGATGCTGTTAACCCATCATATGTGGGTATGTTAGGAAGCGGTAGAATTAATGCTCATCAAGCTCTGCTGTGTGCTCAATCATTTGTTAGCCCTACACCTCCAATTGCAGATTTTTATAGTAATGATACACTCTTGTGTGTTGGAGGTAATGCCGATTTTTTCTGTACGACACCTAATGCTACTACTTTTTCTTGGTCCTTTCCAGGTGGTACGCCATCAAGTTCAACTATTAGAAACCCGACAGGTATTACATATTCTACCCCAGGTTTTCATAACGTTAGTCTAACGGTAACTAATTCATTTGGTAATGATCAATTGGTAAAAAACATGTATATTTTTGTTGACTCGACTATAGGTTGTCCGGTCATATTACCTCCAAATACAACTATGCCAGTTCAAACATCTTGTATTGGTACACTATATGATGATGGTGGGCCATCTGCACCTTCATCTCCTAATCAAGATTCATATGTGACAATAGCTCCAACAGGTGCAACTACAGTTGATTTATCATTTGCTATGTTTGATGTTGAAGCCGGTTCGGGTTCATCATCTCCTCCTTGTGATTATGATTATTTAGAAATTTATGATGGTCCAACCACAAGTTCTCCATTAATAGGAAGGTATTGTAATTCGAATATTCCATCTGGAACAATATCATCTACAGGAGGGGCAGTGACTATTTACTTTCATACAGATCCATACGTAAATGAACCAGGATTTGAATTAGATTGGGTATGTAATACGTCAAATCCATCTCCTGTAGCAGATTTTTCTGCTAATAATACTACTATATGTACTGGCGCAACAGTTAATTTTACTGATAATTCGTTATTTGCAACTAGTTGGAGCTGGAATTTTACGGGAGGTACACCAGCTACATCTACTCTTCAAAATCCAAGTGTTATTTACAATTCACCTGGTACTTATGCCGTATCCTTAACTGTAACAAATTCTGCAGGAAGTGATACCAAAAATATAAATGCGTATATAAATGTAGTGAATTCACCAAATGCAAATTTCTCTAGCTCTATTGCTGGATTAACAGTTAATTTTAATAATACTAGTTCTGGTGGATCATCATACAACTGGGATTTTGGTGATGGAAATACATCCACTTCAATGAATCCATCTCATACATATGCTACTGGTGGAAGTTATACTGTTTGTTTAATAGCATCTGGACCTTCTTGTTCACCTGATACAATTTGCCAAACAATAACAGTTAGTGGAGGAACCGGAGGATTAATAGCTAATTTTTCTGTTTCTCGAAATATCATTTGTGAAGGAAGCTCAATTGATTTCTATGATCAATCTATTGGTGCTCCAGCAAATTATAATTGGACATTTCAAGGAGGAACACCATCAAGTTCAACTTTAGCAAATCCAACTAATATAGTTTACAACTCACCAGGTGTATATGATGTAACCTTAACAGTAAGTAACAGTGGTGGAGCTCATACCACAACTCAAACTGCTTATATTAATGTTACTGAAATGTCTACTGCTTCTTTTAATACAAATATGTTAGGGACTACAGCTCAATTTACAGATAATTCATCTGGAGCATCTTCATGGAATTGGGATTTTGGTGATGGGAATAGTTCAAACCTTCAAAGCCCTACACATACTTACCCCCTACAAGGTACTTATACTGTGTGCTTAACAACTAGTAGTGTTGGTTGTCCTAATGATGTTGACTGTCAAAATGTAACAACAAATTCTGTTGGAATTCAAGAAGGTATATTTGATGGGATAGTTAAATTATTTCCTAATCCAACAAAAGGAAACATTCAATTAGTAGCTAAATTAAATAATCAAAATAATGTTAAAATCGAATTTTTAGATAAAGTTGGAAGAGTATTAGATACTTACCAATATAATCAAGTTATAGAAATTAATAGAAATTTTGATATTTCAAACTACTCATCTGGTTCGTATATAGTTAGATTTAACAACAAACATTATTTTAAAATAGTAAAAAACTAATATAATATACAAGCTGTTATTTCATAATTATAGAGATCATTTCTAACGCTTGTAAATTAATGATTTATAATTTATATTAAAAAGAGCATTTAGAAAATCACCCTATAAATAGTAAGAAACTATTAAAAAAGGGGGTGATTTTCTTTTGTTTACATAGTTAAAGAGATAACAAAATCTTCAAAGGCAGTAAAAATTAACGTTCAAAGCACACTAAAATATGATGAATTAGTTCGATTAGTTTTTTATCAAGTAACTTGGGTGATTTTATACCAATTTATTTCATGAGATATATTAGCACAAAAGTTTAGGTTAAAGTATAATAAAAAAGGGAGTAGTAATAGAGAAAGATTAACATTATTGATATATAGTTTATCAAAACTAACGAAAAGCCCTAACAAAATATGTGATTAATAAAAAGAGTTGTTTTCCATAAGAAAACGAACAAAGAATCATCTACAGTAGATCTTTATAAAAAATAACTCTCAGTAATAAAGAAAAATTCAGTTCTTAACAACAAGATTTATTCTCAAATTATTCTAACTGGAAATTAGTTAGTTTCCACCTGCAGAAAACTTAAAATTTAATCCAATAGCCATTTGGAGTCCATTAGCTTTTAAGTTACCAGATAAATTACTAGGTGTGTTGGTATTATTACCAGATGTAAATGAAAGCTCTTTTAAATCAAGATTATTTGCATCATAACCCGTATGGAAAAATAAGCCAATGCCTTGGGTAAAGTAATAGTTCATTCCTAATCGTAAGTGAACATTTCCTCCACTGTATTTAGCCTCACTTTTGGAGTTATTGTTATTGTTTTGTTCACTAGTTCTTAGGTTTTGAATGCCTAATCCTAATCCAATGTTTAAGTTGAATTTATCTTTGTTAATCAAATATATTTTTGGCATGATTCCAAAAACTAAGAAATTATTATTTTTTGTTATGCCACTTTCTTCTTCTTGAAGATATTTACCAGCTTGAAAATACACACCAGCACTTAATAACTTCATAATTCCAAAATCAGCAGAAAAATTAAAGTAGGTAGTTACAGCACCAGAAGTGTCTTTATCAGTAAAAGTAAAAGAGCCATAAGTAGCATTAAATTCAGATGTTGTAGCGTAAACACCTAATCCAGTACCAGCACTAAGGTTTAATGTTCCAAATTGATTAGATTGAGTTATCCCAGAGAATCCTAATAAGAATATGTTTACTGAAAGTAGTATAAGTTTTTTCATCTTATTGCTTTTAGAGATTTTTATAAATTAATAGTTTAACTATGAGTTAAATATACAATATTAAGACATTCTTGAAAATTAAATTTTAATGAAGTTAATTTTAAAGCCCTTCAAAAGATTTTATAAAATGGCAATGAAATTTTATAAAGTGAAACGTTCTTTCGGTTTACAATGAGGCCACAATTTATATTTAAATTGTATTTTGTAATGTATTTCTTCTTTTTATATAAAATCTTATGGCATCACTTAATCAAAAAACTGGTATACTGGGCACTCGTTTGGCCAAACATTTATTAAGAAGAACGTCTTATAATTATTCATCAAATAGGATCCAACAAATAGCTGCAATGGATGCAGATACTGCGGTTGATTTATTGAGCCAATTCAAGGTGTACCAAAATAGACCTATGGATCCTTTAGATACAGATCCAGGTCATTTTGATTTTACAACAATTTATAAGTCGAATACAAATGTTAATGGAGTTGGAGATGGTCAAAGAAAAAAACATCAAGTCATCTCTTGGTGGGTACATGAGGCATTAAATGATGACACAATAACCAGTAAAATGGTTTACTTGCTTTATACCTTATATCCTGTTCCGCCTGTTTTAACATCCTTTGATATGTATGAATACATAAGACTATTACATTTTCATTCATTGGATAATATTAAAGATTTGGCTTACAGAATGAGTTTGGATACTCAAATGAACAAATTCCTTAATAATTTTGAGAATACCAAAGAAGCACCAAACGAAAATTATGCTCGGGAATTACTTGAATTATTTACAATTGGTAAAGGTAAACCTCAAGGTCCTGGTGATTACTCGAATTATACTGAAGTAGATGTTGTTGAAGCCGCTAGAGTGTTAACTGGGTTTAATATAGCAGATAGATTGAGTGAAATTGACCCTGTAACAGGTTTATATAGGGTAGGAGTTTCTGGAGGAAGACATGATTTGGGGGATAAACAATTTAGTTCGGCTTTTAATAATACTGTTATAACAGGAGCTACTAGTTATACTGATATTTTACGCGAGCTCCAAGATTTAATTGATATGATATTTGATCAAGATGAAACGGCAAAATATTTTTGCAGAAAGCTATATCGTTTCTTTGTTAGTGATAAGTTAACGCAAGAGATTGAAAATGATATAATCGCGCCTTTAGCTTCTGATTTGTATAGCAATGGATATAATATCTTACCTGTCCTCAAAAAAATACTTAAAAGTCAACATTTTTATGATGAAGATGATTCATCCAATACGGATGAAATAATTGGTGGTAAAATGAAAAGTCCTTTAGAGTTAATTACAGATGGGCTTACTTTTTTGTCTATTCCAATTCCAGATATAACACCTTCAACATTCCCAACTCAAGATCATGAAGATTGGTTTTTGAAATTTGCAAGAGGATCATTTTTAAATTATATGGAGTCAACAGGTCATTACGTGTTTAACCCACCAAGTGTAGCTGGTGATCCGGCATACTATCAAGAACCTGGGTATAGTAAACTTTGGTTTAATGAAACAACCTATGTGGCTAGGTATAATCTATCTACGGATATTATACTAGAGGGGAAAAGAGTTAACGGATCAATAGGAAGTGGAGGTTTATATCCTGATATGATTGCCATTCTAACTAACACAAGTATTATTTCAGATCCTTTCGATACTCGAACAATTGTAGATGATATTGTAGATTATTTATTTCCAGAAGAAATTGATACTACCAGGAAAGATTATTTTGAACATTTTTTAACAGCTAACGGAACAATTAATTGGGCTAGTTATTGGCAAAACCATATAAACGGACAAACAGGAGCACAAGGAACGGCAGATGTCATTGTGCTTTTTCAAGAGTTTTTGAAAAACATCATACAAAGCCCTGAATATCAAACATTTTAGCTATGAAAAGAAGAGATTTTTTAAAAAAGACCATTCCCGCAACTCTTGCTCCTGTTTTCATAAATAACAGGGTCTTAAGTGCTTTTTCTTTTCCTTCTAATTTTTCTTGTAATGATGTAAATGATAGATGTTTAGTTATCATACAACTTTTTGGAGGAAATGATGGGCTAAATACTGTTGTTCCCATAGATCAATATGCTGATTATATTAATCTAAGACCAACTGTAGGGTTAGATCAAAGTTCTTTGATTAATTTGGATAATAGTTTACCAATTCAAAATCAAATTGGTTTGCATCCTATTTTAACGAGTTGGAAAGATTTATATGATAGCGATATGATGGGAGTAATTCAGGGTGTTGGATATCCTAATCACAATGCCTCTCACTTTGCCTCAACCGATTTAATGAATACTGGAGGAGATGGTACTCAATTAAACTCAAGTTACACAGAAGGATGGGCCGCTAAATATCTGGTTGAATCTTATCCCGGATATGCTGGTAATACCTCACTAAGTTCTCACCCTTTAGCCATTCAAATAGGCAATAACAGTACTTCTAGGTTATTTTCTCATGAATTAGAACAAGGTATTGTCTTAAACTTATCTGGTCAAGATCCATCAGGGTTTTATTCTATTGTCTCTGGTTTGGGAGGCATTCCTCCTAATAATGTGCCAAATTCTGAACATGGAGATATGATTAAGTATATTTTAGATATACAAAATAATGCTAATGGTTATTCCCAATCTATTCAGAGTAGTTTTAATAATGGAACAAACGCTATAGCATATCCGGATACTAACCTTGCTGATCAGTTAAAAACTGTTGCACGATTAATTTCGGGAGGGTTAAAAAGTAAAATATATCATGTTTATTTAACGGGATTCGATACACACAATGGTCAAGTTCTGAACGGAGCTGCTAATTTAGGTCAGCATGCAGAATTGTTGCAAACAGTTTCAGAAGCAGTAAAGGCTTTCCAGGATGATCTTAAAGATCAAGGTTTTGATGATCGAGTATTAACTGCTACAGTTTCAGAATTTGGCAGAAAAATTAAAGAAAATGCTAGTTTTGGTACAGATCATGGTCGATTCGCTCCTATGTTCTTATTTGGAACAGGTGTAGCTTCAGGTGTACTAGGTAATAATATAGACTTATCTGAAGCAAATCAAAATAATAACTATCAGCTTACAACTTTACAATATGATTATCGTCAAGTTTGGACTTCTGTTGTGCAAGATTGGTTAGGAGCTTGCAATGAATCGTGCATAACGGCTTTTTATGATAGTACAAATGAAACCGATTTTTTAGCAAATAAAGTACCTGTTATCGATAGTTCTTTTGTAGTTGATAAGGATTGCTACATAGGCTCATGTAATTTGGGTGTATTAGAAGCATGCGATACTAAAAACTGTATTTATCCAAATCCAGCTAAAACTACTATCTCAATAAATAGTCATGCAAATTTATCGGATGGAGACTTGACAATAGAAATTTTAAACGATAGGGGGGAATTAATAATGAAGCAACATTTTAAGAAAAATGAGACGATTAATATCGATCAATTAGTTAATGGTACTTATTATTTATTAATAAATAATAAAAGTAATATTAAGGAATATTCGGGTAAGTTTATTAAGATTTAACATTGATTAGTCTCAATAATAAAATAGCGTTAATTACTTCATCATTACTGTTAATTAGTCTTGTTCTAGTAGGGAATAGAAATGGATCTATAGGAGGGTTTACTTCTTTAAATGGTATAGATGGTAAAACTTGCAGTAATAATGGTAATTGCCACTCGGGAGGAAGCATAAATTTAGGGGCTTCAACTCTTTCAACTAATATTCCTATCACAGGTTATCAATTAGATAGTATTTATGAAGTAACACTTAATAGTTCTCAACAGGGCATTAATACCTACGGCTTTGAAATAGCTTCAGAAAATATTGGAGCGTCTCAAAGAGTAGGAGAGTTTGTAAGTACTAATACTAACGTTAAAATTTTGGCAGGAGGTTCAGGAATTGGTCATGTTACTCATACAGGTCAAGGAACAGCAGGGTATAATGATTCTATCACTTGGAGTTTTAAATGGAAGGCACCTTCTATTAATTTAGGAGATGTAGTGTTTAGATCTATTACATTAGCAGCAGATGGAAATGGACTTAATTCTAATGATGATATTATATTAGCAGTTGATACGTTTGTTATTGCACAAGATGCATCTATACAACAACAATTTCAATACAATATTACGTATTGGCCAAACCCATCAAAAGAAAGTATACATATTAAATTTGATAATTATCATAAAAAGGAAATTACCATATATAGTATTCATGGTAAACACATACTTGATGTAGTCACTAAAGATGAAAGCTTAATATTATCGTTAAATAAGTTTGATAAAGGAGATTACTATATGGTAATTAATCTTGAAGGACAAATACAATATAAAAGATTTATCGTATACTAAAGCATACATAACTTACATCAACATACCCACTACAACAGCAGTAAAGAGACAAGCAAGTGTCCCTCCAATAAGTGCTTTTACACCTAGTTTAGATAACAATCCTTTACGAGTAGGAGCAAGGGCTCCAATCCCACCTATTTGAATACCTATTGAAGCAAAATTCGCAAAGCCACACAGCATATAAGTTGACATAACTATTGCTTTGTCAGAAACAAAAGAACCTGCAGCTTTCATTTCACCCAAGGTTTTATAGGCATAAAACTCATTTAAAATAGTTTTTTCACCTAGTAATTGTCCAGTAAGAAGCATGTCGTTCCAGTTGTCGACTCCCATCAGCCAAGAAATAGGAGCAAAAGCATATCCTAATAAAAATTGAAAAGAAAATTTATCATAAGCAGTATTACTCGCTATCCAATCATTTAATCCAGACCAATCTCCAACCCAATTTAATCCGCCATTTAGCATGTAAATTAGTGCAGTAAACACCAATAACATTGCCCCAACATTAATAGCAAGTTTAAGACCATCAGTAGTACCATTAGATATTGCTTCTAGAATGTTTGTCCCAATTTTATCCTTTGGAATAGTCATATCTTCATTAAATTTTTCAGTTTCAGGAACAAGAATTTTTGCAGCTACAACTGCTGCTGGAGCAGACATAATTGAGGCTGTTAATAAATGTTTAGCAAATAAAGCTTGCTCAGCTGGATCGTCTCCGCCTAAAAAACCAATATATGCTGCTAAAACTCCTCCCGCTATGGTAGCCATACCACCAGTCATTAAGCACATTAATTCTGATTTTGTCATTTTATCCAAGTATGGTTTAACTAATAATGGAGATTCAGTTTGTCCCATAAAAATATTCCCAGCAGCAGCTAAGCTTTCAGCTCCTGAAAGTTTTAATGTTTTTTTCATTAACCAAGCAAAGGCATAAACTATTTTTTGAAGAATACCCAAATAATAAAAAATACTCATTAATGCTGAGAAGAAAATAATAGTGGGTAAAATTTTAAAAGCAAAACTTATTAAAGCAGGTTGTAATTCACTTTTTCCATTTTCTCCAGCACCAAATTGTCCAAAAACAAAGTCAATTCCATCATTTGTAAAATCAATTAAATTGACAAAACCAGAACCCAATGCATCAAAAAAGTTTGCAATAAAAGGAACATACAACACTCCTATAGCTAGTAATATTTGAGCACTTAAACCTTTTATGACCAAACTCCAACTGATAGCTTTTCTATTAGCACTAAATAAATAAGCAATAAAAATTAAAGCTAAAAGTCCCAATAACCCTCTACTTACCGAATAAAAAGAAATGCTAGAGGCCAAAACTTTTGGTTTATATTGATAAACATAAGAAGAAACTGGATTATCTACATTTACTAAAACAAGGTCTTTATCACTGATGTTATCAATTCTAAATTGGATGGAAGCCTCTTTTACTGGGAGTTCATTGTCTTTAAATATGGTAACTAACTGGTTGTTATTATACATCTCTAGCTCAGGCTTCCCTTCATCATTATATTGATGTACAATAGAATCAATAGGACTGCTAATTTCTTTATAGGTAGAGAATAAAGTAATAATATTACTATCTAACTCATATCTACCTGTTTGTAGTTCTCCATTTACATATCGATTGAAAGACTCTTTATTGGTAAACTCTAAATACTGAGTAGTATCACTAGTAGGAATTACTTCCTCTCCAATAATTTGGGCAGAAGAATGCCAAATTCTTACTAATTTTTGACTTATAGTTTTTTCTTCTTTAGAACAAGAAAATAAAGTAAAAGCTAAGAGTAAAACTGTAATTAGTTTTGTTGCAATGTTTTTCATTTGTATAAAATTGATTAACTAATTAAAAATGTGTGACTTAATTTTATTCATGGTAGTTGGTGTTGCTCAGTTATTGGTGCCCATCATGGGCTTTCATGTAAAGGAATGTAAGATGAATATAGTGTCTTAATGAAGTCTGTATTACTCGCCTTTTCTTTTAGAGATTTCATCTCTTAGCCTAGAAGCTTTTTCATAATCTTCATTATCAATTGCTTGTTGTAGCTGGTTTTCTAAATCGGCTATTGAAGTCTCTTCTTTAGCCATACTTGCTTCTAATTCAATAATAACATCTTCTCCAATATCTTC
>JAHDBM010000103.1 GCA_020630395.1 Flavobacteriales bacterium
CGATTTTTAAATAATTTTATTCTTTTTGGAGAGTTGTGCAACGGTTACCATTGTTAGCAATTGTATTAAAAACTATTAATCTATGTTCTCTAATAAAAAGCCAGCAATCTCTGGTAGATTAATAATAATTTTTTTTATCACTTGAGGGTCATTCAAATCAGTACGAATTCCTGGTATCAGACTCAATTTAGGGTCTTCAAAATCGGCACAACCCATTGCCCAATTAGGAAAGAGACGATTATCTGCAGAAGAGTCCAGTAATATTTTAACTCCATTATGACGTTTATCCCTTAGGATACGTGTCATGAGGTCATTAATTAGCTTTACTTCGCCTTCAATAACCTGAAGAAAACATCCTTTTTTATACATCAGAACACCTGTGATTTTATCTATAGAATTGAATGCACGTGATTCGTGGAGTAGATTCAGTAAACTACGTTTATCAAATTGCTCTGAAGCTTGACTAGTGTAAATGATACGATGAAGTGTCATAATTATGAATATTTAACATCTATTTTATAATAATTGCTAACGGACTTGTGTATGAAACGTAGCGTGCAAAAAGGCGCTTACTTTTCAGATTAACACAGAGCCGAATTTTTATATTTTGTTTTTAATTTATCATTTTTTAGAAGTCAAATTAAAAATTTGGCGGCCTTTATAAATATACACAAACCTTTTCGATTTAGAACTTATTAGCTATGATTTTTTAGCCATTGTGTGTGCTCAGCATGGGCATCTGTTATTTACGGAAAGGTAAATAATTAATCTAGAGGAAGTCCCTTATGGGCATGAGTAACGTCTTGAACCATTAGTAAGCCGC
Source organism: Flavobacteriales bacterium (assembly GCA_020630395.1). Taxonomy (GTDB): domain Bacteria; phylum Bacteroidota; class Bacteroidia; order Flavobacteriales_D; family CAJJDF01; genus CATLPG01. The sequence continues at coordinate 824 of JAHDBM010000103.1, forward strand.
AAGGTTGGTAGTCGTGAGGTTACATCTGAATGAAGCGGGACTACAAAACTCGGTACTGACGAACAGGAATCGTATACAGAGGCCTATTTACTTGGGTAAGCAAGCACATCATTGTAACGCCCTAGGATTATAAAAAGAGTAAGTATGTAGATACGGCAGTTATTGAGCGAAAGAAGATGCCATTACCTGGAGAGATCTCTACAACTACGAGTTGGTTAAGTAGAGAAGTCATAGTACCTACAGGAAACGAGTTGTGGAAAGATCACAGATGGTCTCACAAGTAGGGAAGGACTGAACGTAAATCTCTTTGAAATTAGAATAGGAATACGCTTTGTATAGCTTATTCATAAAGTATTAAGATAGCCTTAGTTGGTGAAAAGAGTAACTAATGTGAAGATTTACGAACCGCCGTATACGAGACCCGTACGTACGGAGGTGTGAGAGGCACAGTGGCGACCGTTTGGTCGTCACCCGTCTACTCGATTGTGGTGCGTTTTTATTCTTTTTCAATTCGCTTCAGTAAGTTGTTTAGGTCAGAATATGGTGCTGAATCATCAGTTTCCCATTCTTTTTTGTTGGCGATTCTATTTTTAACAGCTTCAATACTTTGCGGCTTACTGAATTCTAAGATTCTATAAATTTCTGGTATGTCAGGATAGTCCGTAGGGTCATAGTACATCCAAACGTTTATTAATAAGTCTAAGTCTTCTTTATTAGTTACAGTTGTTAAAGATTTCAGACTCTGACTCATTAAGTCTTTGTCCTCTTGAGAATCCGTAGATTCTTGATATTCAATGTAGTCTTCAAATACAGTTTGAATATTTTTAATGTGGTCTACATTTAATTCATTCCATAATAACTCAATAAACTGCCTACCGCCTAAGTCAAAGCAATAGTCATTGTTCTCCTTTATATATTGCCTATTTATACTAAAGCTTCTTTGGCTTCCGTTATTTAAATAAACGTCAATAAAGTATAATGGAATTGCCTTTCTAAGACCGTTTGGTTTTGAGTTATTATATTTCTCTATGAACTGTTTTTTTTGAGTTTCGGTTAATCGTTTAGTTTTACTTTTAATTGAGTCTGATTGGGTTGTTCTGTTTCTTAATTCAATATTGTCTACCGATTCGAGGTCAATTTTTATTTTCTCAAAACTAGATTTCGTTTTAGTCTGTCCACAGGCAGTAAATGCTGTAGAAACGATAAAGGCTAATATAAATATTTTAAATCTCATCTTGTTTTTTTCAATGCACCACAACGTTAAATGTATGGAAAGTGCGACTTAACGAGTATGATTTTCCGTGGGGAAATTAGTCGCCAATAAAAAATCACTGGCCTTTCGTTAAACACTAAAATAAGCATTTTATTTACATATTGTGTGTGCCCAGCATGGGCATCTTTTATTTACGGAAAGGTAAATAATTAATCTAGAGGGTGCAAGTCCCTTATGGGCAGGAGTAACGTCTTGAACCATTAGTAAGTCGCAAGCTGGTTTATCGTGAGGTATGCAGTGAAGGAAGCGAGACTACAAAACTCGGTACTGACGAACAGGAATCGTATACAGAGGCCTATTTACTTGGGTAAGCAAGCACATCATTGTAACGCCCTAGGATTATAAAAAGAGTAAGTATGTAGATACGGCAGTTATTGAGCGAAAGAAGATGCCATTACCTGGAGAGATCTCTACAACTACGAGTTGGTTAAGTAGAGAAGTCATAGTACCTACAGGAAACGAGTTGTGGAAAGATCACAGATGGTCTCACAAGTAGGGAAGGACTGAACGTAAATCTCTTTGAAATTAGAATAGGAATACGCTTAGTATAGCCTATTCATAATAGTATTAAGATAGCCTTAGTTGGTGAAAAGAGCAACTAATGTGAAGATTTACGAACCGCCGTATACGAGCCCCGTACGTACGGTGGTGTGAGAGGCGCAGTGGCGACCGTTAGGTCGTCACCCGTCTACTCGATTGTAAAATGTAGTATAATTGATTAATTTTATTTTTTTCCTTGAGAATGAGTGTCAGATTTAGAGCGTTTGAATTTTTAGATTTTGATCATTATAATTAAGTGAAAACTAAATATAAGGTGTTCAAATTTTGAATTTTGTACCTTCGTGATAAATTTTGTGTTCAATTTGTAAATTAGCATGATGATAAATTGTAAATTAGCATGATGATAAAACTATACTTTTAACTTTGTAAAACACATATGGGAAACTTAACTTCATGTACTACTAGTAGTACATTGTCTGTTTATGAACCATCAGTAGATAATCCTTGGAACGTAGAAAAAGTAAATCATGTGTTTCGAAGATTATGTTTTGGAGCTTCTAAAATGGAAATTGAAAACGCATTACTGAAGACTCCTTCTCAATTTATAGATGATCTAGTGGACCAGGCTATTAACACTACTGTTACTTCCGCTCCTTTATGGGCAAACTTAACTTTTCAAGATTATATAGATATTGGTTTAAATGCATCTGTTCAAATGGAAAAAAATCATGGTGAATGGAGAATTATGGCATTCGATCAATTTCTAACACATGGATTAAGAGGGCGATTAAATTTTTTTTGGAGTAATCATTTTGTTGCTCAATTAAAGGTTTATTATTGCTCTAATTTTCTTTTTGAATATAATAAACTTATAGAAACACATAGTTTAGGAAACTTTAAAGATTTTGTTGAGGCCATTGGAAAGAGTAATGCCATGTTAATTTATCTAAATGGGGTTGAGAATACCGCTAATAAACCCAATGAAAATTATGCGAGAGAACTATACGAATTATTCACTTTAGGATTAAATAATGGTTATAATCAATTGGACATTGTGGAAACGGCAAAAGCTCTTACTGGTTTTAATGATTGGGAAGGTTCTTGTAAACCTGTAAATTTTAATCCTTTAAAATTTAATAACACGAATAAAACTATTTTTGGAAGAACTGGAAATTGGGGTTATGAAGATGTCATAAACATTTTATTCGAAGAAAAAGGCACATTGATAGCAAATTACATTTGTGAGAAATTATACAAATATTTTGTTAGTTCAGATTTAAATGAAAATATTATAAACGAAATGGCTGCAATGTTTATTTTGGACTTTAACATTGCCAATGTTTTGAGAAAGCTTTTTAAGAGCGAACATTTTTTTGATTCTAAAAACCTAGGATCGCTAATTAAAAGCCCTTATGACCATACTCATTGTTTTATAAAAACTACAGGCTTTAATTATAATCTAGATTTTAAAACACATATTATTTGGTCTAATGACAATATTGGACAAGTTCTCTTCAACCCTGTAGATGTCGCTGGCTGGCCAGGTGATAGGGATTGGATTAATTCTAGCACTTTTGTGGGAAGGTGGCGATTAATACAACATATGATTTCGGTTTCCTGGAATAATGACCCAGAAATGTTTAGAAATTTTGCAATACTGAGCTCAGATGGAAGTACGGATCCATCAGTAATTACAAGAGCAATAATACATCGTTTTGTTCCAAAAGAATTACAAACCACTTTGGATTATGATATTGCAACTAATATTTTTAAATATGATATTCCAGAAAACTATTATACAAACGGTACATGGAGCTTATATTTTAGTGAAGCACCATATCAGGTATTACTTTTATTAATACATATTTTTAAAATGCCTGAATTTCAACTCAAATAAAAACATATGCATAATCCTAAAAGTAGTTTAAACCAAAAGATAGAAATTAATTGTAACAATGATGAACATCAAAGTTGGAACAGACGTTCTTTTATAAAAGCTTTAGGATTGGCAGGTGGAGGTAGTATGATGTTAGGAAGTACTTCCATTACCGCCTCTTCGCTATCTCCTCTTGCTACTGCAATAAGCCAAAGTAAATCAGATCAAATATTGGTTTTAATTCGACTCAAAGGAGGTAATGATGGGTTAAATACTATTGTACCAATATTTGACTACGATGTTTATGCTAATTTAAGACCCACATTAAAACATAATCTTTCTAATTTAGTAAAGTTGTCTCCTGATTTTGGAATTCCAAATTTTATGGCCCCTATAGAACATCTTTGGAAGAATGGTGCAATGAAAGTTGTTCATGGCGTTGGATATGATAATGGTAGTTTGTCGCATTTTCGCGGTTCTGATATTTGGGCATCGGCTCATGTTAATGATGATATTAACCAAACAGGTTGTTTAGGACGGTACTTTCAGGAATTGTATCCAGACTATACTGTAAACCCTCCAGAAATGCCAGCTGCGATACAAATTGGAAGTATAGGAAATTTAATTTTTGATGGAATAGATAATAATTTTGCATTTTCAGTAACGAATACAGAACAATTAGAACAAATAGCTGAAAATGGTGAACTATATGACTTGAATGACCTTCCAGATTGCACTTATGGACAACAATTAGGTTTTTTAAGAGGTACTTTAAACGTTACTACAAGTTATGCTGGAGTTATTAGCGAAGCATATAATAGAGCAGAAAATTCTGTTGCATATTCAGAAAATTCTATTTCTCGTCAGTTGGCTAACATAGCAAGAATGATTAAAGGTAATTTAGGGACTAAAGTTTATATGGTTACTTTGGGGGGATTCGATACCCATGCGAATCAAGGCGTTAGACATGAGGAGTTATTGTCTAATATGTCTGATGCCGTTAAATTGTTTTTTGATGATTTAAGTGCGTCTGGTCTTGATAAAAAAGTATTGGCAATGACTTTTAGTGAGTTTGGAAGGCGGCCTGAAGAAAATGGTTCGAAAGGGACTGATCATGGTGCAGCAGCTCCATTAATGCTATTTGGGCCTGCGTTAGATGGTAATGGTTTTTTAGGTAAACATCCAAGTTTAACAACCCTTAATGAAGATGGAAATATTATCTATAATATAGATTTTAGACAAGTCTACGCATCCATTTTGCAGGAATGGTTATGTATTCCAGCTTCCATAGTGAATCAGACTTTATTAGGACGAAAATTCAACAAATTGGATTTAGGTTTTAGCTGCCTAACCGGAAGCACTAGTAGTGATTATAACGGTCTAAATCATATAATTGTTTACAAGTATGGTAGAACAGTTCTTAGAATTAGTATTAGATCTGCGGCAATACATATTGTTGTAAAACTGTATGACATTCTGGGAAGAGAAGTTGCTATATTGAAGAATGAAATGTTATTTACAGGAATCTATGATATCGATATTAGAGAAGAGTCTACTACTAATTTATCTCCAGGTCAATATATTTATCGAATTGCTACAAGTGATAAAAATTACAGTGCTTCTGTAATAGTTCGTTAAAAATGAAATAATAATAAAACTAATATTTTTAATTGTTTAAAATGTTGAAAAACTATCGCTTGTTTTCCTTTACTTTCTTAAGAATATAAAATCTATTGCTAAAGGAGAATAAATAGGGCATATTATATATCGGAAACATTATCTGTAAAATATAGTGAATTGCATAGATTAACTCAAGAATGCTCATGTTTTTAGTTCAATTTCTCTTGGAGTTGCAACAAAAAGTGGGACAAATTATCTAAGACCTATGCTACATATTTA
>JAHDBM010000032.1:0-13351 GCA_020630395.1 Flavobacteriales bacterium
CTATGCTAGCTCATAAAGCAGAAGAAGAAGGTGTTTTTGTTGCTGAATCAATTGCTGGTCAAAAACCTCATATTAATTATAATTTAATTCCTGGTGTGGTTTACACATGGCCAGAAGTTGCTGCTGTTGGGCAAACCGAAGAGCAATTAAAAGAAGCTGGAGTCGAATATAAAAGTGGTCAATTTCCTATGAGGGCATTGGGTAGAGCCAGAGCTAGTATGGATATTCAAGGGTTTGTTAAAATTCTTGCTGATAAAGAAACTGATGAAGTGCTAGGTGTTCATATGATTGGACCAAGAGTTGCCGATTTAATTGCTGAAGCAGTTGTTGCTATGGAATACAGAGCTACCGCAGAAGACATTTCTAGAATGTCTCATGCACACCCAACTTATGCAGAAGCTGTTAAAGAAGCAGCACTAGACGCTACTGAAAAAAGACCTCTACACATGTAAACATTATTTTTATTAATTTAAAGGATGCTAGATTAGCATCCTTTTTTTTGGCATACTATTTGTTAATATTTTCATAATAAAACTAAACGTCATGAAAACAATTATTCTACTCTCGACAACCTTAATACTACTTGCCAGCTGTAGTAAAGAAAAACTGGTTGAAAAAAGATTACTGTATGGTAATTGGACGTATACTAAAGCTGAAGAAACTAAAACATTTAGTGCGAACGACAGCTTCTTAGATCAGTATGATGATATTGAAATCTTTATTAATAAAGACGAGACATTTACTTGGAAAGAAGATTCATTTGTTGGAGAAGGACATATTACATTAGAAACCGAAAGCGAAGGTTCTTCTGATCCTTGTGCATCACATGATGACCTTGTATTTCACTTTGATAATGGACATAAAGAAATGTTCCATAATTGGAGTCAAAGAAAAAGGAAAAACATCATGAAATACAGATCTGATGGTGAAAATATTCATTTTGAGTTAACAAAAGATGTTGTAGAGAGTGGCAGAAGAAATCCAAACGATCCAATAAACAATGGAAATAATGGGTCGAAAGGAGGAAAATAAGATGATTGAACTAATAATATGTAAAGACCCTAATAAAGGGTCTTTTTTTATGAAAAAATCTTGGCACAGCATTTGTTATAATATTGTTAACAATCAATAACAATAATACAATGAAAGCCTTCTATTACATATTTATTCTTTTAATTTTAATCAGTTGCAAGAAAGATATTTTATTAGAAGAAAAAGGGCTTCAAGGCCATTGGACGTTTAATCAGGTAACTTTAATAGATGACAATAGAGAAATCTATAATCAACCAACATCATTAGATAATGTTTCTATAGATATTGCAGAAGATAATTATGCTATATGGAGTCATAAAGGAGAAAAACACAAAGGTTTTATTTGGGAAGAGACGGAATCATATACAGTTTGGGTTGATTATGAAGAATGTTGGGAAGAAGTGGAAGAAATATGGATTGATGACACAACTTATTATGAAGAATCTTACACGGTTTGCGAATGGAGAACTAGAGAAGAAACAAGATACAACTATTATTTAAATCTAGAGTTTGACGACATGCAACATATTAGAGCTTCTAATTATGAAATGAATAACGATTACGAAATTAAATGCCGCTTCACATTAGATAGTATTTCTTACAAGGTGGTTTTAGGTCGTGAGTTTATTAATGCTGTTAGGCGTAATCCCTAATACATTCTATAAATAATTAATACGAATTCAGTACTAACTTAAAAATAAGCTCTTTTAATTAAACTAATGGTTGTCATTCCATTTACCCAATGATAAAGATTATACTCCTTTAACCATTTTTATGATGGTTATTGCAGCTAAAAATTTAAATTTGTTTCAATCTAATCGTTATTTATGATTTTTGAAGCAAAAAACATCACTAAAGTATATCAACATCATACCGCACTGGATGATGTAAGTATAAGTGTTCCTGAACAAAAAATATTTGGTTTACTTGGTCCAAATGGAGCTGGAAAAACATCTCTTATCAGAATTATTAATCAAATTACAGCTCCAGATAAAGGAGAGATTATAATTAATGGAGAGCGCTTACAACCCAAGCACATTGAAGATATTGGCTACTTACCCGAAGAAAGAGGTCTTTATAAAAAAATGAAGGTAGGTGAACAAGCAATGTATTTGGCGCAGTTAAAAGGAATGAGTAAAAAAGATGCCAAGAAAGAACTTAAACTATGGTTCGATAAATTTGAAATTGGCGGCTGGTGGAACAAAAAAATTGAAGAACTATCTAAAGGGATGGCTCAAAAAATTCAATTTGTAACTACTGTTTTACACAAACCAAAAATCTTAATATTAGATGAGCCGTTCAGTGGTTTCGACCCTATAAACGCTAACCTTATTAAAGCTGAAATTTTACAATTAAGAGATGAAGGATCTACCATCTTTTTATCGACTCATAACATGGGGTCTGTAGAAGAAATATGTGATAATATTGCGTTAATCAATAAATCTAGAAAAGTCCTTGACGGTAAGGTATCTGAAGTAAAAAAAGAATTCAGTAAAAACATTTACAATATCGATTTTAATGGAAACATGATTGGTTTTGCAAATGCTTTATGGACTAATTTCGAGCTAATAGAAAAAGAATCTTTTGATGCTAACAACCATAGAGCTCAAGTGCAGTTACTAAATAACAATTCATTAAACAGCTTGCTCAAAGTATTAATAGATAACGATATTGACATTAAACAAGTAGAGGAGCAAATACCTTCTATGAGCGATATTTTTATTGAAGTAGTAAACCAAAACAACAACTTAAAAACCAATAACAATGAGTAAAGTTGGATTAATTATAGGACGAGAATATTTAACTCGTGTAAAGAAAAAGTCATTTATATTAATGACTATACTTGGACCAATTTTGTTTGCAGGTTTCTTTATTGCTATTGCTTTTATAAGCAAACCAGAAGATAAAAATGAAAAAGTATTGGTATTAGATGACACCTATGTTTTATCAGAACGATTTGCCATAAATGAAAAATCTGTGGAATGGACTCCCATTACATCTAGTGATATTCAATTTAATGAAGCAATTGGAAAATTTAAGACTGATGAAAAATATAAAGATTATGACTATTTACTCTGGTTATCACCTAAAACAATTGAAGGAACTGACACTCAAAGCAGCCTTATATACAGGAAAACACCTAGTTTAAAATCAGAAAGCAAAATTAAAGAAGCTATTGATAAATCTCTTGAGTTTTATTTTTTAAATGTTCAATACAAAAATGATTCAGTCTTTAGTGATCGTTTAAAAACTGCCTACAGTAAAATTAGATCATCTGTAAACCTTGTGTCAAGAAACATTAATGATTATGATGAAAACGGAGTAGAGGTAAAAGAAAATGTAGACTTTAAAGTTCAAGTTGGTATAGGGCTTGGTTTTTCTTTCTTTATTTTCTTCTTTATTTTCTTCTTTGGATCACAAGTAATGAGAGGGGTTATTGAAGAAAAAACAAATAGAATTATTGAGGTAATTGTATCTTCTGTAAAACCTTTTCAATTAATGATGGGCAAAATTATAGGTGTAGCATTTGTTGGACTAACACAATTTATTATTTGGGGTATATTAAGCTCTATATTAATTAGTTTAGCTTCTACTTTTATTCCTGAATTAGGATCGACAGATAGCATTGTTCAAATGTCTCTAGAACAAAATCAGCAGAATGCCGATATAATTGGATTACAAAATGATTTACTAAACACCATTTTTGGTATGCCTTGGTTAAACATTATTACTTCATTCTTGTTTTACTTTTTAATGGGTTACCTTATTTATTCTGCATTGTTTGCAGCAATTGGCGCAGCTGTTGATAATGAAACAGATACACAACAATTTATGTTGCCGATAACAGCTCCATTAATTTTTGCATTTTATGTAGTTGCATTTTCTGCTTTCGATAATCCAGATAGTGCAGGCATGTTTTGGTTATCCATGTTTCCTTTAACCTCTCCTGTGGTAATGCTTGTTAGAATATCTATGGGTAGTGCAGAACTTTGGGAAGTACTGCTTTCTATGGGACTATTAATCGTAACGTTTATAGGGGTAGTTTGGTTAGCTGGAAAAATATACCGTACGGGTATTTTAATGTATGGTAAAAAACCTAGCTATAAGGAAATCTTTAAGTGGCTTAAGTATTAATTCTGAGTTAACGATTTCAGTTGCCATCCTCAACTTGATTGAGGATCTAAAAACTATATTCCTGATCAAGTCAGGAATGATATTTTAGCTATAGTTAGCCCTATGGATTTTACATACTCGTTTTAAGCGTATCACTATTTCAGAACGGGACAATTTTATACAAAAAAAGGAGCTCAAATTGAGCTCCTTTTTTATTAGGTTTAACGACATATACTTTATCAACTATTCATTAATCCTAATGAATCGCTTGATTCATTTCAATTTTCTCTTGCCCTATAATTTCAAGGGTTATATTTCGCTCTTTAGCAGAAGTTTTAAACTCCTGTATAGCTTCATTAATATCATAATCAATATCAATTGTTTTAGATAAATCTAACACCACACTAGAACCATCCTTAATTTTATCTAAGGTTTTCATGATGTTTGCTTTATTTAAGAAGGTGGCATGTTGAGATAGTGCTAATCTAATTGGCTCTCCTTCTTTTCTACCATCATTTTGCACAAAATAAGATATCGAATAGTTTTTATATAAAATCCATAAAATAGCTACGCCTAATCCAATTCCTACCCCTGTTAATAAATCGGTAAAATACATAGATACAATTGTTACTACGAATGGAATAAACTGACTCCAACCTGCTTTAAACATTTGTTTAAAGATTGCAGGACTAGCTAACTTAAATCCTATTAAAATTAATACAGCAGCTAAGGTACTTCTTGGGATCATATTAAGTAAACCAGGTGCAGCAATGATAAAACCTAGTAATAAAACACCATGTATTATTGCGGATTTTTTACTCTTAGCCCCTGCTCCTATGTTAGCAGAACTTCTAACAATAACCTGCGTTATAGGCAATCCTCCTAATAATCCAGATACGATATTACCAATACCTTGAGCCTTTAACTCCTGATCCATAGGTGTACTTCCTTTATTTGGATCTAATTTATCAGTCGCTTCAACACAAAGCAATGTTTCTAAACTAGCAACAATAGCTATTGTTAAACCAGCTGTATATACTTTTATATCTGTAAATGCGCTAAAATCTGGAAAATAAAACTGACCTTTAAATTGATCAAAATTTTTTGGTGTAGGAACCGAAACTAAATGATCAGCTCCAACTGCAAAACCTTCCATTCCTTTAAACAAAATAGCTATAATTACTGATGCTACAATTGCAAGAAGTGGCCCAGGAATCATACCCAATACTTTATTCTCTTTAATGAATTTTCTTCCCCAAATAATCAAAATAACAATAGATATTAAAGCAATTGTCATAGCTCCCATATGAATATTATCGAATACATTTCCTAATTCAGTAAATGTATTTTCCCCATCAACTTGATTGAATGACAAGTCACCTTCAGGGTCCTTATCGTATCCAAAAAAGTGAGGAATCTCTTTAGATATAATTATTACACCAATACCTGCCAACATGCCTTTTATAACAGAAAACGGCACATAATATGCTATAAACCCTGCTTTTAAAAACCCTAATATTAATTGAATTACTCCAGCAATTGCAACTGCAAGCACAAATTTTTCAAAGCCACCATTTTCAAAGCCTCCAAAAGAAATAATCGCAGCACTAACAATACTTACTAAACCTGCAGCTGGCCCACTAACTCCGAACTTAGAACCACTAAATGTACCAACTACAATACCACCAATAATACCTGCTATAAGACCTGGAAATACAATTCCTTTAAAATCTGCCATTCCATCAACTCCACTATAACTTGTAGATGCTAATGATATACCCAAACACAGTGGCAATGCCACAAAAAACACTACCAAACCGGCAGCAAAATCAAACTTTATATTTTTCATTTTATTTTTTTATCTAATTAAACCTTATCTCAAATAACGAGATATAACACACGTGATTACATTAGATTGTCCTTGGCGGACGAAGAAAAACAGATGAATATCCTCTATTAAGTTCAATTAACTCATAAGATGTTTGTTGAATAAGATGAGAAGATGTAGTAATGTCAAAAGAAAGTAGAAAATCATCTGAAGTTAGCTTCTCTTCTTTCTCTTCTTTTTCCTCCTTGTCTTCTTCTCCTTCATCACAATCACCTATATCATAATAAGATAATTGATCCCTATCTAATAAACTTTCAATAATATCATATCCTGATTTCATCACAAAAAGTCCAAATAGAAAAAAAAACGCTATATGTAAGAATTTGCTATTCATATCTGTTAATAGCAAATATATATAAAAACTTTTTATAGAACTTATTAATAATTTTAATGTGATTCCTAGTAAAGGTACCGCAAGATGAATTAAAACACTGAAAATGAATCTTTTTTAATTGTACAAAAAGCCCTTCGACTCCGCTCAGAGTGACAAAAGTAACAAAATCTTAAAGTTTTCATGCTTAGCGGTCTCGAAGCATTATTCACGAATTGTTATATCATTTCTTGTGGTAAACAAACGGGGAATCAAATTTTAATATGAAATTATATTATTTACAAAAAAAATGAGTTTATTTGGTTATGAAAGCGTTAGTCATATCAGGTGGTGGAAGTAAAGGTGCGTTTGCCGGAGGCATTGCTGACTACCTTATACGTGAAAAAGGGATCTCATATGATATTTTTTCAGGTTCTTCTACTGGTAGTTTATTATGCCCTATGCTGGCATCTGATAATATAGAAAGAGCTAAAGAAGTCTACACTACTATTTCTCCTAGCGACATTTTTACTTTAAACCCTTATAAAGTAACAACAAAAAAGGGAGTAGAATACATAAGAATGAGCCATTGGAATATTCTACGCTCTTTTTGGAGAGGCAATAAAACGTTTGGCAGTTCTAAAAAGCTTAGAAAAACGATTGCGAAACATTTTACCGAAAAAGATTTTAGGGAAGTAAGAATGAAAAACAGGCAGCTTATAACAACTGTCTCAAACTTATCATTACAAACAATCGAATATAAGAACTCATTAGAATGTAATTACGAAGATTATTGCGATTGGACATGGGCATCAGCTAATTTTATCCCTTTTATGAGCTTAATGCGTAAAAATGGAATGGAATATGGAGATGGTGGCTTTGGAAACAATATTCCTATTCAAGTTGCCATAGATGCAGGTGCTAAAGAAGTAGATGCTATTATTTTAGATCCTATAGAAACCTTAACGAATAAGATGCCATCTGTTAATGCATTTGATCTTACACTAAAAGTATTTGATTACCTACTAGCGCAAAACAGTGAAAACAAAATGGAGCTCTCTAAATTAAGACCCAGAAACAAAGAAGTCAAGGTAAATTTATACTACACCCCTACTCTTTTAACCGAAAACTCTCTTGTATTTAACAAAAAACAAATGAAAGCTTGGTGGGATGAAGGCAAAGAATATGCTGCCTCAAGAAATCCAAACACCACAGTTATTACTCCTGAAGAGGATTAATGCTTAGTCGAAAACTTATACCCAACCCCTTTAACTGTTTTAATAAAGTTATCTCCTATTTTTTCTCTTAGTTTCCTAATATGAACATCTATTGTTCTGTCTCCCACAACAATATCATGTCCCCAAACTCCAGAAAATATAGCCTCTCTAGTGAATACACTCTCTGGTTTGGACATTAAAAGCGCCAGTAATTCAAACTCTTTCTTTGGTAAAATTATCTCAACTCCATCTTTAAGGGCTAAATATTTTTCTCTATCAATGCTTAACCCATCTATGGTAACTTCTTGAGAACTTTTCCCTGAATTTCGTCTTAGTAAGCCTTTAATTTTACTAACCAATACTTTTGGCTTAATAGGCTTTGTTATATAATCATCAGCACCAACATCATAACCAGCAATTTGAGAATAATCTTCCCCTCTAGCAGTTAAAAAAGCAATAATTGTATCATTTAAAGCCGGTATTTTTCTTATTTCATCACAAGCTTCAATACCATCCATTTCAGGCATCATTACATCTAACAAAATTAGATCGGGTTTAATTTCTTTCGCTTTGTTAACACCCTCTAACCCATTACCAGCAGTATAAACATCAAAACCTTCTTTCGATAAATTATACTCCAATAAATCTAAAATATCCTCTTCATCATCTACCAATAATACTTTAGCCTGTTTAGCCATAATGCCTGTTTTTAATGTAAAGAAATTAACAAAATTTATAAGATGTTCACGTAAACAAAAATGTAACGATCCCTTAACATTAAGTTAATATGATTACCCGTGATTTGTGATGTACTAATATACCAAAAATAGTACACCTATTTTATAAAACTAAAAAGATGATGAAAAGATTATTAATGGCGTTATGTCTATTACCATTACTATCAATGGGTCAAAATATTTCGGGTACAATAACTGAAGTATTAAATGATAAGATTGAGCCTGTACCATTTGTTAATGTTTTACTAAAAGAGAATGCACAAGGTGCCTCCACTGATTTTGATGGTAAATTTAACATTAAGGTAACACCTGGCGCATACACATTAGTAGTATCTTTTGTTGGATACAAATCTCAAGAAATTAAGGTAGATGTTACTGAAAGTAATACTATAGAACTCCCCATACAGCTGGTAAGCAATACCGAAATGATTGATGAATTTGTTGTAGAAGCAAAAATAAACAGAGAATCTAAATCGGTTGATATTTTAACAACTAAGCAAGCTACGGGATTAGAGAGCAACATGGGGTCTCAAAAAATACAAGAAGTTGGCGCTTCAAATGCAAGTGATGCTACTAAAAAGATAGTTGGGTTATCGGTAGTTGGTTCTGGCTATGTATTTGTAAGAGGTATGGGAGACCGATATAATTCAGCCTACTTAAATGGATTACCAATCGCCTCTCCAGATCCTGATAAAAAAGTAATTCCATTAAATATTTTCCCATCATCTGTAATACAATCATTATCGGTTAAAAAATCGTTTACGGCCGATTTAGAAGGTGATTTTTCGGGGGGAGCTATTGATATTAGAACAAAAGACTATCCTGAGGAAAAAACATTTAAAGTAAGCCTTGGTACCGGGTTTAATTCTCAAACGTTATTTAGAGATGTTGTTTCTTACAAAGGAGGGAATATGGATTATCTTGGATTTGATAACGCTAGAGTAATTCCAGAATCAATAAAAAACAATCCTTCTTATCGTTCAACTGAAGGTGATAAAGTATTATTCCCTTCCAACTTTAACCCAATGGTAAAAAAGGCAATGCCAAACTCGAGCTTTAGCTTTTATGGTGGTAACTTTAAAGAATTTAAAAACAAATCGAAACTTGGTTACATGGTATCTATTAATCATGGCCAAAGCAACTCTTATGAATACGGAAAATATAAATTAATTAACAAACAAGCCGAGACTAAAATTGATTATGATGTTTCGTCTTTTACACAATCTACTAACAGCTCCGTCTTAGGTAATTTATTTTATCAATTTAACAGTGACCACCAATTAAGTTATAACCTATTATTCGTTAATCTTTCATCTGATGAGACTAGAGAAACTCATGGATTTCATTTTGATTATGCCACTGAGGTATATTCTAGGAGATATACATACCGTCAAAACAGTTTATTGGTAAATCAAATAACAGGTAACCACAACTTTTTAAAGGCTGATAAATTAAGAGTTAACTGGAATGTATCCTTTAACAATGCGTTTAGTAAAGAACCAGACAGAAGACAATTAGTATACCTATACAATGACAGAAAAGATACTGACAGTTACATTGTTAATGCCAGAGACAGAATAGACAACCATAGGTTTTTTAGTGATTTAAATGAAAAGCAATTAAATGCCAAAGTTGAAGCTAAATATATTCTTCAATACTCAGGAGAAAACATTGAAGACGGAGAGAAATTATCTTTTACTGCTGGTGGGTTTATGAAAAATAAAAGTCGTGAATTCGATTACAAACAATATGTTTATGATTTAGGAAATATTAACCTAAACAATCCAAACGGAGTTGATGTTTATAATCCAGATGCATACATTAACCCTCAAACGCATGATGTAGGAGATTTCGTAATAAGTGAAGCACTAAATCCAGCATCAGCTTACACTGCTGATCAAAATGTAATGGCTGGCTACGGATTTATGGATTGGAATGCTACTAGTAAATTTAATATTACAGCAGGTGTTAGAGCTGAAAATAGTTTGCAAACTATTATGTACAGAGACCAAACTCAGCCAGATTTTATTAGAAAAAATATCATTGCTGAGTTAGATGTATTGCCTTCATTAATCTTAAAGTATGCGCTTAACGATACTAATATTATTAGAGCATCATTTAGCAAAACAATTTCTAGACCTGGTTTTAAAGAAATCGCACCTTTCGAATACATTGCAGTATTTGCAGGAGCTAAAACAATTGGTAACCCAACATTACAAAATGGAGAAAATTATAACGTAGATGTTAGATACGAGCGTTACCCAAGATTTGCTGAATTTATGGCAATTGGTGCTTTCTATAAAAACTTAGTAAATCCAATTGAAAAAACAATGGAAGTTACAGCAAGTGGACAATTACAATCGTTCAGAAATGCTGATCGTGCAATGCTAGCTGGTTTAGAGTTTGAAATAACGAAAGGATTAGGGTTTATAACAAAGGATACTTCTATTTTCACTAACTTGTTTTTAGGTATGAATGCCTCTGTAATGAAATCTCAAGTTAGTTTTGACAACACATTAAATGTTGCTCAAACAAATAGTGAAAGATCTTTACAAGGTGCTTCTCCTTATTTAGTTAACGTAGATTTAAGTTATGCTAAAAGATGGAAAGAAGAATTAAAAACCACATTTACACTATCCTATAATGTATTCGGAAAAAGAATATACAATGTAGGTATTCAAGGATTGGGAGATGTATATGAAATGCCTGTTAATGCTTTGAATTTTATTGCTAGAATAGAAGCTGGTAAATTTAATTATGGATTAAAGGTCATGAATTTACTTAACCCAAGTATTAAATATCAACAAGAAGCTAATGACCGACAGTTTGTAGTAAATGAAACTAGAAGAGGAGTGTTTACATCCTTTACTGTTGGGTATACTTTTTAAAGGCATTACATTAACTTAACATAGAAGCTTTTTTCTTAAAACAGACTTAACAAGGGGTTCATCTTACAGTAAAGACGAACCTGTTATTTTGACTTAAACAAATAATACAAATAAAAATGAAAATCAACTTTAAAAAATTAAGCTACTTAGTATTACTAGGAGGATTAGTAGTTGCTACACCATCATGTAAAAAGAAAGAAGGGTGTACTGATCCTAATGCAAGAAATTATGATGCAGATGCAAAAAAAGACAATGGCAGTTGCTTAACTGCTCCTTATATTGTTTCAGAGGTTTCTATCTCTGGTTCTACTTACCAAAAAGTAGTAGGTACTATTGATGAAAACTTTACGTTTTCTAGTGATAAAAAATGGTTAATTAGTGGTGGAATATTTGTAGATAATGGCGCTACTTTAACGATACAAGCTGGAACAGAAGTTTTTGCAGCTGATGATGGTACTACTCCATTTTTAGCTATTGCAAGAGGTTCTAAAATAATGGCTAGTGGTACAGCCACTCAACCTATTGTAATGACAACTATTAAAACAGTTACTGGAACACCTGCTCCTGGCGACTGGGGTGGTTTAATTATTAATGGTAAAGCTCAAATTAATTCTGGTGCCGAAGCACAAGGCGAAGGTAATACTGGAAAATTTGGTGGAACTAATGATGCTGATAACTCTGGAGTAATTAAATATGTACGCGTAGAATATGCAGGTAAATTATTAAGCACAGATAACGAGTTAAATGGATTCTCTTTTAATGGTGTTGGTAGTGGCACAACTGTTGAATATATTCAAGCATATAAAGGTGCTGATGATGGTATTGAATTTTTTGGAGGAACTGTAAGCGTTAAATATGCTGTGTCAACAGGAAATGAAGATGATTCTTTCGATTGGACATTAGGATGGAGAGGAAATGGGCAATTTTGGGTAGTTGATCAAAAATCGAATGGTGGTGATAGAGGTATTGAAGCGGATAACAATGGCGACAATAACGAACTACAACCATATTCTAACCCAACATTATCTAACTTAACACTTATTGGCTTAAATGATGGGGATGGGGATAATACCGGAATGAGATTAAGAGAAGGGACTAAAGGAAAAATATATAACGCTATTGTAACAGGATTTCCTAAAAATGGTATTCGTGTTTCTGATTCTATTACAAAATTGAATAGAGACAATGGAGATCTTTTAGTCAAAAATTCAATTTCTTACATGAATGGAGATGATTTTAAAGATGCTGATGTATGGGAAAGTGATGCAACAAACACGACTACTGACCCTTCAATATTAAACGGATATATTGGCACTATAACTACAAATGCTTTTGACCCATCAAGTTTAGGCTCATGGTTCTCATCCGCAACTTTTATTGGAGCTGTAGAAACAGGAAACGATTGGACTGCAGGATGGACAACTCAATAAAATTAAACTAGCAATTATTATAATTCAAAGAGGAAGTTTATGCTTCCTCTTTTAGTGTTTAGTATATTTAACATGTTAAACCTATTTGTTATTAGTACATGCGACTAGCTCTATACCTCTTATATATTCTATTGTTGTTCTCGTGCACCTTTACATCTTCTGATATTAATGAACTAGAAATAAAAGATGAAAAGAAATTAAAAGTTAAAGAGCCATCAGGTATTACTTATGATAGTATTGAAAACGTTTATTATATAGTTAGTGATAATGGAAAGCTTTATAAACTAAATAAAAAACTAAAAAGGCTAAACAAAACCACTGTAAAAAAAGCTGATTTTGAAGCTATATGCATAAAAGACAGTTTACTCTATATATCAGATGAAAAGGGTAGAAAAATATATGTATACCAAAAAGACTTCTTAAAAATGATGAATATCATTAATTTAAAGTATTCTGGTATCAGTAATAAAGGTTTTGAATCTATTGCCTACAATACAAAAACTAAACAATTTGTGTTAGCAACTGAAAAAGCACCCATCTACATAACACATTATGACCAATATTTTAATTTAAAAAAAATTCATGAGTTCGAAGATTGTCATGATGTTTCAGACATCTGTTATTTTAACAATTTTTACTACGTACTTAGTGATGAAGATCAAATGATTTTAAAAGTAGATGCTACTTTTACCACCATTAATTCATGGAAAATACCAGTTGTTAATCCCGAAGGAA
>JAHDBM010000032.1:13451-19825 GCA_020630395.1 Flavobacteriales bacterium
GCTACTTTTACCACCATTAATTCATGGAAAATACCAGTTGTTAATCCCGAAGGAATATGTTTTGCTAAAGATAAACTTGTTATAACATCTGATAGGATGAATAAAGTATTCTTTTTCGATACTACCTCATTACAATAACTTATAATTTACATCAAATCATTAATAGCTTCGATCTATTTTATTGATTTAATGATTATAGTTAATTAGCTTTCTACAAATAAATATCAGCACTTACCCAAAAAGGATCATATGCTGTTTCATAAGAAACTTCATGTGAGTTTATCTTAGACTTTAGACTAATAATATTGTCTTTTAGTTTATCAATTGATTTTGCAAAATACATTATCCTTCTAATTCCATCATGAGATTCTGAAGCAATATAATGTCCTGCTCCATCAGTACAAACTTCATTATAAAGTACATCTTCTATTGCATGAATTGGCTCCATATCTTCATCTGGCATACCATTATCTTGAGTAGCATTATAAGTAAGTTTAACATCCAATAAATAAGGGAAATCTTTTTTAAACTGATAATACTTCATCATCCTATTTACCAATAACATAATTGGCTTCCCATCATATTCGCCCTGTAACATAGTAATTTGTTCTTCAGGAAATTGCACATCATATATCGCTCGCTCTTTTTTCTTCCATTCAATATAACCTGGCAATTCTTTTAATGGCAATGGCTTATCACCTTCCTGAGGCTTAGCAGCAAAGCCAAGTTCATTTATATCAAACGTTACTGACACTTCTCCAAGTAAACAATCTAAGCTTTGATAAATACCCATAATGATTGCATTCCTTAACTCACCTTCCTCCTCTGTGTAATGATCATGAAAAACCCTTATGGCAATATCATCAGGGGCGTCTTCATTTTCTATAGGAACAAATGTTATCGAATTGGGATTTAACTCAATATCATTCATTTTAAAATTAAAATTTGGTCCATATGCTGGCTTTGTGCCAAAAAACTTCCAATTATTAATCTCGGGAGCATGTTCTACTACCGCTAAAGCATCTCCAAAATATTCTTTTCTTCCTTGTGGTGTTATAATTAATTCCCATGGTTCTTCTTGACCTCCAATTTCAACATATAAACCCTCAGAGAAATTTTGCAACTCTCCAATTAAAGCGTCTAGCTTTTTATTTACCGTATCCCAATCTCCTCTATATTTATCATTAAAGTTTTCGTATTCTCCTTTATTGTCTTTAAACCAATTCCAAAAATTGGTGATGTTTTCATTTAGCATATTCTATATAAATTTTGTTCAAAATAAACATTATAACAATGACTTTAAAAAAATTAGAATAATCTACCTATTCTAATTTTTAATTAAACATCAAAATGTTAACAATCAAAATATTATAAAAGTTTTTTTAACATGGTAAATCCAAGTGTCATATTGAATCGTAGGTATGTCAAATCAAAAAATTTAAACACAAACATTATGAAAATGAAACAAATGGTTATCGGATTATTATTAGTAGGAATGGGATCAATAGCGACTGCTCAAACAGTTGTAGGCGGAGAACAAATGTATGCTAAAAAGAACATAATTGAGAATGCAGTTAATTCAAAAGATCACACTACACTTGTAGCTGCAGTTAAAGCTGCAGGATTAGTTGAAACATTAAAAAGTGATGGACCCTTTACTGTTTTTGCCCCAACAAATGATGCTTTCGAAAATCTTCCAGAAGGTACAGTTGCAACATTGTTAAAACCAGAAAACAAAAAGAAACTAACAACAGTTCTAACCTATCATGTAGTATCTGGAAAAGTAAGTGCTGAAGATTTAATGAAGAAAATTAAAAAAGGTAAGGGTGAAGCAAAATTAAAAACAGTTAGTGGAGGAACGTTAACAGCTAAAATGAATGGCGAAAAAAACATCATGCTAACAGATGAAAATGGATCTACTGCTAATATCACAATAGTTGATGTAGAACAATCTAACGGATACATTCATGTACTTGATGCAGTTGTACTACCAAAAATGTAATGGATTAAATATAAATACATCATCAAAAAGGGAGAAACAATGAATTGTTTCTCCCTTTTTGATTTAACACCTTTTGTGATACCTCTATTTTTTTGTTTCTTTAATCAAAGATTAATCTTAAATGAATATACTTGTTATAAATGTTGGTAGCTCTTCTGTTAAAACGCAATTAATAGACACCAATTCTAACGCAATTATTTTTAAAGCAAATGCTTCTAAAATTCTTAACAAAGGAGTCATTAAAACTTCAGAAAAATCCACTATTAATTTAATGGAAAGAGGTCATGATATTGCATTAGAAAAAACAATCTCCTTATATACTGAAAAAAAGTTAACAATAGATGCTGTAGCACATAGAGTGGTGCATGGAGGTGATTTATTTAAAGAAACCACTAAACTAAATCAAGAAGTCATTGATGGTATAGAACAAGTTGCTCATTTAGCTCCATTACACAATCCTAATAACTTAAAAGGTATTGAGTTTGCCATGAAAGCGCTAAATAATATTTCACACTATGCTGTTTTTGATACTGCTTTTCACTCAACTATTCCTAATCGAGCAAAGCATTATGCTATACCAAAAGAATGGAGGGTTAAACATAGTATCAGAAGGTTTGGATTTCATGGCATGAGTCATCAATATGTTTCTAAAAGAGCTGCCGAAATATTAAATAGTGATATACGAGATCTAAAAATCATCACTTGTCATCTAGGAAATGGATGCAGTATTGCCGCAATAGAATATGGACGATCAGTTGAAACTAGTATGGGATTTACCCCTTTAGAAGGTTTAGTAATGGGAACAAGATCAGGAGATATTGACCCTGGCATTCTTCAATTTATAGCAAAAGAAGAAGGGAAAACTATTGCCGAAATAGAAAAACAGTTAAATAAAGATGCTGGGTTAAAAGGATTATCAGGCCTTACTAATGATATGCAAACTATTATTCAAGAAGCATCCGAAGGAAATGAAGATTGTAGGTTAGCCATTCATGTATTTACCCATAGATTAAGAAAATATATAGGAGCTTATACAGCTATTATGGGTGGAGTTGATGCTATTGTGTTTACAGGAGGAATAGGAGAAAACAGTGAATATATTCGCCATAGAGCTTGTCAAAGATTTGAATATCTTGGTGCTCGAATAGACGAAGATAAAAACAGAGAATTTAAAAACGAAGTAGGTTTTATATTTTCGGATGAAACAAGCCGTGTAAAACTTCTTGCCATACCAACACAAGAAGAACTTGAAATGGCGCTTGAAGCAAAAAAACATCATCAAGAATTAAATAAAGTAGATAAAACCTTAACTATTCCAATTGCAGTATCTGCAAGACATGTACACTTAACACAAGATGCAGTTGATGTATTATTTGGAAAAGGATATCAATTAACGGAGTATAAGCCATTATCACAACCTGGTCAATTTGCCTGTAATGAGCGTGTTTCTTTAGTTGGACCTAAAAATACCATTGAACGTGTTCGAATTCTTGGACCTACTAGAAGCAAAAATCAAGTTGAAATTTCACGTACAGATGAATTTTTCTTGGGAATTGATGCTCCCATTCGTGCATCTGGACATACTGAGGGTTCTCCAGGTATAAAATTAATTGGAGATAAGGGAGAACTTACCATTAAAGAAGGTGTTATTTGTGCATGGCGACATATTCATATGACTCCAGAAGATGCTATCAATTTTGGTGTAAAAGATAAAGACATTGTAGAAGTATCTATTTCCAATGGAGAAAGACCTACAACATTTGGTAACACCTTAATTCGTGTAAAATCAAGTTATAAATTAGAAATGCATATCGATACAGATGAAGGTAATGCTGCTGAATTAAGTAGAGATGCTAAGGGAATTCTTATTCCTTGTGAAGGTGATGCTTGTTTGGTTAAAAAGACTAACTAAACACACTACTATTAAAACAAGAGACTATTATTCAGTAAAAAAAAGGGAAGCACAAACTTCCCTTAATATAAAGTATAGCCTATAGTCTAGAGCAACTCATTTTTCTATTTACTTCTGAAAAAGTATTTGTATTATATGTTTTTTGATTATAGTTTATAAATAATGTATCACCAATATACTCTGCTTTTATGTTATATTCTGAATTTGCTTGTTGAAAATTAGTTGAGAAATAAGATGAATTTTTATACCCAATAACATTACACCTAGCAGGTCCATTTACACTAAAAAAATCACCATTTTCTTGCTTAACAAGAACTGAATCTGTGTTGTTAATTTTAGATATAAATACTTTTTCAGTTGAATATTGATGATAAAAAGTTGAATCAAATGTAGTATCCATTATTGTCGAATCAAACGTAATTAATCGAAACTCTTCTCGGTCAAAGGAATAACACCCTATATAATCTATACGGGCATCATATACTTTTACTTCCTCATAAATCGTTACTTCTTTTGTCTTTTTTTTGCAAGATATAGTTAAACTTAAGGTAGCTAAGACAACTAATATCAATTTCATTTTTACATTCATTGTTTTTATATTTTTTGTTCGGAGAAAGAAAGATCAAGATATATGCCAAAGAACTAGGTTAACGGAAACTTAACTGAACTTTAGTATAAATTAACAATGAGACACTATTTGTTTATATTTTATAATCTATAAGTATGTTTAACCCGTCAAATATCTTATTTTTGTAGCTGTAAAAAACAGCCAACAATCAACATGTTAAAAACAGAAATTGTACCAGCAACATTAGAACAAGCGAAAGAGCTTGGCTTAATGGAATCGGAGTTTGAAAAAATAAAAGAAATATTAGGACGAACACCTAATTTTACTGAAACATGCATATACTCTGTAATGTGGAGTGAGCATTGTTCTTATAAAAATTCTATTAAGTATTTAAAAACATTACCAAAAACTGGTCCTCACATGTTAGTGGAAGCAGGTGAAGAAAATGCTGGTCTTGTTGATATAGGAAATGGCTTAGCTTGTGCATTTAAAATTGAATCGCACAATCACCCTTCTGCCTTAGAACCATATCAAGGTGCGGCTACAGGTGTTGGTGGTATTAATAGAGATATTTTTACCATGGGAGCAAGACCAATTGCTCAATTAAACTCTTTACGTTTTGGAAACCTAGATAACGATCGTACAAAATGGTTATTAAAAGGAGTAACAAAAGGAATTGGTGACTATGGGAACGCATTTGGTATTCCTACAGTAGGTGGGGAAGTATTTTTTGATGAATCTTTTAATACTAACCCACTGGTAAATGCTTTCTCTGCAGGAATCATGAAAGTTGGCGATACTATTTCTGCTACTTCGTTTGGAGAAGGAAACCCAGTATTTATTGTTGGTTCAGCAACCGGAAAAGATGGAATACATGGTGCGGCATTTGCATCTAAAGATATAACAGAAGATTCTGTAAATGATTTACCTGCTGTACAAGTTGGTGATCCTTTTCAAGAAAAATTATTGCTTGAGGCTTCTTTAGAACTTGCTAAAACTGATGCTATTGTGGGCATGCAAGACATGGGAGCTGCTGGTATTACCTGTTCTACTTCAGAAATGAGTGGAAAAGAAGGTTTTGGGATGGATATTTGGTTAGATAAAGTTCCAACCAGACAAGCCGACATGAAACCTTTTGAAATTCTATGTTCAGAATCTCAAGAAAGAATGTTGGTAGTAGTTCACAAAGGCAAAGAGCAAATAGTTCAAGATATATTTGATAAATGGGACTTAAATTGTGTTCAAATTGGAGAAGTAACAACAGGAGGAATTCTTAATTATTACGTACATGGTGAATTAGTTGCATCTACTCCTGCTGCTCCTTTAGTACTTGGAGGAGGTGCTCCAGTATATGAAAGAGAATTTAAAGAGCCTGCTTATTTCCAAGAATACAAAAAGTTCTCTATCGATCAGGTAAAAGAGCCTAAAGATTTAAAAGCAATCGCTATGAAATTGGTTCAACTACCCAATGTAGCGTCTAAAAGATGGGTGTATAATCAATATGATTCTATGGTAGGTACTGTTAACATGAGTACGAACAAACCATCTGATGCTGCAATAGTAAATGTAAAAGGTACTAATGCTGCTTTAGCAATGACTGTAGATTGTAACTCACGTTATGTCCATGCCGATCCTGTTAAAGGGACTGAAATTGCAGTTTCTGAAGCAGCAAGAAACATTGTATGTTCTGGTGGTGTTCCTTCGGCTATTACGAACTGTCTTAATTTTGGGAACCCATATAACCCAGAAAGCTACTGGCAATTTGTAGGCGCTATTAAAGGAATGAGTAATGCTTGTTTACAGTTTAATACTCCTGTAACAGGGGGAAATGTTAGTTTTTACAACCAAACGTCTGTAGATGGAGTTGAAACTCCTGTTTTTCCTACTCCTAC
>JAHDBM010000032.1:19925-35328 GCA_020630395.1 Flavobacteriales bacterium
ATGAGATTCGAAATGATGCTTTCCTCTTTGGTGAAGGGCAGTCTAGAGTTGTAGTTTCTGTAAAAAATGATAAGTTAGAAGAATTCTTAGAATTCGTATCTGTTCAAGAAGCTCCTTTTAGTAAGCTGGGATATGTTACAAATGAAGCAATCAATATAGAAGAAGATCATTGGGGAAGTATTAAAGAATTTAAAAAATTGTACCTTCACGCCATTGAAGATAAAATGAATAATTAATCGATATGAAAAAAATAATATTAATAGGAACTGCATCTATTTTGGCTCTTTCATCATGTGTTAGTAAAAAGAAACATGAGGAAGTAGTTACCAAACTAGTTAAAGCAAAAGAAGAATTAGCACTAGCTAAAGTAAAAAAAGAAAACAAAATGAATTTAGAGAAAGAAATTGACAAAGTAAGCTACAGCTTAGGGTTAAATGTAGCACAAAACATAAAATCTCAAGGTTTAGACGAAATAAGCTATGATGCTTTTGCAAAAGGTGTTGAAGATGTTTATGAAGCAAATGGATTACAAATAGAAGCTGGACAAGCTCAACAAATATTACAAGAATATTTTGGAAAAGCTGCTGCTGCAAAATCAAATAAACTAAAAGCAGAAGGAGAAAAATTCTTAGCGGAAAACAAAAAAAGACCTGAAGTAATAACTACAGCTAGTGGTTTACAGTACGAAATCCTTAAAGAAGGTAACGGGCCTAAGCCTAGTGCAACAAGTACAGTTAAAACTCACTACCATGGCACATTATTAGATGGAACTGTTTTTGATAGTTCTGTTGAAAGAGGGCAGCCAACTTCTTTCCCTGTAAATAGAGTTATAGCTGCTTGGACTGAGGCTTTACAATTAATGCCTGTTGGGTCTAAATGGAAATTATACTGCCCATACAACTTAGCTTATGGAGAGCAAGGAGCTGGCGGTAAAATTGGACCTTTTGCTACCTTAATATTTGAAGTAGAATTACTTGAGATAGAAAAATAGGAATGAAAAAGGCAATATTTATCATCTTCTTAAGCTTAGGACTAAACCAACTTAGCGCCCAAACCTACACTACAGGTATTGGCCTTCGGGGAGGTTTATCTCAGGGGATAACAGTAAAACACTTTATCAATGGTAATACTGCTATTGAAGGGATTCTTTCTACAAGATGGAGAGGATTTAATGTTACTGGTCTTTATGAAATAAGCAATCCATTACCCACAAGTGGTTTACATTGGTATTATGGTGCTGGGGGGCACTTGGGTTTTTGGAATGGCTATAATGCTCATCCTTGGTTTCAAGATGACGGATCACACACAGTAATTGGTATAGATGGTATTTTAGGCATTGAATATAATTTTATGGAAATACCTTTAAACTTAAGCCTTGATTGGAAACCTGCATACAATCTTGTTGGATATAGAGGCCTATGGATGGATAATTTTGCTTTCTCAATACGATACATATTTTAATAAACAAATAACAAAACATGAAAAAAATAGCTATAGTAGCACTTTTAGGAGGTTTAATCATTACCTCTTGTAATAACAAGGATGAAAACTCTTCAATATCTTCATCTTTTTCAGGATTAAACAATAAAGCAGATAGTTTGAGCTACTTTATTGGTAGCAATATGGCAGAAGGATTATCTAAAGATGATATGTTAGAATATTTCTCTGATGCTGCATTTCTTCAAGGTTTCAATGATAAGAAAAACGGAGACTCTTTAATTATGCAACCTCAAGATGGAATGGCAATTGCTCAAGAGTTATCACAAAAAAAGCAAATGGCCAAAATGGAATCTGAAAAAGCTCAGTTTGCAGATAAAATTGCTGCTGGTGAAGCCTTTTTAAATGCAAAATCTAACGAAGAAGGTGTTGTTACACTTCCTAGTGGGTTAAGGTATAAAGTAATTAAAATGGGAACAGGAGAAAAACCTCAACTTACTGATGAAGTTACTACTCATTACCATGGAACATTAATAGATGGAACTGTATTTGATAGTTCTGTTGAGAGAGGTGAACCAGCTAAATTTCCAGTAGGACAAGTTATTGCTGCATGGACTGAGGCTTTACAACTAATGCCTGTTGGATCTAAATGGCAATTATATTGTCCTTATGATTTAGCTTATGGACCAAGACAGGCTGGTCCATCTATAGGACCTTATGAAACTTTAATCTTTGATGTTGAATTATTAGAGATTAATCATAATCATTAATCGATTATAAACCTTATTATACAAAGCAATCAGTTAAATCTGGTTGCTTTTCTTTTTTACATCAATTTCCTTTTCATGATTTGAAAAATTGAATACAATACCCTTTTTGCAAACTTCATGGTGCTTGTTCTGTTAAAAACCAAAAACACCCTACCAATAAAATAAATATTACCACAATCATACCTCACAAGTTTTTAAATTAAACATGCGTACCTACTTTACCTCATTTTCTTTTAGATAAATCACTTGAAAGAACCTCAACAAGCGCTTACATATTAAATAACGTAGATAGTATACAAATGGTTGGTAAATAAATTAAATCAGTTATTTAACGGTTTAATTATATAATTTATCGGAAAATATTATTCCAAGAATTATCTTTCTCATGAACTAATTGTTCCGTGTAAAAATATTTTAATTGCCACTTCTGAGCTTTATTAGCCTTTTTATTTAAGGTAATATCCCATGGAGGATAAACCCTAAAACCTCTTTTACCGCCAAGATTTCCTCTGGAAACAATATCTTTTTCTAATAAAACAGATTTTGGAAAAATAAATTGACCTTTTTGATCTCTTTGTCCTTCTACTTGAATAATAAAAAAATCGAAAGTATCATCACAATCAAAAGGTTTTGTCTTATTTTTTTCGCATCTTTTCCATACCGCAACAAACTGTCCAACTTTTTTAGGTGTTATTTTTGCCTTTCGATAAACAATTAGTTTTTCATTGAACATAAATGTAGCATTACAGTACTCATTCTTTTCTTTACTTAATACAACTGATTTAAGCTGAAGTGAATCGGCATTGTAAAAACTCACTAATTCTTTTTCTAGTTGACCGTTAGTAGTCACTTTAAAAATAGATTACATACCCAATTAAAAAATAAATAAGTAACCCTACAACATCATTCATAGTGGTAATAAATGGACCAGTAGCTAGTGCGGGGTCTATCTTTCTTTTACTCAGTACTAGTGGTACTAATGTACCGAATAGTCCTGCAAATAAAATAACAGCAATTAAGGATAAACTAACAGTCATTCCTAATCTCAAATCAGACATTAACCCCCATATGACAAAGAATATGATTACCGAACATGCTAAGCCGTTAATTAATGAAACGCCAAATTCTTTAGCCAATTTAGAATAAGTAGTACCCATATCTAAGGTATTATTTGCAAGGCTTTGTACAATAATAGCAGATGATTGTACTCCTACATTACCTCCCATTGCAGCTATTAATGGGATAAAAAAGGCCATCTCAGGAAAAGTTCCTAATTGATGTTCAAACAACCCTATAACCTTAGCACCTAAAACTCCTCCCAGCAAACCTACAAGCAACCATGGTAATCTTGCTCGAGATATTGTCCAAATACTATCTGATGATTCAACTTTTTCGGATATACCACTGGCCATTTGGTAATCTTTAGCAGCTTCATCTTCCAAAACATCAACTATATCATCAATGGTAATTCTTCCTAATAATTTTTTTTCTTCGTCTACTACAGGTATCGCAACTAAATCATACTTTTTCATGATGCTACCAACCTCTTCAATGTTATCAGTAGCTTTAACAGATTTTACATCTGTCATGTATAAATCTTTTACTAACGTATCATCTGATGCAAAAAGAAGGCTTTTTAACGAAAACATTCCTATTAGCGTTTCTTCTTTATCGGTAACATATATTGTGTAGACATAAGAAACATCTTCAGCTTGTTTTCGCATTTCAGAAATACACTGACCTGCATTCCAAGTATCTTTTACAACAATAAATTCAGTAGCCATCCATGCACCAGCAGTATCTTCTTCAAATGCCATTAAAGCGGCAATGGAATCAGCTTGATCTTTATCTTCTATTTCGGAGAATACTTGTTCTTGCTTTTCAACTGATAATTCAGAAATAATATCAGCCGCATCATCAGAATCCATGTGATCAATACTCTCTGCAATTTCTTTTGCAGAAAGTGCTTTCATGAACATTTCACGGACATCTTCTTCTAGTTCTACTAAAACCTCAGAAGCTATTTCTTCATCTAACCTCCTGTATATAAATTTAGCTTCTTCTAAATTAACGATATCTAATATCTCAGCAATATCAGCTGGATGAAGCAAGTTAACGCAATCATATATGGCAGTTTCATTCCCTGCTGAAACAAATTGCTTCAGTTCTTCTACAAATTCTTTGTCGAGTTTAAACTGTTCTGACATACGATTTACTTTACTCTTCTATGGAGTGTTGCACAAAAATCGGAAAATATTTTGGTATCATACCCTTCTATTGTAGCTAAATGTTCATTTGCTATAGTATAATACTTCTCTATTAAATCTTCACATTGTTTTTTTATTGATAATGTACTAAATAGTTCAGTTAAAATCTTAATCCTATCTTGCTTCTTGCTATTTAAAACATTAATAATCTCATCCTTTTTAGCACTGTCTTGTAATGCTAATAATAAGGGTAATGCTTTTTTTCTATTCATCAAATCTCCACCAACCACTTTACCCATTTGATCACTTTTAGGATATAAATCCATGTAATCATCTTGTAATTGAAAGGCAATTCCCATATTAATACCAAAAGAATGAATCGTGTCTTGAATTTCTTTGCTAGCATTGGCCAATATAGCTCCTGCTTTTAATGAAAATGCCAATAGAACAGAAGTTTTATTGGTTATCATCTCAATGTATTCTTCAATAGACACCAGTTCTCTTTCTTCAAAATCCATATCATCTTGCTGACCTTCACAGAGTAACAGCCCCATTGCATTAAATTCTTGTAAAATAATAGACTGATGTGTAATGGGTAGTTTATTAATTAATTGATAGGCTAAAATCATCATGGCATCTCCTGATAATATAGCTGAGTTTACATCCCACTTTTCATGAACAGTTGGTTTTCCTCTTCTTAACGAAGAGTTATCCATAATATCATCATGTAATAAGGTAAAATTATGAAAAACTTCAATTGCTACAGCTAATGGTAAAGAAGATTGTTCATCTCCTCCAAAAACCTTTAATGATTCTAAAAACAGAGCTGGTCTAATTCGTTTAGCGTCTAACGAAAGAATATACGAGACAGGATCATATAACTTATGTTCTTTTAAACTTTCTATATAGATTGAAAGCTCGTTATTTACCTTAGTTATATCAATCAATTAATCTTCTTTTACTAAACTCATTAAATAATCACCATAGCCACTTTTCAATAATGGTTTAGCTAATACTTTAAGTTGTTCTTTATCAATAAACCCTCTTTTGTAAGCAACTGCTTCTATACATCCTATTTTTAATCCTTGTCTGTCCTCAATTACTTGAACAAATTGACTCGCTTGTATTAACGATTGAAATGTACCGGTATCTAACCAAGCTGTTCCTCTATCTAACACGGAAACACCAAGTTTTCCTTGTTTTAAATATTCGTTATTTACATCAGTAATTTCATATTCTCCTCTAGCACTTGGCTTTATATTTTTTGCAATTTCTACTACCGAATTATCATAAAAATATAATCCCGGAACCGCATAATTAGATTTTGGCTTGGTTGGTTTTTCTTCAATAGATATTGCTCTCATATCTTCATCAAATTCTACAACTCCATATCGTTCTGGATCAGATACATGATAAGCGAATACCACTCCTCCATCAGGATCGATTTGCTTTTTTAACATTCTAGACAAACCAGACTCATAAAAAATATTATCTCCCAAAACTAAAGCTACACTATCATTACCTATAAACTCTTCTCCTAAAACAAAAGCTTGAGCTAATCCATTTGGTATTTCTTGCACCTTATAACTAAACTTGCAACCTAAAGAAGTTCCATCACCTAATAATTTCTCAAAATTAGGTAAATCATGAGGAGTTGAAATGATTAGTATTTCATTTATACCGGCACTCATTAACGTAGAGAGCGGATAATATATCATGGGTTTATTATATATTGGCATGAGTTGTTTACTAACTGCCAATGTTAAGGGGTGTAGTCTAGTTCCTGAACCACCTGCTAGAATTATTCCTTTCATAAAATTCTTATTAAGAAATGAAAATACTATTAATTAGAGGATTTTAAAAATTCTACTGTATTTTACCAATATGATGCCTTAAATTAAAAAGAAAGCATGTATAAAGTGATTACACAATAATAAATTCTCCTATATATTTATAAAACATCCTGTATGAAAAAACAAATACATATCGATTGGTACTCCTTTTTTGGTTTCATACTATTTGGTTTTTTCTCCTTATTTCTATGGAGATTCGAAACAGGTTATTATATCCTCTATCCATTTACTATTTTAGGCACATGGTTTCATGAAATGGGTCATGGAGTGATGGCTATGTGCATGGGAGGAACTTTTGAGTTATTAGAAATCTTTCCTAATGGATCGGGATTAGCTCACTCTTCTGTTAGGGAGTATTTTATTCATGAACAATATGCTAAGGCTCTCATATCTGGCGCAGGGTTAATGGGGCCTCCAATAATGGGATCTATATTGATCTTAATGAGTAAAAGTGTTAAAAAATCTACTTTTATTCTATATGCATTGAGCATTGCTATGATTATCTCAGTTATTATTTGGGTAAGAACACCTGTTGGAATTTCTATAGTCTCTATAATGGGAGTGTTGTTATTGATAATAGCCATTAAAGGAGGTGACTTTTTTAAACAGCTTACGGTTCAAATAGTAGGATTACAAGCCTGTGTTAGCACCTATCGCCAGTTAGATTACTTGTTTATGACTGAGGTTACGGTAGATGGACAACCAGGTTTATCCGACTCGGGTAATATTGCTGCTAATTTAGGAATGAGCGTACCATTTTGGGGCACTTGTATTGCGGTAATTAGTTTCTTGTTGCTTATTTCTAGTTTATATATTAGAAATAGAACCAAAACAATAGTTGATTAATCAATAGACCCAGTAAGTCCTTCGGTAACGTTTATAATGTGATCACCTATTTTTTCGTAACTATGAAATATGTTACTATATATATTTGCGTTTTGAACGGAATATTTACCTTGTTCAATATCTTTTAAGTGAGATTTTCTTATTTTATCTCTTTTGCTATTAATCTTTTGTTCCAATGCTAAAGCCTTATCAATTGTAACAGCATTATAATCCATTGCTAAATTATCAAGCATTACTACAAAGGCTTCGTTAACGATTGCACCCATTTCTTGAATACTTTCTCTTTGTTCTGGAGTAAACCAAATCTTATTTTTCCGTTTTCTTTCTAACGACTTCGACATCTGAAAAAAGATATCTCCCATTCGTTCTAAATCACCAATAATACTAAGCATTCCTCTAATTCGTATAGAAGTATCGGTTGTCATATTCCCCTTTGCTGCCTTAGCCAAATAATCGGCTACTTCAATTTCTACCTTATCGGTTATTTCTTCGTATTTCTCAGTTCTTTCTAGTAGCTTCTTAAATTTCTTTTTGTCTTGCTCCACCAACATTTTACTAATAAAACCATTCATTCGAGACACGATTTTACCGTATTTTGCAATTTCTTTTTTAGCTTGCGGAATTGCTAACTCTACAGTAGACATCATTCCAGTTTTAATAAACTCTAAATTAAATGCCTCATCATCTTCTGTTTTAGCAGGAGTAAATTTCACCACAATTTTTTCTATATAAGGAACAAACCATACTAATAGCAATGTATTAATTATATTAAAACACGTATGAAATAATGCCAGTGTATATAGCGATCTACTTGTTTTAGTTGCAAGATTAGCTTTTCCAAAAGCAGTATCTTCGAAGCTTTCAATAAATCCTTCTATCATGGTTAAAAACGGGAAGAATACAATTAGCATCCATATTACACCAAAGATGTTAAAAAACAAGTGTGCTCTAGCTGAACGTTTCGCATGAACATTACCAATAAGAGCAGCTAAGTTGGCTGTTACTGTAGTTCCTATATTCTCTCCAAGAACAATTGCAGCTGCTAATTCTAAGGGTAATCCTTCTCCAATAAATATTAACGTTAATGCCATTGCAGCACTAGAAGACTGCACGACTATGGTTAATAATGTTCCTACAAAGACAAAGAAAAATACAGTTAAATATCCTGGTGATGTAAAACTCGTAATGTATGATATAAATCCTTCACTCTCTTCTAAGTGTAGTGATTTTACCTCTGATTTTAGAGCATGCAAACCAATAAATAACAATGCAAACCCAATTAAAAACTCACCAAAAGATTTTAATTGACTTCTGTTCATAAACATTAAAGGAACACCAATTGCTAAAACGGGAAGTGCATAATCGGCTAAGCTAAACTTTGAAAACCCTAATAAAACCAATATCCAAGCCGTCATAGTAGTACCTATGTTCGCGCCCATAATAACACCTATCGCTTGTCTTAACGTCAATAATCCAGCATTAACAAAACTCACAATCATTACGGTTGTTGCAGATGATGATTGTATTATTGAAGTTGTTAAAAAACCAGTAAATATACCCGATAAACGATTGGATGTAATAGCACTCAATATTTTACGAAGTCCATCCCCTGCAGCCTTTTGAATTCCTTCACTCATGACTTTCATGCCATAAATGAAAAATCCTAAAGCACCAATTATGGATAAAATACTATATAACCCTACTCCATCTTTAGAAGTAAACTGGTTCAATTCACTAAAAACAGCAGGTTCTTTTTCTTGAGCTAACCCAAGTTGATATTCATATTTAGTTCCGGAAGTTAACTCCTTAATTGTATATGCTGTGGTGGTTAAAGAAATATTATTAATTTCTGTCCATTTGTTATCTTCTTTAGATTTGTAACGAATAGATACGGTACAGTTATTATCTTCTAAACTACCGTAATGCTCTCCTTTTAAAGACCAACTTAAAGCTACTGTATTCTTGGTTTCTTTAGCGCTTACTAATTGAAAGACATCTTTTATTACACTATCAATTTCAAAAACTGGCTCATACCAAGCATTCAATGTATCACTTGATTGTGATTTGGCTTGAAAACCAAAGCAAAAAATTGCTAGTAATAAATATGTTTGTTTTAAAATATTCACCAATAAATCGAATAGAGACAAATCTAATCACTGAATAGCTAGTTAAACAAATTTCAATGTTAAGTTTATGTTACGTAATTGATGTTGTATTAAAACAAAATATGATATAATAAATACCAAAGAATATAATCAGTGTTGATTTTCAAATAATTATCAAAACACTTATGCCAAATCAAAAGTGTTTACTAGCTTATAATCTCCAATTTCTTTTAAATCAACAATTGTTTCTCCTTGCTCATTGATTTTAAATGCAGGATTAAATTTAGCTTTATATACCAATTCTTCTTCGGTATAAGAAGTTCTAGCGTATACATCTTGTCCGAAATTTTCATCAAAAGCTTTAATCATAACCAAAATTTCGAATTTAAATCCATCTAATTCTTTATCAGTTTTACCATAAAAGGGACTATCTTCCTTTATTGGATGAACGAGCGTCCAGGTAGTAGCAAACATTCTAATTTCGTTAAGTTCTAAGTCTAAACGT
This sequence comes from Flavobacteriales bacterium, assembly GCA_020630395.1. Classification (GTDB taxonomy): domain Bacteria; phylum Bacteroidota; class Bacteroidia; order Flavobacteriales_D; family CAJJDF01; genus CATLPG01. The sequence continues at coordinate 29,649 of JAHDBM010000032.1, forward strand.
TTAAATCCTCTTTTTTCATTTCCATTATCATCTAAATAATAGTAGATTAATGTAACAACTGCTGACGCATCTACCAAAGAGTTATCTCGCTTATTAACAACACGAAACATTAACCCTTGATGATCTTCTCGATAAGGTGATATTAATACATTATGAGAAAAAATAAACTTAGCATTTGGCTTAGAAAAACGACCAAACAAAAGACCAGTAGCTAAAGCAAAACTCAATAGACCAACCATAGCTTCGAATGATGCAATAAAATTAGCCCAAAATCCAGTAGGATATATCGCTCCATACCCAACTGTGGTAAACGTTTGGGTGCTAAAATAAAAACAATTTAAAAAATCGTAGTTTGTAGATGTTTTCGTTAATCCTTGTAGGTTTTCTATACCAATCAAATAATATAGTGTACCAAAAAATAGGTTTAAACCAAAGTAAGACAAGACCAACCAAAGAATAAATTTAGACCATTTAATGGTTACTAAATGCAAGTATAGGTCCCGAAATCCTTTAACTGTGCCTATTTTACGAGCATTAAATGTGCCATCTTTATTAACAGCCCTTTTTTGATTAGCGTTATGATTATTACCTAAACCTAAATCTTTGTTCTCTTGAGCCATTACATCAATTTAAACAATAGCTGCTTCTCTACTTTCTAACTTTTTTAAAAGACTAGCAAGACTAACTTTTTCTCCTATAATTTTAGGCAAATCATTAATTAGCACTCGTTCTTGTTGCATAGTGTCTCTATCCCTTATCGTTACAGTGTTATCATTTAAACTATCATGATCTACTGTTATACAAAAAGGCGTTCCGGCAGCATCTTGCCTTCTATATCTTTTTCCAATAGCATCTTTTTCTTCGTAAAGACAATTAAAATCAAATTTTAATTCATTAATAATTTCTCTAGCTTTTTCTGGCAAACCATCTTTTTTAGTTAATGGAAAAACAGCCACTTTTGTTGGTGCTAATGCAGCAGGCAACTTTAACACTGTTCTTGTTGAGCCATCTTCTAATGCTTCTTCTTTTAATGAACTCGACATAATTGCCAAAAACATTCTATCAAGACCTATAGATGTTTCTATTACATAGGGCACATAGCTTTTATTTTCTTGTGGATCAAAATATTGCAATTTCTTTCCTGAATGTTCTTCGTGGGCTTTTAAATCAAAATCGGTTCTTGAATGCACTCCCTCTAGCTCCTTAAATCCCATAGGGAAATTAAATTCAATATCGGTAGCAGCATCAGCATAATGGGCTAGCTTTAAATGGTCATGAAAACGATAGTTATCTTCTCCTAAATTAAGTGCTTTGTGCCAATTAATTCTGGTCTCCTTCCATTTTTCAAACCATTCTTTTTGAGTTCCTGGTTTAATGAAAAATTGCATCTCCATTTGTTCGAACTCCCTCATTCTAAAAATAAACTGACGAGCAATAATCTCATTTCGAAATGCTTTACCAATTTGTGCAATTCCAAAAGGTATTTTTTTTCTACCTGTTTTTTGAACGTTTAAATAATTAACAAATATCCCTTGAGCTGTTTCTGGTCTAAGGTAAATGGTATTTGAACCTTCAGCAACTGATCCCATCTCTGTGCTAAACATTAAATTAAACTGACGAACATCAGTCCAATTTTTAGATCCACTAACAGGACAAGCAATTCCTAATTCTTCTATTAATGCTTTAATATTTCCAAGATCTTCACTATTAAATGCATCTCGCATTTTATCATTTATTTCATCAATTTTAGCTTGATTTCTTAATACGTTAGGATTTGTTTTAAGAAATTCTTCTTTATTAAAATCATCTCCAAAACGCTTTAATCCTTTAGCTACTTCTTTCGTGATTTTAGCTTCAATTTTAGCGATATGATCTTCAATTAAAACATCTGCCCGATACCTTTTCTTAGAATCTTTATTGTCAATTAACGGATCGTTAAAAGCATCTACATGCCCACTTGCTTTCCATGTTTTTGGGTGCATAAAAATTGCAGCATCTATACCTACAATATCTTCATGCATGTTTACCATAGATGACCACCAATATTTTTTGATGTTGTTTTTAAGCTCTACACCATTTTGACCATAGTCGTAAGTTGCACTTAATCCATCATAAATTTCACTTGAAGGGAATATATAACCATACTCTTTAGCGTGAGAAATTACCTTTTTTAGTAGATCGTCTGACATTGATAACAATTTAATTTGGAAACAAAGATAATACTATTTGTACCTATCCCAAACTCAATAGTTATTTAACCAAATCAATAATAAACCACAACACCCTCCAATTCTTTCCTTTTAATATCTGGAACATAAATCTCATCAGCAGGATAACCAACAGGTAATAATAAAAAAGGTTTTTCATTAACTGGTCGATCCAATAATTTGGTCAAGAAATTCATAGGAGATGGTGTATGTGTTAACGTAACTAACCCAGCTTGATGAATAGCCGAAATTAAAAACCCACAAGCTAAGCCAACAGATTCATTAACATAATAATGTTGCTTTTTGTTCCCTTCATTATCTAAACCATAGGTTTGCTTAAATACTATAATTAAATAGGGAGCTATTTCTAAAAAAGGTTTGTTATGATCTGTGCCTAATGGTTTTAAATCTTTAAGCCATTCTTCATTCATTCTACCATCATAACTTGCCATCTCTTCTTCTTCGGCAGCTTTTCTTATTTGCTTTTTAATAGCTTTTGAGGAGACCACACAGAACTTCCAAGGCTGTTTATGTGCTCCTGATGGTGCTGTTGAAGCAGTCTTAATTATTGCCTCTATTACTTCTTTAGGAATTGGCTTATCAGAGAATTCGCGTACACTCCTACGTAAATCCATATCCTCAAAATAAGCTTTAGCCTTTGTTATCACCTCATACTCAGTATATGATTTAGCATTATACCTAACATGAGGATGACCTTCTATAATTTTAATATCTTTATTCATCTTAACACTTTGTGTTTTAATAAATATAAACAATCATACTACATATACCATGAAGAAAATACTAGCATTTGGAGCCAGCTCGAGTAAAAACTCTATAAACAAGCAGTTAGCAACTTATGCTGCTGTAAAAACTGATTTAGCATACACTATTATTGATTTAAATGATTTTGAAATGCCCATTTTTAGTGTTGATAAAGAAGAAACAAATGGGATTCCAAAAGAAGCCACTGATTTTAAACAGCTAGTAAAAGATGCTGATGGTATTATTATCTCATTTGCCGAACACAATGGAAGCTATTCATCAGCATTCAAAAACCTAATGGACTGGGCTTCTAGGGTAGAAAAAAGTAGGTGGAATAACAAACCCATGATGCTATTGTCAACTTCACCAGGAGCGAGAGGTGGAAAAAATGTGCTAGACCATGCACTAGGATATTTTCCATATATGGATGCAAATATTATTAGCAGCTTTTCATTGCCAAGTTTTTATGAAAACTTTAAAGAAAATAACATTAATCATGAATCTTTAGCTGAGGACTTTAGCAAAGCATTAACCTTATTTAAAAGCAAACTTTAAACATTACTTTAATACATTAAATCGCTTATTAACCATTTTGCCATCTGCTGTATTTATTTGAAGTAAATAGCTTCCATTTATAAGATTATTAGTAGATAAAGTACTTATACCATTATTTAATGCTTGTTTTTTTTGTTGGATTAACCTACCTGAAACTGATAAAAGTGATATTTCTACTTTGCTATTAACCGAAACATTATTAAGTCTTATGTTCAACAAATCATTAGTCGGATTTGGATATACATTAACGATTAATTCTTTTCTTTCTTCTACAATATTAGCACTACCTCCGCAAGATAACACGCCCAATGAATCATAAATACATCCATTTGGTTGCAAAGGTATTACAACTGGCACAGCAGATAACTTTACTTTTACACTATTAGAACTAACACCTGTTATATCAACCACACCAGAACCTGTGTTAGAAATTAAACCATCTTGGCTATTATCCCACCCTAGTGTATAATATGAATCTCCATTATTTATTTTTAATATTGTATCGGGCAAATTTATTGTACTATAAGTAGAAGCATTTGTCGGATAATTTGTATTCTCGTAGCTTAAGCTATCTGGTCTCCATGCTACAAGGTGTGTTGGGTTACCCAATTCATCACCAAATAAATATGCATATATACCATTAATACCATCTCCAGGTTGATCGGCAGTTTCTGTTAATGCTTTTAAAAAATGCTTATCCCCAATAGTTGAAGACTTCATTTTTTGAATAGCCTCAAATGCTTTCCTTGGATTATTGCCTGATAAATCTTCATACAACCCAATGGTACAGTATAATGGATATTCGCTTGCATCAGTCATGGCATATACAAAAGCTCTATGAACATCATTACGAGCTGCCAATAAAAAAGCTCTCATGATATATGCTGCTTGAGTAGATTCTCCCAAAGGACCACATCCATCTCCTGGTGTACCTGCATTCCATCCAAACTCAGTTACATTAACTTTTGCATGACTCATTTGATTGTTCCTCCATTCGACCATGTTTTTTAATGTTAAAAAAGCACCATTTTCACTTTCAGGTCTTTGGTTAACACCAAAAAAGGAGTTATCTAATGGAAAAGCATACGGGTGAATGTTTACATAATCAAAATATGGACGAACTGAAGCCGGAACCATGTCTTCTATATACATTTCAGTAGCACCAAAATTATTAGGAACTGAGTCGTGAGCTTCTAAAGCAGCTGTTGACAGTTTCATTCTCCAATCTTTAGGATTGTTAGATCCATAATAACTTGTAAAAGTAGAAACCGCAGCATCTAACATTTTATGGTAACCAGCTTCACCAGGATAATTTGCCCCCCATGGCTCATTACCTATTTCCAGTACATCAATCAAACATGGTTTGGAAGTATCTGTTGGACAATAAGTCGTAATAAAGGGTAGTAAATAATTAGCAAAATTTTGCTCAATATTTGTTATTCCTCCCCATTCCGATAATGAGTACCATTTATCTGGGTAACCTCTAGTAATATCAGTTGATGTACATCCACCTGAACTTCTTTTAGGAAAAATAGATTCTAATGTAGAGTATATTTCATCAAATTGATAACCCGAGCTATTCCAAGAGCAATAAAAATCTTTTTTACTCCCGAAAGATGACTTGGTACCACTGCCAACAAAAAAGTCATTGCAGTTTCCATTATTACACCATGTATTAGAACAATCACATGTGTTAGGATTCAAGATTCCATCTGTTGGAAAATAACTGTAATCGTAATCTATTTCCATGTGGTAAAAATCTCTTAATGTTTTTATAACACCAGCATTGGGAATACTTGAATTACCTATTTGGTTTCCTCCATTAACAGCCACAATATCTCCTAAACTAACTTTACTAGGTTTATTAGGAATATTAATTAAATGATGAGGTTGTGTCCAACTTTGAGAAAAATAGACTTGAACAATGAATAGGTTTACAGAAAGCAGTAATAATATTCGCATAAATACTTGTTTTCTACATTATACGAAAGTATAGCACTAAGAGTTTCCATTAAAGATAAAACATGTACAAAAAAACGGCTTAAGTATATTTAAGCCGCTAACTTAAAGAGTACCTGAGGTCGGGATCGAACCGACACTCCAAAGGAACACGAGTTTGAGTCGTGCGCGTCTACCAATTCCGCCACTCAGGC
>JAHDBM010000033.1:0-11528 GCA_020630395.1 Flavobacteriales bacterium
AAAATAATATGATTGTAAGTGATAAAATAGCAGTTCAAGAAATTATATCGTTTGCCAAAGCAAATGATATAAAAGATGTTATTATATCTCCAGGATCAAGAAATGCACCATTTACAATTTCATTTACCCACGATCCTTTTTTTAATTGCCATTCAGTTGTTGATGAACGATCAGCTGCTTTTATTGGATTAGGTATGACCCAAGCAATCAACAAGCCTGTTATTTTGGTGTGTACTTCTGGGAGTGCAGCATTAAATTACAGTCCTGCAATAGTTGAGGCATATAATCAAGGTTTACCCTTGTTAATTATTACAGCAGATAGACCATCTAACGGTTATCGAATAGGGGATGGTCAATGTTTTAATCAAACTAGCATATATCATAATTATATTAAATATGATGAGCATATTCTTGAATGTGAAGATGAAAAATCAATAAATGATAAACTAAAGAATGCGTTTAATTTATTGTTTTCTTCTCCTTTTGGACCTGTACATGTAAATGTATCGTTTAGTGAACCTTTATACAATACTTTTGAAAAACATACTCAAGAATTAGTTGATTATAAGATAATACAACATAAAGAAGTCGAAACTGGATTAGCAGATACTTTAGTTGATAAATGGAAATCATATCAAAGAAAATTAATCTTGGTTTTTCAAGGAGTAAATGCTAGTATAGGAAAAACATTAGAAGAACTGATGCAGAGAGATTCAAGTGTATATGTGTTGTCAGAAACATTAGCAAACTTAAGCTCTCAATCTATTAATACTAGTATTGATAGAACCATAGAGGGTATAGAGACTAGAATAAAAGATGTTAGACCAGATTTAATTGTGACAATTGGTAAGAACATAATTTCAAAAAAGATTAAACATCTATTTAGAAAATATAAGCCTCAAGCTCATTGGTCATTTTCTAATCCATTAAAACAAGATTACTTTATTATTAAAGCCGATCATTTTAATTTTGAACCTCACGTGTTATTCAATCATCTTCCAGTAAATGAATCTAGTGACTTTCAAGAAAAATGGAATCAGCTAAATAAGCAGAGAAAGGAAGCTCATAAAGTGTTTCTGGCAAGAGCTCCTTTCTCTGATTTATTAGTGTTTAATGAGTTTAATAAACTCTTTTTAAGAGAAAGTATTCAATTAGGCAATAGTAGTGTAATACGTTATGTTCAGCTTTTCGATCAACAAAGTACTTGCAAGCATTTTTCTAACAGAGGAGTAAGCGGGATAGATGGTTGTACATCAACTGCTATTGGTTTTGCTCACAAAAATAAGGGACAAACCATATTTATAACTGGAGATTTAAGTTTTTTTTATGACGGAAATGCATTTTGGAATAATCTAGATGTAAACCTTTCAATTTATGTAATAAACAATGGAGGAGGTAGCATTTTTGGAATTATTGATGGACCAAGTAAGTACGAAAAGAGTTTGCCGTTTTTTAAAACACCTCATCAATATTCGATAAAAACGTTTTGTAAGCTTAATAAACTATCCTATTCGTATGTAAAGGATCTAGAAAGTTTGAGGAGCGATATTAAAGAAGCAAAAAAAGGTATCCATGTAACTGAAGTTGATACTTCTGAAGTCAATAATGAAGAAGTATTACACTCATATTTTAAGAATTTAAATATTAATCAATTAAAACCTATGTCATGTTGAAAGAAACGATAGAGGTTAATTCTTTTTTAGAAGAAGAATTAATAAAAGTAGAGGAATTAAAGAGAGAAGTACTTTCACAGGGATCTTCTAATCCATTGATTAAAAGTTTTTTTGATCATGTATTATCAAGCAAAGGAAAGAGTTTTAGACCAAAACTAGCTCTTTTGTGTGCTAATTTATTTGGGGACACGAATCGATCAACATTAGTTGCGGCAAATTTGGTTGAGGTATTACACCAAGCAACTTTATTACATGATGATGTAGTAGATAATGCGACTGAGAGAAGGGGAGAGGTATCGGCTAATATTACCTTTGGAAATAAGGCAAGCGTGCTGATGGGAGATTATTTGTTATCTACCATGATAAATATTAGCGCTAAAGAGAAAGAATTTAAACTGTTGGAATTACTATCAAAAACACTTGTTTCTTTATCAAAAGGAGAATTAATACAGTTATCTTCTAATCCAAATAATTTTATATCGAGTGCTGAGTTAATAGAAATCGCTAAGATGAAAACTGGAAGTTTAATTGTGTGTAGTTGTTTGGGTGGAGCTTATTCAACAACTAATAATGAAGCATATTTAAAAGCTGTTGAGCAATTTGGGTTTAACTTGGGTATAGCTTATCAAATTAAAGATGATATTATCGATTATTTTGATACCGATAAAGAACGTTATAAAGATTTAAAAGAAGGGAAAGTAAATATTCCTTTTTCGCTTGCTCTTGAAACTGCAAATAAAGAAGACAAAGAACATGTTTTAAGTTTGTTTAATAAAGAAAACCTCTCTCAGGAAGATTTAGAGTCTATCGGAGGATTTATTATTTATAATGACGGAATAAAAAAGGCGGAGGCGTTAAAAAAATCATACGTTAACCAATCGATTCAAGAACTTAAAAATGCTAATGTATCTCATTGGTTATTAGAGGAGTTTTTAGGTGATTTTTAAAATAAATTAAGGCCTTGCATAGGGCATTTCTTTAATTTTAGATACTTCATGATAGGTATTTAGCCCTGAAGAAGCAATTGTATGAACGGATTGTAGATTTAACTGTCCGTTTTCTTCAATAATTGATTGAGGTAAATAAATTTCTTTAATTTCTCCTATAACCATAATGGTGTCATTTGCTTTAATATGGTATTCTTCCAAAAATTCCATAATAATACTAACAGACGATTCTTTAACTAAAGGAACATCAAAAGTATTTGAATAGTAAGATGTAAGTCCCACGGCATCAAATTCGGATATGTTTTTTGGATACTTAGCTGAGGTTTGATGAGCTTTATCAATAATAAATTTGTTTACCATATTTATGCTATAAATACCTCTTTCTTTAATGTTTTGATAAGTGTTTCTTGGGACTTTATTGGGTCGTGTAATAAAACCTAATAAAGGAGGATTTGATCCAATATGAGTAACGGAACTAAAAATAGCTAAGTTTTCTATGTTGTCATTTCCTTTTGTCCCGATTAAAGAAGGCTGTTTATATCCCGCTATGCTATTAATTAAATTTAATCGCGTTATTTTATTGTAGCTATTAATCTCTTCTCTAGTTATAATCATGGTTAACGTTTTGATACTTTATTGTTGGATATTGCTTTTTGTCTAGAACATTTAAATCTTCCTTCTTCAAAATCTCTTTTCTTCGCATGTTTAGTAGATCTGTTAGTTACCCGTTTTCTCCACATTTTAAAGCTAGATGTTTTCATGTGTTTTCTCATTAATTCAATAACCTCTTGCTCTTTAATACCAAACTGAAATTCAATGGCATCAAATGTAGTACGGTCTTCCCAGGCCATTTCTATGATTCGGTCAAGTTCTCGCTCGCTAAATTCCATGCCCCATGTAATTAGATTTATACTGAAGAAGTTTCGATAAGAATTTCATGTTTTGTTTTTTCTTCATTTTAAGTTTTAAAAATTGACCATTTGCATGAATACTTAAAACATCTGTTTTGTATATCGATAAATGATGATAGGGAATAGCCCAGCTAAGGTTTTTATAACTTTTAGAAAGAATAACGAGTATACCTTTTGGTCTTAAACCAATACTAGCATGAGTTAGATCCATATTTAAATCTGTAAGAGGTTTAAATTTTTCGCTAGACTCATTAACAATCATCCTAGAAGAACCAATAGTGCCTATTTTAATCACATCAATAGGAGAAAATGGCTTGCCTAGCATATTGTTTATCTCATCTCTAATTTGCTTACTAAAATAAGTAGTATCAGCTATCATAAGGCTCATATTTTTTTGCTTGTCCATAAGTTGGTGTATTCGTAATTAGGGTCGTAATGTTCTACTTGTTTTTCTACATTAAAATGTCGTCCACCTCTTGGGTCATTTCCAACACCTGCAATGTAGGTCCAGTTACCATAATTGGCACTTGGATCATAATCTAACAACATTTTCTCAAAGTAAGCCGCTCCAAGTCTCCAGTCAACCTTCAAGTCATATATTAAATAAGAAGCTACTATTTGCCTACCTCTATTGCTCATAAAGCCTGTTTTATTTAATTCATTCATATTAGCGTTTATGAATTCATTAACGGTATTTCCATTTGCCCATTGGTTAAAGTTTTCATTTTTAAATTGTTGTTGAGTTTCTATAGCAGAAAATCCGTGTAGCTTAAATATACTGGCAGGATTATTATATGCTGTCCATTTAAAAAATTCACGCCATAAAAGCTCAAATTTTAACCAATAAGTAGAGTCGTTTTTCTTGACTTCTTTTTCAAACTTTTCTATTTCAGTATAAATTCTTCTAGGAGAAAGACTGCCATTAGATAACCAAGGTGAAAATTTTGATGAATAACTAGATCCAATTAAATTGTTACGTGTTTTTTTATAAGTGGTAATGAATTGATCTTTCCACACATATTTGTATAATCGATCTTTACCAATTGATTCTCCACCAGAATACATGAAAGCTGCATTTTTATGAGTTTGTTTTAAACGTTCAGCAAATTTATGCATGAAATTTTCTTCGGGTAATTCAATAGATTCAGCCTTACCTCTTTTAAAATTTATAGGTTCAATTACACTGCCATATTTTTGTGCTTTCTTTCTAAAATCAGTGAATACAATAGGTAAGTTAGGTATATCAAAACCTAACGTTTCTTTTTTAAATAAAGTAGATGATTCAAATGTGTTAACAGTAGTAAACGTTTTAATATGGTCTACATCATGCTGTTCTTCATATCCTATTTCATATTGAGTGTAAACTTCATCTATTTGATTTGATGATACTAATTCTTGAATTTTTGTTAGTGGATTACCATAACAAGTATGTAAAAATAAGTCGTGAGCCTCTAATGTACTCGATAAATCTTCTATAGTTTGAAGCATAAACCTAATTCTATGACCGCCAATTCTATCAATATTGAATTGTTTACCATCAAAAATTCGTTCGTCATAAACGTATAGAAGAATTACTTTGTCGTTTTCTTCTAGCGCATTATTTAATGCAGGGTTATCATCTATCCTTAAATTGTTTCTAAACCAAACTAATCCAGTTTTCATGTTGTTAAATTTTAAAGGTTATTTACATTATTTAGATATTCTTGTGCTTGTTCTAGTGTATTTGTTCTTTCTTCGGGAGATTTTTTATTCCAAACAGCATACATCATACTCATTCTCCTGTTAGGCTGTAATTTTTCTTTATGTTGATCTATAAAATTCCAGTATAGACTATTAAAAGGACAAGCATCTTCTCCATGATTTTTTTTGTAGTTATATTTACATGATGAGCAATAATCACTCATTTTATTAATGTAATTAGCAGATGAGACATAAGGTTTAGTACCAACAATACCTCCATCAGAGAATTGACTCATTCCTCTTGTATTGGTTAACTGTACCCATTCTATTGCATCAGCATAAACGCCTAAATACCATTCGTCTACTTCATCCGGATCTGTTCCATTTAGCAAAGCGAAATTACCTAGTACCATTAACCTTTGGATGTGATGTGCATAAGCATAATTTAAACTTTGATTAATACTATGCTTCAGGCAATTCATGTTGGTTTTACCAGTCCAGTAGAAAGAGGGGAGATTCTCCTTTAGTTCAAGAAAATTCATGGATTTATAATCTGGCATTTTCATCCAGTAAATTCCTCTCATGTACTCTCTCCAGCCTAAAATTTGGCGAACAAAACCTTCTATTTGAGGAAGTGTGATGTTATGTTCATCATTATAATATTGATCGATAGCTTTTTCAATAATCTCTTTTGGACTAATGAGTTTTACATTCATAGAAAATGAGAGTAACGAATGGTAAATTCTCCATGACTTTATTGTCATAGCGTCCTGAAACATTCCGAAAAACGGAAGCCCATTTACTAAAAAATCATCTAAAATATCTATCGACTGTTTTCTAGTAACTGGCCATTCAATATACTTTTTTTTAGTTCCAAAATAGGAAATGTTTTGTTGGTCAATTTCATTATTAATATCTTCTACATTATTACGACATACTTGTAAAGAAGCTATTTGATGTTGTTTAGGAATTTTATTTCTATTTTCTTTATCATAATTCCATTTACCTCCCTCTGGATTATTGTTTTTGTCGACTAATAGTTGGTGTTTTTTTCTAAGGTAACGGTAGAAGGATTCTAATATGAGTGTTTTTTTACCTTCAAAAAAGGTGTTAAGTTCGGTTCTTGATGTGTAAAAATGTTCTGTATCATATTCCTTAGATGAAATCTGTAAATCATGCTCTATTTTATTAAGTTGATTTACTAAACGGACTTCATCAGGAGATTGGTATTCAAATTGTTGAATTTGATAGGTGTTTACTAAATCTAAAATGTTTTCTGTTAGTGTTTTTTGAGATTCTTCACTGGTTATTTTAAAGTAAGCTAAATGGTTTCCTGTAGATTTTATTAACTCACCAAAGCTTCGCATAGCAAGAAAAAAAGCGCCTATTTTTTGTATGTGATGTTTTACATAATCTTGTTCCTGTTGTAATTCCATTATTACATACAACACATTATCATCTACCTTAGAAAACCAATTATGCTGCTCATTAAGTTGGTCTCCTAGTATTAACCTAAGTGTATGATATGTCTTGTTTAGCTTCATTTTACTGCAAAGTATTCTTTAAGTTTTTCTTCTCTGTAATCAAATATTTTTTTTAATTGTTTTTGAACTATAATAGGATTTACGAGTCTACCAATTAAGCCAAATGGAATTTTATATGAAATAAGATCTTTCATTATAACACCATATTTAGTTTCTTCAATAAAATGTTCATGATGCCACATTTTATAAGGTCCAAACCTTTGTTCATCAATGAAGTATTCATTTTCTTTCACTTTGGTAATTTCAGTTACCCAATAACTTTTTATTCCTTTAAAGGGATAAACCTTATAAGTTATAATTTGCCCTTCATATACTTTTTCATTCGTGTAAGGTGAGGTAATTTCAAAACCCATACTTGGAGGAGTTATCTTTTTAAGATTTTTCGGATTACTTAAAAAGTCCCAAGCTTCTTTTTTTGATATAGGTAATTCGAGTTCAGCTTTTAACTGAAAAATATTAGATGACTGTGTAAATGATAACATAATTAACTATTTCGTTTAATATTCGGTATTACGTGTTTCTCAAGCACTTTAAGGGATTCTTTTTTTGCTTGAATGCTATTTCTTATTTCCCAAATTCTATTTTTAGAAATCCGACTAGTTTCTTTAATGTTTACTATTGGTTTGGGGTATGTTTTACTAAATGATAATCCTAGAAATGCTTCTTCTAAGGGAGGCATCTTATGGGGTTCATGTATATATTCTTCCGGTACATCTTTAAGTTCAGGAATCCACTTTTTGATAAAAAGACCCTTAGGATCTTGATCTTTAGCCTGTTTTATAGGATTATACACTCTTAGTGTATTTATTCCTGTTAAACCTGCTTGCATTTGAATTTGTGGAAAGTGGATACCAGGTTCAAAATCTAAAAACTGACGAGCAAGATGAGGAGATGCGTTTTTCCACTCCATCAATAAATTATGGGTGTAAAAGGAAAGTAACATTGCTCTCATTCTAAAATTGATATACCCTGTTTGGTTTAAACACCTCATGCAAGCATCTATAAGTGGATATCCTGTCTTGCCTGTCTCCCAAGCTATTTGATGATCTTCATTGTGAGTATATTGGATATTATTGAATGCTTTGTTTACAGGTTCATATTCAATGCGACATTCATTTTCAAATTTTTGAATAAAATGACAATGCCACCTTAGCCTTGAAGAAAAAGAGGATATAGCTCTTTTATTGCCTCCATTTTTTTTGGCTATTTGTGTAGCATGAAATACTTGTCTTATAGAAATATTTCCCCATGCAATATAAGGAGACAGTCTACTGCAACTTGTTCTACTTTCAGCTGGTTTTGATATATGATGATTATAGTTAACATGTCTGTTGCTTATAAAATCATCTAGTATGTTATGAGCTAGTGTCTCACCACCTTTTTGAAAGTTGTTTTCTTCTTTTATGTAAGGATAACCTAAATTTTCAAAAGTCGGAAATTCAGTTTTTTTTATGAATGGAGATACACTTTTCTCAATATTTATGTTCAAAATATTACTAGTCATGTAATTATACCAGTTTTGCATCCAGTCATCCCGATTTTTTATCCCTCTTGTTACTCCATTATTTTGAGTTTCAATCCACTTAACATTACTCTTTTTAAGAAATTTTTTAACCAAAATATCCCTATCAAAAGTTTTTTTAATTCCTGTTTCTTCTGTAGAGAAAACATATTTGATAGCTAGTTTGGCTGATATTGATTTAAATACAGCAAGGGCATCATCATGAAAAACATAAATAAAAGAATTCCATGATTTAATTTGTTTATTTATATTTTCTAAAGACTGTTTCACAAATAAAAAATGTCTATTGGCATAATGGTTGTCGTTTATTAAATCTGGTTCAAAAATATATATAGGTATAACTTTTAGCCCATGCTTAATTGCATTTATAAGAGCAGGGTTATCCTGTATTCTTAGGTCTCGTTTAAACCAGAATATGCTGTATTCTTGTGTCAATATTAGTTTATTTCAGCTTTTGCTTTTGATGCTCAGATAGAGAACATTCTTTCATTAAAAATAGCTCGACATCTTTTTTAAGATTTAATTCATCCAGTATTTTTAAGTGGTTTAATATAAAATCTATATCATCTTGTATAGAAGAATTATAAAATAAAAAACTTGGAGCATTTTGTTGTACGGTTAATCTTAAAAAACGTAACTCAGGGTTATTGGGCTCATTTTTAATAGCTTTTTCAATCTTCTTTTTTCCTTTGTTAAACCAGCTAAGTTTACTAAATGGATTTGATTGTTCATTAGCTAATATTGCTTCTAAAGTACCAGCATATGCTAATACTGTATTTGAAGTATCGTTTAACTTAATAAATGCTTGGTAAACTGTTTTTGCTTTCTGACCATTACCTTCTATAGCGATAAAACTTTTCCTTAATGTTTTAAGTTTAGCACTGGTTGGATAATCCGTAAAAGCAAGTGAGTTCATTACGATAATGAGCCAAAAAGCAACTTTTATTTTGTTTAACAAAATCATATTCAAATTTAAACAAAAAATATTAAAATGTTTGATTTAAGTGCTTTAGATTTTTGATGATAGTATAACTATCTCCCACATTATGTTCTTCTAAAAAATCTAAATTACCAAACACGAATAATAATTCACCAGGAAAAATTCCTTTTAAGTCTTTAAGATAATCGTTAAATGAGTCTTTTTCTAGGTAAGCAACAAAAGCTGTTAAAACATGAGTTGGCTGAATATTTTCTAAAACCCTTTCTAAGTTCTCAAATGGAACTGACTGTCCCAAATTAAATACTTCGTATCCTTTTTTCTTTAACGCATAATGATAAACTAGCAACCCTAATTCATGATATTCATTTTCTCGTAAAAACAATAATATTTTGTCTTTTGTGGGTTTGGCTTTGATGAGTTCAATTTCTGAAGTGATTTTAAGTTTAATAAAATGAGAAAATAAATGTTCTTGTGCGGGACAAATTTTATCAGTTTGCCATAGAATTCCAATTTTTTCAAAGAAAGGATAAATAACTTCGTTAATACATTCTTCAAATGATTTTACATTTAAATAGTCATCAAAAATTTGCTCGAAAGATCTTAAATCATAAGTCATTAATGCAGCAGCTAAAAGTTGCATTATTTCTGGGTCACCTTTCGAGTGATTGTAGGTATCTAAAACTTGGTTTGCGATTTCTTGATCAGTTAACTTGGATATTTTAGATATTTTAATGCCATTTTTATTTAGGTAAGATATATTAAGGATCTTTTTTAAATCATCTTCATCAAAATACCTAAAGTTAGATTCTGTTCGTTTTGGTTCTATTATACCATATCTTTTTTCCCAAATACGAAGCGTATGAGCTTTAATGTCCGATAACACTTCTACTTGATGTATACTATATTTATTTTCTGAAACTTTCATATTAAAATACTTTTAAGTTTTTCATTCCACCATCAAATTGAATAATTTCTCCTGTGAGCCAGTCGCAAGTTTCGCTATTTATAACTGTTGAGAATTGTGCAATTTTAGATGGATTACCGATTTGTTTTAATGGATTTCTATTTTCGGCTAGTTCAGTTTTTTTTTCTGAGTTTAGAAGCTTCTCTGCCATTTTTGTATTACTTAGTGATATTGCCAAAGCATTAAATCTCACTTTTTCCGCATATTCAGATGCCATAGCTTTTATGAACCCTTCAAGAGCTGCTTTACTAGTTGAAACAGAAGCATGATATTGCAACCCTAGTGATGCTGCTACAGAACTAAATGCTAAAACAGCTCCATTACCTTTCTTTAGTGCTTTAATAGTAGCTTTTAATACATTAATTAATCCCATCACATTAATATTAAAATCCATTAGATAATCTTCAGGTTTAAGTGATCCAAATGGTTTTAGGTTTATTGACCCTGGTAAATAATATAATTCATGAATATCATCTGGTAGTAAATCAGTGTTGAGTGTGTCGGTTTGAGGCGTTAGGATAGTATGTTTTGAATTATTTTTATCAAATTCATTTCTAGAAGTAGTATAAATATTATAACCCTCTTTAGAATTAAGGAGGTTAAATATTTGAGTTCCAATAGTAGAATTAACTCCTATTATTAAGATATTCTTCATTTTTATTTATTTGTAATACATGAAATTACAAATTTTGTTTAATTAAAACTAAAAATTAGTTAAACAATTTATTGAGAGAATAATTGAGTAGTCTTTATTACTTTTTGTAATTTTATCTAAAACCACATAAAAGATCATGATTAAAGCAAATAATCCTTCATTAGTATCATGGGTTGATATCCCTAAAGGTTCTGATTTTCCAATTCAAAATTTACCATTTGGTGTTTTTATTCCTAATAATGAATCTCAACCTAGAGTTGGAGTAGCAATAGGAAATAAAATATTGGATTTAAAAGAATTATATGATTATGATTTTTTAAGTGAATTACCATTTGAATTATCAGATTTTGAAACTGATACGCTTAACGCTATGATGAGGCATGGAAAGCAATCTGTAAGAGATTTGAGAAATAGATTATCTGATTTATTAGAAGTTGGTAACAGTGAGTTGCAGGGAAATGAGAATTATGTTAATCAAGTTTTTTATAAGCAGGATGAAGTAACCATGTTATTGCCGGTATCTATTGGTGATTACACAGATTTTTACTCAAGTGAACAACACGCTTATAATGTTGGTTGTTTATTTAGAGATCCAAATAATGCATTATTACCTAACTGGAAGCATATTCCGGTAGGGTATCATGGTAGATCATCTTCCATTATACCTTCTGGTAAAGCAATTCACAGGCCCA
>JAHDBM010000033.1:11628-23374 GCA_020630395.1 Flavobacteriales bacterium
TATCATGGTAGATCATCTTCCATTATACCTTCTGGTAAAGCAATTCACAGGCCCAAAGGACAAAAGAAACCACCAACAGAAGAAGTTCCTGTTTTTGGAGAAAGCAAATTATTAGATTTTGAATTAGAAACTGGATTTATAACATTTGATGGTAAACCTCTGGGGGATTCAATATCTACCAAAGAAGCTGATGATTACATTTTTGGAGTGGTTTTATTTAATGATTGGTCGGCTAGAGATATTCAAGGCTGGGAGTATGTACCACTTGGTCCATTTCTCGGAAAGAATTTTGCTTCATCTATATCGTGTTGGGTAGTAACTTTAGATGCATTAGAGCCATTTAGAACTTCAGGGCCTGTTCAAGAGCCAAAAGTATTACCTTATTTAGAATACGAAGGAGATAAACATTTAGATGTTGCTTTGGAGGTTTTAATTAAACCAGAAGGAAAAGATGAAGTTTCGGTTTGTAAATCGAACTTTAAACACATGTATTGGAATATGAACCAACAGTTAGCTCACCATACTGTAAATGGATGTAATATTAGATGTGGTGACATGATGGGTTCAGGTACAATTAGCGGTCCTAACGAAGGTGAATATGGTTCTATGTTGGAAATTTCATGGAAAGGAACAAAGCCTTTTAAAATGCCTGATGGATCGGAGCGAAAATTTATTCATGATGGAGATACCGTTATTATGAGAGGTTATACTGAAAAAGAGGGTGTAAGAATAGGTTTTGGAGAGGTTTCAACTAAAGTTTTACCAGCAAAATAAATAAGTATGTTTGGAGGAAATATGATGCAGAAGTTGCAGGAAATGCAGCAAAAAGTAGAAGAAACGAAAGCTAGACTAGATACCATACTTGTAGATGGAGAAGCAGCCGGAGGAAAAATTAAAGTTACCGTAACTGGTAACAGAGCTGTTAAGGCAATTGATATTCATGAGGAGTTAGCATCTTTTGATAAAGAAGAACTAGAAGACTTGTTAATTATAGCATTCAATAAAGCATTAGAAAGTGCCGAAAAAGTTAACGAATCTGAAATGAAAGCAGCATCTGCTGGTTTAATGCCTGGAATGTAATATTACTCATATCATGAATTTACCAACTCGAGAAGAAATAAATTTACATGATTCTCTTGATGAAAAAGAAGCTGAAAAGAACTTTTATGGAAAATCTAGAGAAGATGTTTTAGCCATGTTTGTGAGTAAAGGCGGTATTTATGGTGAGGATTTTATGTGGATGGGAAATAAGGCTTTTCAATATTATTTGCCTGTGGCATTAGCGTATTTAAAAACTCCAGTAGCTAGAGCTGATGAATATGGAGACATAGATTGGTTGTGTAATGTTTTAAGTTTTAGGATTGAACATGAAGGAAAAGGTTTAAATCATTCTTTTAAGGACATTAGACAAATAGCTCAATATATTGTAACTCATATTGATGAGTTTGAAGATATAGATGTGGAACACACAAAACAGAGTTATCAAGCATTGTTAAATTCATTGTTGTCGTTAGCTTTAGAAGCTAAGTAATAAGATTACTTAAATTATTATTTGTGAAAAAAGTAGAACTCAGGAAAAAATATAAAAATAGAAGATATCAATTAACCCCCGAACAAATAAGTGAGTATAGTCTTGATATATCTGATTTGTTGATAAACTCTTTTGATTTATCCGATAAAAAAGTACACGTTTTCCTGCCCATTTTTGATAAAAATGAAATAAACACTTGGCTAACTGTAGATCGGTTAATGAGTATAGGACAGGTAGTAGTCTCTCGTTCTGATTTTGACCGATTTAAAATGACTCATATATTACTTACTAACGAAGTAGCTATTGAAACAAGTGAATGGGGTATTCCCGAACCTGTTGGAGGGGAAGAAATAACACCAGATAAAATAGATGTGGTACTAATTCCATTATTAGCTTTTGATAAAAAAGGATATCGAGTGGGATATGGGAAAGGATTTTATGATCGCTTTTTGAGTCAGCTCAATCCCAAAGCACTAAAAATAGGATTAAGTTTCTTTGAGGTAGAAGAAGAGGGTGTTAGTGATGTTCATGAGTTAGATATTAAGCTTAATGCTTGTGTAACCCCCAATATTTTATATACTTTTGATCAATGATCACTGCAGAATTGGAACAAGAAATTAAAAAAGGAACTCATCTTCCTATAATGGAATATTTTTATTCTATTCAAGGAGAGGGGTATCATAGTGGTAGACCTGCTTTTTTTATTCGAATTGCAGGATGTGATGTGGGGTGTGTTTGGTGTGATGTAAAAGAAAGTTGGGATAGAAACGATCATGAAGTAAAAACAGTTGATTTTTTAATAGAGGAAGTTAAAAAATCGGGTACTGAATTTGTTGTTATAACGGGTGGAGAGCCTGCAATGTATGATTTAACGATTCTAACCAAGGAATTAGCAAGTTTAGGAATTTATGTTGCCATAGAGACATCTGGAGCTTATGAGCTAATGGGTACATTTGATTGGGTTTGTCTATCGCCAAAAAAATTTAAGGCTCCATTAAAAAGTGTTGTTAAATCTGCTCATGAATTAAAAGTAATTGTGTTTAATAATCACGATTTTAAATGGGGAGAAGAATATGCGCATCAAGTTCCTGATGCCTGTAAACTTTATTTTCAACCAGAATGGAGTAAGAATGATGAAATGGGGATGTATATAGTAGATTATATAAAAGAATATCCTAAATGGAATATTTCACTTCAAACGCATAAATATTTGGGAGTACTATAAAGCTTCAAAATTATGAATTCAATTTATTTTTTCGAGTTGTTTGGAACATTAGTGTTTGCCATTAGTGGAATGCTAGCGGCTATAGAAGAAAAAATGGATTTTGTTGGAGTTATAATTTTAGGTTTTGTTACTGCTTTAGGAGGCGGTACATTAAGAGATTTATTAATGGGGAATACTCCAGTAGGGTGGATGCAAGACAATAATTTTTTGTATTTGGTATTATTAGCAATACCAATATGTTTTTTAGCTAGAAAGTACATAGCTAAACTAAGAAGAAGCTTTTTCCTATTCGATTCGCTTGGAATAGCTTTATTTACCATCCTGGGAACTCAAAAAGGGCTAGATGCTAATTTATCTGTGTTAATTTCCATTTTAATGGGTGTAGTATCAGCTACTTTTGGCGGAGTTATACGTGATGTCTTAGCGAATAAAGTTCCTTTGATATTTAGAAAGGAAATATATGCAACAGCTTGTTTTGCTGGAGGTGTTTCATTTATATTATTGAGTAAAGTAATACCATGGGAGTCATTAACTATGATAATTTGTGCTTTAATTGTTTTACTAATAAGATACCTATCGGTAAAACATAAATGGGGTATTTATGTTAGGCCTATCAATTAAAAAAGGGAATCTAATTAATTGATTCCCTTTAAAATTGTCTCTAAATAACTATTTAATTTTTAATATAAATCGTTTTAGTAGTTGTATACCATAATGCCATTCTTCCTCCTTTAGATGTAGCCTCATCAATAGAAGATTTATTAAAAGATCTTCTTAGTGTACACGTAGCATCACCAACACCAACAGCTTGTAATTTATTTGCATCTAAAACTATTTGTGTATTACCATTTACAATAGTTGAAAATACTTCAAAATTTCCTTGTTGAGTTCCGTCAATAGTTAATGAAATTGTTTCTCCGGTAGCAACAGGATTCCCTACCCACGTAAACGTGTAAGCTCCAGTGTTACTAATAGTATCTACTGTAGGAAAAGCAATGTTGTCAATAATAGGAGTACTATTAGTGAAAGTATTATTGTCTAGATCGGTATAAGTAAAGGTTCCTGAAGAAGTAAATCCAGCATATTCTTTTTTATGTGTTCCTAAAAGAGAATTATATAATAACTCATCATTGTTAAATTTAGAAATAGCAGGAGAATTAAGATCTAATAAAGTTCCTGTTGGTCCACCAAAACGAAAAGTAGCTTGGGCTGTCGTTTTATCTAAATCAGAATTATACCACAATTCATAAATACTATAAATAGTATCTTGGTTAACATTTTCTGATTCTTCTTTAGCACATGATCCTAATATAAGGGTGCAAGCGATAACATAAAGTATATTATTTTTCATAATGTGACAGTTAATAATTATTTGAAGCTAACAAATTCATTTGTAATTTATTATACATTAACACTTTTTTATGTTTTTAATAACTAATTGTTAGCTGTTTAAAGCAGTTATTTTATGACCGACACATGCCCCATTCTAGTTTTGGTTCTTGGATCATTTATGGATTTATAGGTAATTTGCCACACATACATATCATTTTCTACTATGCTTTCTTTATAATTTCCATCCCATGGGGTTTCAACATTATCGGTTTCGAAAATAAGTATTCCCCATCTATCAAATATTTTCATGTCAAATGATTCGAATTCACACTTACTAACAGTTGGTCCAAACGTATCATTAACGCCATCTTCGTTAGGTGTAAATGCATTTGGGATAATAACATTGCAAGTATCAATACAGGTATCTGTTGTAACAAATACGGTATCATAGGCCCAACAAACATTTTGATCTAGTACCCTTACAGAGTATAGGCCTTCTTTAGAAACTGTTAATGATGTGCTTCTGCTACCATCATTCCAAGTGTACCCATTGTATCCAACTGTAGCATTTAAGGTGCCAAAATATCCTAAGCAAAATATTGTGTCGCCTGTAATAGATAGATCGGCTTTGGGATACATGTTAACGGTAATTGTATCATAACCAGAGCACCCAATAGAATCTTTTACATAAACAAAATAGGTGCCTACTCCCATATCAGCTAATGCTTGAATAGTATCTCCAGTGCTCCATTGGTATAAAACGTAGTCATTACCTGCATCTAGTATAGTTGTTGTTCCAGGACAAAGATTCTTTACACCAGTAATTTGTGTGGGAAGGTTAGAGCCTAACTGAACTATGGCTGTATCGTAACCAGGGCAACCTAGAGTGTCATAAACAATTACCGAATATGTTCCGGGTGTATTGGTATACATAGTTTGTGTTGTTCCTCCTGTACTCCATAAGTAGGAATCAAAAACACCTGCATCCAAAGTAGTTCCAGTTCCAGGGCAATAGGATGTAGGTCCTGCAATAGCTGGTGTTAAATCGGGAATATGAGTCACAGTTACGGTATCTCGACCTGTTCTACAACCACTACCATCAGAAACAATAACAGAATAACTAGTTGGAGCTGAAATAGTAGTTGTTTGTGTTATATCTCCAGTTGACCATTGGTAAGTATTAAATACTCCTGCATCAAGAGTTGTTGTTACACCCGAGCAAACTGTTAATCTTCCTGCTATATCAACTACTAAAGGAGGAGAAATTGTAATTGTTTTAATAATAGTGTCAATTTCGCATGCAAAAAATGCATACAAAGTAACATCATAATCTCCAGGAGTTGAGAACTCGTGTGTTACTGATAATGCTGTTGATGAATTATTGCCAGAAGTTGGATCATCAAAATTCCATATAACAGAATCTAAATCTCCTAACGAATCAATTACAACATTAAAGTTAGTCTGAGCATAATAGCAGGTGTCACTAACTGAAAAATCTGAAGCGTGAGGTTCAATTCTTATGTTGCGAATATTTTTGTTAGTGGCACAATCATTTCCATTAACAAAAAAGTATAATCTATAATCAGTTCCAAATACAAGAGGAGTAGAAAGTGTTATAGTTGCCCCTAAAGCACTATCTAAATTACAATTTATAGGAGTTATATTAGCGATTGGGATATTAGGTGCACCTACACCTCTTAATTGAAAAGCAGATGTGTATATAGAATCACAATGAACAGGATTTGTAAATTTAACTTGTAATATTAGAGAGTCACATGCTGGAATATAGGTTGAGGAATCTAATAGCATATTAAAATTGTTAAAGGAGCTGTCAATTCTAATAATTACAGAGTCTTGTACAGTAATCCCTGTTACATTTTCGGTAATGGTTACATACCAAGTGGTATCAGCATCAGGGCAAATAACCATTCCATTGGTATCTGGCCATCCATTACTCCAATTAAAACTGTAGCCAAAACAAGATTCGTACTGATCAACTCTAACATATGTACATAAATCTTTACATAACTCTTGTGTGTAAGCTAATCTATAATCTAATGGACAATCAAGTATAAAAAGTGTGTCTTCATTTGTTACTTTTACAGTATCACCACACCAATCTACTGTGTCTAACTTAAAGTTTAGTAAGTATTTACAATTGTAAGTGAAAGAAGCATCAAGTTTAATGACTACTCTGTTCGTTTGGCCTGAAATACAGTTGGTAGGATAAACATTGGTAACGTTTGGAGCTGTATTTCCTCCGCTTATTGTAAAACTACTATCATCTATAGAGTTACAATTAACAGGGGTATTGAATAAAACGACTATTGAGTCTGATTGACAATTTAGATTTACTAAAGGATCGAATGTATAAGACAAATCTATTCCAAGAGGAATAACAGTTATTGTTACACTGTCAGTATAGGTTAGGCCAGAAGGATTTTCTGTAACAGTAACATAAATTGTTGTATCTCCAGTTGGGCATATTTGAAAAGGACCTGGTGCATTTGGCCATCCGTTACTCCAAACATAATCATAAGTTGAGCATCCATTAATAACCATTCCTATGCTATCACAACTATTCTCACAGATTGTATCGGGAGCATTAATTGTTCCGTATAATGGACAGCCAGTAATAGCAAAACTATCAGTATAAACAAAACTTTGAGGTCCTGTGCATTGGTGTGTAAAGTTCCAATTGTAATTAATGGTGTAATTACAATTTCCTGAAAATGGAGCAGATAAAGTAAGTTGAACTGAGTCTAAAAGTCCATTTGTGCAATTTAATGCAGCCATATTTGTAACAGTAGGTGCTATGCCCCCACTAATAAAATCAAAATATCCAGAGTCTAGTAAATTACAGGATATGCTAGGAGTAAATACAACATTCATTAGATTACTTCCACATTGAGGTCCATTACCATTGCTTAAGCTCATTGTAATATTCGTGTTTATTGAGTCTTGTACGAATATTGTAATAGAATCATTGGCTATATTTCCAGTTGTTGTTTCGGTAATTGTAACTCTATAAGTAGTAGTTGTAGTTGGACAAACTACATGAGGACCAGCAGTAGCAGATAACCCATTATCCCATAAATATGTTAGTGGAGAGCAACCTGGTACAGGAAGGACTTCTACAGATCCACAATTGCCTATGCAAATAGTATCGTTTGGTGGCATTTGATAAGGAATTTTACAATTCGTAATGCTAAAATTATCTGTTAATACGAACTGCCATAAGCTATCGCATATATCTAAAATATTAAGATTAAAATCTAAGGTGTAGTTACAGTTGTATAAAATAGGAGTTGCAAGTGTTATTCTTGCTGAGGTTGTACTATCTGAAGAGCAATTTATTGGAGCTACATTAGTAATAGTTGGTGCATTAGCTCCAGTTAATATAAAAGCTGAAGCATATAGGGAATCACAATGAACGTTTTTATCAAAATCAATAATAAATGAAGAAGAGTCACAAGTAGGAGGGGAGGTTGTAGCTGTAGTCATCACTGGAGGGATAACGGGTGGTGCAACAGTTTGCCATGTAGCTTCCCATCCATTTAATTGTAGTGTCCCATCAGATGTAAAGTGAATGGTAATACATCCACTACTTGCAATTAGTGTTGGAGTAGTAGTGGGTTGTCCTGTCCAACCGCCTAAAAATATTCCATTAGTATCAGCTCCATCATATATCCTAATGCTATCATAAACGGGTTCAAGCATTAAAAAACTAAAATCAAAAATTATCTGACCACCAGGACCTGGACATATGGTAAAAATAAAATTTTCATTAGCGGCATACCTACCACCAAATTCATCATCACTATCTTTTAATATCCCATCACAATCGTCAATGGTAGTATCTTTCATGTTAAATGTAGGCAATGCTTGTGTGAAAGCTAAACTGCTTTGTAAAACAATAAGAATAAATAGTAGCTTTTTTAGCACTGAATAATGATAGTTTTTATATTATCCTTAATACGGGACAAGCACAACAAAGGTTGCTCATTTTTATCAACAAAATAGCCCTTAAGGAAAAAATCTTATCTTCTATTTTTGTTAAGTATTACAGTAACCAATATTATGCGTGCAATGCTTCTCTTTGCTGAGCAATTTTATCACTTGCAAGGTATTCATCATAAGTGGTAAGTTTATCTATCATACCATTAGGAGAAATTTCTACAATTCTATTTGCAACAGTTTGAACAAATGTATGGTCATGAGAAGTGAATAAGATGGTTCCTTTAAAGTTAATTAAAGAGTTGTTTAACGCTTGGATTGATTCAAGATCAAGGTGGTTAGTTGGTTCATCTAGAATAAGTAGATTTCCTTGCATAAGCATCATTCTAGATAACATACACCTTACTTTTTCTCCACCTGATAAAACATTACATTGTTTTAATACTTCTTCTCCAGTAAATAGCATTTTACCTAAAAAACCTCTAATAAATACTTCATCCTTTTCTTCACTGTATTGTCTTAGCCAATCTACTAAGTTGTCATTAGATTTAAAGTATTCAGCATTTTCATTTGGCAAATAAGAGTGTGTGATAGTTTGTCCATATTTTAATTCACCAGAATCTGGTTCTATTTCATTGGCTAGGACTTTTAATAATGTAGTTATAGCAAGGGCATTTTTCCCTGTAAATGCTATTTTATCGCCTCTGTTGATATTGATATTAAAGTCTTTAAACAATAATTCTCCATTTAACGATTTAGAAATGTCAAATGCTTCTAAGATTTTATCCCCAGCATCTCTACTCTGATCAAAAATAATAGCAGGGTATTTTCTACTTGAAGGCTTTATTTCTTCAACATTAATTTTATCTAATAATTTTTGACGACTAGTAGCTTGCTTCGCTTTAGATGCATTTGCGCTAAATCGAGCAATAAACTCTTGAAGTTCTTTTTTCTTGTCTTCAGCTTTTTTGTTTGCATTGGATCTTTGTCTCAGTGCTAATTGACTAGATTCATACCAAAAACTATAATTTCCGGTAAATAAGTTTATTTTACTAAAGTCGATATCGGCAATATGAGTACAAACAGTATCTAAAAAGTGTCTGTCGTGAGACACTACAATTACTGTATTTTGAAAGTCTAATAAAAAGTCTTCTAGCCAACTTATAGTGTGAATATCTAAATCATTGGTTGGTTCATCAAGAATAAGAATGTCGGGATTACCAAATAATGCTTGAGTTAATAAAATTTTCACTTTTTCACTACCTGTCATATCTTTCATTAACATGTAATGTTTGTCTTCAGGTATATTTACTCCACTTAATAAAGCTGCTGCATCTGGTTCTGCATTCCATCCATCCATTTCGGCAAATTCGCCTTCTAATTCAGCTGCTTTTATTCCATCTTCATCCGAAAAATCTTCTTTAGCATAAATTTCTTCACGGGCTTTCATGTTTTTCCATAGCGTTTCATGTCCCATTAGTACAGTATTTAAAACTGTGCACTCATCATATTCGAAGTGATTTTGCTTTAAAACAGCCATTCTCTTTCCTTTTTCTAGTATAACTTGACCAGAGTTAGGATCAATTTCTCCTGCTAATATTTTTAGAAAAGTAGACTTTCCAGCACCATTAGCTCCGATAACACCATAGCAGTTTCCTGTAGTAAATTTGATGTTTACGTCATCAAATAGTATTCTTTTTCCGTATTGTAAGGATAGGTTTGCTGTAGAAATCATGGTAAAAACTTTTTGCAAAGGTAAAAAGAAAAATGAATAGTTTCTTATTTATCAAGGGAGTTATCTTAATCTTTTAATGAGAGGAATTTAAAAAGCACGAGATAATTTTTTAAATTGATATTTAGTGCTATATTTTCACTATAATTTTATAAGTGAAGATTGATTTTTTATGGAAAAAACGCTTGATGCATACAGAGTAAAATTAACTAGGGAAGATGCAGCATATGGATCTCCTAAAACAACTTATTGTTTAACTAAAATTGAATTTGATGAAGCAGTAGGGGAAGATTTTATAGCATATGCTAATGAAGAGACAAAAAGTGGAGAAGAATTGCTGGTGGGATTGTCGCATGGACAGTCTCCTTCAGGTGTATACCAGTATATTTTAGATCATTATAAAAAATTAATAAGGCCAGATTTAATTCGTTACACCTGTATTAATTCTAAACTCACAAAGCAGAGGGGGTTAGTTGATGTTACAGATGCAACTACTTTTTTAAAAGAGCTCATTTCATCTGGTAAGATTGAAAAAAACCAAATAATAGGTAGAAGTTTAGAGCGTGATAATCTAGTAAATTATAAAAACGGACTTAATAGATGGCTAGGCTCATATCTGGCTAAACACAATAAAGATGGATTAGATTATGTGTTTTTAGCATCAGATCCAAAAGGTTTAGTAGCTGGTATAACAAGAAGGTCAGAGGCTTTTGAATCTGATAAAATTGCAGTTGTTGTAGAAGATACTAGAGAGCCAGAACTAACATACACTCCATATTTTTTAAAGAAATCTAGAAAAATAGCGTTTTTAGTAACAAAGGCTGATAAAAGAAGAGCCCTAGCATGGTTGTATTATAAGTGGAGTACAGCTAATGAAAGCCCGAGTTTTTTAAGGTTTATTGATAATGTTGAAAATCGTATGACGGTTTACATTGATGATCATGCACTTACTTGGCCTCAAGAAATTGTAAGAAGAAGAACTAAATATGGAATTTCTACTATTAAAGTAGATATGTCTGTCCCCTTTAATCCAAATCGTAAAAAGAAATTACCAGTTGTATTGATGATTCATGGGTTTTTAGGGCTTAATACATTTGATGGGTTACTTGCTTTTTTGCCTGCAAATAAATACATAGCTGCAGCTATGCATTATGGAACTATTCCTAATGATTTACCTCCAAAAGATTATTCCAAATTTGTGGTGAAAAATATTAATCATGTGGTAAATTTTTTCGGTAAACTTGGTCATGATGTGTATATATTTGATCATTCAATAGCAAACAATTATTTATTAATGATGAACGATTACATGGAAGAATTACCCGGTATTCGTAAATATTTAAAGGGTAGAATTGCAGCAAATCCATTTTTTGGTCAAGAAGCAAAACATGCATCTATTAATTTTATTGATAAAGTAGTCCTTAAATCCAAAATTTCAATTGCTGATAAGGCTGTTTTTGAGGTGGCAAAAAATGTAATGAAAGCGCAAACAAAAAAATCGGTTGCTACTACAGGTATCTATTTATTTGATTGGTTAATTAAAACTGACTCTAGAATTAGGAGTAGAATTTGGAGAGCAATTAAAGAAAGAGTGTTAAGTGTAATTGTTAGTTTAGATACTATTCCTGAATTAAATAGAGTGCCATTAGAACATACCCTAAACAGACTACCGTTTAAGATATTCATCATACAGATTCAATCAGTGCTTAAGGAAACTAAAAAACTTAGAAGATTAGTTTATTTAGACGGTTTTGAAAAACAACAAATTCCTACATTAGTATTAAAGAGTGATACCGACCCTATAGCAAGGTTTATGCCAGCTATATACGAAGCTACCAGTAATGTTCAAATTATGGACGTAACCAATTATGCTGAAAAAGATGCTTTTAAAGAGCATCTGTTTTATATGATACATCCTAGAACCACCATTAATATTATTGATGCTTTTATTAAAGAGGTGGAGAAGGGT
>JAHDBM010000033.1:23474-35245 GCA_020630395.1 Flavobacteriales bacterium
CCAAAACAATCAGATGATTCACAAATTGGACCAACTACATCATAAAATTCGGTATAACTATCTTTATTAGATAAGTTTTCAATTTTATGAATGGCTTGGTAAAGAGCGGGTCTAATTAATTCAGTCATACCGGCATCTATGATGGCGAAATTGGTTTTAATTCCTTGTTTTACATATAAAACTTTAGCTATAAGTGATCCACAATTACCTACGATAGATCTGCCTAATTCAAAATGTATTTTTTGATTTTTGTAAGGTTCTAAAAAGTCATTAAACAGTTTAAAGAACGCTTCAAAATCAGGTATGGGATTTTCAGTAGGATTTGTATAATCAATTCCTAAACCTCCACCTAGGTTAATATTTGGTAAAAAGATATTTCTATCCATAAACCATTTGTTCAACTCATTAACACGAGTGCAAAGGTTTTTAAATGGTGCTAAATCATTTATTTGTGAACCAATATGAAAGTGAATGCCAATAAGTTTAATGTGTTTTAATTCACTTAATTTTCCAACTATAAAGTCAAGCTCCCAAGAGTTAATCCCAAATTTGTTTTCTTCTAAGCCAGTTGTGATATATTTATGAGTATTTGCATTAACATTAGGGTTAATTCTTAATGCAATTTCGGCTATTTTATTTTTCTTACTAGCTAACAGATTTATTACTTCAATTTCTTGAATAGATTCGCAATTAAAGCAAAAAATATGATGATCTAATGCGTCATTAATTTCCTTATCCGATTTACCTACTCCAGCAAAAACGACATCATTAGGAGAAAATCCTACTTCTATTGCTTTTTTTACTTCATTACCACTTACACAATCAGCTCCAAGCCCATGTTCTTTTATTTTTTCAAGAATAGGATTGTTTGTATTCGCTTTTAATGCATAATGAACATGATAATTGTATTTAGAAGATTCGGTTGTAAGTTTTTTTAGCGTTTGGTCTAATACATCTAAATCGTATTGGTAGTATGGCGTTTCTATAGTGTTTTCCATTGGTTTAGATTTATAGATTAAATAAGCCTTTGTTTAAATCTTGTAGCGCTTGCGTTTTATATTCACTTTCAATAATAAAAGAAATATTATTTTCGCTTCCTCCATAAGAAACCATTCGAATAGGAATGTTTTTTAGTGTATCAAAAAGTATCGTGCCGTCACCTTTTTCTTTTTTAGAGAATGTGCCAACTACACAAACTATAGATAGATTTTTTTCAATTTCTACCTGTCCAAGCAGCCTAAGTTCTTCATATATACCTCGAATATTTGTATCATCATCTATTGTAATGGATACAGCAACTTCTGAAGTAGTAATAACATCAATTGGTGTTTTATAACGTTCAAATATTTCGAATACTTTTCTTAAAAATCCATAAGCCAATAGCATTCTGCCCGATTTTATGCTAATGGCAGTAATGTTATCCTTTGCAGCTACTGCTGTGAATTTTCTATTTTGATTATTGGCATCAATAGTAGTGCCTTCTAGACTAGGATTTAACGTATTTTTTAATTTAATAGGAATGCCTTTTAGTTGAGCAGGGTATACGCTTGCTGGATGTAGAATTTTTGCTCCAAAATAGGCTAACTCTGCTGCTTCGTCATAAGATAGATGATGAATAGAGTATGTTTTTTCGACTACTCTGGGATCATTGTTATGCATCCCGTCAATATCAGTCCATATTTCTATGTTTTCAACTTCTAAAGCAGCTCCAATTAATGTAGCAGAATAATCACTTCCTCCTCT
The DNA here is from genome assembly GCA_020630395.1 of Flavobacteriales bacterium. GTDB lineage: Bacteria > Bacteroidota > Bacteroidia > Flavobacteriales_D > CAJJDF01 > CATLPG01. The sequence goes on from JAHDBM010000033.1 coordinate 25,218, forward strand.
TTTCAAATTATCAATTTCTCCAAAAGCATTGCGGCATATATATCCTTGGGTAACAATTATTTTTTTGTCGGATAGGGGTTTAAGTTCTCGTTCTAAATTATGTTTTATATAATAAGCATCTGGTTCTAAATCTTTATCAATTCTCATAAAGTCTAGTGCAGATATTAAAGCAGAAGATTCATTAATTTCTTGAAGATATAGATGAAAAAGGGCAGTAGATATAAGCTCTCCTTGTGCTAATATAGCCTTTTCTTCATGTATGGTAAATAAGTCTTCTGTAAAAGATTCAATATATGTAAGATGAGAATTAACTAATTCATGTCCTTGGTTTTGATAAGATTCGGTTGTAAATAAATCATTAACATATTGTTTATAAAAATCTGAAAGTTCTTTTATTTTTGTCTTAGCATCATCACGTTTATCATCATGAAGTGATTCACAAATACTTACTAATTTATTGGTAGTACCCGACATGGCAGAAAGTACAACAATAACCTGTTCTTCTTTTCTAACAATATTTACAATACCTTTTAATCTTTCAGGAGAACCAAGAGAAGTTCCTCCAAATTTTAATACTTTCATACTTATTAATTCAAGATCGAATATAATAATTTTAACAAAAAGTTAAAAATTTAATCAAATCAAATGTGAACTATTGTTGTTTCTGAGAATATTGAGAGAATCTTTATTCTTAATTAGGGGTGATTACATACATTTGTAGATCAAATAACAAGCATGAAATTAAAAAGAGGATCAATTCTAGAATTAGAGATTGTAGATTTAGCATTTGGAGGGAAAGGAATAGGTAAATTAAAAACAGATTCAGGCGATTTGATTGTTTTTGTACCTAATACGATACCTGGTCAGAAAGTGGTTGCGAGAATTTTTAAGAAGCGAAAAAGTTTTATTGAGTGTAAACTTATTGATGTCATAGAACAATCAGATTTAGAACAAGAATTAGATTTTCAACCTATCTCAGGAGCGCCTTATATGCGTTTACCTATAGAAAAACAAAGAGAGTATAAGTTAAGAAATACCTTAGAATTATATAAAAGGCTAGGAAGTATAACCGATATAGATGCTTTATTTGATGAGTATTTAGAATCTCCATTAATTTATCATTACAGAAATAAGATGGAGTATTCTTTTAGTCAAATACAATATGATTTAGCTTTAAAAGAAGTGGTAGATGATGCTTTTGTTTTAGGTTCAAAAAGAAGAGGTACTTGGTGGATGGTGGAGAACTTAGAGAAGGATTCGGGTATGTTTGATAAAGAATTTGAAAACAAACTACATGAAATAACTTCTTATTTGCAGGGCACTGGTTTTCAAGCATGGCACCCTCCTAAGAAGTTTGGTTTTTACCGTTATTTATCTGTTAGGAAATCATATTCAAACAATAAATTATTAATTAATTTGACTACTTCAGCTACTAATTTAAATGAGTTTGATAAAGAAGCATTTGTAGATGTTCTTAAAGGGTTATTTGGAGATCGTATTGCTGGAATATTGCACACGGTTAATGATGGTTTAGGAGAACGTTCTAGCAATGACGATAATACGTATGAGGTTTTATATGGAGAAAATAAAATTGAGGAAGTTTTATTGAGTTTGTCTTTTGATGTAAGCATGCAAAGCTTTTTTCAAACGAATCCTAAAAGTGCTGAAAAACTTTACCAAAAAGTCATTGATTATGTTGTAGAAGATATGGTTTATGCTAAAGGTGATGTAGTAATGGATCTTTTTTGTGGCACAGGAACAATAGGTCAATTAATATCTAAACTAACCGATTGTGAAGTAATTGGAGTAGATATTGTGCCTGAGGCAATTGAGAATGCAATTGAGAATGCAACAAAGAACCAGGTAGAAACTGCTAAGTTCTATGCAGCTGATGTTGGTAAATTTTTATTAGCACATCCTGAATATGAGGGGAAAATCAAAACGATAATATTAGATCCTCCTAGAGCCGGCATTACACCTAAAACATTAAATAAAGTTATCAAGTTAGGGGCTGATAGAATTGTTTATGTGTCATGCAATCCTGCTACCCAAAGTAGAGACATTAAAGAGTTATTAGATGCAGGATATGAGTTTAAAAAGATTAGTTTAGCCGATCAATTTCCTCACACATCTCATATTGAGTCTATCGCATTTTTTGATAAGAATAAATAATGTTAAAAAAGTAACACCTTCATTGGTTTTATCAAATAATCCTCTATTTTTGTGTAAATAAAAAAAGAGAAAAAATGAGTAGTATTTCCAAGATTGTGGAAAGAGAGATAAGTGCCTCACCATTTTTAGAAGAATCTATTGCTGAAGATTTAATTAATATTTCTTCTTTGGCTAGAAAACTTAAACCAAAAATCGAAAGAGAATTAGGTAAAAGTGTAAAGAGTGGCGCTATTGTGATGGCGATTAACCGTTTAGAGTTTAAGGGGTTTGCATCTGTATCAGATAATATCATGCGCTTTCTAGCTAATTTAGGAGATATCATTATTAGAAGTAACTTAAATAATTATACGTTTAAGAATTCATCAAATTTATCTCACGCCCAAATGAAATTGATGGAAAAGGTGAGTAAAGAGATTGACGGATTTTGTACCTTTTCTCAAGGAGTATATGAGACAACTGTTGTTACAGGAAGTAACATGGAGAAATATGTTGATAAATTCTTTGCCAAAGAAACACTTATAGAAAAGGAAACAAAATTATCTTCTGTTACGGTTAGGTTGCCAAATTTTGATGTTCCTGGTTCATATTATTATATTATGAAACAAGTTTCTTGGGAAAATATTAATGTATCTGAGATTATATCAACAACTAACGAAATGACACTTGTGGTTAAGGATGATGATATTGATCGAATATTTTCTGTTTTGATGCGTTTGAAAAAACGGAATCAATAATTTATGAAAGCACTTTTATTTAAAGAAATAACGAGTTTTTTCAGCTCAATTGTGGGATATATAACGATCGTTATATTTCTATTGGGTATAGGGTTGTTTATGTGGGTTTTTCCTGGAGTAACTAATGTTATGGATAGTGGATATGCCAATCTAGATTTTTTATTCATTAATGGTCCTGCAATTTTTCTTTTTCTAATACCAGCCATAACCATGAGGATGTTTGCTGAGGAAAAAAGATTACGAACACTTGAGCTATTAATGACTAAGCCGCTAACCGATTTTAATATTGTTATGGCAAAATACCTAGCAGGTTTGGTGTTAATTATTTTCGCATTATTACCTACGTTAATATATTATTATTCTATTATTCAATTAGGAAACCCTGTAGGTAATGTTGATACAGGAGGAACAATTGGTTCTTTTATAGGCTTATTTTTTTTAGGAGCTACATTTTTATCAATTGGAGTTTTTGCATCTTCAATTACAACCAATCAAATAGTGTCTTTTTTGTTTGCACTTATCATGTGTTTTATTGTATACCTGGGGTTTGATTTCATAGGAGATAATATTTCTTCGGGTAAAGTTGGATATGTATTTAAGCAAATGGGGATTAATGAACACTATGCGTCTATACAAAGAGGAGTTATAGATTCTAGAGATGTAATATATTTTTTAAGTGTAATTAGTGTTTTTTTAAGTTTTACTTGGGCAAGCCTTAAACGTAGAAATTGGTAAAATGAAAAGGAATAGATCAATATATACGGTTTTATTAGTCTTGATAGTCGCTATACTATTAAATTTTATTAGCTCATTTAAATTTGGAAGAATAGACTTAACTGAAGAAAAAATTCATTCACTTTCGTCAAAAACCATTGAAATTTTAGAAAATGATTCATTATTAAATGATGAATTAAGATTTGAAATATATTTAGAAGGAGATTTGCCTGCTGAATTGAGGAAGCTTCAATTGGCTGTAAAAGAAAAGTTAAATGAATTTAGGGCTTATGGAGGAGACAATATTTATTATGAGTTTGTTGATCCATCAATAAATGACGATAGAAAATCAGAAGTATATAAACAATTACAAGAGCAAGGATTATTTCCTACGATAATATCGAGTTTATCCAATGGAACAAAAAAAGATATGATTGTTTTTGGAGGATTACTGATACGTACTCCAAATAATAAAGTAGTTCCTGTTCAGTTGCTTCAAGGAAGTCCATATCCAGTTGAGATTGGGCCTAATGGAATCAACTCAGCATCTATTAATTCAGTTATTACAAATCTCGAATTTAAATTACTTAATGGCCTATATAAAGCTTTAAATCCAGAGAGGAAAAGAATAGGGTTTCTCCAAGGGCATGGAGAACTAAAAGAAATTGAGCGTGCCTATGCTACGTTCGAGTTAGCGCAGTTTCATATTGTTGAAGATGTTACTATTAATGGGAAATTACTAGCACTAAAAGATTTAGATGCATTGGTCATTGCTAAACCAACACAGCCAATACCAGATAAAGATCAATACATTATCGATCAATTTATAATGAACGGAGGTAAAGTAGCTTGGCTAGTAGATCCAGTGGAAGTTAATTTAGATAGTTTAAAATTAAGAGGACAAACTATTGGCTTAGAAAGAGATTTAAATCGGTTGGATCAACAAATTTTCACTTATGGAGCTAGAATTAACAAAGATTTAGTAGTTGATGTTAATGCGGCAAAGATTTATTTTAAACAAGGGCAAAGAGCTTTTCCTTGGTATTATTATCCAAAAATAACATCCGACTCAACTGCTCATCCTGTATTTAATAACGTAGATCCTGTAAAACTTCAGTATGCAAGTTCTATTGATCTTTTAAAGACTAAGAATGTTTTGAAAACACCATTGCTTGTCTCTTCAAAGTCTACTATTAAATATAATGTTCCTGTTAGGATCAATTATCAAATGATATCATTAGATCCTAATCATATCGTAACAGCAGCTAAACCAAATCTAGTAATGGCAGCAATGCTAGAAGGTGAGTTTCCTTCATACTTTAGAAATCGATTACCTGATAATTTTGTAAAAAACTCTAGTCTTAGTCATAAAGACAAGAGCTTAAAAAATAAGATGTTAGTAATATCAGATGGAGATATTATTCGTAATGAGGTTCAAATGAGGGAGACTGAATCAGGAAAAATGGTAGAACAGCCATTTCCACTTGATAGAGAAATGTATGAACGTCAAGACAGAGGATTAAAGTATGGTAATAGAGAGTTTTTTGCTAATGCTATAGAGAGTTTATTAGGAATAGATGATATTAAAGATTTAAGAAGTAAAACTATTGCAGTAAGAGCTCTTAACAAGCAAAAAGTTGAAAAAGAAAGGAGCTTTTGGCAAATGTTAAATGTTGGTTTGCCAATTATTGTCATTCTTGTGTTCGCGGGATTTCAATTTGCTTTTAGAAGAAAGAGGTTTGCATCTTAATCAATTGCTGCTTCTTATTAAAGTATTGTAGAGCACTCACTCTGTTTAGTCTGTTAAATCAATATAATTACTTTTATTAATTTGGAACATAAGTTCATCTTCCCAGCCATTTGTTGTTTTGTACCAGCTGTTTTTTTTGCCAATTAAATAGAATCCATTGTTTTCAAAAAGAGAAATGCTAGGCTTGTTAGTAGAGAGAATGTTACAAAAAACATTGTGTACTAATAGTGTGGTAAAACAATAGTTTAAAACGTGTTTTAACGCTTCATTGGCAAATCCTTTTTGCCTGTATTCTTTTAATATAACAAGACCAACACCAACTCGTTCATTTATAGGGTCAAATTCAAATAAGTCGATACTGCCAATAGGTGTATTGTCATCATTTAAACAGATTACAAACCTTATTTGGTTAGTAGTATAGATATCTTGAGCCGATTGAATATATTGGTTAAGTATGTTTTTAGAGAAAGGAACTCTTGTTTGGCTAACTAACCAATTAGAGGTGTCATTTTCTAAATCATATAAAAAGTCTACATCATCAGGCTCTAATGTTCTTAAGTATATATTGTCGCTTCTCATTATAGATCAATTGTGCCATCAAAAACATGAGTAGCAGGACCAATTAGCCATATATTGTTAAAATGCTCATTGTCGACTATGTTAAAATCGATTGTAAGCTCACCACCTTCTACATTAATTTTTATTGGAGGCTTAATATTATGATGTAAATAGGAGCTAATTCCTACAGCAGTGGCACCAGTACCGCATGATAATGTTTCGTCTTCAACACCTCTTTCATATGTTCTTATAGAAATAGTATGATTATTTGTTTCAACAAAATTTACATTCGTTCCTTTTTCTTTAAAACGATCATTATATCGTATGCTATGCGCATCTTTTATGATGTCCATGTCTTTAATATTATCATTAAAAACAATGTAATGAGGAGATCCAGTATCTAAAAAATAGTTATCGTTTATAGTCTCAACTTCATTCACATCATTCATTTTTAAATGAACAACTTGATCATTCATTTTTGCATGATGTACTCCATCTATTGCATGAAAAGTTGTCGAAGAATTAATTAACCCGATTTTTTTTGCAAAAGCTACACCACATCTACTTCCGTTTCCACAAAAGCTTTTAGATCCATCAGCATTAAAATAAACTAATTCAAAATCAAATTCGTCATGCTTTTCAATGAGAATTAAGCCATCAGATCCTATACCAAATTTACGGTCACATAGTTTACTAACTAATTTTAAATTTTCTTTGGGGAATAGACGGTTTCTATTATCAATAATAACAAAATCATTTCCAGTTCCTTGATATTTACTAAAATTAATTGTCATGTAAGCATTTAATTTTTAGACTGATTAAAAAGAAAGTCTTTTTCTTTTTTTGATAAACTAGCATAACCAGATTTGGAGATTTTATCTAAAATGGCATCAATTTTTTGTTGATTATCTACTTTATTCTCATTGTAATCGTAATCATTTCTTGGAGGTTTAGACTGATTACTATTCGTGTTCTTTTTGTATTTAACCTTCATTTTAGGTTTCTTCTTAAAAAGTCCAACTAAGTTATCAATAAATCGTTCAAACCATTTTGAAATATTTTTTCCTTTTTTTAATTGAGAAGCATAAGCAAAACCAAAAATTGCACCACCAATATGAGCCAACCAACCTCCAGTATTTCCACCAACTACTCCTATACTAGTTTGTAGTCTAATAAAGTCTAATAACACAAAAAACAGTACGATATAAATTAGTTTAAATGATTGTGGGATAAAGAAAAATCTTACTTCGTAATTAGGCATGTATACACCAATAGCCACAAAAATTGCAGTAACGGCAGCTGAGGCTCCAACCAAAACTTCATTAACATTTGGAGAAGCTAATGCAGGTAAAAAGTTATAACCAAGCGCAAACAATAAATAGCCAGCAAAACCTCCAAGTAAATAGGTGCTTAATAGTTTTTTTCCACCTAAGGTTCTTTGGAAAATATTTCCAGCAAAATACAACAAAATCATATTCCAAAATAAATGACCAATACCATCAATAGAATGAGAAAACATGTAAGTTAATACTGTCCAAGGTTTTTGAAGAATAATCCAAAAGTCTGAGGGAACAGCCAAATAGTCTACAAGAGTAAAGTATTCTGCAAAAAGTTTTACGATAACAGTAACTAAAAGACTGATAACAAAAACTCCCACATTAATCATAATCAATTTTAGATTCATTGAACCTGATTGATATTGATATTTTATTTGATCGACTATACTACTCATTAAGCTACTAATTTACATTAATCCTTCATATTATTACTAAAACGATACAGATAAGATATTGCTTACATTATTATACTTTTTTTTACTACCAATATTATACCAATGCTACTTTAACTGACGATTTGGATTATTTAGTTGGTATTTGTCTGTCAAGTTTACATTAAACTGCTTGAATTAGGTTTCAAGAACTAAAAAATGCATTTCATGGGTAAATTGGTGCATTCCATGTAAAAAAGAGATGAATAATATGATTCCAATACGGAATGCGTTATTTTTGTTTTATGAGATTGGTTGTCATAGTGTTTTTTGTTGTTTTTCTATTCATTAACGGAATGTCTCAACTTGCATTTCATAGAAATGACACAGTAGAAGTACATAAAAATGGAGCGAAATTACAAATGGCTTGGTTTGGTGGTGTTAATGCTCCTCAAGTTTCTACTATTGATGTTAATATGGATGGAAAAGATGATCTTTTTCTTTTTGATAGAGATGGAAATAAGCCGTTAACGTTTATCAATAATGGAACAGCTAATATTCCTGATTACAGTTATGATTACTTATACGAACGAAATTTCCCTAGAATGTACAATTGGGTCTTACTTAGAGACTTTAATGGTGATGGAAAAAAGGATATTTTTACTTGGCATCCAGTTGGTATGTCTGTATATAAAAACATTTCTACAGGTAGTATACTCGAATTCGATCTTTACGAACCTTTAGTAATATCTTATCAAGCATGGACATCAGCTTATGACCCATCTAAATATTTTAATTTACAGGTTTTAGCAACCGATATTCCTGCTATTGATGATGTAGATAATGATGGAGATTTAGATGTATTAGTATTTAATGGATTGGGTAGTAATGTTCATTATCATAAAAATATGTCTGTAGAGAATTACGGGCATTCTGATAGTTTGGAGTTTGTTTGGGAAAATAATTGCTGGGGACATTTTAATGAAAACGGTATTTCAACTAATAAATTAACCCTTTTCGATACGTGTTTTCAACAAGTTCACCAACCAGAAAATGGAAGACATCCAGGTAGTGCCATGTTAATTTTTGATAACAATGAAGATGGTATAGCAGATTTATTAATAGGAGATGTATCGTTTAATAACATTGTATTAGCTCAAAATGGAGGCACAACAGTTAATTCAAATTCTTCAATCACCTATCAAGACACAGCATTTCCATCTTATAATGTCCCAGTTGATCTAGCAATATTTCCAGCACCCTACTATGAAGATGTAAACAATGATGGAGTGAAAGATTTATTGTGCGCGCCTAACATAACAGAGTTAAATGAAAATGCCAATAGCTTAGTATATTATAAAAATTTAGGAGCTAACAATGCACCAAATTTTTCATTTGTTCAAGATGATTTTATTCAATCGGAAGGAATTGATTTAGGTACAGAGTCTAATATTTCTTTTTTTGATTACAACAAAGATGGATTACCGGATATGGTTGTGTCATCTTATGGATATTATAATAGGGCTACTATGTCGTATACTTCTAAATTATCATTATTTGAAAATATAGGATCAATCAGTCAGCCAAAGTTTAATTTTATAACAAATGATTATCAAAACCTTTCCTATTTAGGTGTAAATCTTCATCCAACTTTTGGGGATATTGATGGAGATGGAGACCAAGACATGCTAATAGGAGATTCAACAGGAGTATTGTATCTAGGCATAGACACTTCATCTATAGGGAATATTGCTAATTTTCATTTTTCATCACTACCAATGTTAGATGATAACCTTAACGTGATAGATGTTGGTCACCATGCAACTCCTCAATTATATGATGTGGATCATGATAATGACTTAGACCTTATTATTGGGGAATGGAATGGGAATATAAATTATTATGAAAATATTGGAGATAGCAATACCTATTCTTTTGATTCCATAACTGATTTCATGGGGCAGATTAATGTTATTGGGTATTCCACCCCTAAAATTTTCAGTGAGAATGGTATTACGTATTTAATAAGTGGTAGAGAAGCAGGAGAAGCTTTTTTATATGAAATTCCACCAGGTTTATTATTAACTTCTTCGTTTCCCTTTATAGATACAGTAGTGAAACAAGAAGAAGTTGGAATCAAGTTGTCTACTTCAGTAGTAGATATAAATAATGACGGTAAACATGAGTTGTTTCTTGGAAATAGAAGAGGAGGAGTAGCTTGTTTTTATCCTGGTCGTGATGTCTCTTCAGTTAGTAAGGTTTATGCTAAAACAGCTAAATTATATGTGTATCCAAATCCGGCAAGTAACGAGTTAACTATAAGAGGATTTAATAATGAAGAATCTCAAGAAATATTGATTGAGGTATACGATATGACAGGTAAAGTATGTTT